>NZ_BAABWO010000009.1:0-165607 GCF_040362745.1 Colwellia sp. KU-HH00111 | reverse complement strand
TTAAAACAGTTGGCTTCCTTCGCTGCGCTCGTTATTATAGCCAACAATTTTAAGCCTGTTATTTAGGCGTTGGTATGACTCCCCACGTCAAGTTAAATACACCGATCCTTGTTCATTAATCTAAGAACCATAATATTCACTTTGTAAATTAAGTGAGTTAACGCATAGAATGAAGCAAGTAATTTCGTCGGTTATCATACTGATATTCGTGGATTATTAACCTGTTGGTTAACAGCGCCTACCTTACTCATTTCGTCGTGGCACCTGTCTTCAGTCTATGTTCGTGGTTCAATAGCCGCTAGGCTATTGCCATCCTAACGCCGTCGGTGGTTGTGCCACACCCGATGCTTGATCCCATGCGCTAACTCAAAACTTTTTCTTAAAAACCTATTCATGCAGGCATCCTTGCTAAACGTAATTTCACATCAACAACAGGCAGTATAACTTCACGTGAGATAGCCCAAATATACGCTATCATTTCTCTAGCAATTGCGGTTACAACGATATTACGATGCTTACCTTTATGCCTCAGACGATTGTATCGACGACATAGCCTTAATTGCGCTTGCCATGCCATATCGATAACTTCTTTGCTTAAACCTTCCTGCCTGAGTAGCATTTCTTTTGAAATATTGGCGTTGTGTTTATACGCGTGTGCACCTTCGACCAGTAGTCGTCTTGCACGGCTATTACCACACTTGGTAATAGCACCTAAGCGGCGTTTTCCGCCACTCGACTGCTCACTTGGCACAAGACCAAGGTAACTCATTAATTTTCTGGGGTGGTCAAAGCGTGTTAAATCACCTAATTCAGCAATAACCCCTGTTGCGACTAATAACCTGACACCACGCATGGCTTGAATGGCTTTAACAACACGATAGTAGCGCCAGTTTTTTACTTGATGTGTTAATTCATTATCCAATCTTTTTAAGCGTTTTAGTCGCTCGGTAATCGTAGAAACAACTTCTTGTAATACAATTTGTTGGCATGGGTGAGGTAATACTAATTCAGCGAGCCACCGCAAATGTTGTAATGACCAATTATCTTTTACTTTGCAGTTAATGTTGTTTCGTAATAGTAATGCTTTGAGTGGGTATTTTGCATCTTTTAAATCTTTCATGGCGGTTTCACGAGCACGTGATAAATCTCGCACGGCTTCATCTTCAGGCTCAGGGACATAAATGGGGGTTAGGTCTTCGGATTTAAGTAATTTAGCGAGTTTGAGCGCATCACGTTTATCAGTTTTAATGCGCTCACCAGGCTTTTTAGGAATAAGGGAAGGTGCAATGACATAACAACAATGATGAAGGCTGGTGAGCAAGCGGTAAATCCAGTAGCCGCAAGGTCCTGCTTCATAAACAAAATGCAGTGTGGCATCAGGATATTTTGATTCCAATTGTCGAGCAAGTTTTTTGAAAGCGGCTTTGTTGCTGAGAATTTTACCTAAATGAATTGCTTTAGCGCCGCGTTGATCTTCAATGTAAGCGATTTCGGTAAATGTTTTGTGAGTATCTAAACCAATGAAAAGTATGTTATGTTTTATCATGCTAGCCTCTGTTTTATATTGTTGACACATATATTATGGCTCTGGTTTGTAAAACTAACCCACGTTCAGAGGCTAGCACCTCGTGGGGAGTCATTGTGTCTATATTTATTGTGGTTTCAAAAAGGATATATGATGAAATGGATTATTTTAATTTTAACTCTTAACTTGACTGGTTGTGTTAATAAAGCATATGAAGAAGATCCTAGAAAGTGTACAGATCCACTCTGCCTTTCAATTGCTGTTGCTATGAGTAAATCTAATAGCCAGTATCAAAAGTGTTCTGATATGCCAGAGACACAAAGAAAGTCTTGTGAAGCGAAAGTAGAGTCTTTAAAAAAACATATTAGTGATGTAAATAAAAAATAAATATAATAAATAAAGGATAGGTTGCGCTTGCCGCAACTTAATCCTGTTGTTGAACAAGCCCGTTGTTGATGTGTACTCTTTATAAGTAAATAAATAAAACTGAGGTGGGTTGTCTCTTTGCGGAACTTTCTAGCGGTTGTTTTCAAGCCGAGTCTGTCTACTATCACCCAGTTTAGTTGAGCAATATCGTCACGTAACTCTTTTTTGTCACTTATTTTTCGCTTATAAATAAAATCCTCACTCAGTGAATATGCTGGGCGCAACAATTCCATTTGCTTAGGCACATCCTTGTTCTAAACCGGGTAACCAATAATCACGCGCTGCGCTCGTCGCATCAGGTATAGGGTCATGTACGCTTTACATTGAGGGCAGCAAACCCCTTGTTTGGGGGCTGGAGCTATGGGCGGCAATACCACGTGAAGCATTAGCTGTAACCGCTTTAATGTACGTTTAGCATTCCCGTGTAAAAACCCATAATTGCGCGCTCGTCGAAACCCTTTAGGCAGTACATGTTGCAGTACGCGCCATAAAAAGGCGGTAGCGTGCTCAGTGATGGTTTTATACTGCTTGGTTTGACTGTATTGGTATTGAAACGTTACTTGGTCGTGGTGTATTGATAAGATATTGTTTTCATTAATCACCCCACGATAAAGATAGCGCGCAAGGTAGGTTAATGCACTGTCACCTTTGCCCACATGATGACAGTCAGCCACCCATGAGGTTGGGGTGTTAGGCGGTAGATAATACCCCGAGTCGCACAACAGTGCGATAAATTTACCACGAAACACCTTGGCCAGGTTATCGGCGTTAAACAGGTACTTGAACAAGGCACTCAAAAGGACAAATAACAGTTGGCTGTTGTTCGTACCTCACACATTTTAGCCAACTATAATTTGCCGCTTAAAACCGCGTTAGTTGCCTTTATTCTGGTGGAAAATTCTGCTTTTGGTGCAAAACTCGCATTATTCTAATCGTTTCAACATCGACCGAATAAGAAACAATCATTGATATTTCTGGAATAATTAGTACTCTTCCACGAAAAATGTCTTTTTTAACACCCATTAGTGGCTGTTCTAGTAAGTTCTCAACTTTAGCTTCAATAATTTGATCAGTTTTTTCTGCTGCACTTGGATTAAAACCAAAAAGAAATTCAAATATTTTTTCACGATCATTTAGTGATTCTTCTTCCCACAATATCATGACTTATTTCTATTGCGGATTTTCTGCTTTCTTGCTTCCATTAATGCTTTCGCTTCATCGTGTACAATAAAATTAGCATTTCCGTTATCAAACTTATCAAATGCTGCATTTATTTGTTCCGATAACCATGCATCATGGCTCATGGCTTTTCGCTGTTCTTCAGCTAAACCTTCTGCAAGTTCTCTGCATGCGTCGCTAAGAGTACGGCCTTGGCTTTCAGCCATTAGCTGCGCTAAACGTTTTGTTTCTTCATCAACTCTAAATTGAATGCGAGTATCCATTATAAGTTACCTTAAATAAGTGGTGTACTCACAAATGTTAGCACCGAGATTAACCCAAGGCAACAAATAATCACGCGCTGCGCTCGTCGCATCAGGTATAGGGTCATGTACGCTTTAATAACTATAGTAACTAATAGAATATAACGGTAAATAAGCTGAAAAATGTAAAGATTTTTTATTGTTAAAAGAAAATAATCCAGCTAGAGTAATTTCATTCAAAAATAATATAAAAACGAGCAATTCAAGAAGCTTGTTGGAAATTCAAAGGATGGTAAATGAAACTTTTAAGCGTATTAGCTCTATTTTTTTCTTTTCAAGTATTTGCATATAGCAAAGATGGTGTTGTTGTACATATTCTTCCAGATGAATTAACTTTATCAAGCAGTTGTGTAGCAAAGGCTGACTTACAGTCTAAAGAGTTTTCAATTATATACGCTTGTAAAGACTCAAAAAATACAATGTATTTTTATAATTTTCGTTTAAATAATGTTGATTTGGTCGCTGATTTTAAGGATATTTCGACTGATTTGGTAGTCAATAAAAGTCAATTTAAGTCTTATACACTTTATGAATTAACGGCTAAAAATTCAGACGAAAAACCAATAAAGTTTGTATCATATTGCACCAAGGAAGTATGCCTCGATTTAGTTAGCGATGATGAATATGAAAAGTCGATTCAAGACTCTATAACGTCACAATTGCGAGGCAATATCGACTAAGCAAAACTAACGAACTCAGCTAGCTTATTTTTAAATCAAAATTAGATATCAAAACGAGTTATTTTAAAGGCTTGTTATATGCACAAGGAGTATCAAGCATTGTTCAATAAATTAATTCCAGTTTCGCTGATCGTTCTGCTATCAGCTTGTAGTGCCACACAACCACCACCATACCAAAAAGATAGAAAAGTTGAAGATAGAGATCAATATAATGGTGCACAAGGTATGGCACAGTATCAAAAAGATCAGAGCTACCTAGTTAGCAAAGCGTTATCCGATAAATGCACAAAAGCTAAAATTGATTTAGCGATTGCAGAAACAGATAAAAATGATATTGAAATTAAAAAACAAAATGCACTTATTAGCAGTACGTGCATATAATACATAAAGGATAGGTTGCACATGAAGCAACTTAATTCTGTCGTTGAGCAAGCCCGTTTTTGAGGTGTATTCTTTATAAATCAGCTAAACAACAAATTAGCTAGATCAAACATATTAACCGTGGTTCAATCCAGGCATCGATAAAAATTCATAGTAATACCATAATGAAGCAAGAGACTTTAGACTAAAAAGAGTGAAGCAATGACGCAGTTATCGGCTTAGTTGTCTTAATTTCTTGCTTGTGATGACGCTAGTGTGAATTATAGGTAAATGCGTGCCACCATCTCAGATAAAGGTAGTTAAAATAGGCGTGCAACTGGCACCAAAGTTTTAGCACCAAGGTCTAATAACACCAAATTATGTTTGTGCTTACACTGAAAATCTGCTGATTAATTATTTTCTAAGTTAATCTGCTTTGCGACCCCAATAGCGTTTATAAAACCAAGCAAGGACGTATATATGCACAATGACGAAAAAGAACAACCTTATGTACTAACTCACATTAAAAACCATGTACTTTGGTTGTCAATGAACCGACCAACACAAAGAAATCCTTTATCATCTACTATGTTGCAAACCTTACATCAGCATATTAAACAAGCTAATGAGAATGATGAAGTCCGTGTAATCGTTATCAAAGGTGAAGGTAAGGTTTTTTCCGCAGGTCATGATTTAAAAGAAATGTCAGGCAAAAAAGCTAATTGTGAGCCAGATAATGAAAAACGCATTAAAGGCATTTTAGATGATTGTACACAATTTATGATGTCGTTAATTCAGTCACCTAAGGCCATTATTGCGTGTGTTCAAGGTACAGCAAGTGCTGCAGGTTGCCAATTAGTATCAATGTGTGATTTAGCTATTGCACAAGATCAGGCATTATTTTGTGCGCCAGGAGTCAACATTGGCACATTTTGTACAACACCACTCGTCGGTATAGGCAGAAACATGCATCGTAAGCATGCAATGGAGTTAGCATTAACCGGTGATTTGTTTTCTGCAGAAGATGCCATGCGTTTTGGCTTGATTAACAAAGTGGTCGGTCAAGAAGTTCTAATCGAAGAAACTGAAAAACTAGCAGAGAAAATTGCAAAAAAATCAGCTGTAGGTATAT
The DNA here is from genome assembly GCF_040362745.1 of Colwellia sp. KU-HH00111. NCBI lineage: Bacteria > Pseudomonadati > Pseudomonadota > Gammaproteobacteria > Alteromonadales > Colwelliaceae > Colwellia > Colwellia sp. KU-HH00111. Next base: position 160,003 of record NZ_BAABWO010000009.1, on the reverse strand, counting down.
ATTCCGGGAAACTTGCCTATTATCAACAAATTGAAGAATCAATTGAACAAGCTTATCATACAGCCAGTCATGCAATGTTACACGCTATGCTTTCTGAAGAGTGTGAAGAAGGAATTTCAGCATTTTTTGATAGAAGGCCTCCTGTTTGGAAAGGCCTTAAGTGATGAGGAAGCAGATTAACACTAACTATCGCGATACAGAAATGTCTCATATTTTGAAAAACACCGAAACCATCGCATTAATTGGTGCTAGCGCCAAACCTGAACGTGATAGTTATAAGGTCATGGCATATCTTATCGAACAAGGGTACAAAGTATTCCCTGTAAATCCGCAATTAAAAGGGCAAAAAATACAAGGTTGCGAAGTGTATGGTGGTTTAGAAGATATCCCTGTGGCCATTGATATGGTTGATGTTTTTCGTCAATCAAAATATTTATACGATATCGTTGTCGCAGCAAAAAAGAGTCATGTTAAATTTATTTGGGCACAACAAGGTGTTAGTGATACACAGGCTGAATTATTAGCGCTTAAATATAATATCCCCATGATAGTAAATAGCTGCCCTGCAATTGAAATACCTCGTTTAAGGCGTTAACTTAACCATAATAGAAGAAGGTCTTATGTTTCCATTTGAGGTATTAATTACTTATACGCTGGCTTGTTTGTTGTTGGTTATTTCGCCAGGACCTGATAACTTGCTCGCTATAGGGCGAGGTTTGAGCCAAGGTCGATTGGCAGCGGTAATATCAGGAATGTCTTCCGGAGTAGGTATTTTGTTTCATGTTGCTGCAGCAACTGCGGGGCTGACTCTGCTTATTCAAACTTCTGAATTAGCATTTTATGTTGTAAAATTAGTGGGTGCTGCTTACTTAATTTGGTTAGGTATAAAAGTCCTACGTACGAAAAATTTATTAACATTGGAGCCAGCAAAAAAACAGTCTTTTAAAGTTATTTTCTCTACTGGTTTTCTATCAGCTGCGCTTAATCCAAAACCAGGTATGTTTGTGCTAGCTTTTGTACCTCAATTTGTTGATCCAAATTTAGGGCCCGTGACAACCCAAATGATAGGCTATGGCGTTTGGTTTGCTTTATTGACGGCTATTAGTTTTAGTTTAATGGGCGTTTTCTCTTCCAAACTTTCTCAGTGGTTTAGGAAAAAACCTACGTTAGTATCAGGGTTAAATGTTGGGGCAGGTATTACATTTATTTCTTCTGGGCTAGCAGTGGCGTTTATGAAACAGCGATAACCTGTGTGTTAATGAATAAGCATAACTGCCCGTGTTGAGCGACACCAATTCTCGGGTTATACAACCGTTTGCTTGGTATTCCTAAGTAGGGTTATATAAATAACCGTAAAGACTAACCCCCCAATGGCACCCCATAAATGAGCATCAACCGCAACACTTGCTTCGATTAAATCACTTACATCGGTGCTTGCTCCATATACTTGCTCATGCGCTATTTTGAACCAAACGCCAATGAACAATAAAATGCCAGTTTTATCTTTGGCGATAATGTCCATGGTAGCACCAAACACAAAAATACCATGTAAAACGCCTGATAAACCAACATACTGTATTAATGACGGGTTGAAATAAAAAATGCCAACACTCGTGGCAAGTGCACAAAACAGAAATAACGCACAATAGTTTTTAATACTGTAAAAATGGCCATGCAATGCCCACAACATTAAAAGGGCGGCTAAGTTTAATAATAAATGAAAACCATTGGTGTGCAAAAAATGACCTGTTAACAGACGCCAAACTTCTCCTTGAGTAATTAATTGTCTTTGATAAACCAAAAGGTCGGTGATGCTGTTAGCTATGAAATGCTCAACAACAAAAACGACAATTGACAATAAAGTAATCATCAAAATGATTAAGGAATGTTGGCGAGCAATAGGGAAGGCGCTTAATTTCATTTTTTATTATGATAAAGTAATTCGTTAAAAGACAATTAAGTATACAATGTCGTCTCTGTAATTTTAACTTTCTTGGTATTTTTCTTTTATGGCTAGAAATTTGTGCTTACACTGCCAACGACCAACCAACGCTTGTATCTGTGATTTTATTTGTGATATAGATAATACAACCCCTGTGTTAGTGCTACAGCACCCGAATGAAGTGAAGCACAGTAAAGGTACTGTGGCGTTGTTACAGCGCTCGTTAAGCGCTTGTCAGGTGTTCGTGGGTGAAAACTTTTCAGAGCATACTGAACTTAATGAGCTACTCACACATTATCAAGGCCTGTTGCTTTATCCGAGCGAGCAAGCCCAAGTATTGCAACGCCTGCAAGGTCGAAGTGAAAATTTCATCAGCGATTGCGCTGCTCATAAACCTAAATTGTTAATCATACTCGATGGTACGTGGCGTAAAGCTTACCGTATGTTGATGTTGTCGCCAAATATACAAGCACTGACTCAAATATGTTTGCCAGAGCATCTTGCAAATAATGGTCAGTATTTGATACGAAAAGTAGCTAAAAAAAATGCGCTGTCCAGCCTAGAAGCAACCTGTTATGCTCTTGCCTTGCTTGATGGCGAATTGCATGATTCGATTGAAGAAAGTATGCATGAAGGTGATGTTAAAAATCCCGATAAAATTCATTGTGGCCATTATCAAGTGTTACTCGATAAATTTGCACAGTTTAATCATTTTCAGTTATCGTTTAGAAAATAGTTCTAGCCCTTTTAACCATTAATACAATGTGATCCTAATGACCTTGAAAACTCTTTTTACCTTATCCTCGATCTCCGCAATATTGCTAAGTAGTAGCTTGCTCAGTGCTTATGCTAGTACAGACACTAAACGAGAAACCCGAGAGCCTGAAGCCGCTACCGGTATAACGGTTAAAAAAGCTGTGCATGGCTCAAAGTTTATGGTTGCTAGTGCAAACCCCTACGCCAGTGAAGCTGGCTTGGCTATTTTAGCGCAAGGTGGCAGCGCTGTTGATGCAGCAATTGCGGTACAATTAGTATTAACACTGGTTGAGCCGCAATCATCAGGCATTGGTGGGGGTACCTTTATGCTGCACTGGGATAATAAAAATAACAAAATGACCACCTTTGATGGTCGGGAAACAGCGCCATCAGCAGCATCTAGTTCTTTATTTTTAGACCCGAAAGGAAAACCATTGCGCTGGAGAGATACTGTAGTTGGTGGTCGCTCAGTGGGTGTGCCAGGGTTGTTGGCAACATTTAAAAAAGCGCATGACCAATATGGCAAATTGCCTTGGTCTGTTTTGTTTGAGCAAGCTATCACGCTAGCTGAAAATGGCTTTATCGTTTCGCCACGTTTAGAAAAGCTGCTAAGTATGAACTTCAATCCCGGTATTCATTCACTGCCAGAGATTAATCAATATTTTTTCCCTAATGGTAAATCGGTCAAAGCCGGTGATGTGTTAGTCAACAAAAAGCTAGCTAGGGTATACCGCAGTATAGCTAAAAAGGGCATTGACGTTTTTTATCAAGGATGGATTGCTAAAAAAATTGTTGAAAAAGTCCAAGGTGCTAGTATTTCACCGGGGTTGCTTAGCTTAGATGATATGGCTGCATACCAAGCTAAAGAACGCCAAGCAGTTTGTGGTAAATACCGTGATTATAATGTCTGTGGTATGGCGCCGCCAAGCTCTGGTGGGGTCGCGGTTATTCAAATTTTAGCGCAGTTACAACGGTTTGATTTAGCAAAATATCAACCAAACTCTGTAGAGGCATTGCATCTATATACTCAAAGTGCTCGGTTAGCGTTTGCTGACAGAAACCGCTATATAGCAGATGCTGATTTTGTTCCTGTGCCAACCTCTGGGCTTATCGAGCCAAGCTATTTAGCTAAACGGTCGTTATTGATTGATCCGAATAAAGACATGGGTAAAGCGAGTGCGGGTAAACCAACCAAAGCTATAGCGTTAGCCGACGACTCAGCAATTGAACGGCCTTCTACCTCACATTTATCTATTATTGACGGCCAAGGTAATGCGGTATCAATGACCAGCAGTATTGAAAATGGCTTTGGCTCAGCCTTGATGGTTGAAGGTTTTATTCTAAACAATCAATTAACCGATTTTTCTTTAGCGCCCAAGAAAGAGGGTCAATGGGTTGCCAATCGAGTTCAAGCGAATAAACGTCCTCGAAGCTCTATGGCACCTATGATGATTTTTAATCAAGATAACTCATTAAAACTATTGATTGGCTCTCCCGGCGGTAGTCGTATAATTAACTATGTAGCACAAACAATTATAGGGATTCTTGATTGGAAGCTTGATCCTCAAGAAGCGATTAATTTACCAAAAATTACCAATCGTAATCATGGCACTACGCTAGAACGAGGCACCGCAGCTGAAGCACTCAAACCATTATTAGAAGCAAAAGGTCACCAAGTACAAATTCGTGATTTAAATAGTGGCATTCATGCAATTGAAGTAACAACATCAGGATATATTGGCGGCGCAGACCCGCGCAGAGAAGGTATTGTACTAACTAAATAGTCTCGGCAAATAGCTTTGAGAAGTAAACATTCATTGTTTAAAAACAATGAATGTTTACTAGGCTTATCAACTATAATTTATTAAAGCTACCCTCAATATTTTTCGCGGTTTGATGTTGCTATTATCATTTGATTGCGTAACCATTTATTGGCCGGATCTTTGTCTACATTACTATGCCAATACATATGAACATCAAGGCTAGGTAACTCAACGGGCATCTCAAACATCTCGATATCGAGCATTTCACTGTACATCTTAGCGGCTGTTTTCGGTATGGTAAGTATCTTATCGCTACTAATTATCACGCGGCACGCGGCTAATGCATGTTGACATCTTAAAACGATTTTACGATGCAACCCCAATCGAGATAATTCAAAATCTTCTAAACCCGGCCCAGTAGAGCGAGACGAGACTAAAATATGTTCAAGACTAAGGTAGGTGTCTAAATCTAAACCTTGAGCAGTAGCAGGGTGGTTTTTACGGGTCACCACCACAAGTTGATCATGCTCTAGTTGTGTATGACAAATATTATTACTTACCGGCACAAGTGTATCAATGGCTAAATCAATATCACCGCTGGCTAATTTATTCTCTAATTCACTTCGACGAACCCTTCTGCTGCTTTTCAAGCTAATATGTGGTGAGTCTTTTTGTAATTTTTGCATTAGTAGCGGCACATAGGTGGCCTCTAATGAACCGAGTAACGATAAGTTAAAGTGCTTTCTTGACGTCATAGGTTCAAATTGACGTGATTGCACCAAACATACTTGCAATTGATGTAAGGATTCTCGAACGTCTGCAATCACATTTTTAGCCACAGGTGTAGGTCGCATTACATTCCCTTGGCGCACAAATAACTCATCGTCAAAATAAGTGCGTAACTTGCCCAATGAATGACTAACCGCAGGTTGTGATAAATTTAATACAGAAGCTGCTTTCGTTATATTACCCTCGCAATATATTGCGTTGAACACAACAAATAAATTTAAATCAATTTTCATAGATAGCCTAGTCCTCTTTTAGCTTGGGTGTTACATAATGAATAATACACTCAGTGATTATTATTCTATATATGAATAGTGGGTCATTAGAACTATTCATTTGTTTAATTTAGAGACTGAGCTTAGCATAGTCAAGTATCTTCGACAGGTAAGCCTACTTTGTACACAATTATGTAGGTATTTGGCAGCAGCACAATTAAGAAATCATTAAACGACTATTTGATTACGTTTACATTCCTTAGTTAACAAATTTTTTTGTTAAGGTAGAGCAATACAATGGCGGCAATTTATTTAATTCGACATGGACAAGCATCTTTCGGTAGTACTGATTATGATCAGCTATCTGAAAAAGGTCGTGAGCAGGGTGTCATTTTAGGTAAATATTGGCAACCAAATGTCGTGCCGAGCAAATTTTATTCGGGTGATTTATTACGTCATGGCCAAACATTAAAATGTTTTACTCAAGGCTATCAAGGTAAAGACACACCGATGATTATTCATTCAGGCTTTAATGAATTTGACCATATAGATATTCTCACTAATTATAATGCTCAGTGGCAAAATTATGTAAAAATGAGTAAAGAAATCAATCGATTAAAAGAGCCGAATAAAACCTTTCAAAAAGAATTTGCCCAAGCGCTAAATCGTTGGGTATCAGGTGATAACGACCATAATTATAAAGAAAGCTGGCCGCAGTTTAAAACCCGTTGTATTCGTGCATTACAAGATATTATCAGACAAGAATTAGCAAATAGACGGAAATATACGGGTGGTGCAAACCCATTAAAACAACCTCAAGACATTTTAGTTTTTACTTCGGGTGGCACTATTTCGGTGATCGTTCAGCATATTTTAGAATTAAGTGATCAGCAGGCTTTGCAGATTAACCAACAATCAAGAAATACCAGTGTCACTAAGCTGTTATTTTCAGAAAACATGTTAAGTGTCGATTATTTAAATAATTATAGCCACTTAACGCAGGCTGGGGCTGACTGGGTAACGTTTAGATAGCACAAAAGCATCAGATCAAACTGACTAATAAACAAGATAGGAAACAGATATGAGCAACAACACAGACAAATTATTTCAACCATTCTCAGTTAATTCATTAACGTTAAAAAATAAAACCGTAATGGCACCAATGACGCGAGCTTTTTCACCCAATAACGTACCAACAAAAGAGGTCGCTGCTTATTACCGTCGTCGTGCAGAAGGTAATGTCGGTCTTATAATTACCGAAGGTACTTTCATTTCACACAAAGGATCGAATGGTTATGAAAATGTGCCTGCGATTCATGGTGAGGCTGCACTTGCTGGCTGGAAGCACGTCGTTGATGAAGTACATGCCGCTGGTGGCAAAATTGCTCCGCAGTTATGGCATGTAGGCTCAGTAAGAAAGTTAGGGACAGGACCGGATAAAACGATACCAGCATACAGCCCTTCAGGTTTATTCAAACCGGGCGCTCCAAATGGTGTTGCAATGACGCAGGCAGATATAGATGAAGTCATTGCTTCGTTTGCTCAAGCTGCGTTAGACGCTAAAAACGTTGGCTTTGACGCGATAGAAGTTCATGGAGCACATGGATACTTAGTCGATCAATTCTTTTGGGAAGGCACTAACCAACGCGATGATAAATATGGGGGTTCACTAGAAAATCGTACGCGTTTTGGTGTTGAGATTGTTGAAGCAATTCGTGCAGCAGTTGGTAAAGACTTTACAATAATTTTCAGATTTTCTCAGTGGAAACAGCAAGATTACAGCGCTAAGCTATGTCAAACCCCAGAAGAATTATCAATATTTTTGACGTTATTAAGTGATGCCGGTGTGGATGTGTTTCATGCTAGTACACGTCGTTTTTGGCTGCCTGAGTTTGAAGGATCTGACTTAAATCTTGCCGGATGGACCAAAAAGCTCACCAACAAGCCGACGATTACAGTTGGAAATATTGGTTTAGATGCTGACTTTATTGGTGAAGGGAATGCAGACTTATCAGGCACATCTAATCCAACAGGTATAGATGAATTACTTGAGCGATTAAACAAAGATGAATTTGATCTTGTTGCTATCGGTCGTGCGTTGCTAGTAGATGCTGATTGGGTCAATAAAATAAGTGTTAACGCCATAGATGACATTAAACCCTTTAACAAAAAATCATTAATGTCATTAAGCTAACAACAAACACATCAAGTAAGGATCACCCTATGAATTTTGAATATAGCGAAAAAGTCCAGCAGCTTATCCAACAAGTTTCTGAGTTTATGGATACTCATGTTTTCCCAGTAGAGCAAGAGATGCATGATCTAGTAGCACAAAACCCATGGTCAACGCCCCCTTTAATGGACGAATTAAAAGCAAAGGCTAAAGCTGCAGGTTTGTGGAATTTATTTTTGCCCGTTGCCTACGGAAAATATAGTGCTGGTCTAACAAATTTAGAGTATGCCCCATTAGCTGAAATTATGGGTAAAGTTATGTGGGGCCCAGAAGTATTTAACTGTGCAGCTCCTGATACTGGTAATATGGAAGTCTTAGCAAAATACGGCAACGAAGCACAAAAGAAACAATGGTTAGAGCCCTTGTTAGCAGGAAAAATTCGTTCTGCATTTGCAATGACAGAGCCAGAAGTTGCTTCTAGTGATGCGACAAACATTGAATTGCGCATCGAGCGAGACGGCGATGAATATGTTATCAACGGCCGCAAATTTTATATTAGTGGTGCCTGTCGTAAACAATGTGAAATTATGATTGTGATGGGCAAAACTGATCCAGACAATACCAATCGTTATATACAACAATCTCAAGTACTTGTTCCTATGAAGACCCCTGGCGTGACTATAGTTCGTCCAATGAAAGTATTTGGTTATGACGATGCGCCTGAAGGGCATGCGGAAATTACATTTGAAAATGTCCGTGTACCCGTTGAAAATATTATTGTCGCAGAAGGTAAAGGCTTCGAAATCGCCCAAGGCCGATTAGGTCCAGGACGTATTCATCATTGCATGCGCTCAATTGGTGTTGCACAACGTGCTTTAGATCTAATGTGTAAACGTGTTAACGAACGCATTGTGTTTGGACGCCCGATGATCAAACAGCAATCTATCCGTGAAGATATTGCAAAATCTGCCTGTCAAATCGAACAAGCACGGTTGATGACATTAAAGGCGGCGCAAAAAATGGATACTGACGGCAATAAAGCCGCAAAAGATTTGATCGCGATGATCAAAATAGTTGCTCCAAGTATGTCACTCGATGTACTAGATCGTGCTATTCAATGTCATGGCGCTGTTGGTGTCAGTCAAGATACTTTCTTAGCCCATGCTTATGCAGGCCAAAGGACATTGCGATTAGCAGATGGCCCAGATCAAGTACACATGATGCAATTGGGACGTGACTTAGTAAAGCATGCTGTTGCGCGGTAAACTAATTCAATCATGAGTAACCATAAAATGTCAGATGCTTTACCAATGGATATCAATAAATTAACGAATTATTTAGAACAGCAAGTTGAAGGTTTTCAAGGGCCGATAACCCTTGAAAAGTTTTCTGGTGGGCAATCAAATCCAACGTATAAAGTCACCACTCAATCAGGTACTTATGTGCTTCGTAAACAACCCTCTGGACAATTGTTAAAGTCAGCTCATGCAGTTGACCGTGAATATAATGTGCTAAATGCGCTTAAAAATACGCCGGTACCCGTAGCAAAAGTATTTCACTTATGTGAAGACAAGCGCATCATTGGTTCAATGTTCTATTTAATGGAATTTTGCGATGGCACCATTTATTGGCGTTCCGCACTGACAGAAATTGATTCAAATGAACGACGTGCAGCCATGTACGATGCCATGAATAAAGCACTGGTTGCTTTACATAAAGTCGATGTTGATGCGGTTGGTTTAAGTGATTACTCAAAAGGGGGTAACTATTTTGAACGGCAATTAGCGCGTTGGACATCACAATACCAAGTCACTGAATTGCAAAAAATTGCAGCGATGGATCAGTTAGGGCAATGGTTAGATAAAAATGTGCCACAAGACGATGGACGTGTATGTTTAGTTCATGGTGATTATCGTTTAGACAATGTGATGTTTAAAAAAGATGCTCCTGAAATTATTGCTATTTTAGATTGGGAGCTTTCCACCTTAGGTCACCCTTTTGCTGATTTAGCCTACCAGTGTATGGGTCTGCGTATGCCTCAAGGGTTAGGTAGTATTGATGGTTTGAAAGGTGTTGACCGTGCCAGTTTAGGAATCCCTAACGAAGCAGAATATGTTGCAAAGTATTGTCAAAGAATGGGTATTAAACATATTGAAAATTGGACGTTTTATTTGGCTTTTAGTTTCTTTCGTTTAGCTGCCATTGCACAAGGGATAGCAAAACGGGCTAGCCAAGGAAATGCGTCAAATGAAAATGCTAATACCGTTGGCTCGTATGTAGAGCCACTAGCACAAATGGCGTTACAGATTATTGCTGATGATGAATCGTAGTCATCTAAGATGAAAATCGTATTTAAATATTAAAAAAACAAATAATTTTAAGGAGTTACCCCATGGATCCATTATTAGATTTTACTGGCAAAGTTGCTGTTATAACAGGTGCGGCACAGGGCTTTGGTAAATTGTTAGCTGAAGAACTGGCTAGTCGAGGCGCGAAGTTAGTAATCAGCGATATTAAAGAATCAGCCGTTCGTAAAGTCGCTGACGATATTGCGTCAACAGGAGCAGATGTTATTGCATTGAAATGTGATGTATCTAAAAATGTGGAATGCAAAGCCATGGTTGATACTGCCATTGAAAAATTTGGCCGTGTTGATATCGGTGTAAATAATGCGGGTATTGCTCATGACTTTCATGCGCTTCATGAAATAGACGAAACCTTAATGGATAGCCAATTTTCAATCAATGTGAAAGGTGTACAATTTGGCATGCGTCATCAAATTGAGCAAATGCTAAAACAAGAAGGTGGCGCAATACTTAATGTTAGTTCAATGGCAGGACTAGGTGGTGCGGCAAGTGTTGGTGCTTATTCAATGGCGAAACATGCAGTGATCGGCTTAACCAAAACCGGCGCGGTTGAATATGGAAAAAATAACATCAGAATTAATGCCATTTGTCCGTTTTTTACCTTAACGCAAATGGTAACCGATATGGCTGATCAAGGTATGCAAGATAAAATGAGCCGAGGTGTTCCACTGAGACGATTAGGTGAGCCGAAAGAAATTGTTGCTGTGATGCTGATGATGTTATCACCAGGGAATACCTATATGACAGGACAATGTATCGCCATAGATGGTGGTGTTGCTGCGGGTTAATTAATCTTAGATAGAAACTTGTAGTTTTTTAGAAACCAATTAGACGAATAAAAGAGAAACGTATGGCTGTAGCTATGATGAACGATCGTGACCTAGAATTTATGCTTTATGAACTATTTGATAGTGAATCACTTATCAATAGGGCGCGTTATCAAGACCATGATCGCCTCACATTTAATGAAGTAATTAATACGGCCAAAGCTATAGCCGAAAAACATTTTTTACCTATTCGTCAAAAACTCGATACTCATCAACCTACGTTTGATGGAAAAAAAGTACATTTAATTCCTGAGCTTAAACCGGCTATTGACGCTGTTAATGAGTCAGGTATTGGCTCGGCAACGGCAGACTATGACTTAGACGGTATGCAATTACCGCCTATTATTGCGAGCGCAGCAGGCGCATACCTCAGCGTGGCAGGTGGGGTAGGTCTAGGTTACAACATGTTAACGACTGCAAATGCTAATTTATTAGAAGCTCATGCTAGTGATGAGATAATCGAAACATGGGTAAAACCGATGCGTGCAGGTCGGTTTATGGGCACCATGGCCATGACTGAACCAAGTAGTGGCTCTGGTTTGGGTGATTTAACCACTAAAGCGGTAAAAGCAGAAGATGGCAGTTATCGCATTTCAGGTAATAAAATATTTATCTCGGGCGGTGATCACGATCTAAGTGAAAACATTGTTCATTTGGTGCTAGCACGTTTAGAAGGGGCACCCAAAGGCGTTAAAGGTATTTCGTTGTTTGTAGTACCAAAATTTTTACTCAATGATGACGGAACCGTGGGTGCGGATAATGAAGTTGCACTTGCCGGGTTATTTCACAAAATGGGCGGCCGAGCACAAACCTCAACAGCCTTGAGTTTTGGTGAGAAAAACGGCTCTGTTGGCTACCTAGTTGGCAAAGAACATTGTGGCTTAAAATATATGTTCCACATGATGAATGAAGCACGTATTATGGTAGGGACTAGCGGGGCTGTGCTAGCGGTTGCCGGCTATCAATATTCACTCGATTATGCTAAAAATCGTCCTCAAGGTCGTTTGCCTTCTTGTAAAGATCCACTTTCTTCTATGGTCAATATTATCGAACATGCTGATGTTCGCCGTATGTTGTTAGCACAAAAAGCATATGCTGAAGGCGCACTGGCGTTGGTACTTTACGGTACACAACTCAGTGATGATGAGAAAACAGCTGAAACAAAAGAGCAGCGTGAAACCGCACAGGTATTATTAGATTTTTTAACGCCGATTATTAAAACATGGCCGTCTGAATATGGGCCTAAAGCTAATTCATATGCTATTCAAGTCATGGGTGGTCATGGCTATATTAATGAACACCCTGTTGAAATGTTCTATCGTGACAATCGTTTAAACCCAATACATGAAGGAACGACGGGCATTCAATCACTTGATCTGATCACCCGTAAAGTGCCGATGAATAATGGTAAAGGTTACAGCGCCACTATCAATGAAATACTCAAAACAATCGAAGTGGCTAAACAATATCAAAGCTTAAGTGAATTTGTTGATCAATTAGCTGAAGCAGTAGCAACATTACAATTAACAACACAAGCAGTTTTAACGGCAATGTCGACTAAAAATATCGATTTAGCCTTGGCTAACTCAGTGAAGTATTTGGAGTTATTCGGCCATGTTATTATTGCGTGGTTATGGTTAAAGCAAGGTATCGTAGCAACAAAAGCATTAACAGATCAGCCCCATGAAGCCGATGAATTCTTTTACCGTGGTAAACTGCAAGCATTGCAATATTTCTATCGATTTGAACTACCTCATATTAATGTTTGGTCAAAAGTGCTAACCAGTGGTGATAGCACCAGTTTTGATATGCAAGCACAGTGGTTTTAATCTCCTGATTGATCTGCGTATTGTCTGACTGAAATCCAACCTAGATAAGCTATTGCATGTACAAATGTAGGGGGTAATTTATTGCCCCTTTTCCACGTTTGAATTATCGGACTGAAATCCAACCAGATAAGATATTGCATGTTTAAATGTAGGGGGTAATTTATTGGCCCTTTTCCACGTTTGAATTATCGGACTGAAATCCAACCTAGATAAGCTATTGCATGTACAATTGTAGGGGGTAATTTATTGCCCCTTGTCTTGATTTTTAAATTAGCTTTAATCGCTAAGCCATATCGCTTTCCTCGATGATATTGATTCCACCTGTTTAATAAAGAGTACTAAATAAGTTGTCGCTAGTGATTACTATTCCTTTGTCGAATAAATAGGTATTAAAACTATTCATTTGTTTTATTGTAAAGGTCAGCTTAGCATGGCTTATCGACAAAATTTATTCGTACTACTAATGTGCAAAACAATAATAAAAGAGGAAATAATGGCTAAAATAATTAATAGCAATAATATTGCTGATTATGTCGGTTTTCAAGCAAAGCCAACACCATGGCATAAGATCACTCAAGCGCAAATTAATCAATTCGCCGACTGCACCCTTGATCATCAGTTCATTCATGTTGATGAAGAAAAAGCGAAAGCTACTCCCTTTGGTTCAACCATCGCCCATGGGTTTTTATCTTTGTCGATGTTGTCACACTTTGCTGAAGACTTTAGTGTCATTATAGATGGCTTTTATATGGGGCTTAATGCCGGATTCGATAAAATTAGATTTTTACAGCCAGTAACCGTCAATAGCCGTATAAGAGCACATGCGAAAATACTCGCCATTGAAGAGAAAAAGCCAGGTCAGTTCCGTTTATGTACTGAAGTAACTATTGAAATTGAAGGCTGTGATACGCCAGCGTTAGTCGCTGAGTGGGTGTCAGTTCAAATGGTCAAATAGAAAATTAAATAATTAATGCAATGAAGGAAATAAATATGACAATCAATTTTGAAGGTAAGGTTGCTATTGTAACTGGTGCTGGCAATGGTTTGGGTCGTTCACATGCCTTAGAATTAGCAAGACGAGGCGCAAAAGTTGTGGTTAATGATTTAGGTGGTGCGCGTGATGGTAGCGGTGCATCAAGTGAAGCATCACAAGAAGTGGTTGGTTTAATTGAAGCAATGGGCGGTGAGGCAATAAGCCATGGCGCGAATGTAGCAAATTTTGATGAAGTTCAAGACATGGTTCAGCAAACTATGGATAAATGGGGACGCGTCGATATTCTGATTAATAACGCAGGTATTTTGCGTGATAAATCATTCTCAAAAATGTCCATTGATGATTTTAAGTTAGTGTTGGATGTTCACGTAATGGGCTCTGTTAATTGTACCAAAGCGGTTTGGGATATCATGCGTGAGCAAAACTACGGCCGTATTGTTATGACAACCTCTTCCAGTGGTATGTATGGTAATTTTGGTCAGTCAAACTATGGCGCTGCTAAAATGGCGGTACTAGGATTAATGAATACTTTGGTACTTGAAGGTGCTAAAAATAATGTTTTTGTGAATGCACTTGCCCCTACAGCAGGGACACGCATGACAGAAGATTTAATGCCAGAAGAAATCATAAAAGCATTTTCTCCAGAAGCGGTAACCGCAGGTATGCTCACCTTATGTGATGAGAATGCGCCCAATCGGTTCATTTTATGCGCCGGTGCAGGGGGATATTCTAGTGCTAACATTTTTGAGACAGAAGGTTGCTTTATTCCTCAGCCATCACAAAATCCAGAAACCGTACGTGAACATTGGGACACATTAACTGCTCAAGATAATCAAGCAACTATGTCATCTGGGTCAAAACAAGGTGAAAAATTTGTTATGAAAGCCATGGCTTTTATGAAATCGCAGCAAAAATAATCGTTATACCGTCAATAATAACTATAGTTAACGCATTGAAAATTAGGAATTATCATGAGAGAAGCCGTAATAGTATCAGCCGCCCGTACCCCCATTGGTAAAGCATATCGAGGGGCATTTAATGACTTGTCAGCGCCAACGTTAGCAGCGGTTGCTGTAAAAACAGCCTTAGAGCGTGCCGGTATTGATGTCAACGAAATTGAAGATTGTATTTTTGGTGCCGCACTTACACAAGGCAACCAAGGCATGAACTTTGGCCGTCAAGTAGCAATGGCGGCACAGTTGCCCGTGTCAGTACCCGGCATGACCATTGATCGGCAATGTTCATCTGGGCTAATGTCTATTGTGAGTGCTGCCAATCATATTGTTTGTGATGGTGCAAAAGTTGTTGTAGCGGGTGGTTGTGATTCAATAAGCTTAGTACAAAACGAGCATATGAATATGCACAGAGCTGTTGACCCAAGTGTCAAAGCATACCGTCCTGCAACCTATATGCCGATGCTTGATACTGCTGAGATAGTTGCTAATCGTTATGAAATTTCACGCGAAGCGCAAGATGCTTACGCATTAAAATCTCAGCAACGTACTGCAGCAGCACAAGCTGCGGGTAAATTTGATGATGAAATTGTGCCTGTGACTTGTACTAAGCTAGTGATGGACAAAGCAACAGGTGAAATAAATAAAGAACAAGTCACCTTAACTCAAGATGAAGGTAATCGTCCATCAACAAATTTAGCAGGTTTAGCGGGCTTAAAAGCTGTAAAAGATAATGGCTCAATTACCGGTGGTAACGCGTCACAATTATCTGATGGTGCGGCAGCCGTTGTGGTTATGGAGCGTGCCCTTGCAGAGCAACGCGGTTTATCTCCTTTAGGCGTATATCGTGGTATGGTAGTTGCGGGTTGTGAACCTGATGAAATGGGTATTGGTCCAATCTACGCTATCCCAAAATTACTTGAGCGAAACGGTTTAACAATTGACGATATCGGCTTATGGGAAATCAATGAAGCTTTTGCTGTACAAGTACTTTATTGTGCTGAAAAACTTGGTATTCCAGAAGATCGCTTAAATGTAAATGGTGGCGCTATTTCAATTGGTCACCCTTACGGTATGAGTGGTACCCGTATGGTGATGCATGCGTTAATTGAAGGTAAGCGCCGTGGTGTTAAATATGTTGTGATCAGCATGTGTATTGGTGGTGGTCAGGGTGCGGCAGGCTTATTTGAAGTAATGTAATTCTGAATGTTTGATTAAATAAAAACTATAAAAACTATAAAAATGTAAAAGTGTAAAGCACAAGGCTATTAGTTTTTGCTTTACCATTAAAATAGAGGAAAGTATCGTGGAAAAAATTTGGCTTGAAAAAAGTTATCCGCCAGGGGTTGAGTTTGAAATTGACCCTGAAAAGTATAACTCATTGGCAGACTTGTTTTTTAAATATACCAAGTTATATGAAAATAATACGGCGTTCATTAATATGGGTGCCAGTATTAGTTATCAAGAACTAGCTGAACAAGCCACTGATTTTGCCGCCTACTTACAGCAGGATTTAGGCTTAGTGAAAGGCGATAAATTCGCGATAATGATCCCTAACCTGTTGCAATACCCCATTGCACTGTTTGCAGCGTTAATTTCTGGATTAACGGTGGTTAATGTTAACCCACTCTATACTGCACGTGAGTTACAACATCAGTTAAAAGACTCGGGTGCAAAAGGCATTCTTATTCTTGAAAACTTTGCCCATGTGCTAGAAGCAGTCATTGATAAAACAGATATTAACCATGTTATCATTACAGGTGTTGGTGACCGTTTAGGTAAACTTAAGGGTGCAGTAATAAATACTGTTTTAAAACATGTTAAAAAACAGGTGCCTGCATATAACTTGCCTAATAAGGTTAAATTTAATACCGCAATGGCTACGGGCGGCAAGCGTAGTTTTACCCCCGTAGAAATTGTTGGCTCTGATCTAGCTTTTTTACAGTATACTGGCGGCACCACAGGTCCATCAAAAGGTGCAATGTTAACGCATCGAAATATGGTATCAAACCTAGAACAATCAAATGCGGCAACTAAAAATGTTTACGAAGTAGGTAAAGAGATAATGATAACGGCCTTACCGCTTTATCATGTGTTTGCGCTGACCTCAAACTGCTTATGTTTTATCCCTTTTGGCGGTGCCAATCTGTTGATCACTAATCCTAGAGATATGCCGGGATTTGTAAAAGAGATCAGCAAATATAAGTTCACCGCAATTACTGGGGTAAATACCTTATTTAATGCCTTATTACATACACCAGGCTTTGATAAACTTGATTTTAGTGCGCTAAAACTTGGCTTTGCCGGGGGGATGGCAGTACAACGTCCCGTAGCAGAGCTTTGGGAGAAAGTAACCAAAACCAGACTTTTAGAAGGTTACGGTTTAACCGAGTGTTGTCCCTTGGTTACCATGAGTCCATACAATCAAAAAGCATATAATGGGACAATTGGACTTCCAGCTTCGTCTACTGATATTCGTCTAATTGGTGACGATGGTGAAGAAGTCGCTATCGGTGAGCCGGGCGAGATGTGGGTTAAAGGGCCACAAGTGATGAAAGGTTATCACAACCGCCAAGATGCCACGGATGAAGTATTAAAAGATGGCTGGTTAGCGACAGGTGACATTGCTACCATGGATGACAATGGCTACTTTAGAATAGTGGATCGTAAAAAAGACATGATTATTGTGTCTGGTTTTAATGTTTTCCCTAATGAGATTGAAGAAGTTATTGTGATGCATGACGGGGTACTTGAAGCTGCAGCTATTGGTGTGCCTTGTGATAGCACCGGCGAAATGGTTAAAGTCTTTATTGTTAAGAAAGACCCTAATATAGACGAACAAACCATATTCGATCATTGTCATGAAATGCTCACTAATTATAAACGCCCTAAACTCGTTGAGTTTCTAACCGAGTTACCTAAAACCAATGTCGGTAAAGTATTACGTAAAGAGCTACGTACCTAGGCTATTAGCACTGTATAATTGATTTAGGTTTAATTTTAAAAAGAGCAATATGTTAGAAATTTATGCAGGCAATAATGCCTTAAAAGCGATAAACGAAAATGGATTTTCGCCTGAGCTGTTTAGCTCATTTCTTGGTGCGAGTGGTGGTCCTAAATGGTTTACTTTATACGGTTTAGACAAGTATATATTTGGTGAGTTTTTTAAAGATAGAACTCAACCACTTAATATTATTGGCTCGAGTGCTGGTGCGTTTAGAGCCGCTTGCTTTGCCCAAAAAAATCCTGTGGCAGCAATTGAACGTTTAGCTAAAAACTATAGTGAGACAGTTTATTCTGACAAAGCTCAACCTGAAGAAATAACCACTAAAGCTAGAGTGTTGTTAAATACTGTCTTTGGTGCTGATGGGGCTACAGAAATAAAAAATAACCCCGTATTTAAGGCGCATTTTATTGTGGCTAAGTGCAACGGCTTAGTTGCCTGTGAAAATAAATTTTTACAAGGGGTAGGGCTATTAATGAGCTTTGTTAGAAATAGCATTAGTCGCTCATTAATAAGTCGTCAATATCAGCGTTTTGTTTTTCAACAGAACTCAAGCCAACTCAGCTTTTATGATCCTGACAATATAGCAACCACAGGTGTAGCTTTTACTGAAGACAACATTAAAGAGGCATTACTTGCTTCTGGTTCTATACCTATGGTGATGCAAGGGATCAGAGATATTGCTGGTTGTCCAAACGGTATGTATCGAGACGGAGGGATTGTTGATTATCATTTTGATATTGAAGTTAAAAATGATGGATTAACCCTATACCCACATTTTAGCTCAACCCTAAAAGCGGGTTGGTTTGATAAAAATTTGTCTCGGAAAGTTAAACAAAAACATTACGATAAAACGGTACTTATTTGCCCGTCTGTACAGTTTATTAAATCACTGCCGTATGGAAAAATTCCAGATCGGACTGATTTTACCACCATGACACCAAAAGAAAGGCAAGCCTACTGGCAACGGGTTTTTATCGCAAGTGAACAATTAGCACAAGAGTTTGCACAGTTTTACCAAACGCAGGATATAAACCGAATAAAGAACATCGAATCATTATTGGCTTAGCATCATTAATTTGATAGAAAAATCAAATTAAGCAACTAGCAAGCTAACTTATTAAAACAATAAATAGAGAACTGACATGACAACTTATACCGCAATAAACTTAATCGCTCGTCCTTCTGCTGGCCCTGTAGGCCCTGACTTATTTGAAGTTGTTCAAAAAGACATGCCAAGCGTAGGCGAAGGGCAGTTTTTAGTAAAACAAAACCATATGTCACTTGATCCGGCAATGTTTGGTTGGATGAGCCCAGATACTGAAAGTTATATTCCTCCTGTTGAATTAGGCACTGTGATGCGTAGCTCAGGTGTTGGCGAAATTGTTGAAAGCAATCACCCTGATTTTAATGTGGGCGATCGCGTTATGGGTATGATGGGCTGGCAAGAATACTTTTTAAGTGATGGTACTGGATTAAATAAAGTGACCGCCCCATTACCAGATGAAGCCATACTCTCTGTTTTTGCGCTGCCGGGCTTAACCGCTACCCAAGGACTTTACAGCATAGGTAAACCGCAACAAGGTGAAACTCTTGTTGTTTCTGGTGCTGCAGGCTCAGTGGGCTCTATTGTTGGGCAATTAGCGAAAGCAGATGGCTTAACGGTGGTTGGTGTAGTAGGCAGTGATGAAAAAGCAGATTGGATCGTAAATGAGTTAGGGTTTGATGGTGCGGTTAATTACAAAACTGATGACTTATCAGCCAAGCTTGCTCAATTAACGCCAAATGGAATTGATGTTTATTTTGAAAATACCGGTGGCCCAATTCAACATCATGTCTTTGAGCGAATGAATGCCCATGGCCGAATTGCGGTTTGTGGTTTAATTGCTGATTACCCAAAAGCAGAGCCTGACTTAGCACCAAATTGGATCCCAATCATTAAAAAACGGTTGACCATCCAAGGCTTCACTATGCCAGATCACTTCGACAAAATACCTGCACTGTTAGAAAAATTAACGCCTTATGTTATGAAAGGACAAATTAAACATCGGGCGCATGTACTAAATGGACTTGAATCAGCAATGACAGGTTTGAATTTATTTTTTACCGGAAAAAATAAAGGCAAGCTAATCGTTAAGTTATAAGCATAAATATTCAACCATTTTTACGATAGGCATAAAGATGAAAACGTATTCTAAATTAAAAAAAACAGCTGCAACTGCAACATTAGCGACGCTTGTTACTATTAGTTCATTATCGGTCAGCGCTCAAACCGATGAGAAAAATGATCTAGACCTTGTTATTGATAAAGCGGTATCTGTATTTAAATCTATCACAGGTACTGAAGATGTTATTGTAGATGAAAACAGCTTCAGTTGTATCAGAGAAATGACACCTGTTCGTCACTTTTACGTTGATAATTTGTTAGGTGATATTGAAAGTACACTAGAGGTTGCTAATAATCCTGAAGGTGCTATTTATCCGCCGGGTTCAGTGGTACAACTTGTACCAACGGAAGTGATGGTCAAACGCGAATCAGGCACATTTCCAGCAACCGGCGATTGGGAGTTCTTTGAACTAGAAGTCGATGATAAAGGGACAAAAATTGCCAAGCGCGGTTTTGTTGATGTCAATAATCGTTTTGGCGGAAACTGCTTCTCATGTCATGCGCCTGCACGTGAAAAATGGGACTTTATCTGTGAATCAAACCATGGCTGTGAGCCCATCCCTATTGATCATAAAATGACGGGTGCTCTGCAGCGCTCTGATCCACGCTGTGGTGAAGAGGTACTTCAAGATGGTGATACCATGGCATTGATTAAACTTAAAACTATGGTTGTTATCGGTAGTGCTAAAAAATGGTTAGAAGATCTGTTCTAATTCATTCTCTCATTCAAATAGCGTAAAATAGTTTTCGTCTTGAAGTCGAATGACCAGCAAGTAGATTGTAGAAGCGTATTAAACGTTTGTTGAGCCAAAAAGTAGAAAGCTGCTTATGATAAAATAAGCAGCTAAAGAAATAGATTAATAGGAAAACCATGTTTAAAAGTACAGATAATTATATCGCTTCGAGCGATCTTACCTTAGCGGTAAATGCCGCCATCGCCTTAGAAAAACCATTATTGATTAAAGGTGAGCCCGGCACAGGTAAAACACAATTAGCTGAAGAATTAGCTAAATCACTAAACTGTAAATTGTTTCAATGGCACATAAAATCGACCACCAAAGCACAACAAGGTTTGTATGAATATGATGCTGTATCACGATTACGCGATAGTCAATTAGGTGACGAACGTGTTCATGATATTTCAAATTACATTGTTAAAGGTAAGCTATGGCAGGCGTTTGAAGAAGAGCAAAGACCCATTTTATTAATTGATGAAATAGATAAAGCTGATATCGAGTTTCCAAATGATTTACTGCAAGAACTCGACAAAATGGAGTTTTTTGTTTATGAAACCCAACAAGTGATCAAAGCAAAGCAAAGACCTATCATTATTATCACCTCTAATAATGAAAAAGAACTACCTGATGCTTTTTTAAGACGTTGTTTTTTCCATTACATTAAATTTCCAACCAAAGTTGAAATGGCACAAATAATTGATGTGCATCACCCCAATGTTAAGCGAGATTTACTTAAGCAAACGTTGGAAGTTTTTTTTGATTTACGAGAAATAAACGGTATCAAGAAAAAACCATCTACGTCTGAATTAATTGATTGGTTAAAGCTGTTGATATCAGACGACATCGCTCAAGATGTTTTACTTGATAAGAAATCAGACATTATTCCCTTGTTTGGCGCGTTGTTAAAAAATGAGCAAGATGTATCTTTAATTGAAAAGCTTGCTTTTATGAGCCGTAGAAACGGGTGATGTAACAGTGTTTATTGATTTTTTCCTGACGTTAAAAAAGCACAAAGTTCCCTGCAGTTTACGAGAGTTATTAGATTTAATTGCGTTATTAAAAGCGGGTGTTGTTTTTGCGAATGTTGATGACTTTTATAACCTTGCCAAAATTGTCATGGTTAAAGATGAGATCCACTATGATAAATACGATAATGCTTTTGCAGAATATTTCAAAGGCATAGAAAGTATTGATGTATTTGATCAGATTTTACCTGAAGACTGGTTAAGGAAGGAGTTTGAGAAACATTTATCTCAAGAAGAAAAAGACCAACTCAAGTCGTTAGGTGGGCTTGAGCAATTAATGAAAACCTTAAAAGAGCGCCTTGAAGAGCAAAAAAAACGTCATGCCGGTGGTAATAAGTGGATTGGTACAGGTGGTACATCCCCCTTTGGTGCCTACGGCTATAACCCTGAAGGGATCAGGGTAGGGCAAGATAAAAATCGCAACAAAAGTGCGGTGAAAGTGTGGGATAAAAGGGAATTTAAAAACTTTGATCAAGACAGAGAATTAGGCACTCGTAACATTAAGTTAGCATTAAAAAAATTGCGAAAATTTGCCCGTACCGGAGCCAGCGAAAAACTTGATATACAGAACACTATTAGCTCTACCGCAAAAAATGGTGGCTTACTCGACGTTCATATGGAGCCAGAGCGACACAATGCAGTCAAAGTGTTGATGTTTTTTGATATTGGTGGCTCTATGGATGATTACATTCATACCTGCGAAGAGTTGTTTTCAGCAGCGCATACTGAATTCAAACACTTAAAGTTCTTTTATTTTCACAATTGTTTATATGAGAAAGTTTGGCAAGATAACACCAGGCGTTATCACGAAACTATAGATCTTGAAGAGATAATAAGAACATTTGGTAGTGATTATAAAGTCATTTTTGTTGGTGATGCGACCATGGGACCTTATGAAATTGTTGCCCCCGGTGGTAGCGTTGAGCACTGGAATGAAAAGCCCGGTGCTGAATATATGAATCGTCTGTTAAGCCATTTTAATAAGGTTGCATGGTTAAACCCACAACCTGAAAGTCATTGGCCTTATCATCATTCAATCTCAATTATTCAACAGTTGCTCAACAACAAAATGTACCCATTAACGGTAGATGGAATTGGGCGTGCAATAAAAGAAATAAGTTAACTAAGCGCTAAACATCCAGCAATACCTGTAAGTTAGTTAAATGTTTACTGGTATTGCTTTCAATTACTGTTATAAATAACGATTAAAAAACTCAACCACACTCGACTCAGCTTTATCTTTGTCGTGTTGCCATAAACGTGTATGACGGCCACCTTCAGCTTGCCAGAACTGTTTAGGCTCGTTAGCGGCGGCAAATAAACGTTGTCCGTGACTAAAGTCGACGGTTTGATCTGCGGTGCCATGCATAATGTAAATAGGGCGAGGAGATATTTGACCAATGTATGACTCAGGGTTTATTTCATCGGCATCGGCATCGCCACGCCATTCAAATAGTTTTTCAACAACGGGCATTAATGGGTAACGTGGTAGGCCGTGCAATTTTTTACCTTGCTCGGCTAATACGTCCATGCCATTGGCATAACCTCCACTGAAAACACCTACTTTTACGCGTGGATCTTTTGCCATCACAATAATGCCGGTAGCAGCCCCCATTGAAAAACCCATCAGCCCGATTTGCTTGATATTTTTTTTATTTTCTAAAAAATCTAAAGCGGCGGTTACATCTTTTCTCTCATGAAAACTCATGGTGGATAGGATGTTTGGATCTTGACGCGGGTGACGCATATCAAAAGCTAACACATGGTAACCAGCGGCTAATAATGGTTTTGCATAGCGCATGCCTTCAGTGCGATTTGCGCCGCGTCCGTGGACAAGCAAAATAGCTTTATCATTATTTGAGACATTATTTGTGACATTAGTTGCCAAATGAGTATCACTCGATGCCATATACCAACCGGGCAGAGTTAAGCCATCTGAACTGGTAAAGCTAACATTCTCAAATTCAATATTTTGTGTGCTTGGATCACCACAAAAAACATAATGTTCTTGGTCACACTCATTAATACCTAAATGCAATATTACTGATGAAAAATGCCAGCCAGCAGCGCACAAAAGAACACTAAACACTAAGCTAATAGAAATTATTGTTTTTTTTATCATTTCGTTATTGCCTATCAATAGAGATTAATTATAAAACCTTTGAATTGTCAATTGGGGCTAAATCATCAAATTCAGGGGGACGATTTTTTGCTTTAGCCTTAAAGGTTTCCATCATATCGTTTTGCGGCTGAAACATACCACTTTGCCAAACAGACATATAATTCAAGCTATCAGCAACGCTATGATCCCGAGCATAATTGATCATCTCCTTACAACCAGTTACCGCTAGTGGTGAACGGGCAGCAATATCAGTGGCAATAGCCATCACGGCAGTTAACATGCTTTCTTGAACGTCATAAACGCTATTGACCAAACCCGCATCTTTTGCCTCTTGCGCGGGCATTCTGCGACCGGTATAGGCTAATTCTTTTACTAAACCCATCGAAATTAATTTAGGCAAACGTTGTAAGGTACCTAAGTCTGCGGTCATCGCCAGTTTTGTTTCTTCAATGCTAAAAAATGCATCACTGGTACAATAGCGACAATCAGCAGCACTCACTAAATCAACTGCACCACCAATACAACCACCTTGAATAGCCATTAATATGGGCATGCGAGCTTTTTCTAATACGTTGAAGCACTCTTGTAGTCGCAGTACTGTTCTACGAAGTTGTTCATGTTTACGGCCAAGTTCCATTGTGGTGTCTTGTTCACTTTGTGTGAATACCGATAAATCCATACCTGCACAAAAATGCTTGCCAGTAGAAGAAATAACGATAACTCGTGCGGCAGACTCATTATTAATATCATGAATAACAGTTGGGAATTCTTGCCAAAAATCGAGATTCATTGAATTAAATGCATCAGGACGATTAAGCTTGATATGGGCAATTTTATTGCTTACTTCTACCGTTAAACTTTTATAGTTGCTTATGTTACTCATAATATAAATCCTAGAATTTCAATACACTTTGCGCGTCAATCTCAATAGCTGCATCTAAAGCTGCAAGTATCAGCTGTCGCTCTTTTAATTTTGTACCATGATGAGCAGCCATATTGAGTGATTGCATTTGCTTAGCGACTGCTTGCGCGGTACTCACAAGTTTGTCTTCTTCAACAACCTGATCGAGAAAACCTGCTAACACGGCTGTTTCAGGGTTAAATAATTCCGCGTTAATCACTGAGCGGGTTAAGTAGTTACGAGGAATACGATTACGAGCTATTTCAATACCAGCATTATGCATTGTCATACCGATAAGTACTTCGTTTAGTCCTATTTTGAAGCTACCAGCACTGCCAATTCGATAGTCGCAACACAGCAATAAGAAGGCGCCTTTTGCAATGGCATGTCCAGTACAAAGACCAACAATCGGCGTAGGAAAAGCTAGCATTCTGCGTGCTAATTTAGATCCTTCAGTGACCAGACCTATAGCTGATTCAGAGCTGGTTTTCATGGTGTTAAGATCAAAACCACCAGAGAATATGCCCGCTTGTCCGGTCAAAATAACCACTGCCTTTTCTTGTTCTGCGTGGTCTAATGCTAGATTAATCTCATTGATAACCTGATGAGAAATAGCATTCACTTTGCCGTTGTTTAAAGTAATTGTATGTACGTTATTGTCGATGTCTACGGTGATTAGTTCCATGGGTATTTAGCTCTGTTTCTATTAATGTATGTTAAGTTGAAATGACCATTAACGATGATCATTTCTTTAATCTTTACTGGTTATACCAGTTAATAATTAGCAGTACAAAGGAAATCTTTGAATTAATTAGCCATGGCTATTGGCCACTTGATAGGCTGGTCGCTGTTGAACTTTCTCAAGATAGCGTTGTATATTGCTACAAGCCTCTATTAATTTTAAATTATTTGCTATTTCTAATGTTATTGTCATCATAATATCTGCTGCAGAAAATTCATCGCCAGCAAAGTAGGGTTGCTTGGCCAATGTTTGGTCTATATATGAAAAGTCTAGCGCAATTTCTTTAGCAATATAACCATCAAGCGGCTTGTCTCCTGATCGGGTTTCCATACTCATTAATAAAGTGGATATCACTGGCAGAGCTAAAGAGCCTTCAGCAAAATGTAACCACTCTAAATACTGAACATATTGTGTAGTATTAGGTGCGGGTTTTAGCTGATTTGAGGGGGCTTTATTCAGAATATATTCCAAAATAGCGCCCGATTCACACAAGGTGGTTTCACCATCAACAATGATGGGTGCTTTGGCTAACGGATGAATTAATCGTAAGCTTTCAGGGGCTAAATTGGTGATAGGATCGCGTTGGTGTGTAACGAGAGTATACGCCATGGATAACTCTTCGAGTAACCAAATTACTCTTTTTGAACGTGACTTATTTAAATGGTGTACTGTGATCATAATTTTTTCCTGTAAATATAGTGCCACTGGGGCGTTAATGTTTAATCTTGTTCTTAATCAAAAAAACTAACCGCATCCTCAATCGATGCGCGATCTGTTCGAGTTTTATTTACCGCAGCACTGTCATCGGCATAACCAAATGACATGCCAAATAAAATACCGCGTTCCTCTGGCAGATTTAATACTTCTCTCACGGGATCAGGAAATTGTCCTAATGCCCCTTGCATACAATTTGACAAACCATTCTCTGCCAGAACTAATGACAATGTTTGTGCATAAATCCCTAAATCTACCGCACCCATAATGTCTAGGTACCTATCCATGGTGAAAAAGACCGCATGTGGGGCATCAAAAAATTGCCAGTTGCGTACCATGGCCATTTGTCGTGCTTTTTTATCTTCTCTGGCAATGCCTACCGAACTATATAGCGCATTTGCTGAGCCAAACTGGCGATCACGATGGATACCGCTGTATTGCGCTAACCAATTAAAATCAGGATTTGGTTTAGTACCACTCATTAAGGTGGCAATGAATTTTTCTTTTAATTTATCTTTAGTTGTACCTGAAACAACGCATGCTTGCCATGGCTGGACATTACAATTGGAAGGGGAAAGTTGAGCGTTTTCAAAAATGCGTGTTAACAATGCTTTGGATACAGGTTTATCAAGAAACGCTCGAACTGAAGCGCGTTCCTCCAAGATTGATTCAATTTTCATATATCAGACTCTTAAGGCAGTTGAATTAAAAACATATATTTTTTGTGTTTAATGTGTGTTTTTATAATATATCCATGCTATATCGCGTTATTTAATTAAACCAATGAATAATCCTTATAAGTAACTATTCGTATTTTTAATACAACTTAGCTTCACTTAATAAAATCTAAACTATTTACTGATCGCTTTTAACGTTACAATGGCAGCCACTTTACACGTATCAGTTATCCTTATAAGAGCTAAAAACTTAATGAAATCATATACCAACATTGCCGAATTAATTGCAGCATTAGAAGCAGAAATAATAGCACTCTCTGACGAAATATCCACATTAAAACAAGAGCCACAAAGCTTAAATGAACAAATTATCTTCAAATTTATAGATACGGGAAGTACCGGTAAAACAAAAGACTTTGTGAGATCGTTAGGGATAAAATCTGAACGTGGTTCTTTATTTTCATCCGGAGATGTCAGTAAGTTGATAAAAGCAGGTGCAGAAGATATTTCACCTGAGCTGTTAGCCATCGCGAGAAAAGTTGTTAGTATGAAAAAGAAACATGGTCCTAATCGATAACCTATTGTCTTGAATAGGTTATTTATTTAGCATAAATGCTAGTTTGATGCAGTTTTTGTTTAGCCTTGTCTTTTGTAGTTTCTTGATACTATTTGAGGCTGTATAACTTAAAGTGTGATTGATAGGTTTAGTTATCACCATGAAAACATCAGGACAATATTATGAAACAATTATTAATACTATCGATGTTCGCGTCATCGTTATGTGCGTCAACAATTGACGTGACCACTTATTCTGAGTCATTGCAATTTGCGCAGGTAACCAATGTTCAAGTAACAAAAAACACCAATGGTAGTTGGTGTTTTGCCACATCAGTTCGACATAATGACCAAGGCTGGGAGCATTACGCTGATGGCTGGGAAGTTATAGATTTTGAAGGCAAGCAACTAGGTTACCGAAAACTTGGTCATCCACATGATAACGAACAACCATTTACCCGCAACCAGTGTGAGATTTCAATTCCTGCAGATATATCTAAGGTAGTGGTAAGAGCAAAATGCAATAAACATGGCTTTGGTGGTAAAGCGATGGTTGTTGACCTAAAATCTATTTAAGCCTGTTTTGAACTTAAACGAGTAGCATTTAAGGAGAATTCATATGTCATACATTGATGGCTTTGTAGCCGCTGTACCAACTGTAAATAAAGAAAAGTATATTGAGCATGCAAAAATATCAGCGGTAGTTTTTAAGGAGCATGGAGCCCTAAAAATCATTGAGTCTTGGGGGGAAAGTGTCCCTGATGGTGATGTCACATCATTTCCTATGGCTGTGAAGTGTGGTGAAGATGAAACGGTTGTTTTTTCAACCGTTATCTGGCCGTCAAAGGATGTTCGTGACGCGGGCTGGGATGCCATTATGGCAGATCCAAGAATGCACCCAGATCAAAACCCGATGCCATTTGATGGTAAACGACTAATATATGGTGGTTTCGACGCTATTTTAGAAGAATAGCTTTGCGAGTTTTTAGTGCCTTACCGTATGAGATTGGTGTTTTCTTAGTTTTCTTTCTTATTAGGACCTTTTAAGTCTGTGAATTAACCTTATGCGTATATTTATTGTTCTATCATTCTTTATTTCTACTTTTGTAATTGCTGAAAATATTAAGCCTTTTACTTCTGATGGATGTAGCTCTTTTCCTGATGGCACGCTTGAACACAATGAGCTTTGGTTATCTTGTTGCACCGCACATGATTACGCTTATTGGCAAGGTGGTACCTATGATGAAAGGCTAATAGCGGATAAAGCACTTCAGCAATGTGTTACTAATGTTGGCGAGCCGCAAATAGCAAAGCTGATGTTAGCGGGGGTTCGTGTGGGAGGAAGCCCTTATTTTCCTACGTCGTTTAGATGGGGATATGGTTGGTCATACCCTAGATGGTATCAAGCGTTAACGGATGAAGAAAAAAAACAAGTAGCTTTGTTAACAACTGACGCATTAAAGATGAATTACCTAACCACAAAATAGATTAAACCCCGTTGTTATTGATAATTTTTAGCGTAGCGCTGGCACTGTTTTAACAGTTGGCAAAAATCTTCCAACTCTCGGTCTGTACTCGTTTCAGGTAGATATAAGTGATAGCCCAATCCCTTTTGCAGAACTTGGCAGTGATATAAAAAAGCGGCAAGTGGTCCTTTTATTTTTTTGCCAGATTCTAAGCTATAAGGCGTAAAATTAAGTTGTACCTCTTCTAATAATAGTAAATTTTGCATTACTGCAAAACGTATTAAAGGCCGCTGTTCATGAATGAGTCTATTAGCTAAACGAGGTGATATTTGCTCTGCTAAAATGTCCAGACTCTTGAGTTTAATACCTACGTAAGGTAAAACTATGGTAGATAGACCAACAGTTTCTTTAATCGTATTAATGCTTTGTATTTGTTGCCATGCGAGTGTCCAATGGCCATGACGGTGGTAGTATTGAATACGTTGTGGGGTTAACGCAATACTAACGCTTGGCTCTGAACGCTTTAATATACCAGTAAATGATATCACCAAAGTTAATAGATAGAAAAAAATCAAAATCAGACGGTGGCTTCGCCAATAATATTGGCTGAGGAAGAAGGCGATAAGAAATATTACGCCAGCGAGTAGTATTAAAAAAACCGCGTGTTGATTGGCTTTAGCTCTAATATTAATAACAGGCGGAGGTGTCGTCATATAAAGGCAAAAATGCTAATGGTAAATGAGTTCTTTAGCGTTAAATGAAATAATATCTATCCAAGTGGTTAATAATAATTAGCATGCCATGCTATTTAGATTTTCCAAATAACGCTTAGCTTCATCACTGAAAACCATTGATGACTTTACTTCATCTAAGGTTTCGCTACTGATCTCTTGATGTTCAAACCTCAACTCTAGTTCACTGATAATATTTGCTTCATAGACATAACAAGCAATAGGTCGTTTACTATGTATTGCAGGCAACATTGTAGAATGCGTTAATTGTGCCTGCAATGCCAGCGCATCCAAAATTGAAGGGGGTAAGTTCCAGTATTTCGCAATGTGGTACGTCATTCTTTTAGAGTTTTTAGACAATAGTGCTTTAAAAGCTTTCGAGCTAGGTTGACAGTCAGGGTGCACATAATTAAAGGCTTCTATTAAAAGCTGATAAATTATCATATCGCCCATGTTGCAAAGTAAACCTATTAAATAGCCTTGCGCAGATTCTTGTTTGTGGGGGGAGTTATTTATTAATTGTTTAGCAATCATCCCCGTAGTAAAACAATGTTGCCATATTTTGTTACCGTACTGTTTGAAATATATGGGAGATTGAGGAGTTAGTTTAGCAATAAACCCATTAATGATACCCTCAATTAAACCATTTGACCCAAGTAGCAAAAATGCTGATTTAAGATTTGTTATTTCTTTATGACTTTTGTTGTAATAGGACGAGTTTGCTAATTCTATTACTTTTACTGCGATGAGCGGCTCTTTTTGGATCAACGATATTAAAACGTCAGTATCGAATTCATTATCATTTAATTGTTCAATAATCGTGGTCAAAGAAACAGGTAACAAAGGTAAGGATTCGAGTATTAGTTTTGGCTGTAAGATACATTGTTCTATTTGTTTTGACACATAACCGGATAACTCGTCTTGTTGTTCGTTAGTTGAAGCGCACCCAAATAAAAAGTCGTAAAATGCCTGTTGGTGTATTTCTTCACTTGAGGTCAATTGCAACTTTTCTGATGCCGTTGTGTATTGAGTTTTAGCAATATTTTCGTCTTGACAATCTTGATTTGCATTTCTTTCATCTTCAAAATAAAAGTAATTAGGTTGATGTTTAGTGCTTTTGGAGAAAAGTTTTTTGATCAGAGATTTAAACATGTAAATTGATAATCCAATGGGGTTTTTAAATAGCAATATTCACACTAGTTCCATACGTTATTCTAGTCAAATTTTTATGATTAGCAACTTAGATCTGTTTTTAGGTATTTATTAGATCTAATTATAAATAACAACATGTGCTTGTAATCATTGGTTGAGTAAATTGGTTAGTTAAGCTTAAAACTCATTCCAAACATTAGTACCCCAAATATATGGTTGATTTGGATAACAACAGAAGCTTAGCGTTTTTCTTGGCACTAAGATGACATGAAGAATTTCATTATTCAAATTAAGCGCCCAGACTTGCAAGCTTTTAAACTAGCACTGGCGTTAAAGGTTCTAACTTAACCATTAGTAACACTTAGTCATTCAAAATATAGCTAATGCCTTTAGAAAACTTCATCCTACTATCGAATTGACTGTTTGTTGAATAGTGACTAGGTATTTTTGAATTTTGTATTTAAACAAGTGTAATGATATTGAAGAATTAGGGACAAAAAGCATAACAACACAAAAACCTTGATCTAACGCAGTAAATGTAGATTTTGTTATTGAAACATATTGGGTAGGGTGTGAAAAAACTTTACTTTTTTGTGATTGAGATCAAAAATACTATCCAATAATGTGATTGAGATCACGTTGGTTTGGTGTCAGTAACTCTTATTGTTTGTACAAGTGTTGTATTCATATAGTGTTTAATTGTTTACGTCAGTGGGTATACGTTCTATTTCAGGAAATCACCATAAAATGCTTGAGTAAAACTGTAATTATAACAGTGATTTAAGCTTAAATCTGTTAATCTCATAATAATTTTAAATGGTTTAGACAAATGCACCGTTCAATAACAATAACAACTAAGTTAAGTTTTATTTCAGCCTTACTCGTCATAATTTCTGTATGTTTTTCTACTGCAATTGCTGCAACTGTTAGCACTAGCGACGATTTAACAAACAATCAACCCAGTAATGTCCACGAACCATTATTCAATGAACAAAAATACCCTTCCGCATTCGAATGTAAAACCTGTCATGAACTGCAGTTTCGTCAGTGGTCGTTATCACCCCATTCTTACGCACAATTAAGTCCAGCTTTTACTGCTCAACATATTGCTACTATTAAAGAAACCAATGGAACTGCTGGCGCATTTTGTGCTAGGTGTCATGATCCGGTTGGTTCGGCGTTAAGCATTCCTGTCAACCGATCGAATATGGATAGAGAGCAACATACTCGTGAAGGGGTTACTTGCATTGTCTGTCATCGCCAAAACAAACGTTATGGTAAAGGTGGGCAATTAGTTGTACAACAAGGTGATATTTTTTCACCTGTTTTCGGCCCTAGCGGCAATGAAGTTCAAAAAGAAACGCTTGAAGATTCGCGCTTTTTACTGACCACAACACCAGACAAAAAAGGACGTGCAATACATAACGATATTGGTGAATTTTTTACCCAAAGAGATCCTGCGTTTTGTGGGATTTGTCATTCTGTGAGATTACCTACCGGCTTACATACCGAAGAAACATACGATGAATATAAAACATCACAATCGGCAAAAGACGGGGTCAGTTGTACTGATTGTCATAATGGTAAGGTACCAGGGGAAAATAAAGGCTTTGATAAAGGACCTGCTGCGGTTATTGGTGAACATGAAACCAAACACCGCCGCATATCTAATCATTATATGGGCGGCCCAGATTTCTCTGTTCTCCATCCCGGTATTTTTCCACATAATCCAGATGCAGTGAAGCTTGCAAACTACCGGCAGTGGCTAGCTTTTGATTATAAAGCAGGTTGGGGCACAGATGAGTTTGAAGATAATGTGGAAGACGAGTATGAATTTCCAGAATTTTGGGCTGATGTTGATTTACGTTATGAAGCCAGTACCATCTTAGAGGAACAATTTAATTCACTTAGTTGGGCTTTAAAACAGCGTGATGCCATTATGAAAGCAGGTTATGGCGTTGAAGATCTTATCATCGAGGAAGCCTCTTTAGCGCAAGGCTTGCAATTTAAATTGAAGCTGAAAAACCTAATTGATGGACATAATGTACCTACTGGGTTTATTCATGAGCGCATGGTGTTTTTTGAAGTTATCGTGAAAGATCCACAAGGCAATGTAGTATTTTTATCTGGTGATCGCGACCCCAATGGTGACTTACGCGATTTATTCTCAAATTATGTAAGAAATGGAGAGCTAACTCATGATAAACAACTGTTTAACTTACAAAGTAAATTTATCATAAAAAATTCAATTGCAGGTGAACGCCAGCAGGTGCACTTCATTCCTGTATCGGCAATGCCAACCCCGTTTGTTAGACCACCAATTAACCCGACCAACATCACTAGTCATCCCAATGTGCAACGTATAGATAAACATAGTATTGAGCCGGGTGGTCATCGATGGGCAAATTATGATATAGACCCAAGTGATTTGACTATAGGTGGCGGTTACGATGTACAAATCAGGTTGATATCACAACCTATGCCAGGCTACTTTCTTAAGGGCATTGCTGATTTAGCAGGTTTAGATTACAACCTAAGTTTGCGTGAATTAGTAGACAGAATTGTTGATACTAGCATTGTTTTGTGGGAAACCAATAAAACCATAACGGTGCAAAATTTGGAGAATAATCGTGACTAACAAATTATTTTTTCCGATTTTCATCGCCTTACTGTCCAATGTTGTCTGTACCAATGCGCTCGGCGAAACTAACGCGGCACAAGTGTCTGAAAAAGCGCCGTCTGAAAAAATAAACGCTCAAGCTGAGCGCAGTATTTCTCGTTACTCAGATAAAAAATTAGCATTAGAACAAAATATTCCTAAAAGACCAGCCCCAATTCTTGAGCTTTGGCAGGGTTATCATACCGATGGTCCACTTGCCAACGAGCTAGAATTACCCACCGGCATGGTAATTTCACCTAATCTAATTTTTTATGGCAATTTTAGAACAGGTCTACAAATGCGTAAGCAGGGTAGTGAAAATAGTGTCTCAGAATGGGCAAACATGCTTGATGTATATTTTGATTTTCGACTGACAGGTACAGAGCGATTTTCTTTAGGAATTTTTCCATTGCATCAAGGTGCTGAATTTACCAAGTATAGCTTTCAGCCAGAACAAGAATTTGATAATCATATAAACAAGGAAATGGTCACGCTTTTCTTTGAAGGGGAATTAAGTGAAATGTTTCCAGTACTCGATATGGCTGGAAATAAAGCGCTCGATTATGCTATTGCTGTAGGCAAGCAACCTATCTTGGTTCAAGATGGTTTTTTAGTTACTGATATTATGGATTCTATTGCAATTACCCGTAATACTATTCCTTTGCCGGGTACCTCATACGCAAGATATTCTTTGTTGTATGGCTGGGGTTCTATCCATAGAAGTAATAACCAAGAAGATAAAGAAGCTGAGCTATTTGGTTTGCTCACTTCGTTTGATTACGCGCATACCACGTTTAATATTGATTTGATTTATTTAGACAGTATTGAAGAATATGGTGGTGATCAATTTAATGTCGGTATTAGTGCTGTTGGTTCAACTATACTGTTTGATCACCATATTGATACCACATTGCGTATTGTGCATTCAGATGCTGATCAGGAAACCATGTGGGCATCATCAGGTACTTTATTGTTTTCAAATTTTTCATGGGCACCAAAAAAGACTGACAATATTGCTTACCTAAGTGCTTTTGTTGGTATGGATAACTATGCGCCTATCTCTCGTACAGCAGGTACGGGTGGGCCACTAGCTCGTGGTGGTTTGTTGTTTGCTGGCAACAGATTAGCCTCATTTGGCCCCGCAATTAGTAACCAAGCGGATGATATGTATGGTGCAGCTCTTGGCTACCAAATGTTTTTTGATGGTCATTCAAGAAGTTTAGTTATGGAAGTGGCAGCGAAAGAGGAGCATGGTGGAGACAAAAGCAATACCTCGATTGGACTAGCAGCTAGGCTCAGCCAAAGTGTTGGTCAAGGCTCTTTCGTTTCTGTGGATGTCTATGTGGTTGATCAACAAATCATTGGGAATGTGCTCGGATTACGTAGCGAATTCTCGATTATGTTCTAACCTTATGATAACTATGTATTTGCTTGCTAGTGTAGGAGGCGTTTTTTTTTCGTTTGGTCTCTTTCTTGCCATAAAAGAAATGTGGTTGTTTCATCGCGTTAAAACCCTCAATAGTGAGCAAAAAAAAGCTAACATTACCCAATTATTATACAAGGTTGGTTTAGCCCGAGGGATACTCATTGATAAGTATGCCATCACGAAAACGGGCTCACGCTGGGATGGGTTTAAAAGCTTTACAGTAATTGGCAAAGTCAAAGAGTCTGACGGAGTCTATTCTTTTTTATTGCAACCAAATGACCAACAGATACTTGCCAGTTTTTTCCCAGGACAACATGTTATGGTGCAAGCTGATATAGAAGGCCAATGTCAGACCATATCGAGAGCTTATTCGCTGTCTGATTCACCTGAAAAATTAGAACATTATCGTATTACGGTAAAAAAGCAGTTAGCGCCGAGCCGAAAACCTGATGTACCATCAGGCATAATGTCAACTTATCTTGTTGATCAAGTTGAAGTTGGACAACAATTAAAGCTAAGCGCACCATCAGGACACTTTTGTTTGAATGTCAATCAACATCACCCCTTGGTGCTGATTGCCGGCGGTATTGGGATTACCCCATTTATTAGTATGATTAATGCGGTGATCAATGCGAATAGTGAGCGGACTATATGGTTGTTTTATAGTACACAAACGCCTCACACTAGAGTCATGTTTGAACACCTTCAACACAGCTGTAAACGCTATAAAAACTTACATGTGGTTATGTGTTACAGCGCGGCAACGTCAAAGTGGCTTGATGAAAACGAACAACAACCAACAGATTCACGACTGAGTAGCCATTCTGGCCGCATCACCCTTGCATTATT
The DNA here is from genome assembly GCF_040362745.1 of Colwellia sp. KU-HH00111. Lineage (NCBI taxonomy): Bacteria > Pseudomonadati > Pseudomonadota > Gammaproteobacteria > Alteromonadales > Colwelliaceae > Colwellia > Colwellia sp. KU-HH00111. The sequence goes on along the minus strand of NZ_BAABWO010000009.1, from coordinate 124,472 downwards.
GAAACAATATTTGCCTTCTAATGAAGGAGAGTTTTTTGTTTGCGGCACCAAACAAATGATGGCGCAAATGCAAGAAAACTTACTGCTTTGGCAGGTCAACCAAGAAAACATACATTTTGAAGTGGTTCATTTAACTGCAGGAACGCTACGCAAGACGATACAAACGAGTGTAACCACCGAGAATTCAATCATTTGCTGTGCACGTTCTGGTAAAAGCTTGAAATGGCATGACAGTGATGAAGGTACTTCAATACTGAGTTTGGCTGAATTCAACGGTATATTTATTCGCAACTCATGCCGGTCAGGTGAATGTGGCATGTGTCGGACAAAAATAAAGAGTGGTGAAGTTTTGCACCTTGTAGCAAATGAAGAAACCATGAAAGTGAAAGGAACATGTCTGCCTTGTGTGGCTGTACCTAACAGTCAAGAAGTAACACTTGATATCTAGAGGATGAAGTATTTATGAGTGCAAAATTTTTATGTCGTTTATTACTACTAGGGCTTTTACCCTTGTTATTGGCGGCTAAAAGTGATGGTAAGGTTATGGACCCTAATCAGATATTGGGGGTTGAGAATTGTGCCGAATGCCATGAGAAAGAAAACGAGGTCTGGGCAAAAACCAAACATGCTACCGGCCTTAAAGAAATTAGCAGGCATAAAAAATCTAAAGCACTAAAAAAACTGTTAGGCACAAAACGAGTGACGCGCGAAGAAAATTGCGTACGTTGCCATTTCACTAATGCCTATATAAGCAAAAAAAGAACCTTACCAGGTGCTAAGCCAGCAAAAGCGAGATTAAAAACGATTGAAGCAGTGTCGTGTGAGTCTTGTCATGGTGAAGCAAAAGAATGGGGGCCTGTCCATGGTGATTATGGTGGGAAAAAAATCACTAAAAAAATGGAAACAGACGAGCATCGTCAGCAACGCCTAGAAAAAATGAAAGCGTTCGATATTGTTGGTCGCAATCATTTGTATGCCATGACCAAGCGTTGTTTATCTTGTCATATTACCGATGATGAAAAAATTGTTAACTCCAAGCAACACCCTTTTGTCAGTAAAGATTTCGATATGGTGGCTTGGTCACAAGGCGATATGCGTCATAATTTATGGTTCAGTGATGGTAAAGAAAATGTGTTGGCATCACTCGAAAAACAGCGGATTTATTATATCCTGAGTAAAACAGTGTCGTTAGAAATATATTTAAGCGCGTTAGCTAACAGTGCGGAAAAAGGCTTATACACAGATCTGCTGATGCAACATATTGCGAAAGTAAAACAAGCATTAAGCAATATAGTCAATAAGGGGGGGCCGATAGAAATAAAAGCAATAGACCAAATAACGATAGAAGGTGTCAACGCTTCATACTTATTGCGTTCTGCTGATGCTGTGGCTAAGCTTAGTAAGCATATTGAGATGAAATATGACGGTAAAAACCTCGCCGCCATTGACGATTTGCTACCCAAGGCAAAAAACTATAAGCGTATAGAAAAGTGAATATATTGACACGATTACGCGCACTGTATCCTTATGCGATCTCTATGATAATATTTACGCTATTGGTAAATGTCGATCAGACTTTTAAGGTAGCATTAAAGCATGCGGGTCTCTATTCAGGCATTTTTCTTACCTTATGCGTGTTTATCTGTTTTTATTGGGATCGCTTTGCTAAAAGTAACCGAGTAATCCATACCCAAATAGGGCTACTTTCGATAGCTCTTTTTTTGCTTCATACAGACTTTAACTGGCCTGATGGTAAGCTTGAGTTATTCCTTACGCTGATGTTTGTTTTATTAGCGGTTAGTGGCATTTTTGGGGCTTTTATAGCGACCACGTTAACTAAACGTTTGAGCCACTTACCCGCATCGCAAGTGTGTGATGATATTGTGAAGCAAAGAGAAATTATACGAAAACAGTCAGAAGCAGTGTTGTTAAAAGCAATAAAGTCGACCCACTCTGAGCTAATCGAACAACTCTATATTGACCACTTACATGATTACTTTTGGACGAGAACAAATTCGTCAGCTCATCTCTTTGGGGTTTCACAAATCCATTTATATCCATTTACTTTTATTGAAATGGCGCTCAATAAAGCAACAACAGCAGAGCAAACATTTATTGTGCAACTTGCTGAACTGGCACAACGCAAGTTTAATTTAGATAAACAATATACTTTAGCGCAGGCGAATGATTTTTGGCGGTTGTTTCATCAGAAAATAGCCTGGTGTTTAATTATTTTAGTTTTAGTTCATAGCTTGTTGGCCATTTCTTTTACAGGGTTAGCGTTGTAGATTATGCAAGAAACAAAACTCAAAAACCTTACCAGTAAGGTGCTAGAACCGTCATTTAACGCTAAAAGGTGTTATTTAGCGGTAATACTCTTAACCTTAGGTGTGGCAGTACTCATGATGTCTGGCATTGTTGGTGATGAAGCTATCTCACCTGGAAAAGTTTCAAGTGCGCATTCAACCGTACAAAGTTGCGGTCAATGCCATGCGAGTATGGAAAATGGTTTTGAAAGTATGGTCTCTACGCTTATTGATAGCGACACGCCGATTCGAAATAGCCAGCTGTGTATTAAGTGTCATGCGTTTGGTGATTCTGCATTTGATCCCCATGGACTTTCGCCGAAAATATTGAATAACTTAGCAACTATGAATAACTTAGCAACTAAAAAAGCAGCACATAATAAAGACACAGTAGCAAGCACACAAGCGCCATTAACAATACACGCTGCAAACTATATGAATGCATATAAAAAAGACAAACAGCTGCCATGCACCGCTTGTCATAAAGAGCATAAAGAGGAGAGCACAGCTCAAGCGGTCAAAATAGCAGGAGATGAATTTTGCCAATCTTGTCACAATGCGCCGTTTGAGACGTTTGTACAAGGGCATCCTGAATTCTCCCATTACCCCTATCAAAAAACGCCTAACTTTAAATTCAGTCATGGTGAACACTTTGTAAAACATTTCACCGATGATAAGTATCAAAAAAATGCGAAGCAAAGCTGTAATGATTGCCATATTATGCGACAAAATGAAAACGTAAAGCTGGCAAGTTTTGACGCCACCTGTGTCGATTGTCACAGCAAACGAATCCAGGGAGGTAATGGCGATAAAAACAGTGTGGCATTTATTGCACTGCCTGGGCTTGATATTGAAACCTTGCTTGATGCGAATATTGACATTGGTTATTGGCCTGAATACGCTGAAGCAGAGCTCACCCCCTTTATGCATTTGCTGTTATTGTCAGATCCCCGTTATCAACAAATAAGTGATCAGCTTAGCGATGTTGATCTATTAGATTTATCAGACGAAGACGATACAGTGATAGCAGTCGTTGCTGAATTAGCATGGTCTGTTAAACGCCTACTCCATAATTTAGCCTTTAAAGAAGGTGTTCTAGGTATGGCTACACAATTTGAACAAGTGTTCAATCGCTCCTTGTCTGTTCAAGAAAGAGCCAATTTAAGCGCTATGTTATCGGCTGACTCATTAAAAATATCCTTACAAGCTTGGTTGCCCAATATAGTAAATGAAATAGAGGAATATAATTTAGGCAATATCGCCCAAACCACGGTAGAGCAACAAATTCAACTCCTGCAAGATGACAATGACATGCCACGAATAGAAGGTTGGTATAGAAGCGAATATACCCTGTATTACAAACTAACCGGACATAATGATAGTTTTGTTAAAGCGTGGTTAGATTTTACTGTTAATCATCCGATGGGCATGTCGTTAGCCGTAGAAAAAGTGCTTTATGCGTTATCAGATAAAAAATCGCCTGGGGGATGTTTAAAATGTCATAGCATTAGCCGAGATCAAAACAATAAACGAAAGATCCAATGGACTGCAAACATTGGTGATTTTGACAATGTGTTAACTCAGTTTAATCATCAACCTCATTTTAAACTTATGGGCGACCAAGAGTGTGCTGTTTGCCATCAAGTAGAAAAGAAAGAAGACAAGGTAAACTTTAAACCACTAGCTAAAGCCGTATGCGGTGATTGTCATAACAGCACCAATGTGTCACAAAGTTGCACTACTTGCCATAAATATCATGGCAGTGAGGCCGTTCATAACATCAAAGCTAAACTCTAGCATTTTTATCAACTGTATTTACAGAAAAGTTAAAATACAGTTGTTAATCTCGAAAACTATGCGCTTTACCGAGCATGTATTGTATAAACAAACCACTATAGTAGAGAATGTCTTAGATAATTATCATTAGTTAATAGAGAATGACATGACATTTAAAAAATCTTTACTCGTACTAGCAGTCACATCAGCGTTAATTGCAGGTTGTGCGAAGCAATCAATTTCAACCGACGTAAGTAAAAATCAACAAACATTACAAGCTGAGCAAATCAAATTGGCTTCAGCTCAGGCAAACCAATTGTTTGATACTATGTTTATGGCAGGGGTTGATCGTAACCCGGTAAGACAAACCTATTTAGGCATAAAAAAAGATTACGACAAATGGTATGATTATTCGCAAGCAAACCTCGATAAAGAATTAGCAATAGCTAAAACCAATTTAGCGCAACTTCAGCGTATTAACAAAAACACCTTAGATACTCAAACACAATTAAGCCTACGTCTATTAATTCAGCGTCTTGAAAACAGCATTGCTGATGATAAATGGCGTTTTCATAATTACCCTGTTAACCAAATGCGTGGAGTTCACTCTCAAGTACCAGCATTTTTAATCAACCAGCACTCTATTAGCAATGTAAAAGAAGCACGGGATTATATCTCACGGGTTAAGGGCGCAGAAAAATTGATGGTTCAATTAATTGAACAACTTAAATTACGTGAAGCAAAGGGTATTATCGCACCAAAATTTGTCTTCGAACATGTGATTCGTGATTCGAAAAATATCTTAGTTGGAGCACCGTTTGAGCAAGGTGCTGACAGTACCTTGTTGTCTGACTTCACTAAAAAGGCCAATAAATTAGCGATCACATCATCAGAAAAAACCACCTTAATACAAGAGGTTAGCAAGGCACTGGTTAACCATCTAAAACCGGGTTATCAGTCGCTTATCAGCTATTTAAATCAGCTTGAACAGCAAGCTGACACCCGAGACGGTGTATGGAAATTACCTAATGGCGATGCTTTTTATACCAATGCACTAAAACGCACAACGACTACTGAGCTAACGGCTGATCAAATTCATAGCCTAGGGTTAAACGAAGTTGCACGTATTCATAATGAAATGCGTGACATCATGGAAAAAGTAAATTTTAACGGCGATTTAAAGGCTTTTTTAACCTTTATGCGCACTGATAAACAGTTTTACTATAGTGATACCGCCCAAGGAAAGCAGCGCTACCTTGATGAAGCTGTTGCTTTAATTACCGATATGGAAGGGCGACTAGATACATTATTTTTAACCAAACCTAAGGCTGCGCTAAAAGTAAAAGCAGTAGAGTCGTTCCGCGAAAAATCTGCGGGTAAGGCATTTTACCAAGCCCCAGCACCTGATGGCTCTCGACCAGGGGTTTATTATGCAAATTTGTACGACATGGAGGCTATGCCTACCTATCAAATGGCTGCGTTAGCCTATCATGAGGGCATTCCAGGCCACCATATGCAAATAGCGATCAAGCAAGAGTTAACTGATATGCCCATGTTCCGCAAATTTGGTGGTTATACCGCACATACCGAAGGTTGGGGGCTTTATTCTGAATTCATTCCAAAAGAAATTGGTTTATATCAAGACCCATATTCAGATTTTGGTCGTCTAGCTATGGAGTTGTGGCGCGCTTGTCGCTTAGTTGTAGATACAGGCATTCACAGTAAACAATGGACGCGCGAACAAGGGATAGCTTATTATGCCGACAATACCCCCAATGCAATTTCAGATGCGGTAAAAATGGTTGAACGCCATATTGTTATGCCATCACAAGCAACGGCTTATAAAATTGGTATGAATAAAATAATTGAGCTGCGTGAGCATGCACGAAGTGAGTTAGGCGCTACGTTTGATATTCGCGAATTTCATGATGTGGTGCTAAAAAATGGTCCTGTGCCTTTGAACGTTTTAGCGCAATTGGTTGATGAATACATTATGAGTAAACAAAGCTAATACCATCACTAACGATAAAACCCAAGTTGTAACATGTAATGCCTGTCAGTCTTTCACTAACAGGCATTTTTTATTTAAGCAGAACAGTCAAATTATACCGTTGGCTTTATGACGACTGAGGGACTCATGATATAGTCAATCAAAATGCTATTTATCCTTTACCTTTGGTGAAAAAAACCTCAAAATGGTTTGGTAACTATTATTAACTCTACGCTTATGGTAACGATATGAATTTAAAGGAAGTAAACAGCGTTTTATTTGTTTGTATGGGTAATATTTGCCGGTCACCTAGTGCTGAAGCTGTGTTTAGACACAAAGCTAAAGCCCAGGGCATATCATTGAACATAGATTCTGCTGGTACAGTGGGCGCACATGTTAGAGAAAAGCCTGATCATCGCGCCCAAAAAATGGGGGCAGAGCGGGGCTACACCTTTAATGGTATTAAAGCGCGTAAAGTCACAGTACAAGATTTTGAAGACTTTGATCTTATTTTAGCGATGGATAATGCTAATCTTGAAGATCTACAAAACCTTGCCCCTGACCATCTTCAAGGAAAAATTATGTTGTTTTTAGATTTTGCTAAAAATCATGAAGAAACAGAAGTGCCAGATCCCTATTATGGCGGTGCCAACGGCTTTCGTTATGTTTTGGATTTAGTAGAAGATGCCAGCGATGGATTATTAGCACAAATGCGATAATGTGCACCAACTTTTAGCTCTTATCGTCTTAAAGCTAAGGCATAGCGAGTAAATATTGCTAGTAATACTATATATGGTATGACGAGACTGAGAAAAAGATAACATAGTCTGTGCTATCTTTTTTCTTTAATAGCTTCACATTATTTAACGTGATTGTCAGCAGCATGAAAGTCAAAGACGCTGTTTCACTGCCTCAGCCAATATCACTAACATTTCCTCACTGACGTCTAAATCAACACAGGCATCGGTAATACTCTGACCATATACAAGGGGAGTATCAGCTTTAACTGCTTGATTACCTGCTTCAATGAAGCTTTCGATCATCACGCCAAAAATGCTTTGTTCACCTTGTGTTATTTGCTGTGCAAGCGAGCGGGCAACATCGACTTGTTTGTTATGATCCTTGTAACTATTGCCATGACTACAATCAACCATAATACAAGGTTTAAGGGCTGCTTGGTTGAGCTGTTCACAAGTATGTTTAATATCATCGTGATGATAGTTAGGCACTTTACCACCGCGTAAAATTACATGGGCAAATGGGTTACCATGTGTGCGGTAAATACACATTTGACCACTTTTATCAGGAGAATATAATACATGTGGAACGCTTGACGCTTTAATAGCGTCAAGCGCTATTTTTACATTACCATCAGTACCATTTTTAAAACCTACTGGGCAAGAAAGGGCCGATGCTAATTCTCGGTGCACCTGACTTTCTGTTGTTCTTGCACCGATAGCGCCCCAACTGATTAAATCAGAAATATACTGACCGGTAACCATATCTAAAAATTCGGTACCAGCAGGTAATCCCATTTCATTAATATCAACCAATAATTGACGCGCTAAATTCAAGCCTTTAGCCACTTTAAATGATTTATCTAAATCAGGGTCGCTAATTAAACCTTTCCAGCCTACAGTAGTACGCGGTTTTTCAAAATAAACGCGCATTACAATAAGTAATTCATTGGCGTATTTATCTCGTAGTTTTTTAAGTCGTTTTGCGTAATCAATTGCAGCACTGGTATCATGAATAGAGCAGGGGCCTATAATCACTAATAGGCGTTTATCATCACCCTTGATTATCGCTTCAATTTCTCGGCGGCTGTGCATGATAAAGTCAGCGGTATTTTGGCTTAATGGGATTTGCTCTGCTAATTGCGCAGGCGACACTAAGTTTTCTATCAAACTTGTGCGTAATTCATCGGTTTTAATGGTCATGGAATTTGTATGCTTTTAAACGGTGCGAGCATCAATAGCTATTATCAGCGCACATTATATAATTTATGGGCGCTAACATAGCTAAATTTATGGCGAATGTGAACTATTTTAACGATATAAATAATGTCAACTTGTTATGTTTTAGCGTGATTAGTACTTATATCTTTGCAGTCCGGTTTCACTTAATATTTTTGCAGTAATTTCTTCCACTGAAAATTTAGTGGTATTGATGAAAGGAATTCGCTCTTTTTTGTAAAGTTTTTCTACTTCACGTACCTCCATGCGACATTGACGAGCCGAGGCGTATTTAGAATTTGACATTCTGCCTTCACGAATATCCATTAACCTTTGTGCATCAATGGTTAAACCAAATAGCTTCTTCTTATGCGGTTTTAAAAAAGCCGGAATTTGAAGTTCGTCCATATCATCATCAGTAAAGGGGTAATTAGCCGCTTTAATGCCATATTGTAAAGCTAGGTATAGTGAACTAGGCGTTTTTCCTGAACGTGATACACCAACCAATATTACATCGGCGTCTTCATAGTTGGTCACATTAGAGCCGTCATCATTATTAAGGGCATAATTTACCGCATCAATTCGATAATCATAACTGTTTTCATGAATGCTATGTGTTCGATGCGCAGTTGGCTTGGCTTTCATGTTCAATTGATTTTCTAAAGGGGCAATAAAGTGCTCTAGAAAGTTATAAATAACGCCGTCACAACTATCAATTATTTCCCGAATGTCGTTGTTAACAAAGGTATGAAAGACCAATGCAGGCTCATTAGAGCGAGCACATACTTTATTGATTTTTTCTTTTGCTTCATGTGCTTTTTCAATTGTTTCGACAAATGAAATAGTTTCATGCTCAAATTCAGTTGGAAATAGTGACAGTAAAGCATGGCCAAACACTTCAGAAGTAATCGCGGTACCATCAGAAATATAAAACGCAGTGCGCATGTAAAATCCTTATATTGTTGTTATACCCATGTTATACCAAACAAAATGAAAACGTATAAGTTTTATTTCATTTTCACTTTTAGTTTCAATAGTTGGCAGTGTAGAATGTACTAAATAAGCTTATTTTATTTCTAACTCTTTTTGGAGAAATGTTGTGCAAGAAAACGTACTTTGGTATGAAAACTTGGGAATGGGTGATGTTGACCGTGTAGGCGGAAAAAATGCATCTCTTGGAGAAATGATTTCAAATTTAGCAAATGTTGGAGTGCAAGTGCCAACGGGCTTTGCAACGACATCTTTTGCCTTTAATGAATTTTTAGAGCAAAGTGGCATCAATGAAAAAATCTATCAATTACTTGATACCTTAGATGTTGATGATGTTAATGCGTTAGCTAAATGTGGCAACACTATTCGTCAATGGATCATAGACACCCCATTTTTACCTCAAATGCAACAGGACATTGAACAGGCTTATAACAAATTAGCCGGCGATTTTACCGATGACGCATCATTTGCGGTTCGTTCATCCGCAACGGCTGAAGATATGCCAGATGCATCGTTTGCTGGACAACAAGAAACCTTTCTCAATGTTAGAGGGTTAGATGCTGTGATGGTTGCCATCAAGCATGTTTTTGCATCCTTATTTAATGACCGTGCGATTTCTTACCGAGTACATCAAGGCTATGACCATCGTGGCGTCGCTTTATCTGCGGGTATTCAACGTATGGTTCGTAGTGACATTTCAGCATCAGGTGTTATGTTCTCAATCGATACTGAATCAGGCTTTGAAGATGTTGTATTTATCACTTCAAGCTTTGGTTTAGGTGAAATGGTGGTGCAAGGCGCAGTCAATCCCGATGAGTTTTATGTACATAAACCGACTTTAGCTAAAAATAAACCTGCTGTTGTACGTCGTAATATTGGTAGTAAAGCGATTAAAATGGTGTATAGCGATGTTCCTGTAGAAAACCAAGAGCATGGTAAACAAGTTGAAATTGTTGATATTGACCCGCAAGATGCTAATCGTTTTTCGTTAACTGATGACGAAGTGCAAGATTTGGCTAAACAAGCGGTTATTATTGAAAAGCATTACGGTCGACCAATGGATATTGAATGGGCCAAAGATGGTTTAGACAATAAACTTTACATAGTACAAGCGCGTCCAGAGACGGTTAAAAGCCGTGAAAGCTCAAATGTAATGGAACAATTTCAATTACAAACGTCAGCAGCGGTGATCTGTGAAGGACGCTCTATTGGTCATAAAATAGGTAGCGGTGAAGCCAAAGTTTTATCGTCACTTGAAGAAATGGACAAAATACTTCCCGGTGATGTATTAGTCACTGATATGACCGACCCTGATTGGGAGCCTATCATGAAGCGCGCTTCCGCTATTGTCACTAACCGAGGTGGCAGAACCTGTCATGCCGCAATTATTGCCCGTGAAATGGGAATTCCTGCGGTTGTTGGTTGTGGTAATGCAACCAAGCTTATCGCTACCGGTGATAAAGTAACAGTTTCTTGTGCTGAAGGAGATACCGGCTTTATTTATCAAGGCAAACTAGATTATACAGTTACCACCTCTGAAATTGACGCCATGCCACAACTGCCGATTAAAATTATGATGAATGTTGGTAATCCAGACAGAGCCTTTGCTTTTGCTAAATTACCACATTCAGGTATAGGGTTAGCTCGCTTAGAATTTATTATCAATAAAATGATCGGTATTCACCCTAAAGCATTAATTAATTTCGATAGTCAGTCAGCAGATTTACAGGAAGAAATAAACGATATTATTGCTGGATATCAAAGTCCGGTTGAGTTTTATATTGCCAAACTTACCGAAGGTATTTCAACCCTGGCTGCTGCTTATTCACCAGAGAAAGTGATTGTGCGGATGTCTGATTTCAAATCAAACGAATACGCGAACTTGGTAGGCGGAGAAGAATTTGAGCCCGATGAAGAAAACCCTATGATTGGTTATCGCGGTGCGGCTCGCTATATTTCTAAAGATTTCCGTGACTGTTTCGCCCTTGAGTGTGAAGCGATAAAACGTGTTCGTAATGACATGGGGCTAACCAATGTTGAAGTGATGATCCCGTTTGTAAGAACATTAGAAGAAGCCTCAGCTGTTATCGATATTTTAGCAGAGCATGGTTTAAAGCGTGGTGAAAATGGCCTACGAATTATCATGATGTGTGAATTGCCATCAAATGCCTTACTTGCTGATCAATTCCTCGATTATTTTGATGGTTTTTCCATTGGCTCTAATGACTTAACTCAGCTTACGCTTGGTTTAGATAGAGACTCTGGCTTAATTGCCCATTTATTTGACGAGCGTAACCCTGCAATAAAAGCGTTATTGTCTATGGCCATATCTGCGTGTAAAAAACGAGGTAAGTATGTAGGTATTTGTGGTCAAGGACCTTCAGATCATGAAGATTTTGCTGCTTGGCTAGTAGAGCAAGGCATCGACAGTGTGTCGTTAAACCCTGATACCGTATTGCCAACTTGGTTGTACCTTGCAGAGTCGTTAACGGCTAAGTAATGGTAAAATAAACGGATAAAAAGGCAACATTGTTAACCGCAATGTTGCCTTTTTTTATACCATTAATTTGAATTGTGCGAGTAGGGTTTTATTGTCACTCTAACCCATCAATCACCCCGTTTGCGAGCAATTTCATCTTACTTGCAGCAGGTTTTTTGGGTAACCCCGGCATACGCATAATATTGCCAGTTAGCACCACTAAAAACCCAGCACCGGCATTAATTTGAATAGCACTTACCGTGACTTCAAAATCTCTCGGCCTACCGTGCAGCGTTGGATCATCAGACAAAGAGCTGGGCGCTTTAGCAATACAAATGGGTAAGTGGGTTAAGCCTAATTTTTCTACATGTTTAAGGTCTTTTTCTGCTTGCTTTGAAAAAGCGACATCGGTTGCACCATACATCGCCCGGCTAACCTTTCTTACTTTATCAACGACTGAATCATTAAGTTGATATAGAGGAGTAAAAGGCTTATTTTTCTCTACTGATGCCATTACTGCTTTAGCTAAGTCAATTGCGCCTTTACCGCCATCTGCATGATGAGTACTTTCTGCAAATGATACTCCATGCTCATCACAACGGGCTTTTACTAGCGCAATTTCAATATCGGTATCACTAGCAAAACGATTTAATGCCACAACAGGGTGTTTATTGAATAATTTTACACTTTCTATGTGCTTATCTAAATTCTCTAAGCCTTTGGCTACCGCACTTAAATCTTCTGCTGTTAAGTCGTTTTTATCTTTACCTCCGTGCATTTTTAATGCTCTTATTGTGGTCACAAGCACCACAGCGTCAGGGTCTAATTGTGCGATTCTACATTTGATATCAAAAAATTTTTCTGCGCCTAAATCAAAACCAAAACCTGCTTCGGTGATCGCCCAATCTGCGTGATGCATTGCCATACGTGTGGCTATAACACTATTACAACCATGGGCAATATTAGCAAAGGGGCCACCATGAACAAATGCCGGTGTACCTTCAAAACTTTGTACCAAATTAGGCTGCATTGCATCCCGAAGTAACGCCATCATAGCGCCGGCAATCTCAAGCTCTTTAACATACACAGGTTTTGCATCATAAGTGTAGCCAACTAAGGTTCGCTCAAGTCGTATTTTTAAGTCTTGGTTATTATTGGCTAAACACAATATCGCCATAATTTCAGAAGCAGCGGTAATATCAAAGCCACCTTCACGGGGAATGCCTTGCATTTTTCCGCCCAAACCAAGCACTATCTTTCGTAAGCTACGGTCATTCATATCCATCACCCTGCGCCAAGTAATTTGTCTAGGGTCAATGTTTAATAAATTTCCTTGATAAATGTGGTTATCAATTGTGGCTGAGAGTAAATTATTCGCACTCGTTATGGCATGAAAATCACCAGTAAAATGCAAATTAATTTTATCACTGGGCATTATTTGGCTGTAACCGCCACCAGTTGCACCGCCTTTCATGCCTAAACAAGGGCCAAGTGATGGCTCGCGTAATGCCATGCAAACTGATTCATTAAGTTGAGTAAATGCTTGTCCCAAACCAATGGTAGTCGTGGTTTTACCTTCGCCAGATGGTGTTGGTGTGGTGGCAGAAACTAAAATTAATTGGCCTTTTTTCGTGCTTGGCGTCGTTAATGCGTCGAGCGAGATTTTTGCTATATCTCGGCCATAAGGCAAAACGTGTTCTGCTTTTATATTCAATGCATCGCTAACAGCATTGATAGCTTTAGGGGTAAATTGTTGAGCAATTTCTATATCAGAAGCCATGAAAATCCTTATTTAGTCGTTTTTATTGTTTTTATGAAGCTAAATTTAGCAATTAAATAGTAATTTGCAACTAATGCTTAAGGTGAGTTTGATGGTGATTGCTGAATTTGATCAAATAATCTTTCACCGCCATCATGTTTAAGCAAACAATAGCATCAAGAATGGTAAATAGTAGCGCGTTATATGCTCTTGCAATATAAATAATAAAGAGCGTGCCAAGCGAATGAGGCGAGATTATTAATTTATGTCTATAATGAAGATAACAACAAATCACAGATTTAATGGATTAAACAGCTAACTTACTAGGGATTTAATTAACTTGAACAATATCATTAATCATCAATTTATGCTTAATACGCCGCTTCATCAATTATTTGGCGAAATCGATAACATTGCTGTTCAAGGGTACGATCAACATCGGCAAGTCATCTACTGGAACCGAGGTAGTGAGCTACTTTATGGCTACTCAAGTGATGAAGCAATGGGTCAAAGGCTCGAAGACTTAATCATACCTGAAGCAATGAAAGCAGTTGTAATTAAAAGTGTCAGGCAGTGGTTAGAAGATGGTATAGAAATACCGACTTCAGAGTTAATTTTGCGTCATAAAAATGGTGAAGATGTTTGCGTTTTATCAAGCCATGTTTTATTTGCCAATAAAGACAATGAAAAGCAAATGTATTGTATTGATGTCAACCTAGCCGAGGTTAAACATGCACAAAAGCAATTAACGTTTCGAGAGCGGATGCTAGAAGCGACATTTGATGCCATCTCAGATCTGTTTTTCTTAATGAAAGAAGATGGCACTATTATCGATTATTATGCTGCAAACCAAGAAAAATTATATATACCACCTAAAGATTTTATTAATAAATCAATGTTTGATATTTTACCGACTCCTGTGGCGACTATTCTCAAAGCGGCTATGGCGAAAGTCATCACACATAAAGGTGTAGAGTGTATTGAATATGAATTGCCCATGCCAGCAGGTCAAGCACACTTTGAGGCGAGAATAAGTTATTTAGCAGAACATAACCAACTAGTCACAATTGTCAGAGATATAACAGATAAACATCAAACAGCTGAACGTATCCGCCACCATGCTTATTACGATTCACTTACACAATTGCCGAACCGCTTTTTAGCGCTTGATCGCTTAGCTCAACTGATAAATGAAGCACAACGAAATAAAGAAAAAACGGCCATACTTTTTCTTGATCTTGATGACTTTAAAAAAGTTAATGATACTTTGGGGCACGAAATAGGCGATAAATTGTTAATAGAGTGTGCACATAGATTAAATCAAGTAGTGCGTAAAGAAGATACTGTAGGCCGTTTAGGCGGTGATGAATTTATTGTTTTACTGCGCGGCCTAAGTGATGATCATAACGCCTTAATCATTACTGAACACCTACTTAACATTTTTAGAGATCCATTTAAAATTGACGGTAGAGAGCTAATAGTAACCTTAAGTATTGGCATCGCTATTTATCCTGACAATGGTAAAAGTTGCGCAGATTTATTAAGAAGTGCAGATAGTGCCATGTATCAAGCTAAGGCATTAGGCCGCAATACCTATTCATTTTTCACGGATGAAATGAATGCTAAAATGCTAAGGCGAATCGCGATAGAAGAGCAAATACATGGTGCCTTAGAGCGCAATGAGTTTGATGTTTTATACCAACCTTTATTTAGTGCTACCAACAACGAGATCATTGGCGCAGAAGCGTTATTGTATTGGCATAATACAGCGTTAGGAGAAATTACCTCAGATGAATTTATCGAGATTGCCGAACATACCGGTTTAATTGTGCCTATTGGCAAATATGTAGTTAAACAATCCCTGTCTTTTCTCAGTCAATGGCAAAATACAGACAACAAAAATTACACAATGTCGATAAATATTTCTGTTCGACAATTTAGAAATAGCGAACTGGTGAGCTATATTCAAAATACACTTCAGCAAGTCAATATTAGCGAAGAGCAACTTGCACTTGAGATCACCGAAAGAGTGTTGATGATAGATCAACCTTACATTAATGATGCGTTAACAGCCATTACCCAGCTTGGGATAAAATTGTCTATGGATGGTTTTGGTACCGGGTATTCGTCGTTAAATTACCTAAGACGTTTTGCTTTTTCTGTTTTAAAAATAGATCGTCGTTTTATACATGGCCTTAGCTCAAATGAGGCAGATAGTGAACTAGTGAAGACAATTATTGCTATTGCACACAGTTTAGATTTAATTGTTGTTGCAGAAGGTGTTGAAAACCAAGAGCAAGTTACGCTACTTAAAGCATTAAAGTGTAACTATTTACAGGGCTGTTTTTTTAGTAAGCCTTTACCGGCTACTCAGTTAATAGCGCTATCAGCTGATAAAAACATATTCATTTAAATGTTAGAGGCATTGTATTGTGGAGTACCTAATACAATAGCTAAATATTAAACAGCTTAGTTTGAAATAGTTGCAAATTTAGCTTGGCATAGCCGAGCTAAATCCTTTGGCGCTAGCTCTATTTCAAGGCCACGCCTGCCGCCACTGACATAGATTTCTTCAAATTTCTCAGCACTAGCGTCAATCACGGTTGTTAATTGTTTTTTCTGACCTAACGGACTAACCCCGCCTAAAATATAGCCAGTCGTTGTTTCTACTCGTTTTGCCTCAGCCATCTTGACTTTTTTAACCTGTAATACTTTGGCAATTGCTTTTAGATTTAATTTCACTTTTACGGGGATAATTGCTACTGCTAGTTTATCCGTGTCAGTACATACAACTAGCGTTTTAAACACCTGATCGGCATTGAGCGCCAATTTTTCCACGGCTTCTAGACCATAAGAGCTGGCACTGGGCTGATGCTGATATTGAAGCACTTGAAAACGCACATTGTTTTGTTCTAGTTGCTTGGTTGCAGGTGTCATCATAATTCACAGACTTTTATTAATAACTTTAATGGTTTATTTATCCTATTCAGGTAGAATTATCAACCTAATTCTCAGAACACTGCTGTCATCTTTATGCGCATTATTCACACCTCTGATTGGCATTTAGGTCAATACTTTTACGGCAAAAGCCGTTCAAATGAACATCAACAGTTTCTTAATTGGTTACTGACCCAAGTTGATGAGCATAACGTTGATGCCCTGATTGTCGCAGGTGACATTTTTGATACTGCCACACCGCCAAGTTACGCTCGGCAAATGTACTTTAATTTTATCCGAGAGTTGCAAGCATTCGATTGCCAATTAATTGTTTTAGCCGGTAATCATGACTCTGTCAGTATGTTAGCTGAGTCAAAAACTTTACTTAATGTGTTGTCGACCCAAGTTATCGCAAATGTCACCGATACAAGTGATGAACATAATTTGGCTGAGCAAGTTTTTATGCTTGAAAATAAACAAGGCCAAGCACAAGCAGTTATTTGTGCGGTGCCTTTTATTAGGCCGCGTGATGTGATTAAAAGTCAAGCAGGGCAGTCAGCAACCGATAAAGCTATAAGTTTACAACATGCTATCGTTGCCCATTATCAAGTGTTATTTGAGCAAGCACAACAATTAGTAAAAGCAAGTAACAGTAAACTACCGATTATTGCTACGGGTCACTTAACGGCTTTAGGCGTTACCACGTCTGATTCTGTTAGAGATATTTATATTGGTACCTTAGAAGCGATACCAAGCGATGTTTTTCCTGCCGCTGACTATATTGCTTTAGGACACATACATAGAGCGCAAAAAGTCGGAAAAACTGAGCATATACGATATTGCGGCTCTCCTATTGCACTAAGTTTTGATGAAGCCAAACAAAATAAACGGGTGTTAATGGTTGATTTCGAGCAAGATAAGCTAGAAGCTGTTACCGATTTACTGGTGCCATGTTTTCAACCTTTAGCTATGGTTAAAACCTCACTAGCACAATTAAATAACGATATAGAGCAGCTGCTTGCAGAGCATGACCTTCTTTTAAATAGTGAAGATTTCACAACCAACAATACAAAAATCTGGCTAGATATTGAATTATCTAATACCGGTTTATTAAGCGACCTACAACCTAAGATCACCGCATTAGTTAAAGATTATCCTGTTGAAGTGTTGTTGGTAAGGCGTGAAAAACAAGCGAGAAAACAATTGCGTCTACAAAATCAGCAAGATCAAAACACCTTAAATGAATTATCTTTAGCCGAGGTGTTCGACTCGCGTTTACATCAAGAAGCATGGTTCGATGAAGAACAAATATCGACTAAAACTGATGAGCAAACCATGGCAAAAACAAAGGCGCAACAGGTTGAACGTAAAGCACAATTACAAACACTGTTTAAACAAGTCGTTTCACAAGTACTCTCTCCTGAATCTGTCTCAGATAATGAAAACGCTGATCAAGAGCAAAATGCATGAAAATATTACGTTTACGCTTTGAAAACATTAACGCCTTAAAAAATGCTTGGCTGTTAGATTTCACCCAAGCTCCGTTTGACTCAAATGGGCTTTTTGCTATTACTGGGGCAACTGGGGCAGGTAAAACCAGCATCCTTGATGCTATTTGTTTAGCGCTATATCATGAAACACCTAGGTTAAAGGTGTCGGCAAGTCAAAACCAATTGATGACACGCTTCACGTCAAATTGTATGGCCGAAGTCGAATTTGAAGTGAAAGGCCAGGGCTACCGGGCTTTTTGGAGCCAAAAACGAGCAAGAAATAAAGTTGATGGTAATTTACTTGCACCTATAGCGCAGTTGTCCTGTTTAGATGGCACCATCATTGCTGAAAAATTAAAAGAGGTTAAAGAGAAAGTCGCTGAGATCACAGGCTTAGATTTTTCGCGTTTTAGAAAATCGATGATGCTATCACAAGGTGAGTTTGCCGCATTTTTAAATGCACCGGCTAACGATAGAGCGCAATTATTAGAGCAACTTACGGGCACTGAAATATACGGTGATATTTCAAAAAAAGTATTTGAAAATCATAAAGCCGCTGAAAAATCGTTACAATTACTGCAAGCAAAATCACAAGGGGTTGATCTACTTTCCGAACAAGAATTAAATGACTTACAAGCAGAAGAGACGGCATTTGAACAACACAGCCAGCACATGGTTAGCAAACAGTTAGCCTACAGCGCCTTAAAAAATGTGCAAATACTTAAACAAACGCAGCAAAGACAAAAACAACAAGTTGCCGAGTTAGCTTTGCAACGTCAGCAAGTTCAGGTCGAAGTTGATAGTAGCCAAGCAAAAACCAAGGCATGTGTTATTGCCCAAGAACAGCAATATGCGCAACATAAAGTAATCGAAACATCGCTAATTAATGAAATTTTACCGCTAGACAGTGATATTGCCAACCTTGCTACACAATTAGCACAAATAACTGAGCAAGAAAAAGCCCAACAACAAACGCTAAAAACTGCGCAATTAAAACAGCAAAGCGCGCAAGCTGAACAAACACAACTAAGCAAAGCCATTTCGGTAGAGCAAATTTATATAACCCAGCACCAAGTACTCGCTACCGTTAAAGAAAAACTGCCGTTATGGAACAATCAAGTCAATCAGCTTTTGCAAGCTAAAACCACGATAGCTAATAAGATGCAGCAGTTAGCTACAAGTCAGCATAACGGGCAGCAACTGGCAAAAGAGCAGCAAAAATATCAACAACAATTGTCAGAGCACCAGCTACAGCAAAACCACCTACAAACGCAAATAAACACGGTTAATGAAAAACAAGCACAATTAGTTGCACAAAACACTGCTTTGTTAGATTTAGTTGATTTAACGGCACAACCGCTCACGCACGAAGCGTTGAATGCTAAAATGAATAGCTATCAACAACAACAAAGCCAATATGTACAAGCTGTGCAATTGGCCAAGCGATATCAAACAATTGCTCAAGAACAAGTACAACTAAGTGAGCAAAATCAACAGTTGCTTCCCGCATTGACTACTATTGAAAAACAGCTTGCAGATTTACGTATTCAGTTTACTTCATATAAGCAACAAAAACTCGATGTAGAAACCTTGATAGCGCAGCAACAAACAATCATGTCGTTAAGCGAACACCGCGCTAAACTTCAACCAGAGCACCCTTGTCCATTGTGTGGCTCTGAAGAGCACCCAGCAATAACCGCATATCAAGGAGTTAATACTGATGAACAAAGTGCGCGATTGGCACAAATTAATGCCGAATTAGACAATTTAGAAGCACAGGGTAAAGCGCTTGCTCAACAACAAAGTCAATTAGGTGCAGAGCTTAACACTAACCAAGCTAGTGAACAGAAGATAATTACTGAGCAAGCACAGCTTAACGACAGTTATGCAAATTTAAGTTTAAACAGCCCTACCTTAACAACTGCCGCGCAACATTCCCTCGCAGAAACAGCACAAATAGAAAATTCGGCCAGCGAAATAAACAGCCAAGTAACCCAGTTAAATCAGTTTTATACCGCCTTTAATCAGTGTTATAACGAGTATGATTTATTAGAGCAACAAGCGGTTAAAATAAGCCATTTGGTAACTCAAACTCAGCATCAAGTGGCGATTATTCAAGAAAAGCTTAACCATAATGAACAAGAACTTATTGAGCAGACTAAAGCAGTACAGCAGGTAACAGAAGAGCAACAACATCTTGAAAAATCGCTAATAGCCGATGTTGACTCACTTCAACTTACGCCGTTATTAAACGCAGTAAATGAGCAAGCCCAGCCGCTTGCTAACTTAATCATTAACTCTGAAACTTGGTTGCAGTATTTACAACAACAAGTGGCGGAGTATGAGCAAAGAGAAATCAACCAACAAACGCTTACCACCCGTTTATTTAGCGTTGACCAGAGTGTGATGCTTAGCCAAGAACAAGTAAACAACAGTCAGCTACAATTATCACAACTTCAACAGCAAATATCATTATTAACAGGTCAATTAAATCACAAAAAAGAGTTACGCGTAACTTGTTTTGCGTCGTTGGGTTATACTGAGCCTGCACCGCAATCAACTGATTATATTAGAAAAAAAATAGATAAGGCTGTAATTGAAGGTAAAGCTCAGCTCAATGACCTGCAACAACAACAGCAAGGCGTTGAAGCGCAATTACAGCAACTTTCAGGGCAAGAAGTGAGCGTAAAACAACACATTATTGATAACGAACTTGCTATAACTGAAGCTGAACATACCCTTGAGCAAGCAATTGCAAAAAGTCGGCTATCTTATCAAGCTATGCTCGAACAATTAACCGAGCCTTCAATAGAAAATATTGACTGTGAACTTGAATTATTGACAGAGCAACTCAAACAACAACAGGTGAAATTAGGTAAAATACAACAAGCAATAGCGCACGATCAGCAAAGTAAAAACCAACAACAACGTTTGCTAGCACAAATAGAAAAAGCGCAATGTCAGCTTGATGAATTATCTGAATTAAATTATCTAATTGGTTCAGCAGATGGTGCCAAGTTTAGAAAGTTTGCCCAAGGCCTTACGTTAAATCACCTTGTATATTTAGCCAATGAACAACTAAATAAACTTGATGGCCGCTACCAACTGCAATGTCAGCAAAGTGAAACCTTAACTTTGGAAGTGCTTGATACATGGCAAGGAGATAGTGTTCGAGATACTAAAACACTCTCAGGCGGTGAAAGCTTTTTAGTCAGCCTAGCCTTAGCTTTGGCACTTTCAGATTTAGTCAGTAATAAAACCAGTATAGACTCGCTGTTTTTAGACGAAGGCTTTGGCACGCTTGACAACGACACCCTAGAAATTGCCCTTGATGCCTTAGATAATTTAAATGCCACGGGCAAAATGATTGGGATTATTAGCCATGTTGAAGCGCTAAAAGAGCGAATTGCGGTGCAAGTAAAAGTAGAAAAACAAAGTGGGCTAGGGGTTAGTTGTCTTGATAAGCAATTTGCTTTTAATACGGCTTAATTTTACCTGTACTATTATCAATGAATTATTAATAGACATGCATCGCTCACCACTCAAGGATTTTTAGTGTTTTCACTTTTAGACCCAAACTGGATTTATTTCACCTTGCTTGCTGCAACCATGCAAGCAATTAGAACAGCGGGACAAAAACAGCTTTCAGGTAAACTGAACTCAATGGCAACCACTGCGGTGCGTTATGCATATGCACTCCCTTTTGCATGGGGTTATTTATGGTGGATGCTGGAATTTCGTGATGCAGCTGTGCCAACGCTCAATACTGATTTTTTAATTTATGCGCTTATTGCATGTGTTACACAAATTATTGGTACAGCCTGTTTAGTAGCGGCATTTCGTTACAAAAATTTTGCTGTGGCCACTAGTTTGGCAAAAACTGAAGCAATTCAGGTGGCTATAGTTGGCGCATTGCTTTTTGCCGCGCCCTTAAGTTTTATGGGTTGGTTCAGTGTTATTGTTGGGGTTGTTGGTGTGTTTTTAGTATCAAAAGTAAGATTTAATCCTAGAACTATGTTTGCTGGCTCTGATGCCACAGCAGGCTTATTATTTGGCTTGGCGGCTGGTTTGGGCCTAGCTGTTACCACCTTACTCATTAGAGAATCTAGCTTAGCTTTGCATACGGATTTATTGGTAAGCGCTGCGGTGACGCTTGTATTTATGATCACGGTGCAAACCCTTATGTCTATAAGTTACGTGTATTTTCAAGACAAACATCAACTGGTATTAATGGTTAAACATTGGCGCTTGTGTTTATTTATTGGTGTCACAAGTGTGCTTGGCTCTATTGGTTGGTTTACCGGGGCTAGCCTGCAAACCGCAGCTTATGTAAAAGCGCTCGGACAGGTTGAGTTTTTTATCACGTTAGCGCTGACATATCGCTTATTCAAAGAGAAAATTACCACCATAGAATACCTAGGGATGTTTTTAATTATATTAAGTGTTGTTATTTTGCTTTTATGGGCATAAAAACGCATTATTTAATGCTAAACTTCTCGCCATTATCTAATTCAAAATTGAATGAAAACAAAACCAAACTAAAAGTTGAAGAGAACCCATGAAAATTACTGATAAAACTGTTGCCCAATTTCACTACGTATTAAAAGATGAAGCAGGCGTTGAAATTGAGTCATCCCATGGTGGTGATCCACTGGCTTATTTACACGGCGCAAATAATACCCTTGCTGGCTTAGAAAAAGCATTAACAGACAAAGAAGCGGGTGATAAGTTTAGTGTGACTCTACAACCTGAAGAGGCATACGGTGAACGCCAAGAAGATCTAGTAGAACGTGTACCAGCAAAACATTTACAAGGCTTGCCAAGTAAAAATGCTAAGTGGAAAGCCGGTATGATCGCTGTGGTTAACACCGAACAAGGCCAACGTCAGGTTACTGTAGTAAAAACAGGCAAATTTATGATCACGGTTGATATTAACCCACCATTAGCAGGTAAAGTGATCACCTTTGATATTGAAGTCGTTGATGTACGTGCCGCAACAGACGAAGAAGTAGAGCACGGGCATGCTCACGGTGTTGGTGGTCATCATCACTAGGGTACTGTCTTGCTCGTTTTAAATATATCACCTATTAACCAATTTTATACTCATCAATCAGTTAATAGGTTGGTATTAAGTTGCTGATAAAGTGACGTAATTATTGTATTGTAGATTTTTATCAATTTATGAAAGAAGGACTAGCTTCGTGTTTAAACATGAAGTTTATCCTGCTAATAAAGCTATTAATTTTTCTTCTATAGTGCAGTAATGTTGTTTTGTGTTTACTAAATATATCTTAATGGGTATACTTCATATATCTATTGTTTAGTTAATTTTCTCAGAGGTGCTTTATGAAACAATTTAAAAAGATCTTAAATGAGGAACTTTGGGACTAGTGGTCTCGAGTCAAAGTATTATGAAAAGAAGAGCCTAGCTCTTCTTTTCTCGTTAATAGGGAAGTTAATGATAAGTTTACAGGGAATACATACAAAGTACCCGACAGTTATTGTTGGCCTTATTGCTTTAGTTATATATTCAATTTTAACTTACGCGGGAATTCTTGAACAAATATATACAAAACACCCAACCGCTATTGTAGGGGCGGTTGCGTTGATTGTAGCTTCTATAGGTATACTTAAACAAAGACAAACATCTAAAGAGAAAAACTCTTTAGATTTTGAGGCTAGTTATAAGAATAATGCAGATATTAGAGAAGCTTGGTATACCCTTCGAATAGCTCTAGAGCAGCCTGATGGTTATTTACTCAAAGTAGCCAAAGATAAGAATAATAAATATCGAAAACCAATAATATTAATTTTAAATGAGTGGGAAAGAGCAGCAAATGCGATATACCATGAACTTTACGATGAAGAGTTTCTCTATAGAGCCTATGGCTCTATAGTGATTAAACTATTTATAGATACTCTGCCATTCATAGCTCACTTCCAACTTAACAATCCAAGAGTTTTTATAAGCTTTACAAAGCTAGCTGTTCGTTGGCAATTAAAAAGATCCGATGAAAATGATTTTAGAGTTTTAAATAACTTAACAGTAAGTTTAAGAGACTTACATTCAGCATCCATCAATTTAAATTTATCATTACAAGAATCATCAAGTAAAAATAAACCTCATTATCTATTGTCTAGGCGGCATTCGGACTTAAAGGCTAGAAAGTTAGAATTCAAGAAATTATTTCGTAAGGTTAAATAAAAAACTAATAAAAATTATAAAAATTATCAGGCCACCCATGATAATTTTATTTATTTCTTACACTGTATAAAAATCAGTTTTGTTCAGAATGATACCAATTGCATAAAAAAGGATTTAACCAACCCTTCACTCATCCACCAGTTGAAAGCTTTAGCATTAAGTTATTGATGAAACAAAGTAATTATTGTATTGTAGATTTTTATCAATTTATGAAAGAAGGATACACTTCATGTTTAAACATGAAGTGTATCCTGCTAATAAAGCTGTTAGGTGCTGTGCGTTAACTCTACACATTGGAGGTGTTATGCAGCAAGGTAAATTAATCTGGCATGTAGCTTGTGATGAGTCAGGTGTTGGTGGACAAAAATATTATGGTTTTGGCTCGCTTTGGATGAAATACCAAAGAAGAGGTGATTTTGTAAATAAAATACGAGAACTCCGCCAGAAACACAGATACCACAATGAAATAAAGTGGCAAAAAGCACATAAAAAAGATTGTGCGGAATTTTACAAAGAGCTAATTGAGTTGTTTTTTAAACATCAATGGCTCGCTTTTCACTGTATTGTTATACGTAAAGGTATGGTGAATAAAGAATTTCATGATGGTGATTATGATTTAGCTATGAGAAAGCACTTCACTAAATTAATGACCACTAAAATGTTTGCTATAAAAAAAGCACACATTAATCGAACATGTGAGTTTCGTGTTGAAGTAGATCCAATAGCTTCAAGGTATAAAAAAGCTGATGAATCATTTCATATAATCGCTAATCGTATTTTGAAAAGAGCTTATAAAGGTGACGCACCAATCAAATCAGTAGTTGAAAAAGATTCAAAAGAGTCTGAAAACATCCAAATTTCTGACTTTTTACTTGGCGCAGTAATGAGTGCATTCCAAGGAAGTGCTTCTTCTCCCGCCAAATTAAAAGTAGCAGAAAGGATCGCTAATCATTTAGGCTGGGAGTCATTAGGTTTTGATACTAAGCCCTTTGAGCGTAAGTTTAATATCTGGTACTTCCATGATCCAACAAAAGGACCTAGAGAAGTTGAAACTAGAGATGTTACTTTAAAATATAAGTTACCAAATCGCACCTAATAAATAAAGGATAGGTTGCGCTTGCCGCAACTTAATCCTGTTGTTGAACAAGCCCGTTGTTGATGTGTACTCTTTATAAGTAAATAAATAAAATTGCGGAGGGTTGTCTCTTTGCGGGACTTTCTAGCGGTTGTTTTCAAGCCGAGTCTGCCTACTATCACTCAGTTTAGTTGAGCAATATCGTCACGTAACTCTTTTTTGTCAGCTATATTTCGCTTATAAATAAAATCCTCACTCAGTGAATGTTTTGGGCGCAACAATTCCATTTGCTTAGGCACGTCCTTGTTCTAAATCGGGTAACCAATAATCACGCGCTGCGCTCGTCGCATCAGGTATAGGGTCATGTACGCTTTACATTGAGGGCAGCAAACTCCTTGTTTGGGGGCTGGAGCTATGGGCGGCAATATCACATGAAGCATTAGCTGTAACCGCTTTAATGTACGTTTAGCATTCCCGTGTAAAAACCCATAATTGCGCGCTCGTCGAAACCCTTTAGGCAGTACATGTTGCAGTACGCGCCATAAAAAGGCGGTAGCGTGCTCAGTGATGGTTTTATACTGCTTGGTTTGACTGTCTTGGTATTGAAACGTTACTTGGTCATGGTGTATTGATAAGATATTGTTTTCATTAATCACTCCACGATAAAGATAGCGCGCAAGGTAGGTTAATGCACTGTCACCTTTGCCCACATGATGACAGTCAGCCACCCATGAGGTTGGGGTGTTAGGCGGTAGATAATACCCCGAATCGCACAGCAGTGCGATAAATTTACCACGAAACACCTTGGCAAGGTTATCGGCGTTAAACAGGTACTTACCTGTTTTTGGTTGCCACTGTTTTTTTGTTTTATCAAGCCCACCTGCAGGAATAACCAGATGAATATGTGGGTAATTAAATAAGCCACCCATGATGGGTAATTAAATAAGCCACCCATGATTACTCCTAGCAAAAACTAACCGTTAATCGGCAATTCTTTTATTAAAAATATTGACGCAATGATGAGGTAAATGGCTTAGTGAGCTGCTTTTATGTCCCGTAACCACGCTTTTTCTGACGTTTAGGTAAACTCAAGGTGAGTATTTGCCGTCACGTCAGGGAAACGTTATCTTTTTGTTTTGTTGTTTGTTTTTTATCGCTAACTGGAATTAAGCACTGTTCAAACAGGCTTGAGCATTTGCTATGCCATGGGTGCGCTTTAAACCAACATGTTCGCTAAATTCACTTAAGTGCGCTGCGGTTCCTACAGCGCCAGTGAAAATAGATTCAAATTGTGTGGTGAGTTTTAACCAACTGTCATCACTAATATGTAGCCTTGTGAGTATATTGCCTGCATTAGGGTTAATAGCACCACGTTTATCACTGCGTATTACTTTTCCTGTTTCATCTACTAGGGTTAAATAGTCTTTTAAACTAAAGGTGATACCCTGAGTTTTTTCTTGGTGTTCGTTACCGGTAAAAGGGCGTAATTGTTTAGGTTGTTTACCATTAATGGCAGTTTTGATACGCAATTGAATACTGGTGAAACTTGATTGCTCGGGTGTAGGCGCAATAGCATCCCGTACGGGGTTTAAATCAACATAAGCCATACAAGATAATAAGGCGCCTTCATCAAGCAGGGCCTGAGATTTAAAACGGCCTTCCCAAAAGCGCCCTGTACATTTATCTTCTTTATTGGCTTGCCTGGCAATAGGCTCATTTAAGCTACGCATAAACCAACTGATATCAATTAAACGTTGCTTGTATATTTGGGCGGTTGCTTCAACCATCGCTAGCTGATATTTATCAAGGGGTTGGTTGTTTTGGTATTGCCGTGTGAGGTGAGTGCCTTTAAATAAACGATGCCAGCGCTCTAGCACATCCATGACTGACCAACGTTTTATTTGCTCACTATCCACATGCAGTACCAAATGCAGGTGATTATGCATAATAGCATGGGCACAAATATCAATAGCAAAGACTTGTGTGAGTTGAAATAGGCGTTTTTCAATCCAACTACGTCGGTGTTCAAAGCTGATGCCGGTTGTTGTATCTACACCGCATAAGAAGGCTTTGCGCACGGTGCGGCTGCAAATATGGTAATACGGGGTTTCGAGTAAACTAATTTGTTGTGAGCGGGGTTTAGGCATCATAGCGTCCATACTTGATTAAAGTACATAAAGTGTAGTTTATGTTAGGAAAGTTGCAAAAGTTATTATGGTTGGCCTGATAAAAAAAGCCGCCTGATTAAATACTTAATATCAACATATCTGTATATTGCACGTGGGAAATTTACATAAATGATCCGCTCGAAAGAGAAACTTAGAAAACGACAACTAGATGTTTTACCTTTAAACAGTAACGTCTGTTCTTTCAACACGGTATCATTAACGTTTAAAACTTAGCAAAACTCAAGCAGGCAGTTTTATGTGGTTAAACAAAGAAAAAGTAACCGATTTTGCATTAAGCACATATCGGGCATCATTATTAAATTCGTGTCCTAATCATGTTGTTATCGATGGTTTATTTGATGAAACCAAGCTCGATGCTGTAATGCAGCTTTTACGTAACTCATCTTTGTGGAAAACTCAAAGACATACATACTCAGCTTTGTATGTTGACAATACCCAGTGGGATAAAACCACAACTGACCAACGCTTTGTGCAGCGAGATGTATGGCAGCGTCAAACGCCTATTGCTGATGCTATCAATATGACTATAGCTGATCAGTTTTTGGCATTTTTACGTGAAGATGAATTTATGGATTTGTTGTCACGAATCTTTAATGTTGCATTAACAGATTTGAATGTAACTGATCCTGAGATTAACACTAATTACTTTCGCTTAAGTGCGGCCGATTTTGTTGAACAGCACGCTGATGATTCACCCGGTAGAGAAGTGTGTATGCTGATATATTTAAATAAAGAATGGCAACCAGATGCTGGGGGAGAACTTGTTTTTATTGGTCAGGATGATAAACCTGTTTGCGTGCCTCCTTTATATAACCGCTGTGTTTTGTTTGATCCCTCATCAAAAGGCTCTGAACACTGGGTGAAGCAATTAAGCTCGAAATACACAGGTGAATTTCGTTATAATATTACCAGTTGGTATTGGTCAAAATAATGTTGTTTTGAGTCTATCTATTTTCAATCCGGTCTTTAGGTCTTTAGGTCTTTAAGTAAGCAAGCTAATTTTTCGATTTTAATATTTGATAATTGTCGATAATCAAAATACGGGCATACGATTAAATTCTTCGACTTATCAATAGCAAATTCATTATCTAACCAGACCAAGTTAGCCACTAGTTGACCACTATCTAACATGTGCTTAGCATATGTTTTGCCACAAATAATATGCAGAGTTTTGTTATTTTCATCGATTTTCGGTGTAGAAAATAATAAAGCAGTATGAGAGTTATGCTGGAGTAAAATGCGATCACGGTAGCTTTGCCATGAGCTTGCAAACGTCGAATAGTTAAAGTGCTTTTGATCTAGCGCATAAAGCAATTTTGCATAGACATTAAACACCTTTCGCCAACCATTACCGCACGCTGAATTAATGGCTTCTATCTCACTTGAAACTAGCGATGATACCCCCGCTAGCTGTTGATATTCTGGCATATTTGGTATGTTTTGAATATACACAGCAATAGTGAAATCTGTACAACCTAAGCCTATGTTTTTCAATGAATATTCTCTACTTATTAAGCTATGTTGTCGGCATTGTAAATGTTAGTAGGTAGATGTAAACCCTTTTTGTAAACAAATATTAATGGCTGTTAAGGTTAATAGCATTATATTCAATTTTGACCTAAGCTTAAATTATCCCTCTTTATTTAGTGATCTGGGAGTAATTATGAAACGTAACCTGATAATTTTGAGTCTGTTAACTTTACCGTTTTTATTCTCATGTCAGAGCTCTAATAATTTGAGTATTATCGATGATGAGGTTGCTCAAGACTTACTGTATTTAGATACTCAATTTTCTTATCCTCCGTCATTTCAAATAGAATCTGAGCAAGAAATATTTATGCTCGATGATGAAATGATTACTATGGTTGAAAAAAGCTTAACGAGTGCACTAACCACTAAACAAAAAGCCATGAAGCTGTTAAGGCATATTTTTGCGAAAGAGAAAATAGCTTTGAGTTACTCAAATAATGCCAATCTTACTGCAAGAGAGGCATACCACAGTCAAAAAGCCAATTGTATGTCACTCACCATTATGGCCTATGCGTTAGCTAAAAGAGCCAATTTAAATGTAGAGTTTCAACAAGTGGATGTGCCCGAATATTGGGTACGAAATAGAGAGTATAATTTGCTTACTGGCCACGTTAATTTGATAATTAAACCTGGCGCTCCAGAAGAGACTAAAATTGTTTATGGTAATGACAATATTATAATCGACTTTGATCCCTTTGTAGTTAAACAATCTTTTCCTAAAAGAATAATAGAAAAAAATACCGTATTAGCCATGTTTTATAATAACAAAGGAGGGCAAGCCATTGTTGATCATAACTATGATGTTGCCTATCAATATTTAAAAGCGGCCACTCAAGCAGACAGCAGTTTTAGCCCCGCGTGGGGGAATCTAGCGGTATTATACCGATTAACTAATAACACCTCACTTGCTGAAAAGTCTTATCGTTATGCCATACAACTTAATGCTAATAATTTAACGGCGTTAACAAATCTAGCGATTTTATTACGTAGTCAAGATCAAAAGAAAGAAGCAGATGAAATTAATAGTTATTTACTAGCAAAAAGAAGAAAAAACCCTTATTACCACGCAGTGTTAGCTGATGAAGCCTATTTCAATCATGATTATCGACAAGCGTTGCAACATTATAAAAGAGCAATCAGATTAAATAATAAAATACATGAACTGTATTTTGGTATGGCAAAAGTATACTACCAAATGAGCCGATTATCTGACGCCCGAGTGGCTATGAGAAAGGCTTTATCGTTAAACAGGAGTAGAACAACCGAGCATCAATATATTGCAAAGTTGAATTTTTTAAAGGCAGAAATGACTAATTAATAGTTACCTAGCCGCAAGCGCACTTATTGCTGTAAACCTGATGCTAATTGGTTGCACTGTCACACCGCCAGAAAATAAGCAGAGTAGGGCTGTTGAAACAGTTTTTGCGCCCTACCAAGTAGAGCAGCTTCACCAACACTTAGCAAGTTTATCAGCAGACAATATGGCTGGTAGACGCTTTGCTTCACCCGAGAGCATTAAAGCACAAGAGTATTTAATAGCATCTCTAGCCCAAAGTGACGTAAAACCATGGCAGCAACAATTTATTCATCCATTCACCCATAGCACTTTTTTCACAAAAAAATTAGGCAAGAATATAATTGGCTATGTTCAAGGTACAAGCTTTCCTGATCGATATATCCTTTTAAGT
This sequence comes from Colwellia sp. KU-HH00111, assembly GCF_040362745.1. Taxonomy (NCBI): domain Bacteria; kingdom Pseudomonadati; phylum Pseudomonadota; class Gammaproteobacteria; order Alteromonadales; family Colwelliaceae; genus Colwellia; species Colwellia sp. KU-HH00111. The sequence continues at coordinate 94,103 of NZ_BAABWO010000009.1, read as the reverse complement.
GCGCATTACGATCATCTTGGCAAAAAAGGCACTAACATTTATAACGGTGCTGATGATAATGCCTCAGGTACAGCAGCATTACTTGTTTTTGCAGAAAAAATAGCTAAAGCACCGTTAAAGCATAGCGTTATTTTTTTATTTACTGATGCAGAAGAGGTTAATTTACTCGGTGCTAAAGCTTTTATTAATGAGCAACAGCAGTTACTGCCACAAATAAAGCTCAATATAAATATTGATATGATCGCCGGCAGTAAAAAAACCAAGCGCTTGTATTATATTGATAATCGTTTAGGGCAGGTTTTATCACCCAACAAAATCCAACAACTTTACCGACTTCCACATAGCCAAAATATAAAGCTCAAACGTGGATTTAAGAATAAAAATATCAGCACCAACAACCGTATTAGTTGGACCAGAGCAAGTGATCACGGAGCTTTTAATCGAGCGAAAATCCCATTTATTTACTTTGGCGTAGGTACACACAAAAACTACCATACAACACATGATGATTTTGCTAATGTAAATTTAGGGTTTTACCTGCAAGCTTGCCAGTCAATATTTGCTCACTTGCGCTTTTTTGATGATCATATCGGCATAAACACCAACAAAACTTGACTAATTAGACAAATATTTTAAAAAACTTTATTATTCACGTTATAATAAGCCATAAGTTAAATTTAAGGTTCATATTAATGGAAAAGAAATACATTACAGCGCAAGAGTTGCTTGAAGATTCATTTAGATTAGCAGCAAAAGTATATCAAGATGGCTTTAGACCACAATTTATTGTTGGAATATGGCGTGGTGGCGCACCCATTGGTATCGCCGTGCAAGAGTTTTTTGATTTTAAAAAAGTTGAAACTGACCACATTGCTGTACGCACTTCATCTTACTATGGCATTAACCAGCAAAGTAAAGAGATAAAAGTTCACGGCTTACATTACATCATTGAAAATGCTAATGCTGATTGAGCCGTTTAGTTCTAGTTTTAGCAGCCTTGTTACTTTCTGGCTCTGTTTATGGAAAAGCAACACAATCACCATTGATTTTACTCTCTATTGATGGTTTTGCTTATGATTATTTACACAAATTTAAACCTAAAAATTTAAGTGCATTTGTTAAATCTGGGGTAGCGGCTAAATTATTACCTGTTTATCCGAGTAAAACCTTCCCTAACCATTTATCGATCATCACTGGGGTTTATCCGAATAAACACGGTATTATTCACAATAAATTTTATCATCCTGACTTAGCTGAATTCTATTCAATGGGGGCGGGTAAAAAAAATAGTGCTTGGTTAACCGCTAAGCCCTTTTGGTCATATGTTGAAGAAAACAACCTAAGATCAGCCGTTTATTTTTGGCCTGAGTCAGAAGCAAAAAGTCAAAGCCACCAGCCAACCTTTAATATTCCTTACAATAATATTGATTCAGCCGAATTAAAATTTAACCAAATAATCAAATGGTTAAAACTTCCTCAGGCACAGGCGCCAAAATTTGTTGTCAGCTACTTTTCTACAATTGATGAAATAGGGCACGAGTATGGTATTAACTCGCCTGAACTAGCACAGGCTATCGCTAAGTTTGACCAGCTTTTTGGCTTTTTTATCAAACGATTACAACAAGAAGTTGCAGAACAAGTAAACATTATTCTTGTGTCAGATCACGGCATGATGCAAATAGAAAAAAATATCGCAGTATCAACTATTTTTAATGATGACATTGCAGCGTTTATTGACGACAAAGCCATTACTGTGGCACAAAGTTCCACGCAATTACTTGTCTATTTTGATGATAAAAAACTGACTAAATCGCAACAAATAAAAATAATACAATCAGTTAAAGCTAAACAACAGCAAAATGCTAGCCTCTTTACGGTGTATCAAAAAAATAACTATCCAAGCCATTGGCAATTTAATAATAAGTTAACCATCACCCCCAACTTTATCGTAGAGGCCGCACCTAGTGTTATTTTCAGTGAAAACAGGGCTGATAGTAACCGAGCAACACACGGCTACGATGCCAAAAACCAAGCGCAATTGTCAGCAATTTTTCTAGCTTCTGGCCCTGATATAATTCCTGGTAGGGTAGTTGAGCCTATAGAAAATATTCATATTGTACCACTAATGGCAAAATTACTTGGGCTTAAGCCGTTAGCTAATATTGATGGTAAAATTGAAAAATTAGCACCAGTAGTTAAAACACCGTAATTACAACTGCTGAACAGTAATAAAAACGTTATTATTAAATTAGCTAGCAACACTTAGCATTCATAGTATAATCTAATGAGCCTTGCTTTTTACTTACAATTAATAATAATACAGCCAATAAATGAAAAATTCTTATATAGCCCGACAAGCAATCCTCAATGGCAAATCCGAAACCATTGGGTATGAATTACTTTTTAGAGATAGCGTTGATAATAAATTTCCTGATATGGAAATGGACATCGCTAGTTCAAAGCTGATTATTCAAAATCATATTCATGGTGATATTGAGACAATCAGTATGGGTAAGTTGGCGTTCATTAATTTTACCGAGAACTGCCTGATTCATAAATTTCCATTGATGTTTGATAAAAAATCAATTGTTATTGAGTTAGTGGGGCAGGAGAAACCCACCAAAAAGTTACTTAAAATCATAAAGTTTTACCATGAACAAGGTTATAAAATAGCATTAACTGAGTATGATTTAGCCCCACACTGGGATTTGTTATTTCCTTATATTGATATTGTTAAAGTTAATATTGAAAAAATTAATACCAAGCGCTTGATACCCGCAGTTAACAGAATGCGACCTTTTAATGTTGCAATTGCGGCAGAGCGCGTTGAAACACGTAATCAGCAACAAACATTAGCTGAAGTCGGTTTTGATTATTTTCAAGGCTACTTTTACCATGAGCCAGAAATTATTGAAGGCCAAACGCTTGCTCCGATAAAAACGCAAATGCTTAACTTGTTAAGTGAAACATTTAATTATCCATTAAACTACGAAACCATTGCTGAAATAATTAGTCACGACGTTAACTTAACCGTTGGCTTGTTAAAAATGGTAAACAATGTAGCCACCGGAGCAAGAGTTGAAATAAATTCGTTAAAACAAGCCGCTGCTTATTTAGGTGAAGACAAATTGAGACAGTTTGTGTCAATTTTAGCGCTATCCAATCTAACTTCTGAAACAACCGACGAAGTATGTAAACAAGCCTTGATCACTGGTAAAATGATGCAGGCTTTAAGTCAAAACCCCGCATTTAAATCAGTTAATGATTTTGCTTTTATCACTGGCTTGCTAAGTTCAATAGAAGTGATGTTATCAATGCCAATGTCTGAAATTGTTAAAACCATGCCATTAGCTGAGCCAATTGAAACAGCCTTAGTTAAACATGCTGGTTTACTAGGTGAGTTACTTGATATAACAACAAGCTATATTGTTGGTAGAGAAAAGCTCACCTCAGACACAGAGTTAATTCACAGTTTGGATCAATATTCACTCGATCAAAACCTGGTTCAAGAAGAGTTTCTAAAAGCAAGCAAATGGTGTAGCACGTTAAATCTAAGCAGATCATAGTAAGCGCCATAATGAAGCTAGACAATCAAAGGGTAACAACCATTAAGTCCGATACCTTTTAGTACTGGACTTAGTGTGGATAGCTAAATATAATGATGAAAAGTCATACTTAAACTTCTTTTAATCTCGCTTATGTCTAAAACCACGCCGTTACCTTTGTTTCCAACTTACGCTGAACTCTGTGAATTTGATTTTAGCGATTATCCTAAGTTAAACGACTTCTTGTTAGCTGACAGTCAGTGGCGCTTAACCCATTGGCAATGGGGAAAAGCATTTCTTGAATATACGGGCAGAAATAAATCAGCACACACATATGACAGGTTTAGAAATGAAATTGAAAAATTTTTATTATGGTCATTTCTTGAAAAGAAAAAAAACATAGATGAACTACGTAAAACAGATATTTTAGACTACGCTGATTTTTGTTGGAAACCACCTGTGTCTTGGATTGGCACTAGTAATCAAGAGCGATTTAAACACAAAAATAGCTACTTCAATGTTAACGAGTTATGGAAACCATTTAAACTGCAAGCTACTAAAAGCCAGGAATTAAAAGACGTCGATAAAAAGAAATATCGACCGTCTCAGCAAACCTTAACGTCAACCTTTACTGCAATAATCGTGTTTTATAACTATTTAATGGGTGAAGAGCTTTGTTATGGTAATCCAGCACAAATAGCTAAAAAAGATTGTAAGCATTTTATTAGCGACACCCAAGTTAAAGAAGTTAAGCGATTGTCTGGTGCACAATGGCAATACCTACTTGATACAGCCGTTGATATGGCCAACCATGATCCACTGTACGAAAGAAACTTATTTGTAATAGCCTCACTAAAAACCCTATTTTTAAGAATATCTGAGCTGTCAGAGCGCGATAATTGGTCACCCATTATGGGGCATTTTTGGCAAGATGAAGATGAAAATTGGTGGCTTAAAGTGTTTGGCAAAGGCCGAAAGTTACGTGACACCACAGTACCACCAGATTTTATACCATTTTTAAAACGTTACCGATCATCTAGAGATATTTCTGGTTTACCTTCTAGTGGTGAAAACAACGTACTTGTTGAAAAAATTCGCGGTCAAGGTGGCATGTCATCTCGACATTTAAGACGTTTAGTACAAGACATCTTTGATCACGCTTTTGCACGAATGAAAAAATCTCAAGGTGAAAACAAAGCCATGAAACTTAAAGAAGCGACCACACATTGGCTTCGCCATACGGGTGCAAGTATGGAAATTGAACGTGGCCGCGCATTAAAAGATTTGTCTGAAGACTTGGGTCATGCCAGCATGGCAACTACAGATACAGTGTATGTACAATCTGAAAACAAGTTACGTGCTGAAAGTGGTAAAAAAAGAAAAGTCGATTAACTGCATTTAAATTCAGTAAAACTAACCGATACGCCAATAAAAATAAGCTTTTCGCTTATTATTTATTAAAATATAGGTGATTCTCTGTTAAATCTAGGTACTTTGTGCGGGATAACTTACTAGAATTTACTCAGCGAAGCATTTTATTGTGGGTTAGATCACAATTTCATCTAGTTATTTCCATGGGCATTTCCCACATACATATAAGGTAACAATTAAGTCCAGTACTAAACAGTATCGGACTTAGTGACCTGTGTCCAATCTATATCTTTAATATCTGTGGTCATAGATTGCATTTAATTGGAATGAACTACTCTTAGATGGTATGTCATTACTTAAAACCTTAAATCGTTTTCACAAGGTATACCATCATTATCTCCATCCATTTTTGTATTAGGACAATGTTTAGTAAAAAACTCTGCTTCTGCACGAGATGTCATCTGGCTGCAATGCTGGCGTCCATCACAGGTAAACTGCTGTGTTGGTATTGGCGTTGGTGTAAATTGTGTTTGATTACTTTGGCCTAAATCAAGATGCTGAAACGTGAATGCTGCGATTGCGACAATTACAGCAGCATAAATAAATTTATTGCCTGAGCGAGGTTTATAATTTTTGGAAACTTCAAAGGATGAATTCGCTTTTACGCCTTCAATACGGGCATTGGTCGCTCTAGATTTTCCTTTGTGCTGCTCAACATCAAAATGAATGAAATCGCCTTGTTTAGGCTTTCGGCTCATATGTTTGAGCGCAGATATATGGATAAAGGTGTCGCTACTTAATTCTGATGATTTTATAAAACCAAAACCTTTGGCATTATCCCACTTAGTTAACAGACCTCGGTACATCACAATCCTTGTTTCATATTTAATGATTAAAGAATAACAAAACACGACAACAAAATCTAAGATTTACATGGAAAGGTACTGTAAGAATCGTCTTTATTAATTTAAAACAAATATCGATTAATACTTTGTAGACCAACGCTGTATAATTTCAGCTAATTTACCCTCATTTTTCAAAGTGGTAATTGCCTGATTGATTTTAGCTAAATCTTCAACAGCACAAGTTTTTTTGCTGAGCATAATATATATGTCGCTTTGGTAAATAGGCAGTGTATGAATCTCAAATTGATCTTTAAATTGGTATTTTTTTATAAACGACTGCATGGTAAAGGGATCAGCCAAAAATCCATTAATGTGCCCTTTTAATAGCATTTTAACGTTTTGCTCTATATCTAGTACGCTACTTATTTGTGCCATAAACTCTGGTGAGTGTTTGAGTTTTTCATAATTCTCACCATAGTAATAACCATTTTCTACACCAATAAGGTAATCACTTGAGATCAGATCCGCTAATTTATTCAGTTTTATGTCGTTTTTAGTGCCCTTCTTAACAAATAAGTTAACTTTTTCTTTACGGTAGGCAAGAGAGAAATGCGCAGTTTTTGCACGTTCTTCGGTATGTGAAGCGCCAAACGCGATATCAACCATACCATTTTGGATATACATTAAATGGCGTTGCCAAGGTAGCTCTACATAAGAGATTGTCATGTCGGCTTTTTTAGCGATCAAGTTAAAAATTTCGACATCAACACCGGTAAGTTTACTTTCATTATTGTGAAATTGATATGGATACCACAGCTCCCAGCCTACAACAAACTCTTTGCTTTGTGCGGGTAATATAAAACATAATATTAAACTAAATAGCTTAACTAACTGTTTAATAGCTTTGGGTACCATATCAGTAGTTCTCTATATTGTTATCTCTATTTAACCTATTGTAGCGACGGTATTTTTAGCACTAATGCAGGGTCAATTTTTACGTCAAACCAGTTTATACGCCAATCTAAATGTGGTCCAGTGACTCTGCCACTATTACCAACAGCGGCAATCACCTCGCCTTGATTAACAATATCACCTTTTTTAACATAAGACTTACTTAAATGTAGCATGGTTGAACTGATGCCATGGCCATGATCTATAATTAAAGTTCCACCTGAATAGAACATATCAGGCACCCATAATAATATCTTACCTGATGCAGGAGCTTTAACCGGATCGCCTATTTTCCCTGCATAATCTAAACCAAAATGTGGCCTTTTAGGTACACCATTATAAATGCGCTGGCTGCCGTAAACACCAGTAATAGTGCCATTTATGGGGGGAATAAATCCCTTGGCAAAACTGGTTATCTCACTTGAAATTTTACGTGCCGCGCGGATCTGTTTACTGTCTTTTTTTGATCTTGCTACAGCTTTAGGGTTAGGCTGCATTATGCTTTTTTTTATGCCTTCAATACGTTGCAGCTTATATTCACGCTTTTTAGGTGTAATGGTTTTGCTAGTATGCGAGCCGTCTGGCTCAGTAATCACCAGTTGATATTGTGTGTTGTCATCTCGCGAGAAACCAAAAACATAGTTGCCCTGCTTTGTAACAGGCAACCGTGTATCGTTTAGCATCACTTTATTTTCAGCACTTGTTTTACCAACAATTAAACCACCCTGCTGTATTTCACCGAGTAATTCAATTGTTGGCTTTGCCTGAACCACAGTTGCAGATAAACTTGAACATAAAACCGATAAACAAATAATGCTATTACTGAGTAATGAACCTTTAAACACTTACAATAGCTCCTTTGGCAACACCTTCATAACCAATCACTTTAATGGTATTAGTAGGTAAATTTTTCTTAAGTTGACGGGCAACAAAATCCGCTAATAGTTCAACGGTAGAGTCACAATCTACTACATCTAATACCTGTTTCTCTACGGCTATGTCAAATCGACCTTGTGGCGCACAATAACTAAAATATTGGTGATCGGGTGTTAAATTCAACATCGCCTGTTTGGAGAGTTGAATTTCAGATTGCGCCACCCTATCACCTTCACTAGCAATATAAATGTCTTGCCAGCGCTGGCACCAGTCATGCTCTAATTGGGTATTTTTAACACCATCAACAAATACTTGTATTTTAGAGCGGTGACCATGGGCAATGCGTTGACAGTTACCATCATGAAGTTTTAAGCCATGAGTATAATGATAAAAATCACCGGCAATAGCCTCAGGGCGTAAAGTTAGGGTTAAGCCTTGCACGTTATTTGGCAGTTCAGCCATAATAATTTCGTTTAAATACTGAGTAACGGAATCAATGGTTATTTCTAAGCAATCAATGCTAGCAAAGGCACATTTTGGTGATTGCAGGTAATAACTGGCACGTTCACTGACAAAATCTAATGTTTGGTGGTTTTTATGATAGCTTGAGTCGTTAACCGTTAACGCTTTTTCTTTTAATGGTAACAACAGCTTATGGTCTACCGCCTCATCAATAATGGCTTTAATTTGTTTTTTAACAATAGCAAAATCAAGCACCATAGACTGCTCGTTAAGTGAGCCATCAAGTAATACATCAACAATCCAACTTTCCCCAACTATGCCACGTACTTTGCAAAGGTAAGAAAAATCAATAACGGTTAGGTTGTCTACAAATAATTGCATTCGTTAGTCTTCCACTTGCCAAACAATTTGATCTTCACTGCGGATCGGTACAACTACATCATTTCCAAAGCTGAGCGTTGCAGGAACTTGCCACGGTTTTCTTGTTATAGTGATTGTATCTTTGTTTGTCGGTAATTGATAAAAAGCTGGGCCATTTAAACTAGCAAACGCTTCTAGTTTATCTAGTGCATTTTCTTGTTCAAACACCTCAGCATATAATTCTATTGCTGCATGTGCAGTGTAAGAGCCAGCACAGCCACAACTAGATTCTTTTGCATGTTGTGCATGTGGTGCAGAATCAGTCCCTAAGAAAAACTTAGCACTACCACTAGTGGCCGCTTTAATTAAAGCTTGTTGATGAATATTACGTTTTAAAATAGGTAAACAGAAATAATGCGGACGAATACCACCAACGAGCATATGATTGCGATTAAATAATAAATGATGCACGGTAATCGTTGCAGCAACGTTTTCACTGGCACTGTTTACAAAGTCAACGGCATTTTTTGTAGTGATATGTTCAAGCACTATTTTTAAATTAGGATAATTAGCAACTAACGGTGATAAAATTGTGTCAATAAACACCTGCTCACGATCAAATATATCAATATCATCGGTGGTAACTTCACCATGAATTAATAACGGCATACCAACTTTTTGCATCGTTGTTAAAACGTCAGCCATTTTAGTGATGTCGGTTACACCAGAAGAAGAATTTGTGGTTGCACCAGCTGGATAGAGTTTTGCTGCAAAAACAAGCCCTGATTCTTTGGCTTCTATAATATCTTCTGGGCTAGTTGAGTCAGTTAAATACAAAACCATTAACGGTTGAAACCCTGATTTTGGCTCAGCAGCCATAATGCGATCGTAATAGGCTTTAGCCAGCGTTAAATTAGTAACAGGTGGTACTAAATTAGGCATAACAATTGCGCGCCCAAAATATCGACTAATGTCTTTGACCGTATTTTTTAATACTTCGCCATCGCGTAAATGTACATGCCAGTCGTCCGGACGCACAATAGTTATGCTATTTACTGGGCTTGATTCTGTTGGGTTTGTCATGCAATGTCTCTTTTCTTTAATGGTTCTATTTAATTACCATATACAACTAGGTAATTGTTTAATAAAGGATATATCGGTTACGCGTAACCATTTCTATGGCTATCCTAGCTGTTTTCGATGGTGTCATCACTATTGTTTGCTAATAAAGCCTGTAATTGTTCTTTTAAGTTTGGCGGCACTTTAAATATGGTTATTGAATCGTTGTGAGGATTGTAAACCACGTCTTGTCCAAAATGACTACGCTCAAAGCTTAAGCTAATACCATTGCCATAGCCGGAATACTTGGTGATTTTATTCACTACCGCTTGATCATGAGGGAACGACTCTTCAATAGGATAAGACTGCTGCTGGCAAAATTGATAAAAATCTTGTTCATTCCCGCTGGTATCAGTTGTAGTATGGCCAATAACCTTGCCGACATCTTGCATTGAAATATCTTGAGAGCTAGCTTTTTGCTCTTTGCAATAACTTAAAAGCTCTTTACGTGTTTGCTGTTTTTCACCTGCATCAAGTTGATTAACGGCAACAAAGTCTTCAACGGCTTGTACTAGTGTTTGAGTTTGCTCTTTGGCATTTAAGCCTTCTTCGCACCCTAAAAAGTCTAAGAAAAAGTCAGACACTTTACGCCCAGCACGACCTTTAATAAAAGAGATATAACGATTACCACTGGCATTTTGCTGATAATCAAACAAATCAATACGTGCAGCAAGCTGTAATTTATTGGTATCAAGGTGTTGATCCGCTGAAATATTAAGCTCACCATCAACGCTATAATGTTGTGAAACCGGAATAACCGCCACTAAAAGATAACGCCCCCCCATAAATTCATAGTGGCAAACCACTAAATAGCCACTTTCTTCAAGATCATATTTTTCTATTTCATTTTTAAGGGTATTAGCTGCCTGAATGCTAAATTGGTAAAAGTCTTGGCGTTCACCCAAATAGCTTTCCATTAAATCAACAAAACGTGCCGCTTGCACATCAGTGCCGTCATCATTTGTGCCTGGGGCTGGCATATCAGAAAAGCTACCATAAGCCTTACTGCCTTTGGCGTTGTATATAGTGTGTAAACCATCGACAAACGCTGTTATTTTTGCGCTAATGTCAATGTTTTCAGGGCCAAGGCGTAATACAACCTCGCCTGATTCTTCTTTTTTTGAAATATAATGTAGTGCGATATTAGAAATCATTAAACTCATAGTTAGGGATCGATATATTAGTATATTGTTCAGGCATTTGATAAACTACAAAACTATTATTTATCATCAGCAATTAAGTGTCATTATGCCCATTGTATCGAAATACTCCAATGAACGTGTAGAAAAAATTATTCAAGAACTTATGGATGTACTGGTAAAAGAATCAGCAACCACCGATTTAGCGTTAATGTGTCTTGGAAATACCATAACTAATATTATTAGTAAAATTCCAGCAGATAAACAAGGTGCCATTGTAGACAATTTTACGCGCGCATTAAATCAATCAATTCAAAAAACACATTAGTTTTATATTTACCCGTAATTATTTAATCCGTAATAAGAAGAATGAAGTTCAATGGTCTCTTTTGATACAAAAAGCTATAGTAAAAAACTATTACATTTAATCAGTTGGAGCCATTGGTTCACTTTTTTTAATATTATCGCAGCAATTGCCCTTTCGTCTTATTACCTGTTTAGTGAAACCGCACCAACCACCTTAATAGGACAAGTATACCTAATAACCACATGGGTCAGTCATATGGCCTTTCTAACCTTTATGAGCTTTGTGTTGTTGTTATTTCCGTTAACAATCATTTGGCCTAATACCAAGGTTATTCGAACCAGCGGCTCAATAATTTTTACCTTTGGCTTATTACTGTTATTACTTGATGGCTTTATTTACAGCCGATTAGGCTACCATGTAAATGCATCTTCGAGTGCCCAAATCATTAGTTTGATCAAAGAAATAGCACAAGAAAACGCGATTTTTTATACCGTTAGTGGCATGCTTGCTATCATAATTTTGGGTTTTGAATTTATTATTAGTAACTATGCGTGGAAGCATTTAAAGCAGTTACAAAAAACCATTTTCGCTCGTTTTGTAATTATGATTTTAGTAGTTGCTTTCTTTTTTAGTCATTTAACCCATATTTGGGCCGATGCCAATTTAGATTATGATGTGCTGCGCCAAGATACGGTATTGCCATTGTCTTATCCGGCAACAGCACAAACCTTACTCACTAAATATGGGTTGTTTGATGTTGACGACTATATTGAGCGAAAAACAAGACCGTTATCTTTTAGTAGTGCTATTCCGCGCTATCCAGTACTCCAGGCTCAGCAATGTGCGAGCCCAGCAGTTAGCAAGTCGGTATTTTTAGTACTTACCGATGAACAGCTTAATAAAGAGCAGTTTTATAATTTTAGCCGTAGAATTAATGCAAATCGTTATCAACTAAATAATCATGTGGATACCGCATTGTTTGATGATGCATGGTTTAATCTGTTTTATGCATTACCCTCTATTTACCAGCAAGACATACTGGCTCAAAACACTACCCCGCTTTTATTTCAAGCGCTTAGGCAACAAGGTTTAACCAGCTCATTCACCCTGATAACACCCAATAGTCAGAAAGATGCGGCTATTGAACAACCCAGTAATACCTTTTGGTTTACGCCATTATTTGAAGAAAATACTCAACTCAATGATATTTCAAGTTTGGTTTTTGCCGAAAAGCTTAATAATAAAAAGCCTGGGCTTCATTTAATTTATTTTCAAAGTGGTGATAATGCGCCAAAAAATCAAAGCAGCCAGTATCAATTTGAGTTGTTTATTGACGCACTATTATTGGCGCAAAAACATAAAAAGCAACAAGACATTATTTGGATCAGTTCATTAGGTAACCAAACTAAAGAAACCCGGCTTTCTACAAAGTCGGCTTTATTGATTACCCCTAACGAGCAATTGCAACTAACTAATAATAATGACGAGTTAAGTACGCTTACTAGCCATATGGATTTACAGCCAACATTGATGAAAAACTGGTTGGGTTGTCAGCTTGATCAAAGCCGATATAGTAATGGCGCAGATCTAACCACATTGACGAAAGATCGTGTTATTGCCAATACTTCACCGGAAGGTTTGCTGGTATTTAATAAGGATAAATCAGTATTAATTGACCAAAATGGTAATTTTCAGAGTTACTCAAGCCAATTAGCTGCCCCGATCACCGTAAATAAAGATTTTCCATTGATGATCGACGGTGTACATTTTATTAAGCGTTTTACAGAGCAAAACAATCAATAATTGTGTATTAGTTAAGCAGTTAATAATAATAGGCCGATAGATCACATAAATGTCTTTGCATTAACTCAATAAATCATTAATATAGGCGTCGCAAAACGACGATACTTGGGTTACCCTCCCTAGGTTACTACTTTAGAGTATTGTGCATCGTTTTTGTACGTCGGGGTATAGCGCAGCTTGGTAGCGCGTGCGTCTGGGGGACGTGAGGTCGCAAGTTCGAATCTTGCTACTCCGACCATTTTTTATATTATAAATTAGCCACTTAGAGATAGTTTAGTTAACTATTCTGGTGGCTTTTTTGTGTCTGTCTAAATTGCCAATATATACTAGCAACACCATTTCTTGCGTTGTCACCCAAATCGTTTGTATTTCTAATGTAGCTTTGACTAGCCTCACGCTTTACCTCAGCAGTTATTGTAAATTATCTGATGATTTGCCTAACAAAAATTCAACTCGATTTCTCCCTTGGTCTTTTGCTCGATATAATGCTTTATCAGCCCGGCGCAAGATATCCGCAACAGAATCACTCGGTATGCCCGTAGTTACACCAAAGCTAGCGGTTTTATTTCCTACTTCTGGAAAATCATGTTGAGCAATTATTGTTCTAAATTTGTTGGCTGCACTAATCGCTTCTTCGATGCTGGTTTCAGGGCAAATAATAAGAAATTCTTCTCCTCCCCACCTGCCAACAACATCTACTCCACGACAATTAATACGTAGTATTTGTGCAATTTCAATCAGTACTTGATCGCCAACCAAATGACCAAAGTTATCATTAACTATTTTGAAAAAATCTATATCAACCAAGATTATTGATAATGTCAATGAGTAACGTTTCATGCGGCTAATTTCTTCGAGCATAATATCATCAAGACGCAAACGATTATTGAGCCCGGTCAATTTGTCGGTAATTGATAATTCTTCTACTCTTTTTTTGTCGGTGATATTGTGCCTAATAGAAATGTAACCGCAGATTTTACCCTCTTCATTTCTTACTGGGTCAATTTTAGCATCGACCCAATAACGTGAGCCATCTTTGGCTTGATTTAATAACTCCCCTGACCATGTGTTTCCCTGAGTAATAGTGTCCCACATTTCTTTATATATACTTTCATTGGTCTCAGGGTGTTTTAATAACTTATGTGTTTGGCCTAATAACTCTTCTTTGCTATAACCTGATACCCGACAAAATGCGGTGGAGACATCGGTGATTTTACCGTCCAAATCGGTTTGAGATGAGATCACATAGCGGTCGACAATGTCTATATAGCGCGCCAAATTCTCTTTTACTTGCATAAGCCCCTGTGTTCTGTCTGATACCATATGATTCAGACGTCTATTTAAATAAAAAAGCACTATTACAAGCAGTAAACTTCCTCCAACTAAAGCCAACAGTATCTTCATTTCAAATGGAGAGTGTTTCTCTTTCACAAGATAGTCTTTGAAATCAACACCCTCAAATGTTGCATCCAGTGGTACAAAGCCTAATTGTTTATAAATGTCAGCAATGCGCCTAAAGCGTGAGCTGCTAATATGGCCAATATCAACTAAGTTTGGCAGGATCATTTTTTCTGTTTGCTCAGCTTCAAACTTTAAATTAGCTAATGGTTTGTTTGAATCGTATTTGGTTTGAATCAGCTCTATTAATTCTGCCTTATGCGCTAAGGCATATTTCCACCCTTTCATGCTTGCTTTGACAAATTGGTTTACCCTGTCAGGATCGCGGTGTATTAATTCTTCACTGGTAAATAATATATCATCATAAAAATCAATCCCGTAATTCATAGGGTTAATCACTTGAATGTTTACACCGGCTTTTTGATAATAAAAAGGTTGATCGGTTAAATAGCCAGAAATAGCATCAACTTCGCCTGTGGCTAACGCATTAGGATCAAAACTGTGGGGGACATGCTGGTAATCTGACTCATTAATGTTTAACTGAGTAAACATGGCTATTAAAGTGGCATCGTCATATCCCTTTCTATACATGATTCGCTTATTTTTTAGTTCATAGGGGCCAAGTAGCTGATCATCAGTACGAGTGATTAACACTAAAGGGCTATGTTGAAACACAGCAGCAACCGCCACTAAAGGAATTCCCCGCATTCGATCAAGAATAATGCTAGAGCCAATAATGCCATAATCAGCTTGACCGTTTAACACCGCATCAGTTGGTGTTGTTGACTGATCTAAAGGCAGTATAGTGACGTCAAAACCAGCTTCAGCGTAATAACCTTGTTCTTTAGCTGCATAATAGCCGGCAAATTGAAATTGATGCGACCATTTTAATTGCAGCACAATATTTTCAAGCGCTAACACAGGATTAGAAATTAGTATGGCTAAAGTTAAAAATAAGTGTGTTAGCGACAATCGTACAAAAAAAAGCAATGCAGTTTTCCGTTAGTTTTAAGGGCTACCTTGAGTGTAGAACAAAATAACTGTGCTAGCATAACTTTTATCCTTGATTTAATTACTATACCCGTTCCACTTGAAGATGCTCGTTTCAGGAAGTCTGAGCGATTCATAACCAAGGCGCATTTTTTTTATTAAGGGTTGTTCCCTTAAAAAGAAATGTAACGATGGATATGATTTGCTCAGCCTTCCCCGAGGGCTGGTTTAGAAACGCTTTATGCTGCGTTATTGATTTTGAGAAGGGAATAACCATTCTCTACAATCAATGCCTTGCCTAAAGACGTTTCTAACTCCAGCTGAATCCTGCATCTTCAAGTGGAGCGGGTATATAATCATAGATCAACTAACGGTAGGCTTTAGGCGTTTTACCTGTCCATCGCTTAAAGGCATGAATAAAGCTTGCTGATTCACTATAACCTAACCGTATTGATATTTGCTCTACTGTTAGCGTGGTGGTTGATAAATAATGTAGCGCTTTTTTACATAACTCTTCGTTGACCAATTGCTGAAAACTAACCCCTTGTTCTTTTAATTTTCGTCGTAACGTTCTTGGCGTCATAAAATACTGCTTTGCAATTTTATCTAAACTTGGTATCTCAGCTTGGGTTGCTTGGATAATGACTCTGATTTTTTCATCATAATTTTGTGGGCCTAACAAAGCTCTCTCTTGGCTTTTGCATTGCTCTTCTAGTAGTTCACGTGTTAATGAATTCGCTAAAGGTAGCGCTAGCGCTAAATACCTTTCATCAAATAATATTTGATTATGCGGCATCGAAAAATGTACAGGACATTGATATAACTTTTGATAGTGTTCGACACTGGATGGACAAGGAAAGTCGAAATGTATCGTTTTAGGTTTTTGCCCAACAATAGAGCGTGGAAACATGTCTCGTGTAGATAAAAACGCAAAAGAAAAATCACGCTCAAGATAAAACCGTCTTAAATCATTTAAGTTATATTTATCATTAAATCTGAGCACAGCATTGCCGGCTGAAGTAAAAAAATCTATATCAAAATGGGTGTAAGCCAGACGTATATACTTCAAAAAAAAAGTAATCGCCTCCTCAACTGTATCACTAGAGCCTGCGGCTAAACCAATATGACCAAAAGCGTTAATTCGATAACATTGCCCTGCTTGAAAACCAAGATCAGGCTCAGTCATGGTATTAACAAGTTCTCGGGTAAAGGCAATTTCTTGTGTTAAAGAGATGCTCGCTTTAGGATCGTTCAGTAAATCCATTGCTATGCCTGACTTGTTAAGCATACCTTCAAGGTCATAGCCCTTACTAACAACCAACTTTCCTAACAGCGAAATCCCCATAATTGACTGTTTTGCATTAATTGAATCGATACTCATTAGCCTTTGATTCATGTTTGAATGTCCTAAATTATCAATAATCAACCCTATTAAACCATAAAACCGAACGATAATTGAGTCTAGTATGCAAATAATGACGATTAATAATGAAGGTGAATAGATGAAACGTTGGAATGGCTGGGGTGATGATAAAAACAATTTTAGTTTTGAACTAACACAAACCTCACAACATTATATTGAAAATATTGTAGGCAAAGGTACCCCCTTAGCTCCAATTTCATTAGCTGACGCAATTGCCAAAGTGCCGCCTTCAAAAGCACCAGAACATCAATTAATTAACACCAGTGCCGAAGTCCGTTTACGTCATTGCACAGGACAAAGTATTCCTGATTGGATCGCAACTCACAGTGGAAATTTTGATGCGTTTCCTGATGGCGTAGCATTTCCAAAAACCACAGCGCAGGTACATACCTTATTAGAATTTGCCAAGCAAGAAGATTTAATTGTAATCCCTTATGGCGGTGGCACTTCAGTTTGTGGTCATATCAACCCAGTGAACCATCACCGCCCTATTATTACGATTGCGTTAAGCGAGATGAATCAGCTGATTGACTTTGATGAGCTTAGCCAAGTTGCCACTTTTGGCGCTGGCACGCTAGGACCTGATGTAGAAAAACAATTAGCAACTTTAGGATACACCTTAGGGCATTTCCCACAATCATGGGAGCTGTCTACAGTTGGGGGTTGGGTTGCTAGTCGCTCTAGTGGTCAACAATCACTGCGTTATGGTCGAATAGAAAAGCTATTTGCCGGTGGCACAGTTGTTACACCAAAAGGTGCTATAGATATTCCTACCTTTCCAGCATCATCTGCAGGCCCGGATATGAGAGAAATGGTGTTAGGCAGCGAAGGTCGCATGGGAATTATTACCGAAGTGAAAATGCGAGTCACTAAAATCGCTCAGCAAGAATATTTTTATGTTGCCTTTTTACCTAATTGGCAAACAGGAATCGCCGCTACGCGTGACATTGCCCAAGCGGGGGTACAATTGTCGATGATGCGTTTGAGTAATGCTGTTGAAACGGCTTCGCACTTAACCTTGGCGGGTCATGATACTGCGGTTAAATATTTAGAGAAATATTTACGCTTACGGGGCATCGCTAATGACGATAGTAAAACCATGTTCACCTTTGGAATAACAGGTAGCAAGGCGCAATGTCAATCCGCCTTGAAAATTACCAAACAGTTTATCAACCAACACAGTGGCGTTTATATTGGTACTGCGCTGGGTAAACATTGGCAACATAGCCGTTTTCGAAGTCCCTATTTACGCCAAGGATTTTGGGATATAGGCGTAGTCGTTGACACAATGGAAACCTGTGTAGATTGGTCGGCAGTACCTGATACTGTCAACACTATTGAATCAGCTATTGCAAATGCTTTAACACCACAAACAAATTGCGCTAAAGCTAGTGGTACGAGCGAAGAGCCTGAAAAAATTCATGTGTTTACTCATTTATCACACTTTTATGGACAAGGCTGTAGTATTTACACCACGTTTCTTTTTCGTATGGGCAAAGATTACGATACCACACTTAAGCGTTGGCAATTAATTAAAGCTGCAGGGGCACAGGCTATCGTTAAGCAAGGGGGAACTATTAGCCATCAACATGGCGTAGGTAAAGATCATGCCCCCTATTTAGCAGCAGAAAAAGGTGAGTTAGGAATTGCAGCGATCAAAGGCTTGTGTCAGGTGTTTGATCCAGATAAACGGATGAACCCCGGCACCTTGGTGTAACACTATGGTTAACAACTCTAACTCAGCGATTAGCTTTACCGACCGTACTGATTTTTTAGCGCAATTACGACAACATAGTACAAAAACCACCCGTAAAACATGGGATGTTATTGTGATTGGCGGCGGTATTGTTGGCGCAGGAGTTTTACAAGAAGCAAGACGTCGAGGTTTAAGCGCCCTGCTTATTGAACAACAAGATTTTGCTTGGGGCACATCTAGTCGTTCATCAAAAATGGTGCATGGTGGCCTTCGTTATATTGCACAAGGCGATATCAAACTAACCAAACAAGCCCTGCAAGAACGTGAACGTCTATTAAAAGAAGCCCCTGGTTTGATCGAGCGAATGGGCTATTACTTTGTACTTAAACAAGGGCAAATACCCGGGCGCTTTATCATGAATACCTTGTTGTGGCTATACGATTGGCTGGCAGGAATCAAAGATCATCGCTTTTTTAATGTCAGCCAAACCATCAAGAAGTTTCCCGGCTTAAGCTGTCAAACCCTTAAAGGCAGTTGTTATTATACTGACTCAACGGTTGACGATTCGCGTCTGGTCATGCGTGTGCTGCAAGAATCTATCAACGCTGGCGCACAAGCTATTAATTATGTAAAAGCAACCTCACTAGTGAAAAATCCCCGCACACAACAAGTGATTGGCGTTAATATTCAAGACAACAGCCCCCATGCGCCATCTACTGAAATATTGACGCTACAATCTAAGGTGGTGATCAATGCTACTGGTGCGTGGGCAGATAAATTACGAAATGAAGTAGTGACTGAGCAACGTGTCAGGCCGTTACGTGGCAGTCACCTAGTAGTCGGTAAAGCCACATTGCCAGTTAATTCTGCGTTAACATTATTGCACAGTGCTGATAAACGACCTGTTTTTATCTACCCGTGGGAAGGTGCAACCATTATTGGCACCACAGATCTAGATCACCAGGATGATTTGGATAACGAAGCAAAGATCAGCCAAGAAGAACTTGATTATTTACTCGCGGTGGTTAATGAAAATTTTGCTCAATACCAGATCACTCACCATGACATAATCTCGACATTTTCAGGGGTTAGACCCGTGATCAGTTGTGATAGGCATTTTGCTAAACAAGCTTCAAAAGAACGTCGTGACCATGCTATATGGGCTGAATCAGGGTTAGTAACCGCTAGTGGAGGCAAGTTAACCACCTTTAGATTAACAGCCATTGAAGCACTTGATGCAGCGATGCCTTGGTTAACTTCTGAGACAAAAAACCAACAAGAACACCAGCAAAGCGAGCAAAGTCATGTTTTTTCAAATTTAGCTGTTGAGCAATTGTTTCCCAGCAAGCATCAACACAACATAGCATGGTTAGCCCGCTTGGTTGGCAGGTATGGCAATAATGCTCCTTTGATATTATCAAACACGAGCCAAGCAGAAACAAAGCTTATAGAGAATACTCAGTTCTGTTTAGCCGAGTGCCGTTGGGCTATTAAGCACGAAGCTGTTGTGCATCTTGATGATTTATTATTAAGACGAACCCGATTAGGCTTGTTGGTAAAAAATGCTGGCGAATCTTTATTTAATCAATTAGCAGTTATTTTTCAACAAGAACTTGGCTGGAGCGAAACTAAGTGGCAAGATGAACTCACCCGCTATCAAGCCATAATTAAACAATATTATTATTTACCCATGTCTCTTGATTTAAAGCCCAATACATCATCATGATTAAATCTAACAATAAAGCCAGCTATTTATTGGCACTTGATAATGGTACTCAGAGTATTCGGGCTCTGTTATTTGATCTTAAGGGCGAAATTGTTGCGAAAAGTAAAGTTGACATTGAACCTTATTTTTCAAAACATCCCGGTTGGGCGGAACAAGAGCCGAACTATTACTGGACCATGCTTGGACAGGCATGCCAGCAACTTTGGCCAGAATTAGACAAGAAAAATATACACAAATCACACATTAAAGCCGTTGCTTTGACCTGTCAACGGGCCACCATGGTTAACCTTGATGTTGAAGGAAAGCCGCTTAGGCCAGCAATTGTATGGTTAGATCAACGTGAACAACACAACTTAGATACCATGAGTTGGTATTGGCGCGCGCTGTTTACCTTGGTGGGTGAAACCAAAACCATTGAATACTTTAGACGCCAAGCTGAGGCAAATTGGATAAAACATCAACAACCTGATGTATGGAAAAACACCCATAAGTTGATGTTACTATCAGGTTTTCATAGTTTTAAATTAACGGGAAACTATGTTGACTCAATATCTAGCCAAGTTGGCTACCTACCCTTTAATTTTAAACGTCAAAGCTGGTGTAAACCATTAGATTGGCGCTGGCAAGCTCTACCAATAACCAAAGACATGCTACCGACACTTATTCCTTGTGGTGAGTCATTAGGTGTTATATCGGAACAGGCATCGCTAGAAACTGGCATACCTCAAGGTTTACCGCTTATTTCTGCTGGTTCAGATAAAGCGTGTGAAGTGCTAGGCTCGGGCTGCTTAACCCCAGACACCGGCAGTTTGAGTTATGGCACAACAGCAACCTTTAATACCACCAACACCAACTATGTAGAAGCGATAAAACATTTACCAGCCTATCCTGCTGCAATGCCTAATGTGTATAACACGGAATTGATTATTCAACGAGGATATTGGATGGTAAGTTGGTTTAAACGTGAGTTTGGCTTAAAAGAGCAACAGCTAGCTAGCAAACAAGGTATTGCCACTGAAGTATTGTTTGATGATTTATTAGCACAGGTGCCCGCAGGCTCTATGGGTTTAGTGTTACAGCCTTACTGGAATCCCGGCATAAGAACTCCCGGACCAGAAGCAAAAGGCGCTATGATTGGTTTTGGTGATGTTCACACCCGAGCGCATATTTATCGTGCGATAATTGAAGGTATTGGTTATGCGCTGCGAGAAGGAAAAGAGCTTACCGAACGTAAAACTGGAATTAAAATCACTAAGTTAATGGTCTCAGGCGGAGGCTCACAAAGTGATCAAGCCATGCAAATCACTGCCGATATATTTGGTATGCCCGTTCAGCGACCGCATACCTTTGAAACCTCAGGCTTGGGGGCGGCTATTAATGCGGCCGTTGGGGTTGGCCTTTATGCTGATTACACTCAAGCTGTGGATAATATGACCCATGGCGGCAAAGTGTTTACGCCAATTAACGCCAATAAAAAATTATATCATCAGTTGTATCATAGCGTTTATCAAAAAATGTATTCTCGATTAAACCCTTTGTATAAAGCAATTAGAAGCATCACTGGTTATCCTAGCAAGTAAACCAAGCAGTAGTAACTCAAAACTTAAACTGACACTTTGTTTCCATAAGTTGTAATTCAACTTGACCGTCGCAAAAGCCACCATTGCGGACATTCGTCATTAAACTAATCAACACTAACAATATGGTCTAAATGGGAATGAAACTCAGCAATAGAAAAGTTAGCTAAACACCTAAAACCAATGAATATTAATAAGCTATTGGATCGGAAGTAAAGTTCTCTGTATAGTTAAATTAATTATATATTTCGTATTATTGGTTTATCGTAGAAATGGATCTTCCTAAGCATATAAAATCCACAAAATATTATTCCAAAGGTTTGTTTGAAGGACTTAATTCTTTTAAAGAATTAGAGTTACGTATTCAAAAAATATCTATCGCTAAAGATAAAGGAGATTCTTTTGAAGTATTTGCTGAAGCTTATATTGCTACTGAGCCTACTCTACAAGCCGAAGAAGTTTGGTCTTTTGAAAATATCCCATTAAAAATAAAAAATTTATTAAATATAAATACTTCAAATGACAAAGGGATAGATGGTGTTTATTTAAATAAACTTGGTCAATACAGTACTTATCAAGTCAAATTTAGATCGTATAGAAAATCATTAACTTGGGATGAACTTTCAACGTTCATTGGCTTATCAGACTCTGTTAAATCAAAATTAATTTTTACTAACAGTATTCGTTTACCTGATGATGTATTACATCAAAGAAGTGGTTTGCACTGCGTTAGGGGGAGCGATTTAGATTATTTAAAAACAGACGACTTTAATCGTATAAATAACTGGTTATCAAAAGGAATAACCAATAGGGTCATTAAAAAACCAAGAGCACACCAGCAAGATGCTATAAATAACATTACCAACGCTTTACAAAGTACTTCAAGAACAACAGCATTAATGGCTTGTGGTACAGGTAAGTCATTAGTTTCTCTTTGGGTTGCGGAAAAACTGAAGCCTCAATCTATATTGGTACTACTACCATCATTAGCTTTAGTTAGACAAATACTTAAAGAATGGTGTTACGAAACCAGTTTAACTAATTCTTCATATATATGTATTTGTTCTGATAACTCGGTAACTAAAAATATTGATGCTTATACCTCAGATTTAAGCTTCCCTGTGACCACTGATATTGATGAACTTGCTTCATACCTTAAGAATACTGTTGGCACCAAAATAGTTTTTTCAACATACCAATCAGCAAAAGTTGTATCTAAAGCAATTAATAATGACTTTATATTTGATTTTGGGGTTTTTGATGAAGCACATAAAACAGCAGGAAGAGAAGGTAAAAAGTTTAGCTTCGCCCTTAAAGATGAAAATATAAAAATACAAAAAAGGCTGTTTTTAACTGCAACTCCGAAGCATTACTCAATAAGGGAAAACAACAATTATTTTAAAGATATTCCAGTATATTCAATGGATAAGGAAGATGTTTATGGAGAAGTCTCTTACAAGTTAACATTTGCAGAAGCTGCCAATAAAGGAATTATTTGTAATTATAAAGTTGTAGTTTCCGTGATAACAAATGAAACGGTAAGTCGTGAATTACTCAAACGTAGTGGAGTAGATTTAGGTTCTGATTATGTTAAGGCAAAGCAAGTTGCTAATCAATTAGCTATAAAAGAGTGTTTAGAAAAGTATGGCGTTAAAAAAATATTCACTTTTCATAAATCAATAGCGTCCGCTAAATCCTTTACCAGTGAAGGTGATGAAGGTATTGCTCACCATATCCCTGAATTAGAAACTTTCCATGTTAATGGCGACATAAATGCAGGTAGTCGAGAAAACATTATAAATGATTTCAAGAATAGTGATTTTGCCCTTATGTCGAATGCTAGATGTTTAACCGAAGGTGTGGATGTTCCAACGGTAGATATGGTCGCTTTTCTTTCACCTAAAAGAAGTCAGGTGGATGTTATACAAGCAACTGGTCGAGCAATGAGAAAAAGCCAAAATAAAGATGTTGGATATATATTAGTACCTATATTTTTAGAGCTAGAAACAGGTGAAACTGTTGATGAAGCAATAGGTAAAACAGAATTTAATGAGGTCTTTGATGTACTAAATGCTCTTCAAGAACAAGATGAACAATTATATAGCAGCATTTGTAATATACGTGAGCATTCAAATGATATAAAAGGTTTTCAAGATGATAGATTTAATAAAACTATAGAGGTGCTTGGCCCCGAAATTCATTTAAATGATTTAAAGAATGCTATTAAAACAAAAATTGTTAATAAATTAGCTCCTGCTTGGTATGACCGTTTTGCAGAATTGAAGACTTTTTATAATGAATATGGTCACTCTGATGTCCCCAATGATAATGAAAATACAAGACTTGCTAGTTGGGTACAATACCAAAGGCAGCAATATAAAAATGAAATTCCTCTCCTTACCATTGAACGAATTCATAAACTAGAAACCTTAAACTTTAAATGGGATATCGCTAGTGCAAGGTGGGAAGATAAATTTAAGCAACTAGAACAATATTACAATGAATTTGGGAATACGACCGTACACACTCGCTACGATAATGGCACGCTTTATAATTGGATGAAAACTCAAATCCGAGATAAGAAAGATAATAAATTATCAGAAGATCGAGTCAACCGTTTAAATGCTTTAAATTTCATATGGGAACCTGTTTCAAATAGAGAATGGGACGACAAGTATGACGAATTAGCAGAGTATTATAATTTAAATGGAACATCCTTACTCCCAGCTAGATACGGAAGCCTAGGAACATGGTGCGTAGGTCAGCGTCAAAAATACCATCAAAATGAACTAGATGAAGAGCAAATAAACAAACTAGATTTAATTGAATTCAGTTGGTCTCCTAGAGGCGATTTGTGGACCCAAAGATATAATGAATTAGTGAGGTTTAAAAATGCTAAAGGCCACCTTTGTGTAGACCAATATGATGAAGATTATAGGCAATTAGCGACTTGGGTTTCTTCTCAAAGAGCAAAATATAAAGAGTACCTTCAATCCCGTAAGTGGCGTAACCGTATAGAAAAATTAGAAAAGCTAGGCTTTAAATGGGAAGGGAATAATACTAGTGAGAAAAGAGATGATAAATTTTTAGAAATGCTTGAAAAATTAAAGCAATATGAAAAAAAACATGGAAATACTAGAGTGCCTGCAAAGTGGAAACAAGATAGAGAGCTAGGTCGATGGGTAGACGCACAAAGACAAGTATTTCGAAAAGGAAATTTACCAACATATAAAAAAGAGCTACTTGATGAATTCAATTTTAATTTTTTAGAACAAAGAAATTATTATAGTTTTTCTGAAAGAGTTGCTCAGTTAAAAGACTTTAAACAAAAAAATGGCACCGCTAAATTCAATATGGAAAATGATCCTTATAATTTGAGGGGCTGGATCCACAGAATAAATAAAAAATTTAAGAATAATTTACTTGAAATAGAAGAAATCAAAGAATTAGAAGATATAGGTATTGATTTCTCAAACAATACTTCTAACATGCTACAGAATAAAACATATAGGGAGAATGCTCTTAGATGGGATTTGCGATTTAAAGAATTACAATCTTATCAGCAGCAGTATAAAAACTGTAATGTTCCTAGAAACTGGCAAGAAAACACGGCATTAAGTTCATGGGTTAATAGACAAAGGCGATTATTTAAAAATGGCTCTTTAGACATAGAAAGCATAAATAAATTAGAAGGTATTGATTTTTTCTTCACTAGAGATAAAATTTCAGCAAATAAAATAAGACAACAAAAACCAAAAAAAGAAAGACAACAAAGCAACATAACAACAAATAATGAAGTTCTTTGGCAATACAGGTTTAGCGAATTGGAAGAGTATTTTGCTAAAAATGGGCACTGTAACATCCCTAGAAATTGGCAAGAAAACACGGCATTAAGTTCATGGGTTAAAACACAAAGGTATAATTATAAAAATGATAAATTAGCAGATCATAGAAAGTTAAAATTAGAAGAAATAAATTTTTCCTTTGTGAATCAAGTCATAGCTAGTTGGGAAGAAAGGTACGCTGAGTTGGTAAATTATAAAGAAAAATTTTCACTAACAGAAATAACTACTGTTGATAAGAAACTGCCTGTTTTAAGAAGCTGGTTATTTAATCAATTAACCAAGTTTAGAAATAAAAAATTAGAAGATAAACAAATCAGCCTATTAAAAGAGTTGGGGGTAGTGCTCTCACTTCATAAAAAAGGTGATAAGTGGGAAAGTAAATACAATGAGTTGATTGAATTTATTAAGATAAATGGTCATTGTGATGTTCCTCAATTATATGGTGGAACAACAGGGCTTGGAAAATGGGTTAACCGTCAAAGACAATCCTTTAAAAACAATAAACTAGCAATTGAAAGAGTAACTAAGCTAGACGCTGTAGAGTTTATTTGGGAAAAACCAATGGGTCAAAAATCTAATCCTCCTATAAAAATCACTTAGGCTAGATAACCTCAAAAAGAAAGCGTTCTTATATAAACTCAACTGGCAGCTATGAGCTTGAAGCCGTCTGTCATAATTAGTTAAACCCTGGCACTTAAAAGTGCTCGATCAATTTTGAGCTACTGCATAAGCACACTAGTACATAAATTCACTACACATCATTGGAATTATTTAAACCACACTTTACCACCAATCATTTTATATGCAGGTGTGCCTTTAATGAGTATTTCACGGGCGAAAACCTTTTCACACTGGGGACAAGTACAAGCAATATGGGTAAAATCTTGACTAATACGTTCTTTAAAACATTTTACCAGTGCTCCCTTGCCGCCTTTACGATATTTAAATAATGGCGCATTACAAGCCTTGCAATAAACATTAATGGTTTTGGTGGGCCCTTTTTTATTAGGTTTTGCCATAAATTGTTCTACTTTTTAATGACTAAAGTTGCTAGTGCTAAACATTATTGGTTCGTAAGGATCGCATTGCCATTAATTTCCGCGTTATCGCCGGAATGTCTGTTAACGCTTTTTCTTTATCATCAACAAAGGTAAGTTCATCATCAAGGTAACCCGTTTGTTCGATAATTGGCGACTCTTCTTTAGTGAGCTCTCCTGTACTTGAGTCAATACCTGAAGCAACAATTAGAATTTCAATTTCTGATGCTAAATTGGGATCTAAGGTAACGCCAGGTACAATAAGCACTGATTTATTGGTTATTTTCTCTCTGATATGATCAATTAGTCCATTATAAGTGGCTAGTTTAGGCTCAGATTTGCAAAATAATTGAAAAATAATACCTTTGGCGCTATCAATTCTAGCAATAGACACTAATGGATTATTAAGCGCTTGGTCTAACGCCTCAAAAGCCAACTCTTCTGACTCTGCCTTACCGACACCTAAAATCGACTCTCCTTCATAAGACAAAATACTGGAAAAATCATTTTTATCGACATTAACATACCCGGTTTCGGTTAACATTTGCGCCAATGAAATCAGCAAGTTTTTTAGTACGTCATTGCTTTGGTTAAAAGCCGTAAATAAACCAATACTTTCGCCAAGCCCTTTTAAGAGCAGATCATTAGATAAAGTGATATAGGCATGAATTGGCTCTTTAATATCATTAATACCTTGTAAAGCAAAATCCATGCGTAGCTTTCCTTCAGACTCAAAAGGCAAAGTAACAATTGCCAAACAATTAATGTTCAACTCTCTCGCTATTCTAGCAACCAATGGACTAGCGCCTGTTCCTGTACCTCCGCCAAAACCTGCGGTAATAATAACAATATCGCTGCCTTGAATAGCACTGGTGAGTATCTCTTTACTTTCTTGTGCCGCTTGCAAGCCTACGTCAGGGTTAGAGCCTGCACCATAGCCTTGGGTGAGTTCTTCACCAATTAATATTTTATTTTCAACATTAAGAGAGTTTAGTGCTGCTAGGTCGGTATTAACTGCAATTAAATTAACACTCGTGGACAAGTTATTTTCATAGAGCATGTTAATGGTATTACAACCACAGCCACCAATACCGATCACTGTAATCATTAAATTTGGGTTGGCGTGAATAAGTTCTTTCATAAATATTCCTAAGCCATCCTTGGTAAGTAGCTCAAGTGACAGCGTGATGGTACGAGTGAATGATTAATTAACTCCATACCTAAAAAGTGCGTGTTAGATGACCCAGTGGTCAATAAATTTCCTTGATCATACCTCATTATAATGATCAAATTTTCAATCTGCCAGCTTAAAAAGTAACTCCAGCCTTATTATTTTTTAACTCTTATCTAATCGACAATGAGTATTTTGATTAAGTCACTAACAAATTAACACGTATTTACCTATTACCACTATATGGGTTTTAAAACGGAAGTAAACATTCACACCAGCTATTTTGGGGTTATTAGAGTTGTAGTGACAACCTCACAGCGGGGTTATCAGAGTTATCAAATCAAACTCAACAGGAGTTACTAGAGTTACAATTCGATTGACTTGCAGAGTTGTCAGGGTTATAATTTGAAGACTCTTAAAATACAAGCAAGGCACGATATGAAATACCCTGTTATCTTTGAAAATAGTAAAAATGGCGATGGTTACCAGATCATGGTGCCTGACTTGCCTGGTTGCAGCACTAGCGCTAATTCTATTGATTTAGGATTAGAAAAAATAAGCCAAGATATTAAATCTCACTTAGCTATTTTGGCCGAGTACGGTGAAAAAGTACCAAACGCATTAAGTGTAGAAAAACACCGACAGCAATATGCTATTGATAATCCGCATACCCATGCACAGGTGTTTTGGGCGATTGTTGATATTGATATCAGTGCCTATTTAGGTAAGAGTCACAAAATCAATGTGACCTTACCTGAGTTACTGATCAAGCAGATAGATGAGAAAGTAAGTAAAAGTTCAGCGTATAAAACCCGCTCAGGGTTTATTGCCAATGCCTGTATAGTTGAATTGAGTAAATAAGGCTAGGCTAACCAAGTAAGGTCAGATCGATTTCTTTTGCTGCGGCAAAAATTTTAGCAGTTAAACTGCTGCTGGCATCACTATCGAAATTAATTTGCGCTATTTTGGGTACAGGCAGAAGCTGTTCGAGGCTAGCGATATTTTCATCAAGATTTGACATCGTTGTTGAGCTGGCGCTGTTGGCTACCCAAGCGACACAAGTTAAGCCATCTGCAATGATGGCTTGATACGTGAGTAGCGCGTGATTTAAACAGCCTAATTTCATATTAACAATTAGAATAACATCTTGTTTAGTGTTAATCGCAAAATCAGATAAAAATGTTGGACTTGGAGTGTTTAACTGCAATGGTAGTCTCCATCCCCCTGCACCCTCGGTAATATTAATATCGGCATTTAATGACACGAGTTGCTCAAAGCCAGCTTTTATTTCATTTAGAGTCAATGTGATATTTAACTTCTCTGCCGCAATATGAGGCGCAATAGCCGCCTCCAAGGAAATAGGGTTTACCTCATTAATTAGTTGTTGGCTATTTGCAAACTGTGTTAATAATTGCGCATCTTCATTGATTAGCTTACCGTCTATTTTATCGCAACCTGCGGCCACCGGTTTATATGCGGCAACCCGTTTGCCTGCATCAGTAAATGCTTGAATAATGGCACAAGCCACAAAAGTTTTTCCGGCATCAGTATCAGTTGCGGTAATAAAAAAATTTCTTTGTTGGCGCTTTACTTTTGCTGGTGTGCTTGCGGAATTTTTAGCGTTCATATTTGCTTTTTACATAAGTTGGAATTGTTGACTTAGACAAGTTAGTTCAGCTTAGTTAAGTATTAAGTTTAACCACTAGCCCTGAGTACAATCGGTACGTTGCAGGATAAATACCATTAGGCTCGCAAAAATCTTGGTAATGATCGGTCATTTTGAACCATTTATCCTTGCCAGATAATCCCCTATTTTGTTTTTTAGGGAGATGATTCGCGCCAAGCCCTTTGAGCTCTCGAGCTAAATGAATGACGTTTTGGTATTCAAGCACTATGTCTTGGCATTTATGTTCTAATACACTAGAGTTGTTTGTATTAAAATGTTCATCTAACTGGGCCTCTGTTTTAAAATCAATAACATGTTGGTCATCGTCTACTTGCCGCCAAGAAGATTTTAACTCATACAGTGTGCCATCCACCAAGGTGGTAAAGATAATCAAGCCGCCGGGCTTTAACACCCTAAGCATTTCTTTGATGGCTACATCAAGTGGCTCAAACCACTGAATCACTAAATTTGAATAGATCAAATCAATGCTTTCATCTTGAAGGGGGATTTTATGCGCATCGGCCTCGACCCATACAATATCCTTATGTCTGCTTTCTTTGGCAAATCTAAGCATCTCTTTTGATAAATCAAGACCAATAACTTGGCGATAAGATGTTGCCAATAAGTTAGTGAAAAAGCCAGTACCTGATCCTAAATCTAGTACGGTTAGATCATGTCTATTAGGTAACCAAGGCATTAAATGTTTACCTGAAAATCGCTGTAACCGCGCCGACACATCGTAAGACTTACTCGCTGAGCCAAAGCTTTCAGCGATTTTTTTCTTATTATGTTGCCTTATTCTATTTGCTGTCATCTAAATCAACGCCTCGTTCAAGCTTTTAGCTAAGTGCTTGATATCATTTTCATTATGGTTGGCGCATATCGTAACACGTAACCTTGAGCTACCTTCAGCAACGGTTGGTGGACGTATAGGAGTCAACCAAATCCCTTGTTTTTTCAATTGCTGACTTATCGTTAAAGCCTTTTGTTCATTGCCAATAATTATCGCATGGATTGATGACTCAGAAGGTATAATAGTAATACTAGGATCAAGTTGCTGTATCAGCAAATGACTTAATTCATTTATTTTATCACGACGCCATTGTTGCTGTTGAATAAGCTCAATACTTTTTATAGTTGCCCAAGCAAGCGCTGGCGAAATTGCTGTTGAATAGATGTAATGTCGGGCAAAATTGATCAAATAATCATGAAGGTTTTCATCACAAGCTAAAAAAGCACCACTGGTAGCGATGGCTTTACCAAAGGTTGCCATAATGATATGTGATGTTGATGAATCTTCATTTGACGCTATCAATTGGCTTGAACTACCCTGACCTTGTTCACCAATAACGCCAATACTATGAGCATCATCAAGGTATAACCAAGCCTTGTGCTCATGACTTAATTGTTGCAAAGCCGTTAATTTGGCTTGGTCGCCATCCATGCTGAACACCCCTTCTGAGGCAATCAGTTTATGGTCGGAATTACTTTTACTCAATAATTGCGCAAGTTGCTCAGTATTATTGTGTGCAAAGCGTTGTACCTTGGCTTTACTTGCAAACGCACCGTCGAGCATAGAAGCATGAGATAATTTGTCTAGAAAAAAATGACAGCGATCACCATTTACTTCTTGGCCTAATGTTTGAAACAAGGCAACGTTAGCAGTAAAGCCACTAGAAAACAGCAAGCATTTAGGTTGATTTAACCACTGACAAATTTTATCTTCTAACGCTTGGTGCGCATAATGAAAACCGGTTACTAAACTTGAAGCGCTTGCACATAACCCAAACTTATCTATACCTTCTTGCATCGCTTGATTAATTTGTTGGTGGTTGTTTAAACCTAAATAATCATTTGATGAAAAATTAATATAGGTTTTACCATCAACAATAATCTGCGCACTTTCCTCGTTATCAACAGTGCTAAGGTTTACTTTGCTTTGTTGAATACAAGTACGCTGACGATACCTTGATAACGTTTTCTGTTTGGTTAACTTTTGCTTAATAAACTCAAATGCCATGCCATTGCTTCGCTAAAGTGAGTTGATTAGGTTGCTGCATTGTAGAATAGATCTTTATGCTGTTCGTTAACTAAAGAAGTTTTAAGTTGTTTATCTTGAATTGCACTCTCATCAACCACGGTTTCAGTATTAATGCCTAATTTATTAAACAATTGAATGTCTTTATCTGTTTCTGGGTTTTCCGCGGTGAGTAATTTACACCCATAAAAAATGGAGTTAGCCCCGGCTAAAAAACATAAGGATTGCATTTGTTCATTCATTGCAGAACGACCTGCAGACAACCTGACGTGAGATTCTGGCATCATAATCCGCGCTACCGCGATACAGCGAATGAAGTCAAAGCTTTCTAGATCTTCAACATCAGCAAGTGGTGTACCTTCAACTTTTACTAACATGTTGATGGGTACGCTTTCTGGTTGCTTAGGTAAATTGGCTAACTGAACTAGTAATGACGATCTATCGATGGCTTTTTCACCTAAACCAACAATACCACCACTGCAAACCTTCATTCCTGCACTGCGCACGTGATCTAAGGTATCTAATCGATCTTGATAAGTGCGGGTGGTAATAATTTGATTATAATGCTCTGGCGAAGTATCAAGGTTGTGATTGTAATAATCTAAGCCTGCATCTTGGAGCTGTTGGGCTTGGTTTTCGTCTAACATCCCTAACGTCATACAAGATTCTAACCCTAGGGCTTTAACCCCTTTGATCATATCCAGTACAATGGGCATATCCCTCTCTTTAGGGTTACGCCATGCTGCCCCCATGCAAAAACGGGTTGAGCCCATCGCTTTAGCTTTAGCAGCAGCTTCAAGTACCTTTTCAACTTCTAACAAACGTTCTTTTTCAAGATTGGTTTTGTTGCGAGCACTTTGTGAACAGTATTTGCAATCTTCAGGGCAGGCACCGGTTTTAATCGATAATAAGGTACTTACTTGTACTTCATTAGGATTAAAGTTTTGGCGATGTACCGTTTGCGCTTGGAACATTAGATCGTTAAAAGGCAAGGCAGATAATGCTTCAACTTCAGCTAACGTCCAATTATGGCGAACACCTGATTGCTCAGGTACTGATGTAGCAGAAAGAACAGCTTGTGACACTACTTTTGACATGGAAAACTCGTTTGCATCTAAATAAATTAACAGGTAGTCTAGCGATCATCATGTTTATGTCAACATTGAATTGGACTTTTAGTTTACAAATGATTAAAAAAGAACCTACATCAGCTTCAGCACTGTTAGCTTACGATAAAACCCATGTTTGGCATCCTTATACTTCAATGTCAGCGCCCTTACCTTCATATTTAGTTGAAAGTGCTCATGGCGTTCATATAAACCTCGCCAGTGGTGAATCACTAATCGATGGCATGTCATCATGGTGGTCGGTTTTACATGGGTATAATCATCCTAAGCTTAATGCGGCATTAATTGAACAATCACAGCGCATGTCTCATGTTATGTTTGGTGGCTTAACACACTCTAGCGCAATAACTTTGTGCGAAAAACTCGTGAGTTTAACGCCAGCAGGACTCGATAAGGTGTTTTTATCTGACTCTGGCTCCGTTGCGGTAGAAGTTGCCATGAAAATGGCATTGCAATATCAACAAGCCAAAAGTAATACGCCTGCCGAGCATATAAAAACAAAATTGATGACGGTAAGAAATGGGTATCATGGCGACACATTTGCAGCGATGTCTGTGTGCGATCCCGTTACCGGTATGCACCAAATTTTTGAACATGTGTTGATGAAAAATATCTTTGCACCGGCTCCAAGTTGCAAGTTTGGCGATGTATGGCAACCCAGCGATGTAAAAGCACTTACCGAATTATTTGAACACCACCACCATGAACTTGCTGCCTTTATTATTGAACCCATTGTTCAAGGCACCGGAGGTATGCGTTTTTATCATCCAGAGTACTTGAAAGCGTGCCGACAGTTATGCAGTCAATATGATGTGTTATTGATTGTAGATGAAATTGCTACTGGTTTTGGTCGTACTGGTAAACTATTTGCCTGTGAATGGGCGAGCATTAGCCCAGATATTCTGTGTTTAGGGAAAACATTGACCGGTGGTTATATGACGTTAGCAGCAACACTGTGTACCAGTGAAGTTGCTCAAACCATCAGTAATGGTGAAGCCGGTTGCTTTATGCATGGACCAACCTTTATGGGAAATGCCTTAGCCTGTGCTGTGGCTAATGCCAGTATTGATTTATTGTTTGAAAACAACTGGCAGCACCAGGTTCATTCAATTGAACAACAACTGCAAGTGTCATTATTGCCCTTAAAAGCACATGCCCGCGTTAACGATACCCGAGTACTAGGCTCTATTGGTGCTATAGAATGTTTGCAAGCAGTCAATGTCGCTGTCATTCAAAAACGTTTTGTTGAATTAGGTGTATGGATCCGCCCTTTTGGTAAACTCATTTATATTATACCTCCATTAGTTATTACTAAAGAGCAAATTATTAACTTAGTTGATGCGATGGCAACGGTGCTAAACGAAGATAGTTGCTTTTTACCTTAGCAAGCGCGTTTATTTGGCTTAGCAGTCAAGACAACAGCAACAGGTATTAAATAATATTTGCTGCACTAAGTACATGGTGCAAAATAACCGATAACCAAAGAAGGTTTATGACCAATAATATATATAAATTGTAATGGGGATTGTCTTGTACTCTGCGGCTGCGATATTTATCAATAAGTAAGGCTGAATAGCTGCTTGCAGCACTAAACCAAATCACTAAATATAAATACCCCGTTAATGGCGTTAGCCAAAATTGTCTAATTTCAATATTATGATAGCGTAGTACACCATAATTGGTTTCTGGGGCAACAAAATAAGAGATAATCACAGCAGCCAAAAAAGCAAGCCAACTACAAAGGTTAAGTACTCTTGCTAAATAAAACCAAAAGTCTGCTGACTTTCGACGTTCGGGTTTAGAGGTAGAATGCTGAGTTCTCAACACGTTTTCAACTTTTTTAGCCATTAATATTTAATCAATCCCATTATTTTTTCATTATTGTGATCTATTTAACAAGTTTTACTTGTTAAACATAATAGTCACGGTAACATAACCATCTTAAAAATTTCAGCAAATCTTCCAGTATTAAATAATATAAATATATAAGAGGTCATTCAATGTCAGTTATAGCAATTACTGATGTATTAGCAGGACAATTTCCTGTTAACGAAACTATCACCGTTCATGGTTGGATAAGAACTCGCCGTGATTCTAAAGCAGGTATTTCTTTTTTAGCGATTCACGATGGCTCATGCTTTGATGCTATTCAGGCTATTGTACCTAGCGATCTGACAAATTATCAAGATGATGTTCTTAAATTAACCACTGGCTGCGCAGTAAAAGTGACAGGTATATTGGTTGAATCTCCTGGACAGGGACAGTCATTTGAAATCCAAGCCACCGCGGTAGAAGTGTTAGGCTTTGTTGAAGACCCTGACACTTACCCAATGGCAGCTAAACGCCACAGTATCGAATTTTTACGTGAACATGCACATTTGCGTGCGCGTACTAATATTGGCGGCGCGGTTACCCGTGTTCGTAACTGTTTAGCACAAGCAATCCATCGTTTTTTACATGCCAAAGGTTATTTCTGGATCAGTACACCACTAATTACCGGTAGTGATTGTGAAGGAGCTGGTGAAATGTTTCGTGTGAGTACGCTCGATATGGAGAACTTACCACGCGATGATAAAGGCGGCATTGACTACGCAAAAGACTTTTTCGGTAAAGAAACCTTTTTAACGGTATCAGGGCAATTAAACGTTGAAACTTATTGTAACGCGTTATCAAAAGTATACACTTTTGGCCCTACATTTAGAGCTGAAAACTCTAATACTTCTCGCCACTTAGCTGAGTTTTGGATGGTAGAGCCAGAGATTGCTTTTGCTGACTTGTCTGACGCAGCTGATTTAGCAGAAGAAATGCTTAAATATGTATTTAAAGCGGTATTAGCCGAACGTGCTGATGATATTGCTTTCTTCCAGCAACGTGTTGATAAAACCCTTGTTGAGCGTTTGAACTCGGTTATTGATAATGACTTTGTACGTTTAGATTACACCGACGCCATCACTATATTAGAAAAATGTGATAAGAAGTTCGAAAACCCAGTATCTTGGGGTGTAGATTTAAACTCTGAACACGAGCGCTATTTAGCTGAAGAACACTTTAACGGCCCAGTGGTTTTACAAAATTACCCTAAAGATATTAAATCGTTCTACATGCGTTTAAATGATGACGGTAAAACGGTAGCTGCTATGGATATTTTAGCTCCGGGTATAGGCGAAATTATTGGTGGTAGTCAACGTGAAGAGCGACTTGATGTGCTTGATAGCCGTTTAGATGAAATGGGCTTAGATGTTGCCGATTACAGTTGGTATCGTGATTTACGCCGTTACGGTACAGTGCCTCACTCAGGTTTTGGTTTAGGTTTTGAGCGTTTAGTCGCTTATGCTACGGGTATGCAAAATGTTCGTGATGTGATCCCTTTCCCAAGAACCCCAAATAACGCCGCATTCTAATAAAAGAATCGCTACGAAAAAGTAGTCAGCTTAGTGTCAGAGTAGTTTTTGACCGAGCTGACTACTACCTTCTAACAATAGCAATGTGTAGTTATGTCCAATAGCTTACGTGATTGGCAAAAGCCTTGGTCGGTTTCAATACTTGCGGTCTACCCAGTGTCCCAATATATAAAAAACCAACAATATCATCTCGTTCTGCTATTGCTAACCCTTGTTTTATTTGTGAATTATAAGCAAAACCACCAGTACGCCACATAGCCCCATAACCTAGCGAACATGCAGCCATTTGCATTGCATGGGCACAGCAACCCGCGGTGATTAATTGCTCCGACAAAGGGACTTTTTCATGATCAGTATAATTTGTGCTTATAACAATAATCATAGGAGCACGAAACGGCTTTTTAGCAATTTTATCTAAATCCTGTGTTTGTGCATCACTACTTGCCACAAACAGATCACTTAAGCGCTGCAAGCCATCATCGGTTACTACTTTAAAATGCCAAGGTTGCAAACAACCATGATCTGGCACTCGCATGCCTGCGGCTAAAATTTGTTCAAGCGCTTGTGTATTAGGGGCAGGAGAAACTAGAAAAGAAGTTGATTGCCGTTGTAAAAGTAACTCAATAGCTGTCATGATAAAATAAAGTTTTTAACAAATGAAAAGTGTATCAAGTGTATATCTATGATCATTTATGCTCAATGTAATTCTACTAATTTTTTAAATACGAATAACAGTTATTTTTACTTGACTTACACCTTACATCACCTCAGTATTAAAATTATAAATTGAGCTAATTAACGATGACAACACCAAATCATCACGAAACAATCATGATTAAAATTTTCGCAGTAACCTCCAAGGTTCTATATAAGCAAAACTTTATTCTGGCCACGCTATGCTGGCTGAATATGGTCATTTGCTTATGGCCAAATACTGCGGACCGCTCAAGTTAACGTTAGCAACTCAATTAACCAAGCACATTTTAAGCCGCAGAATTTATCTTTTGCGGCTTTTTCTTTTTATCGACGGTTAATTTAAAGAGAAAGTACCACAAAAGCCTCTGCACCCCATGCAAACACCAAAAGGAGAGTAAAAATGCAAGTGTCTGTTGCCTATATAGCGGTACTATTAATATGGTCTACCACACCATTGGGGATAGTCTGGAGCAGTGAATCAATTAACCCAACTATGGCAGTATTGTTACGCATGCTCATTGCTGTTGTTTTAGGTGGACTTATTATTTTTATAAGAAACATAGAACTTCCATGGCATAAACAAGCACTGCGCTTATACAGTTACTCTGCATTAGGTATTTTTGGTGGTATGTCATTTTCTTATTTAGCGGCCGCTTATTTACCTTCAGGGGTGTTATCATTAGTGTTTGGTCTAGCCCCCGTATTATCAGCTATATTAGCGCGAAGAATATTGGCAGAGCCGAAAATATCACCTTTACGTAAATTATCTATGCTGCTTTCATTTATCGGTCTAGCCTTGGTTTGCGCTGATAATTTTTCATTAAATAGTGATAGCGTCTATGGCCTTGGTTTTGTGTTAATTGCGGTGTTTTTATTTAGTTTAAGTGGTGTTTTGGTCAAGAGTGTCTCTTTAGCTATTCATCCTATGGCAACCACAGTAGGTGCACTTTCTGTTGCCCTGCCGTTGTTTTTAATTAATTGGTTGCTGCTTGATGGTAGCTTGGATGTCAGTCAGTGGCAGATGCGATCTATTTGGGCCACCTTATACTTAGGTGTTTTTGGCTCGCTTATTGGTTTTTTTGCTTACTTTTTTGTATTACAAAGATTAACCGCAAGTACTGTTGCGTTAATAACCTTAGTAACTCCTATTATCGCCTTAACCTTAGGAGCACTTCTCAATGATGAAGTGATCAATAGTAAGTTAATTGCTGGTGCGGTACTGGTCATTTCAGGTCTCGCCATATATCACTGGGGCGAGTTATTATTGAAAAAGTTTAAGCAAGAGCCATCCATCACAACAAAGGGCATTACTGATAAAACCTAGTAGTTTAGCGGTTCGTTGTAACATTCAACTAACCGCTAAATACCCGCATGGTTGTCTTATTGATTAAAAATCAGCTTTGCCATGAGATACAAGGCGTTTAAATAGATAATGGTCAACACTAGTGTAACGCCCTGCACCTATAAAAAATAAAGCCAACAGCATAATAAAATAAGTGGCTGAAAACTCGATTCCATTATTAAGTACCACGATATTCCCCTTTTCATATAACCAGTCAGTATTACCATTTTCATCTAATATTGAACGCATTTTATCTAACCGGTTTGCCGTTGCCGTACTGTTTGCTAAACTTTCTTGTGATTGCTCAACACCGACCCAAGTTAACATTTTGGCTGGACTAATATCAGGATTAGTTGGGGTGATAGCAAACCAACCATTGTCGGCATGAACCGTTGTTGCTGCAACAATCATGGTGAACATTAATGGAATAGAAATTAAACGTGTTAATGCCCCCACAAGTAGTAACCAACCACCAAAAAACTCTACTAGGATCACTAGATTTGCTAAAAGTACAGGAAAAGGTAAGCCTAATCCCCAGTCACTATTACCAAACCACGCAATAATATTGGGATCAGCCATTAGCGCGGCAACTCCAGTTACGTCTGGATCAAGCATTTGAGTTTTGCTAAAGCCTGCCATAATAAAAACAGGAGCAAGATAAAGTCGTAATAATAATGCAGGAACACCATCAAAATGAGATAAATATTTTAAAAAATTTTGATAGCTGTTTATTAATAAGGTCATAAAAGAATGTCTCAATAAGTAATATTTTGTTCGTTATATAAAAGATAAGAACCTCAATTTGGGTAAATAATTTCAATCGCTTAATTACTTTAGTAAAAATACGCATTTTTTTACAATCTTTTAGTCAATTCGCTCAGTGATTAAGGTAATATAAAACTAATTTCCTTATTTTTTATATTGATATATTTATGAGCACATTATTAGACTTTGGCAAACGTATTCTAAGCGGGATTTGGCGAGCTTTCACCTTGACTCGTTCAGTGGTATTGAACACAATTTTCATCGTATTTTTCATTGG
This sequence comes from Colwellia sp. KU-HH00111, assembly GCF_040362745.1. NCBI lineage: Bacteria > Pseudomonadati > Pseudomonadota > Gammaproteobacteria > Alteromonadales > Colwelliaceae > Colwellia > Colwellia sp. KU-HH00111. The sequence continues at coordinate 55,150 of NZ_BAABWO010000009.1, read as the reverse complement.
TTTTATCGCCATGTTGGTCAGTGATGGTAATAAAATCACCGTGCCAGAGAAAACGGCATTAGTGTTAAATTTAGTTGGTGACCTTGTTGAACAAAAACAAGAAGTTAGCCCAATGGATGCTTTTTTAACCAACGCCTTAGGGGAAGAAGAAGAACGCCCTGAGGTATTATTAGCCAATGTGCTTGATGTAATAGCTCAAGCTAAAAATGATGATCGGGTTGAAATATTAGTATTACAGCTACAAGGCCTTCGCTCTGCGGGATTAACCAAGTTACAAGATGTGGGTGTAGCATTAACTGATTTTAAAAGCTCAGGTAAAACAATCATTGCGCTGGGCGATCAATACACCCAAGAACAATATTACATTGCTAGTTATGCTGATGATATTTGGATGAACCCGCAAGGTTTTATGCTACTTGATGGTTATGGTCGTTATAAAATGTATTATAAGTCTGCGTTAGATAAGTTAGCTATCAATCAACATATATTCAGAGTAGGAACATTTAAATCGGCTGTTGAACCTTATATCCGTGATGATATGTCTGCTGCCGCCAAAGAAGCAAATCAATTATGGTTAGATGATTTATGGCTGCAATATAAACAAGATGTTGCCAAGCAACGCGGTGTAAGCATTAATAACTTTGATGAAGGCATTAGTGATTTAATTTCCAAATTTTCAAAAGCGAACAGTAGCTTTGCCGAATATGCGCTAACCAATAACTGGGTTGATCAACTTAAGACCCGTGCGCAAATGCGAGAAGCATTAATTTCAATGGTAGGTGAGAATAAAAAAGGCACTAGCTATAGCCATATTGGTTATAAAGATTATTTATCTGTAATGACTTTAAACAAAGCGATGATGACCAACATGAAACCGCTTTCGTCTGACAAAGTTGCCGTCATTGTTGCCAAAGGTACTATTTTAGATGGCACACAAAAGCCCGGCACTGTTGGCGGTGATTCTACTGCCAAATTATTACGTAAAGCCCGCACTAACGATCGAGTAAAAGCTGTCGTTCTAAGGGTTGATAGCCCAGGTGGCAGCGCCTTCGCCTCAGAAATAATTCGCCAAGAAGTTGAGTTATTAAAAGCGGCTGGTAAACCTGTGGTTGCATCAATGGGGACTTATGCTGCATCGGGTGGTTATTGGATCTCAGCACCAGCAGACAAAATTTATGCATCGCCTTCAACAATCACAGGCTCAATCGGTATTTACGGGATGATGATGACATTTGAAGATTCACTCGCAAAACTAGGTATCTATACTGACGGTGTTGGAACCACTGATATTTCTGGTTTTGGTCCTACTCAGCCTTTAACCGAAGGTATGGCGCAGTTATTTCAATTAACCATTAATAAGGGGTACCAGAATTTTTTAACCCTAGTGGCTAACAACCGAAATATGACCTTAGAGCAAGTAGATGCTATTGCCCAAGGGCGAGTGTGGTCAGGTAAAAAAGCGAAAGAGCTAGGCTTAGTCGATGAACTTGGCAATTTAACCGATGCCATTGATGCCGCAGCACAGCTCGCTGGTATTGAAAACTATGACACTTTGTTAATTGAAAAAGAAATTTCAGAGCGCAATAAGCTTATACAAAAGTTTTTGGGAGAAGCTAGCACGTTTATGGCAGCTAACAGTGAGTTGTTGTTAGATAGTGATTTGTCTTCACCAAATAGCATTAGCACTAAACCTATGACAAACTTTATTTCTCAACTGCAAACAGAGCTAACCAAAATGAATCAATTTAATGATCCACAAGGCATTTACTCTCTTTGTTTAGCCTGTAGTGAGCAATAATCATGTTAACAAGTAAACGAATTTATGTCGCCTATACTGGCGGTACTATTGGTATGAAAAAAAGTGATCAAGGTTATATTCCTGTTAATGGTCACTTAACTGACTCTCTTAATGGCTTACCTGAATTTCATCGTGAAGAAATGCCTGAGTTTACCATTAATGAATATCAACCATTAATCGATTCATCTAATATGACGCCTAGCGATTGGCAACGCATCGCTGATGATATTAAGGCTCATTATGATGATTATGATGGCTTTGTGGTGTTACATGGCACAGATACTATGGCCTACACTAGCTCTGCTTTATCGTTTATGTTTGAAAACCTCAGCAAACCGATTATTGTCACTGGATCACAAATCCCACTAAGTCAATTACGCTCAGATGGTCAAGTAAATGTTCTTAATGCGCTTTACATTGCGGCGAATTATCCAATCAATGAGGTAGGACTGTTTTTCAATAATAAACTGTATCGTGGTAATCGTTCGATAAAAGCCTATGCCGATGGATTTAACGCCTTTGATTCGCCTAATTTACCTCCTCTACTAGAGGCAGGTATTAATATTAATGTCATAGCGGGTAAAATTTCGCCTTGTGTTGAGTTAGAGCCTGCGGTCATTGTTCGAGATATTATCCCTCAGCCGATCGGTGTTGTACATTTGTACCCAGGCATCAGTAGTGATGTCATTAAAAATACGCTTAGGCAACCAGTGAAAGCGTTAATTTTACGCAGTTATGGTGTCGGAAATGCACCACAAGATAACGCCCTACTTAAGTGTTTAACAAAAGCGAAAGCGCAAGAGATTGTGGTGATTAATTGCAGTCAATGTATTAAAGGCACAGTAAATATGTCGGGTTATGCTACAGGAAACGCCTTAAGACAAGCAGGCGTTATTAGTGGTCACGACATGACATTAGAGGCTACGTTAACAAAACTACACTATTTACTCAGTCAAAACCTGAGTTACAACGAAACCTGCCAGCTAATGGAAGTAAATTTGCGTGGTGAACTCACCCATGCGCTTTAAGTTAGCGTTGATTGTGGTGAAAAGCAAAAGCTATAACGATTTGGTCATGTAGTATTTACAACCGGTTTGAGGGTATCCTTGTTGAATCCACTGCGTTTCATAACCATGTTTTTGATAAAAAGGCATTGCTTGAAAGTTAAGCGTATCTAATAAACACTTATTACACCCTCTTTGCTTACCTGATGCTTCAAACTGTTGTAAAAGTTTACTGCCAACATGTTGGCCACGTAACTCTTCTGATACCCACAGCGTATTTAATAACAGCCAGTCGCCAAAACTTCTACCTGCAGCACCGGCAATAATATCGCCTTGTGGGTTTTTTATTTGCACAGCCAATGGTAATCTTTGATCAACTTCCCAGTTAGCCCAATTAAACTCAGCAATTTTTTTATCTAAGAAGTCGATAACTGATTGCTCAGGAGCATCGAGTATTTCAATATTCATCATAACTCCTAAACAGTATGTATAACGAACTAAAAAACGCCGGTATTTCAAGTTAGCCTAAAGAGGTTTAGGCCAATCAATGTCATACCGGGGTACTAAATCTCAGTCAGTTGATTAACTATAAAACGCTTCAACATTGCCTTTTAATGTGATCATCAGTGGTTGACCACGACGATCTAGCGCTTTAGGTGAAGGAACTTTTATCCAACCTTCACTAATACAATATTCATCAACATTGAAATGCTCTTTGCCATTAAGTTTAATGCCAATGTTATGCTCAAAAATTTCTTCCACATGATGTGGACTACGAGGATTACCAGAAAGGCGATCGGGTAAGTTTGGTAATGATTTTGAATCGTTCATAGTCGATACCTGAAGTTAATAAAAGTGCGCTATTGTAGACAAATTACCCCTAACGCTCAATAGATGGCAGAAAAACTTCATTTTTAATAATCACTTTGTGAGCTGGTAAGCAAGTTAACGCCTAACCATGAGAACCACAATATTTGACCTAACCCGAAAATTTCTGTCAATATATCCGTAGGGTAAAGGGTAAGTACTCCAACTCCCCCAATAAATAGTCCAAAACTATTTAACCATTTAGGAAATTCATTACTTTTTAACCCTGCAACACTCACTAACAACACCCATAAACCACCTACAATTTCATTCCCTCCGCCTAATCCCTCAACTATGGTATTGATAGTAATCCACAAACTTATTGCTTGCTCAGGGTTTTTATCTGATAAATCAATAACAGCACCTAAGCCTATATTAGCAATCATACCGCTCGCTATTACTAGTCCTACCCAAATAATGCCAAAAATAGCGGCCATTTGAGATAATGTTGAAGCTTCAGATTTTAATCGGTGATGCAGTCCTAAAACGAGTACGCTTAAAAAAAGCCCAAACAACACATACATGGTGAAATATATTAGTGAAATGCTAAGTTGATTATCTGACAGGAAAACAAGTTTTTGAACATTATCAGCATTAACAGGGTAATGCCAAAACGCCCCAAAGAAAATAAATGCCGTTATATAAATAACCGCTTGGCCGATAGCTGCACAACCCGCATATTTTTGTATGCTACCCATAACAATCCCCTTGACTGACAAAAAGTCAATTTAGCACATAAACATCATGGCAAACGATGCACATGTGTAACAAAATGCACGTTTGTTAAGTCGATTATTTAATAGAGCGGATAATTTGGCGTAGAATGAATAAAAGGTAGCTTTTCACAACTATGTAGTGGTCAGGCCGTTAAAAGCGTTGCATTCGGAATCATCGTTTAACAGCCCGTCCAGAATATAAATAGCTTCATATACACCACAGGGAATAAAATGGCTAAACAAAGCAATGTAAGTATCCGATACGTGATAATAAGCAATGCCGCCATAGCTACCATATCGAATATGGTACTCCGAAAGAAGGTTATCTTCATAAAGATCCCAAAGTTTACCATCTGCAGATACACTATTGCCTGACCCAACATTCAATTAACCGGTATTTTTTATATTCAGTGTTAAGCTTGGCAATAGCTCTCTAAAGACGAGCCTCGGTTGTGCGTTTTAAATTTAGCCAGGCTACCTGTTTACGGGAAACCCCACGCACTGAGCGTACGGTTTCCGTGGGACCAATATTTGTTGATGCTAGCGCTATTTCTTCATTAGTTGCTTTATGAGGATTGAACAAAACTGTCGCTGTTTTTTGATCGTAATCGACGGTTACTTTTACGACACCTACAACCTTTTCCATCGCTTTACGAACCATTATGTGGCACATTTTACAGGTCATTTTTTCAATGGAGAAAATTTTCTCAGATAGCTCTTGAGTAGCTGCATTAGTCGTTGCGTCGCTATTAGGCGTTGCCATTACATAGCCAAATATAAATACCGAGCTTAACAATATTGAAACGGTATAACGTGTTCTCATTATCGTATCTCCAAAAGTTAATAATGAATTGTTAAATCAGCACGCAGATACTCCAATACCAGTGATCACCGCTAATAATAAAGAACGATTAGGAATCGACGAATTAGAGATAACTAGATCTCAAATAAAGATGATATGAGATAGCTTACACTCTGTGGTTTAGACCAGAGTCAACAGTTAAGTACAAAAAATTGAAAATGCGTAAAGCTAGTTTTCTAAAAAGCCTTTTTGAGATAACCCTTCGATAAAACCACAGTGATCTGTAGCACTATCACTATGACACGTTGATATTAATTCATCTAATACTGTTTGAATGGTGAGTAACCCAGCGATTTGTTGTTTGATTTTGTCCCGTTTTTCTTGAGCTAATGTTTGCACGTCACCACAATGTTCATCCCCCCAAGATTAGTAACTGCTTTATTTCTGCCTTATTAACGCTTTACGTTGGTAGTAACGTATTGTCTCAATGTTCACATCAGCAACCTTAGCTAATCTTCCGATGGTTAATGGGGTATTTTTTTACTCATGTAAACAATACCTTCATTATGGCCCAAATTCTTACTTTAATTGTTTCAATAACTTAATCGTTTCATCTCGCATTTCATCAAGTCCAGTTAATATATTGTCAGCACTGGTTTGATTATTTTCGATATCTTCCCAATTAATATTCCAAGTAGCACGTAATTTATCAGCATTGTCAGGCAAAGGAGGAGGTAGTACTTGAGATAGGTCTCTAATCGTTAAAATATAGGTCCAGCCCGTTCTAGCATTGCCATTTGCCACCAAGTCAGGATCATATCTACGATGAAAAACGAGTTGTTGTAATTCATTAATTTTTGTTAACAGCATAAAAGAGGCAAAGCGTTGATTTCTATTACCTTCACTTTGCTCGTTACGCCATGTGTTATACCCCAAGCTTGTGAGCGCAACAACAAGGCTTATGATTGCTACGGCATTACGTTGAACTTGACTGAGCAGATTAAATTTTTGCATAAACTTGACTCTGTTTGTTTATAACGGCCGAAATGAAAACTCTTTGACCCGTTCAAAAGATAAGTGATCGCCTTCATCTTTACCATAATAGGCTTGATGAATAATACCCTTAGCATCAATTAAAAAAACAACATAAAAGGCTTTTCCGTTATGCTATGTAAGTCAAATATTGTTCCATCAATGGCAGGAAGAATGATATTTTTAATTTTTCGCATTGTCATTAATAATCACTGCCATCGTTACCGTTTTAATTATTTTCTATAGTTAGCGGTAGGTGCTTTTTGTTCTTTATATAATGCTCGTTCAATCCAATAATCAACACTAACGTAACGGCCTGCACCGATAAATAATAAGGCGAGTAACATAATAAAATAAGTGATTGAGAATTCAATGCCATTGTTAAGCATAACCACACTGCCCGTTGACGTGATGTAGTCGTAGTTAGTGTGCTCTTGCAATACGTCTTTAACAATCGCTAATTTGTTTGACGCTTCTATAACTCGCTCATTCGCAAATGGCGCACTGGGATCTGTGATTGCCTGCCAACCATTGTCCCAATGAACTGTTCCTGCAGCCACTAACATAGTGACCATCAACGGAATTGAAAACCATCTTACCGCGACACCAAGAAATAGTGCTATCGCTCCGAAAAACTCTGTTGCCGTGGCTAAAATAGCCATTAAAAAAGGGAAAGGTAGCCCTAAGCCCCATTCGGTGTTGCCGAACCATTCAACAATACCTTCGAAACCTTCTATTTTTTTAGTTCCTGCCATCCAAAAAACCGGCACTAGATACATTCTAAGCATTAAAGGGGCTAAGAAATCAACTGCTTGTATTGTATTTAGTTTTGAGTGAAGCTTTATTAATAGTGATTTCAATGTCTACTCCTTGCAAAAAGCACTTAAAAAACATAGTGATTTTTAGATAAATATTGGTTAATTTAACTATTTGATGCCGCTCAATTAATAAGGTTACAATATTTTTGAAAAAACAAACTTCAGCCATTGTTGACGATGCTAACGAAAAAAAACTGATTGATGGGTTATTGGAAAATGATGACTTAGCTTATGAAACCTTGGTACGTCAATATAGTACAAGAATGTATGCCGTTGCTCGCCGTTTTTTTAATAACGATGATGACGCTCAAGAATGTTTGCAAAAAGCTTTTATTCAAGTGTTTAAAAATATTTTATCTTTCAAAAAAGATTCAAGTTTGATGACTTGGTTGCACCGAATAACCGTTAATGAAGCACTAATGATGATCCGGCAGAAGAAAAGACAAAAGACCATGTCGCTGGAAAGTTTTGCTCAACATTACAATGTGTATGGTGAGCGAACTGACTTTACAAATGATGAAGGCGGTGAACTAGGTCGTTTTATCGAGAATAATATTGAAACGTTATTTGAGAAAAATGAAACAAAAATATCGCTAAATGAAATTATTTATCAACTGCCAGAAAAATATTGTAACGTTTTGCTGCTTAGAGACATCCAAGAGATAAGTACTAGAGAAACCGCCGAGTTATTAGCTATAACTGAAACTTCGGTGAAAACTCAATTACACCGAGCAAGATTACTTTTAAAGGCAATTTTAGAACAACACGACAAAGAAAGTTTAGAAAATAATTGGAAGGTAAATTAACGTGCTAATGATCAAACGATTAATGACCAAGTATGTACCTGGCATGTTAACGTGTGAAGAAGTTGATAGTTTTTTATACGACTTTCATGAAGGACAGCTTTCCAATATAGAAAAAGTGAAATTTAAGCTACATTTGAGTATGTGTGCAGAATGCAGAGCCTATGTTCGTGGGTATAAAAATACCATTCGTATTTCTCAAGCCGGTTTTAAAAAAGCAGAGCCTATAGAGAATATACCTGAAGAACTATTGGAAGTGATCTTGAAAAGTCGAACAAAAAATTAGCTTTATACTTAGCTGTTTTATTGGAAAATAAGTAATGATCACAAGCCAGTTGAAAATCATTGAACAAGGTCTTTCATACCTAAACTCTGTATCTACAGAGGATTATACCGAGATTGTCTCCCCGAACTTTATCAGTTCGGCAGGTTCCCATATGAGACATATTATCGACCATTATCAAGCTATTATCTCAGGTCTCAATTGTGAACTGATTAACTACGATATTAGGGAGCGAGGTAGTAAATATGAACTATCTCCAACACTAGCTATTGAAAAATTACATCAAATCGCTGATTGGGTTAAATCACTGACAGAAGAAAAGTTGAATAAGCATATTATGCTATCTACAGAAGTTTCGGTAACTAACAAAAACATTCAAAAAGTACAGACCTCTGTTGCCAGAGAATTAATCTTTTCTGGCAGCCATGCGGTGCATCATTACGCCATGATAGCGCAAATTTCTTTTGCTCAAAAGAATGCTCAACCGTCGTCATTTGGTTTAGCCCCTGCTACTGCTACATTTTTAAGGCAAGAAAGTAAGCAAGCTAATAACACAGCAAAGCAGTAGATAATTGAATGTGTACATTAGCTTATCTGCTTCATGAAAACGGCTATGAAATATTTTTTAACCGAGATGAACAACGCGCTCGTTCACCCGCCATTCTGCCAGCATTTTATTCATCTATAAATGCTATTTTTCCTGTAGACCCTCAAGGAAAAGGTACATGGATTGCGGTTAATCAGCAGGGTTTAACTTTGGCTCTGCTAAATAATTATCAAGCACAATTTAATAACTCACCGCATGTTGTGATCATTACATTTATTCTTTTATATATCGTAAGTATGCTTCCTTAGCCTTGCCAAGGTAGAGATTTAATAATTTATCTGGTGCGTTAGGCAAATTGACACTAAGGAGTAAGCCGGGCGTTTGGTTGAAATTCATATCAATTCCCATGCATTGAAATTTAGCGCCTAGTTTATGGTATTGTTTGAGCAATACTGGAATATCTTTATTATCTTTTTCTAACGCCGTCACCAACGCTGACAATTCTTTAATACCTAACGTGTTGATATGTAGAAAGTCTTCAACTTCTGGGTGAAGTAGCCCCTTAAATGATGATTTTGCCGTAACACCTGTACTGTTAGTTACTATGACTTTATTGATTAAAGCCACTGAGCGAGGATCATATAATTTGCTTAATGACACAGTGCCATACAAGGTTCTATATTGCGGGTTTTGACAAACAAATGCCCCAATACCTTTCCATAACAATAGTAATCCATGAAAGCTGTTCTGGTGCGCTTCTATAATAAAAGAGCGTCCCATTTCCAAACAGGGCTGCTGCTGATTAATAAATTCAGGCTCAAAATTAAACATTTGGGAAAGGTAGAGTTGGGATACATCACCATTTTTCTGTAAAAGATCGGTTTGTCCTATTCGGTACGCCCCAATAATTTCTTCATTTTTATGATCGAATATAAATAAGTGCATATAAGTTGCGTCAAATTTATCAGTATCACAGGCTTCACCGCTGCCTTCATTGAGTGTTCGAAATGTTATTTCCCTTAACCGAGTGATCTCTTGTACACAAATTGGTATTTGCTGTTGATAGCCGTAATAAACAGAAAAAGTTTTAAAATCTAACAAATGTTGCTCTTCAGGGAGTAGAGATAATTCAGTTTTCATTGTGGCTTTATCTGCCATTGGTAAAATATCTTTAAATGATGTTGGTTTATCATCTTCTAACCAAGGAGTAAAATAGTGTTCATCATTTAAGTAACATTGTAACCGCACAAAATCATTCATTCTTTCAATACCATCGAATTCGTTAAGTTGTTTAACTTTAATTAAATTATTTGTTTTTAAACTAATTTTATGTTGTTGTAATTTAAGCATTTCACGCGTTAGCATTAACAAACGAAAGCGGTAATAAATTCTGCCCATTCGATGAAATAATTTGCTATTTGTACCAGAAATAAAAACGGGCAAGATGGGGGTCTCTGTTTTTTTGGCAATTTGGACCGCTAGGCGATTCCAGTCACCATCTGTGATTCGTTTTTTTTCTGGTTGATAAAAAGAAACTCTTCCGGCGGGGAAAATAACTAATAATCCATCATTCTTCACATGAGCAAAGCATTGCTTTATGGCTGAAGTATTGATCGCAGCTTTAGGCTTTAATGGATTAGCAAAGATAAAGTAATCTTTAATTTCTTTAAACATCTGTAAGCCAACATTGGCCATTATTTTGGTATCCGAGCGATACGATGACAGTAAATGAGCAATAATCACCCCTTCAATCATGCCATAAGGATGATTGCAAACCACTATAGAACGACCATGTTGCGGTATTTTAGCTAAAATATCATCAACACCAGAAACTTGAACACCTAGAATGTCGATTAGCTTTTTCGAAAATGCTTGTTTATCTAAGCCCGGCAATTCGCTATTAAGATAAATTTTTTGTAATTTCTTTATTCCTAATAACCTATCAAATATCGGCCCAGTAAATTTAAGCAGCGCACCTAAAAATGTGTTGGGAGCCATTGAAGCCAGTCGGAGATCTGAAAGAGGTTTATCTGCGTTATCCATAGTATCGTTAATATTTCAAAAAAATTTATCGTCAGTTTTATAGTTAAGCACGTTTTGAATGACCAAAGAATACCATCATAAATAACTCTTTCAGGCTCGCGTTAAGTAACCAATAGCTGATGTTGTGCGAAGATTGATTAAGAGAACTATTCACTACCTTTTTTGTACCTTTTTGGGAGGCATCAAGACGGAGCCTTGTTTGTCGCGTTTTGAGGGCAATTTGATGACGACGCTCTTGGGCAGCATTAGCACGCTCGGCGAAACGGCTTCTCGCTTCAGAACTCATATTTGATAATATGGTGCCACTTAGCAACTGTTTAGCTTTTACTGCGGTTTTGGGTCTTGGTGTGCTACACATATAAACCTCCGAATACCTTAGTTATATATTAACCTGAAAATACGCTAATTAGTGCGCTCTAGTCATTAGATGTCATTAAAGCTGTTTAGGTTACAAAATTTATAAAATAGCCGTTTTATTGAGGAGCTGTAATGATTTAGTTTTGTCACTCGTCATTAATTAACTTTTCAATAATTGAATTTATATCTGAGGGTGTTGTATGAAAGTATTGCTTAAGGTTGCCTTGTTTATTAATCAGGACTTGTGTTTGATGTTCTGCATAAAAGTATGGTACCTCTCCTACATCTCGATGATAGAAATACGATTTAAGAGTATAGTATTACTCTAAATTGGCTAATATAAAGTAATACGGCAAGAAAAGCATTATCAAGACAGTTCAAGTAATGACATGGTGATTTTTTTTTGATGATTCCAAAAATATTAATATAAAATCAATATATTACTTACCTAGTGGCTAAGTTCAACACTTTTACCGGCCTGACCTCAATTTAGCACATAAACATCATGGTAAACGATGCACATGTGTAACAAAATGCACGTTTGTTAAGTCGATTATTTAATAGAGCGGATAATTTGACGTAGAATGAATAAAAGGCTGCTTTTCACAACTATGTACATCATGACAAAACAACTTACCACAAAACATTGACCAAAGAGTAACATTGCCAGCTTAGGCCAAAAGTCTACTTCTTCAGTGAAAATCGGATGCCAAAAATATATCAGTGTTAGGTTGCCTGGAAACAGCAGAATATCATACCCGGGTAGCGGCCCATCAAAATACTGCCACGAATGCCAACTCACAGAAAAGGCAATCAACCCAATTATTGTGGCAAATAAACCTACATAAAAGGCAATTTGAAAGTGTTTCACCTTAATCATCTGATTGCAGCTTTCCTTTTGTATAGTATGAACTGCCAACCTACTTGTATGTTATAGCTTTACTTGAATTATTGGCTATCTTGACAACGCAGAGCGATCTTTTTTTTACATCGAATAGTAATAGCAATCTTTGCGTCTTCTGACTTATTTGCCCAATCAGTAATTTCAGATGAAGTACGGTAACACCCCTGACAAATATCATTGTCATCAAGTCTGCATTGACTAATGCAAGGAGTGATTACATTATTATTTCCGATAAACATGGTATATTACTGTGCTCCAAAAGCAGAAAAACCCATGTGCTAAACAACAAAGGTGCTAGCACATGATAAAATTAACAAACAAAGATGTTTTGTAATCTTGCTAGTAAAACAGAGTCACTCGCTTGTAATTTGCCTAAGCGCAACCAATCGACAAAACTCTGAGTTAAATCTACTTCAACTGATGATTGCATTTGCGTTTGTATCAAGCCGACTTGAACCGCCATACGCTGATCTGCAAGTTCAGCAGGTGAATCAACCTTTGCCAAAATCTCTAAAGCCAATGTTTTTTCCGCTCTGATATCACAATCAGCAATTGTTGTTAACTGGCATTGCTCAGCTAAACGTTTTTTCCAAAAACTTGAAAGTTGCTGAAACTCTGTTTCATCAGAAAGTGTCTCTATTGTATAACCGTCTGAATTATTGGATATTTTATTGAGTAAAGCAAACAGGCTTTGCCAAGAAACCTTGCTTTTTTTATGTTCAATTAACGCAATTTTATCCGCTAGTTCAGCAATAAAACGTTCAATAGCGATAGCTGAAGATTTAGGTACAGGCCTAATTGCACGTACTTGATCGAATAAATCTGATGCTTCATTTTCAAGCTGTTTTAATCGAGTTTGGTCATTACCAGTGTTTTCTGCTTCCACTTTAAGTTGAGCGAGTGCGTCATTGTAACTATTGGCTAATTCATCAAGTTGCGCTTGTTGCTTAGATTTTACCTGCTCGCGTTTGGCAAAGACTTGATCATTAATAGCACGGAAGTTTTGCCAGAGTTTCGACTCTTGATGAGAGCCAGCAAAACCAACATCCCGCCATTGTTGTTGCAATTGTTTGATAGTATCTATCGCCTGATATATGTCTTCAACAGCTAGTTGTTGCTCAGCTTGCTTAATCAATGCCTGTTTGCTTGCTCCATTAGCATCATGAAAGTCTTTAATCGCTTTGCGAATAGGTTGAATTAGGTGCTTATATTGTTTCAACAGTTTTTGATAGTGCTCTCTATCAACCTCACCTGCTTGTTGCCAGCGCTGTTGCAGTTTATTTAATTTACCGTCAAGCGCTTTAAAATCAATGACCTCAGCGGTATCATTTGAGCTAGTGACCATTTGCGCTAACTGCTCAGCTTGTTTAAGAAGCTCATGGCGTTTAGCTAAATGTTGCTCACGGCGTTTTTCTTGCTCCGCATAATATTGTCGACATGGGGCAAAGGCTTGTTCACAAGCAAGGTTAAATTGTTCGTTTAATGCTTGATCTATCTCTTCATCGGCATGACCTAACGAATTCCATATTTTTCTATAGTGCTTAACTTTATCCGCTTGTTCATTCGGGTTATCAAGAGGATTGGTGACTATGGCATTTATTTCAGCGAGTAGTTCTTGCTTACGCGGCGTTGCAATATAATGTTCCCAATCACTGATTTCAGCGATTTTTTCACTGACAATGGAATAATCATGCTGTAATTGTAACTGTTGTGATTTAGACAACAATTGCATTGCTTGTTTAACTCCTTTAAAAATGCCAAAGCAAACTTTATACTTGCCAGCTGCAAGTAAGCGCTTTAAGTCAATTAACTTTTTCTTGCTTTGGTTGAATAATTGTCTTTGTTCCGCTTCCAAAGGCTTAAGTCCTGCACGCCACAGTTTGGTTATCTCTAAATGTGCGTCTACAATGGACTGAGGTAAAATACCACAAGCTTTTTTATCAACAAGTTTCCATTGGCTTAGCCAGTCATGATAAATTTGTTGTCGATCGCATAATTCAGCTAGCGTTTGTGGCAGTGATAATTGTGAAATTTTAGAAACAAGATAAGTTGCCTCACTGACAGATTGTGCGATTTCAGGTAGCTGTGTTAAGCGTTTTTCTAGTTGTGCTATTTGCTTGGCAAATTCAGCTTGATCGCTTTCATTAAGTACGCTGTTACCCAGCTGCTGATTTAACTGCTTAAGTTTTTCAGCAAACGCTTGTTGAACCAAACTTTCATCGGTGTGATCAGATTCTTCAAAAACAGCTGTAATGATCTCTTGGTTTAACACCGCGATGCTATCAGTTAGCTGTGCCCTAGCCTCACGTTTATCTTGTAAAAGTTGTTCGGCGATTTGAGCTTGTTGAAATGCTTCCTCTTTCGGCGCAAATAACTCGGTTAGTTGAGCAGTGATTTTATCGTATTTTGTTTCGAGCGTTTGCTGATCTTCTTCACTTAAACAATCAATGTCGGCCCTGTTGTGCTGCCACTCTTGTGCTAAGCTCGCTTTTTTGGTGATGTAGTGGCCATAATCACTTTGATCTTTTAGTGCTAACAGTTTTGCCAGAATCAGTTGGTTTTGCTTTAATAATTTTTTCGGTTTTTCTAATTGTGCGCGTTGCTGTGCTAAACGATCATTTATTAATTTTACAATGTCATCACTTCCCGCTTTTTTAACTAGTTTGGCTAAAAAAGCTTGATCAGATAATTCTGGCAGCGCTAACGATAACAACAGTGTTTGCACTGCTGGGGACTGTTTTTTACTGAACGTTTGTAACAGAAATTGCGCGGTGTTTTTCTTGGGTAAAAGCGCTTCAACTAAACTAACAATGATACTTGGCTCTTGCTCATGTTCTAACCAGTAACTAAACAATGCCGTGTCAAATGAGTCACGCTGAATCGTTGTATTAATAAAGGCTTGCTTTTGTGCTGTCGACAAACTGATCGTGTGCTTATCTGCTAAGATGTCGCGAATTTGTGCCGCTGCAAATGCTTGCACCGCACTATGGTCATTTTCAGAAACAGCAGTGAGATAATGATCGAAACAATTAAACTTTAATAAAACGGCTCTGCGCACTAATTCACTTGGGTCACCTTCAAGTAAAGATAATAAAATGGCTTTATCTTCATTGTTATCACTATCTAACTCATCATTTATCGCCGATATTCGCACATTACTGTCTTTATGTTGCCAGCTGTTTTTACTTTTAAACAATTTAAAAATCATGGGAGGTTACACTTTAGTGGTCAAGATAGTACGTCATCTGCCACCAATAATGTTGGCAGATGACATAGAAACTATTTATAAATTAGTAAAATGAGCGATGTCGCTTTTACTCTCGTTATTAACGTCTGGGTCAACGCTGGCATCTGCCGGTTTAGCGCAAGGCGTGATTGGTTTATCTTTAGCGGCTGTAGTGAACTGAGCTTTTAATTGCCGTTTGTTTTTATGTACCATTTGACCATCGCTACCTATAGTCAGCATTTCATCACTATCAAGGTGACGCGCTTGATAGGCCATAATCAGTTGTAATGCGGTATCACGTTGTGCTTGCTCAACCACAGTACCTTCAGGCCATTTTCCGGTTTCTGCGGCACATTTCAAACGTAAATACATTGTTTCTGGCATATTTTCAATGGTGCTTTCTAAATTCATGGTCGCCCTATTTTTGACGTTTAAAGAAAAGTAATCGAATACGAATAACAATATAGAGAATAAATCCTATGATAGTACTTGTCATCGCTAATAAATACTGCCAAGTACCCTGTTCAACATTATCCCAAAACATAAATAAAAAACCGCCACAAAATAATAACATAGCGATGAAAGAATAATTCATTAACCGTTGTGCTTGGTTGATACGATTAACCTTGGCAAGGTTGGCAATTTTATCTGTGTCTAATGCCTGAAGAGACAAACCACAATGACTACATGCGTTTGCTTTATCGGATATTTTTTTTTTGCAACTTGGGCAATTGATCACTGCCATTAAAAGACTCAATTCGACATTTATAATGTGACAAATATTCTACCTTTTTTCGCACAAAAAAAAACGTCCTTATGGACGTTTTTTATCATTAAACTATAAAATATTGCGCTAAGACATATTCACGTCACTACCTTTAGATTTAGCCAAGCGATCTTCCCAAAAAGTTGCTCCTTTTATACCCAATTTTTTAGGATCAAAGGTGTAATGTTCAACACCCTCTTTTTGTTGTTGTTCGTAATCATTAAGTGCTTTGACTGCCGGTTTTGACATAAAGAAGATAATAATAATACCAATGATATTTAGCCATGCCATTAAGCCAACCCCAATATCACCGAGACCCCAAGCTATACTAGCAGCTTTTACTGTGCCATAAAAAGTTGCGGTCATAATAACAACTTTCAACATAAATACCGCGCCAGGTAGTTTGAAAGTGCGTTTAATGTAATAAATATTGTTTTCCGCGATAAAATAATAAGCCAATATGGTGGTAAATGCGAAGAAGAATAATGCAAGGGCAACAAAAGGTTTACCAACGCCAGTAAAAACACTATCAACCGCAATTTGTGTATATTCAGGACCGCTAGCAACCACATCGCTGGCTATGTTTTGTACCACAAATAAATCACCTGCACCATGAACATTGTAAGTGCCAGTAATGATGATCATAAACGCTGTTGCTGAACAAACAAATAAGGTGTCAATGTAAACAGAAAAGGCTTGAACTAATCCTTGTTGTGCTGGATGCTCAACTTCGGCAGCAGCTGCCGCATGAGGCCCTGTGCCCTGACCCGCTTCATTTGAGTATATGCCACGTTTAACCCCCCAGCCTATTGCAGCACCGAAACCAGCCATTGGGGTGAATGCATCACCAACAATTAACATAAAGGCACTGGGTAGTTGGGTGATATTTAAACCAATTATAATTAATGAAACCAAAATATAGGCTAATGCCATAAAAGGTACGATTACTTGGGTAAAGTTAGCAATTCGTTTAACACCACCAAAAATGATAAAACCAAGTAATAACACAATGCCTGTTGCAGTATAAAGTTTAGCATAACTAATAACGCCAATAGCTGTATCTATACTACCTGTATTAGCAAAAACTTGTTCTATTGCTGTACCGATAGTATTTGACTGTACCGTAGGTAACAGTACGCCCGTAGCCAAAATAGTGGCAACAGCAAAAGTCCAAGCATACCACTTTTGCCCCATAGCTTTTTCAATGTAATAAGCGGGTCCACCGTGGTACTTGCCATCATGCTCTTCTTTATATATTTGAGCATTTGCTGATTCGATATAAGCGGTTGCTGCACCAAAAAAAGCCACAACCCACATCCAAAATACAGCCCCTGGGCCACCAAAGCCGATTGCAGCAGCAACACCTGCAATATTACCAGCTCCAACACGACCAGATAAAGAAATTGCTAACGCTTGAAAAGGTGATATGCCTTGCTCGGAGCTTTTGCCAGACATTAATAAACGCCACATTTCTGAAAATTGACGTACTTGTACAAATCGAGTCATCACGGTGAAAAACAAACCTGCGCCTAAACACAGATAAATTAACGCACTGCTCCATATGTAACCATTGATAGTATTGACTAAGTCTTGCATTTAATTTCCTCTTATCTTTTTATATTTTTATATTTATATCACATTGCTAAAAGAGTCTTTACTTTAAAATGTCTGAATTTATTCACACTAAAGAGTGAATAAATTCATTAATCCGTAATTTTTTTACTATTTTGCCGACACATTCAGGTATTGTATGATGAAACTATTAATAACAACTATTGATGTTGACAACAATCAGGCTAACTAAAAAGGCATGGTTAAATATTCTTAGTCAAACTCTACCCTTTAATTAACCTGATTGATATTATTACTTTATGCTAGCGTTCAGCATAACTGTTAATAACTACCTTAAGTCATCTATCATATGATGAACACCAGCTAAGAAATCGCGTCCTAATAAGCTACTACGAATATCAGACCAACCCATACTATAATCAGGCAATAAATCGTTATCTTTAAATGGCATTTCAATCGTGTAAGCTAAACACTTAAATTGATTACCGACCCAGTTAGTGCCAACCGTTGGGTTAGCCTTGCCTGGCTCATCTTTATCATAGCCACGATCATCTTGGAATTCAGGGGTTAACGATAACAAAATCGCTTTAAATTTATCTTCAAGGGCTTTATGACGAGCATCATAATTTACCACGCCTTCACAACCAGCAACAAAATTTACCGGTAATGCCTCATCGCCATGAACATCTAAAAACATATCAACGCCCGTTTCAAACATTTTTTCACGCACTAGATAAACCTCAGGACTACGTTCCATGCTTGGCTCTAACCATTCACGGTTTAAGTTGGCGCCAACAGCATTAGTACGAAGATGACCACGCACACTGCCATCAGGGTTCATGTTAGGGACAATATAAAATACGGCTTGATTTAATAACGCACGTGCTACACCATCATCTTCATCAAGTAGACGGTCTAGAAACCCTTCAATAAACCATTCAGCCATGGTTTCACCCGGGTGTTGGCGCGCAGTTAACCAAATAACACGTTTACCTTCGCCTTCTTCGCCAATTTTCAACAAGCTCATATCTCTACCATCAAGAGTTTGTCCTAACACTTGTAATTGGCAGTCTAAATGCATCTGAGCATTGTGCAATAAATCTTGATGTCTTTCGTAACTGTAAGGCGAGAAATAGGCAAAATATACCGAGTCATATTCTGGTGTTAAGGTAATAGTGAGTTTTTCACCATCATAGCTAGTAGGTACACGAAACCAATGATCACGATCATAGGATGCTACTGCTTGATAGTCTTCCCAGCCTTCAACATAAGCTGCTTTGCCTGCATTAGTTAAATGAATAACATGCTCTTGACGTTCATTTGTCGGTGACACATCCGTTTGAAGCTTGAAATGAAACCATTGGTAGAAATCAGATTGATTATCCTTTTTGATTTCAAGTTGGATGTTATTAGCGTTTGTTGCATCGATAACACGGATATTACCGCTATCAAAGTTGTCAGATATTTGCATAGGAAATGGCCTTTACGTTCTGATAGAAAAGAAAGAAAGGAACAGTGTACACAAACATAAATAAGATCACTACAAAGATCTTAGATAAAGACCCAATGCTGAAGAATAACCTAAAGATTTACCAATAATAGAATTTTCTTTGTTAATTACATAATAACTTGGATAAGCTGATATTGAAAAAGCTTGTTTGATTTTTTCGGAGCCTAAAGCAATAGGAAATGTTAATTGGTGCTGTTGAGTAAACGCCATCACTTCATCAACACTGCTATAATCTAATGCTACTGCAATAACATCAAGCTGTTTATTTTTCTGGTATAAGGCTTGTAAATTACCAATACTCACATGACAAACCTGACACCAAGGTGCAAAGAAATAGATAACTGTGTTTTTACCTTGAGAGTTTAACGACACCGTTTCACCCATCAATGTTGGCACATTATCAAAAGATAATTGATTCGTTTGAGAAATACGAGTGTCTGTAGACAACATGCTGGTTTCACGAAAAAACGAAATGCTTTGAAAAATAATGAAAAATACCAACCCTTGTAAAAAAAGGCTTTTGAGTGTGGTTAACAATTGGATGTTCCTATTAATTAGATTTTAGTTGTAACAATAATTTTTAGCTTTAATAATTTAATAGACCCGACTTTCAACAAAAAATTACAAGGCGAGTAAACAACGTTAAGCATAAAAAAAAGCTACTAATGAAACATTAGTAGCTCAATCATTGTAAAAACAACACCAGATAAATGGTTGTTATTTTTATTGGTATCTTAACTAATAGTTGCTAAACCATTCATATAAGGCTGTAAAGCCGTCGGAATATCAATGCTACCATCGGCTTGTTGGTAGTTCTCTAAAATAGCAACTAAAGTACGCCCTACTGCTAAGCCTGAGCCGTTTAGCGTATGCAGTAATTCTGGCTTATTGGTTTCACTATTACGAAAACGTGCTTGCATGCGACGAGCTTGGAAGGCTCCCATATTTGAGCATGAAGAAATTTCACGGTAAGTATTTTGTGCCGGTAACCACACTTCTAAATCAAATGTTTTAGTAGCACTAAAGCCTACATCACCACTACAAAGCGCCATCGTACGATAAGGTAACCCTAATTTTTCAAGAATAGCCTCAGCATGACGAGTCAGTTCATCTAGCGCGTCAAAAGAGTTTTCAGGTTTAACTAATTGCACCATTTCAACTTTGTCAAACTGATGTTGGCGAATAAGTCCTCGAATATCACGTCCGCCCGAACCCGCTTCACTTCTAAAACATGGCGTATGTGCGGTCATTTTAATAGGTAGGTCAGCTTCATCTACAATTTCATCACGGTACATATTAGTTAAGGGTACTTCTGATGTAGGGATCAATGAAAAGTTCTTACCTGATAAATCAGTATGAAAAAGATCTTCACCAAATTTTGGTAATTGACCCGTTCCGTACAAAGAAGCTGCATTAACTAAATAAGGTACATACATTTCTTGGTAGCCATGCTCTTGGGTATGCATATCAAGCATAAATTGTGCAAGTGCACGATGCAGCTTAGCTATATGACCACGCATTACCGCAAAACGGGTACCTGCTAATTTAGCACCACTTTCAAAATCTAAGCCTTTGTTAACCCCAAAACCTAGATCAACATGATCTTTTATTTCAAAGTCGAATTGACGTGGTGTTCCCCAACGCTTAACTTCAACGTTGTCATCTTCATCGGCTCCCTCAGGCACTGATTCATGTAAAATATTTGGAATAGCGCTGGCAATGGTTTCGATTTTTTCAAGCACTTGATCTTGTTCTTCTTTTGCGGCATCTAACTCAGCACCTAATTGGCTAACCGAAGCAAGTAATGGCGCAATATCTTCACCGCGGGCTTTTGCTTGACCAATAGATTTAGATCGAGTGTTACGCTCGTTTTGCAAATCTTGGGTTTTGACTTGGATTGCTTTACGTTGCTCTTCCAACGCCGTTAACGTTTGTGTATCAAGAGTAAAGCCACGTTTTGCTAACTGCGTAGCGATGTGATCTAAATTTGTTCTAAGTTCTTTGGCATCAAGCATAATTATTCACGTATTTGTTTAAGTGTAAAAGTAATGTTCTATTTTGCTATCGCGGAAACGAGGTACAGACCCAAGGCCGCAGCGGCAATACAAAGTGACACATTTAATAAAATATTAATGGCCGCTTTTAACAAGTCTCCTTGTTGTATTAATAACAAAGAGTCTAATGAAAATGTTGAAAAAGTAGTAAATGCACCTAAAAACCCAATTCCAATTAAGGTTCTGTGGATACTAATATCTAAAATTTCATGTTCTATTAACTGGTATAACAAACCCATAATAAATGAGCCGGTGATATTAACCATCAAAGTCGCAAAAGGAAACCCTTTTCCTAGCCAATTTAACACTAATTGTGAAATATAAAAACGTAAACTAGCACCACAGGCACCACCAAGCGCTACAAACGCATAAAGGGTGAAATTACTAATGGTACTAGTCATAACGTTGCTCGTCACTGTGTTGGTTTAATTGAGATAAATAGTCTAATTTTGCTTTTAGCTGTTTCTCTAAGCCTCGATCACTTGGCTGATAGAACGCAGTATTATAACCCTCAGCTGTTGCTATAGCTTCGGGAAAATAGTTTTCTCCAGCAGCAAACCCCTGCGCTTCATGGTGTGCGTAGCGATAGTCAACACCATGACCTAATTCTTTAGTGATATCACTGGTGGCGTTTTTTAAATGGTGTGGCACATCTAAATTAGCCGTTTGCTTGGCTAAAGCTTTGGCTTGACCAAACGCCATATACACGGCATTACTTTTTGGTGCTAATGCCATATAAACGGCTGCTTGAGCAATAGCGCGTTCACCTTCACTTGGTCCAACACGGTGGAAGGTATCCCACGCATTTATGGCTAACTGCATAGCTCTAGGGTCGGCGTTACCAATATCTTCGCTGGCAATGGCTAACAAACGACGAGCAACATAAAGGGCATCACCACCGCCGGTAAGTATTCTAGCGTACCAATATAAAGCAGCATTAGGATCAGAGCCACGTACTGATTTATGAAATGCACTAATGAGATCGTAAAAAGCATCGCCTCCTTTGTCATAAAGCGCGATTTTGCTACCGGCAACTTGAGCTATTAATGCTACGGTAATAGTTTTAGTGCTTTCTTGCTCTGTCGTTGAGTTAGGTAGACTATCTAAACAGTTTTCTAATAAATTGAGTAAACGTCTGGCATCACCATCACTGCGATTTAGCAAACTTTGAACGGCATCATCATCTAGCACTACATGTTGCTTGTTTTCAACTAAAGACAAAGCTCTAGTTAACACTTGTGCTAACTCATCTTTAGTCAGTTTTTTTAGGGTATAAACTCGTGCTCTAGATAAAATCGCTTGGTTCAATTCAAAGGCTGGATTTTCAGTGGTCGCGCCTATAAAAATAAGCGTGCCATCTTCTATAAATGGTAAAAAAGCATCTTGCTGTGATTTATTAAAACGATGGACCTCATCAACAAAGAGAACGGTTTTACCTAATGACTCATTGGGATGACTTTGGCTGTTACTTGCTCTGATTTTGGCTTGCTCAATAGCAAGCCTGATTTCTTTGATACCCGAAGTAACCGCAGACAGTCGAATAACTTTAGCTTTAGCATGGGTGGCAATAATTTCAGCTAAGGTAGTTTTCCCGCTTCCGGGTGGTCCCCAAAAAATAAGTGAATGACAATTACCTTGCTCTATTGCTTGTTTAAGCGGCGAATTTATGCCGAGAATATGCTGCTGACCCACATAATCAGCTAAAGTCTTCGGGCGTAACTGTGCGGCCAAAGGTGCTAAGGTGTTATTACTAGCGGCTAAGGTCTGTTGGGTTTCGCTTGCCGCTGACGGCTCTGCAAAAAGACTGGTTTGTTGATGCTCGTTAGGCTCAGAATTAGTCACAACTATTCCTAGTTAGCACGTTGATCATCGATTTGCACACCTTCAGGAACATCAAAAGTAAATAAACTAGGCTCTGGTTTTTGTACGGCATTAAAGTCACTTAACGTGATATTACTTAGTTGCCCGGTAGCGTCGAGAAATGAAAACTGGCTTAGTTGCCCACTGCTTTCATTATCGAATACCAAGGTTAAACTTTTAATTTGGCTATTGATATCATTGGCACTGATGACAAAACTGTCATTGTTAGCCAACTGAGTAACTTCATATTGCTGCCATAACGACTTATCTTTACTGGTTAATAATAAAATAGGCGTTTTAGCTATGGCGGCTGATAACGCATAAACACTCACTTGTTCGATCCAAGGATTATAAAACCACACATCTTTACCATCTGAAACTATCGCTAATTCATCAGGCATTTGAGTATGCCAGTTAGCCAAATTTGGTTTACTGATAGCCAACTCACCAGAGCTTTGCGCTAATACTTCACCTGACTCACTTACTACTTGTTGGCTAAAATTGGCACTAAAGTGGTGTAAGTTGGCCAGTTTTTTCATTAATTTACTTTTAGCGTCAGCTTGTACCACTGCTGTCTCTAACGTTGGCTGCGCTAAAGTTTCAAAGATTGCTAAGGTGTTTATCATTAAAGCGGCGAAGGCTGGAATGACTAACGTTATAGAATGTGATTTCATGTATTATCCGAATGTGATTAATGTGTTGTTAATGCTAATCTCTAATTGGCGGTGGCGCTAACACTTCACGTGCCCCATTAGTGCCAGCTGTACTAACAACACCTTGAATTTCCATTTGTTCCACTATTCTAGCAGAGCGGTTATAGCCTATTCTAAACTGTCGTTGTACACTTGAAATAGAAACACGACGCTTTTCTGTAACAAAATTTACCGCTTCATCATATAAGGGGTCGAGCTCTTCATCTTCACTACCCTCTGCTAATTCGCCTGGTAGTAAGGTATCAGGATCACTACCACCTGCCAGAATCTCTTCAATATAATTTGGTTCACCACGTAATTTCCAATCTTTAACCACTGCGTGTACTTCATGATCGTCAATAAAAGCACCATGCACTCGCGTTGGCACACCAGTCCCAGGCGGCAAATACAGCATGTCACCCATCCCCAGTAGTTGCTCAGCACCTTGCTGATCTAAGATAGTGCGTGAGTTTAACCCTGAGGATACCTGAAACGCCATTCGAGTTGGGATATTAGCTTTAATCAATCCAGTGATAACATCAACAGAAGGACGTTGCGTTGCTAGAATTAAATGAATACCCGCAGCACGGGCTTTTTGCGCGATACGCGCAATCAGCTCTTCTACTTTTTTCCCAACTATCATCATCATGTCGGCAAATTCATCAACAATGACAACAATGCTTGGCAGTTTTTCTAATAGCGGTGGTTTTTGATCTAAGCCGTCAGTGGGTTGCCATAAAGGGTCAATAATCGGTTCGCCAGCATCAATCGCTTTGAGAATTTTAGTGTTATAACCCTTAAGATTACGCACCCCTAATGCTGACATTAATTTGTACCGACGTTCCATTTCACCAACACACCAACGTAAAGCATTAGCGGCATCTTTCATGTCAGTGACCACTTCAGCTAATAAGTGTGGAATTCCCTCATACACGCTTAATTCAAGCATTTTCGGGTCAATCATAATCAAGCGAACATCTTCAGGTGTTGATTTATATAACAAGCTGACAATCATGGTGTTCACGCCCACAGATTTACCTGAACCTGTTGTTCCTGCAACTAACAAATGCGGCATTTTGGCTAAATCGACCACTACGGGCTCACCGGCAATATCTTTACCCAAAACCATAGTCAATGCAGAGCTTGATTGCTCAAACTCAGGACAAGAAATAACTTCGCTTAAACGCACTATTTCTCTGTGTTTATTAGGTAACTCTAAACCAATAACAGATTTACCCGGTATGACTTCAACTACACGAACACTTATGGCAGATAATGCACGCGCTAAATCTTTTGACAATGAACTGATTTTACTCACTTTCATGCCAGGTGCTAAGTCAAGTTCAAATCGGGTAATCACAGGGCCAGGGTAAACAGCAACAACTTGCGCTTCAACTTTAAAGTCGAGTAGTTTAGCTTCAACTAAACGACTCACTAGCTCTAATTCTTCTTGGTTAATTGGGTTTTTTGCTTTATCGGCCCGATCAAGTAAATCGATTGATGGTAAACTGTCTAACGGCTCTTCGGTGTTAGGCACTAGATTCACTTGATGAGTATCTGAGCTAGTAGATAATTCACCACGCTTAGAATCGTCACCCACGTCTATCTTCTCTACATCAGCAAAAGCAGCTGTAATCTCTTCTTCGTTAACATGCTCCTGCACATTGATTTCAAGTGGCCCGCCCATTAGTTCATTAATATCAACAAATGGCTCTAATGGCTGTTCCGCATTGCGATCAACTTGACCACCTTTAACTGACATTGATGCTTGTTTCTCAACAGGAGGTTCAATTACAGCTTGTGTTACATCACTTGATGTTGAGGCCTGTTTCGATGAGTTGTTCGTGGTTGGGCTTTGTTCACTCACACCAAATTTTTCGATAATAAAATGAGGCAATTTTTGTAAAAAAATGACACTTGCTATAGTATAACGTCCAACGTTATCGATAAAGGTTAACCAAGAGAACCCTGTTAGAAATACTATACCTGAACAGGTGAACATCAAAAATATTAAGGTACTACCAATAAAAGAAAAATAAGGCAAAAAAGTCGAGCTTAATACATCTCCTAATATTCCTCCGGCTGAGAAATAAAAAATATCATCAAAGTTCATACTTGCTAACGCTGTTATTCCTAGATAAAAAAGAATAAAACCAACCAACTTAAGACCAAGCGTTAAATAATCTAACTGCATTAATTGATGAAATTTTTGAAACAACAACCACCCGATAATGGCAATAATAAAAGGTAAGCTATAAGCAATTGTACCAAAAAGATTAAGCAATAAATCGGAAACATAGGCACCAACAGCACCTCCTAGGTTTCTTACCGGAGTTTGATAACCCGTTTGGGCCCAACCGGGATCGGCAGGATCAAAACTAAACAATGCCAGCATTAAAAACATTGCTAGCACAGTAAAAAAGAGTAAGCCCGTTTCAAGTAGACGCTGAACGCCACTTAACTGCTTTGTTGTTGACTCATCCTGCGCAGCATGATGGTCATGATGCGTTTCGTCTGTATTTTTCAAAAGTTCAGAAGACAATTATTATTCCATGATATACGAAGAGCGATACTAGTAAGTAAAATAACAAATTATCGCTTGATTGGTAACATATTAGTAGATTTTATTTCTTCCATCACCACATAAGTACGACTTGCACTCACCGCGGGTAAACGTAAAACGGTGTCACCCAATAATTCTCTATAAGCCGACATATCGTTAACACGAGTTTTTAATAAAAAGTCAAAATTCCCTGAAACCAAATGACACTCTTGAATAACATCTAGTTTGTGAACTGCAGCAGCAAACTCTTCAAACACATCTGGGCTAGTTTTGGTTAGGGTAATTTCAACTAAAACTAGTAATGCCGCATCTAGTTTTATTGGATTTAAATTAGCTTGATATCCCAGAATATACTTTTCTTTTTCTAAACGTTTAACCCTTTCTAAACAAGGTGTTGGGCTCAATCCAACCCGCTTAGATAATTCAACATTTGAAAGTCGACCATTTTTTTGTAATTCAACCAATATATTTTTATCAACCCGATCCAATTTTTTTTCTATCAATGCGTTCATTATATTTATCACTAAAAAAATAGAATATGGTAGCATTATATATCGGCAAACTAAAAATTACGACAGGTTAATCTAGCTAATGGCGTTTATACTAGCGGTATCTAAAATAAAAGTTTGCTACAGCAAACTCAAACAATAAGTTAACCTAAGTGAGAAATATATGATTATTGGTGTACCTAAAGAAATTAAAAACCATGAATACCGTATTGGCTTAACACCTGCGGGCGTTAAAGAGTTATCAGTTAATGGTCACGAAGTGATTGTTGAGCATGATGGCGGTGCTGCAATTGGTTTTGACAATGAACAGTACATTGCTGCAGGTGCTAAAATTATTGAAAGTGCTGCTGAAATATTTGCAAGTGCAGACATGATCATAAAAGTTAAAGAGCCACAACCGGTTGAATGTAAAATGCTGCGTGAAGGGCAAATTTTATTTACTTACTTACATTTAGCACCAGATCCACAACAAACAGAATTATTAGTTGCTTCTGGTGCAACGTGTATTGCCTATGAAACAGTAACTTCACCTACAGGAGGCTTACCTTTATTAGCCCCCATGTCTGAAGTTGCAGGCCGTATGTCAATTCAAGCAGGTGCTCATGCCTTAGAAAAAGCACAAGGTGGTTTAGGTGCGTTGTTAGGTGGGGTTCCGGGTGTTGCTCCTGCGAAAGTGCTTATTGTAGGCGGTGGCGTTGTTGGCACTCAAGCTGCGCGTATGGCCGTTGGTATGGGGGCAGATGTCACTATTTTAGATCGTTCTTTACCGCGTTTACGTCAACTAGACACTGAGTTTGATGGCCGTTTAAAAACAGTTTACTCTACTGCCGATGCTATGGATCAACTGATTGTTGAAGCCGATTTGGTTATTGGTGCGGTATTAATTCCAGGGGCAGCAGCACCTAAATTAGTCACTAAAGAACACATCAAAATGATGAAGAAAGGGGCTGTTATTGTTGATGTTGCAATTGATCAAGGGGGTTGTTTTGAAACGTCAAAAGCCACCACGCATCAAGAGCCAACTTATGTAGTAGATGACGTGGTACATTATTGTGTTGCAAATATGCCAGGTGGTGTAGCCCGAACTTCAACCATGGCATTAACTAATGCTACCTTGCCATTTGCGGTAACTATTGCTAACAAGGGTGCTAAACAAGCGTTACTTGATGATGCACATTTACTAGCAGGCTTAAACGTTGCGGGTGGTAAAATAACGTACAAACCAGTTGCTGACGATTTAGGGTATGAATACGTTGAACCTAGTGTGGCATTGAACGCTTAACATTTAAAATATACAAACGCACTCATTCACAGTGCAAAAAGCACACTTTTACTTACAGTTAAGTAAAAGTGTGCTTTTTTTTATTTAGCATATAACAAACAAATGATTTACCCCCTTGCTTTATTTCCTTATCATCCCAATTACTATAGTTATTACTGATACCGCTAGGTATTAATTTCAAAATACACATCGGAGAACTCATTCATGAGCGACGTTAGACATTGCCCACTGCTTATTTTAGGCTCAGGCCCTGCTGGTTACACTGCTGCTGTTTATGCTGCACGCGCAAATTTAAAACCTGTAATGATCACAGGTATGCAACAAGGTGGACAATTAACAACGACCACTGAGGTTGAAAACTGGCCAGGTGATGCTGATGACCTTACAGGTCCAGCATTAATGGAGCGTATGCAAAAACATGCAGAAAAATTTGAAACTGAAATTGTTTTTGATCACATTAATGAGGTTGATTTTTCAACAAAACCTTACAAGTTAACCGGTGATAATGGTGGTTATACCTGTGACGCACTTATTATTTGCACTGGTGCTTCAGCTCAATATTTAGGTTTACCCTCAGAAGAAGCCTTTATGGGGCGTGGTGTTTCAGCCTGTGCCACTTGTGATGGTTTCTTTTATAAAAACCAAAAAGTTGCTGTAGTTGGTGGTGGTAATACCGCGGTTGAAGAAGCCTTGTATTTATCTAATATTGCTAGTGAAGTACATTTAATACATCGTCGTGATACTTTCCGTAGTGAAAAAATATTAACGGCTCGATTAGAAGAAAAAGTTAAAAATGGAAATATTGTATTGCATACAAATCGTACCCTAGATGAAGTGCTAGGGGATAATATGGGCGTTACTAGCTTGCGTTTAAAAGAGACTACGACTGATAAAACCGAAGTTATTGATGTTGCAGGTGTCTTTATCGCCATTGGTCATAAGCCAAACACCGACATTTTTGCTGGCCAATTAGCGATGGAAAATGGTTATTTAACCATTCAAAGTGGCAGCCAAGGCAATGCTACCCAAACGAGTGTTGAAGGTGTATTTGCCGCAGGTGACGTTGCTGATCACATATACCGTCAAGCAATTACTTCAGCAGGAGCTGGCTGTATGGCCGCACTCGATGCTGAGCGTTATTTAGACGCACAATAAGCGACTAGATTGATGCCGGAGAATAGTCATGCTCTATCAACTTAATGATGATAATGTTGCTTTCCCGGCACTAGATTGTGCATTAACTGACCCCAATGGCTTATTAGCTGTTGGCGGTGATTTACAGCCAAAACGAT
This sequence comes from Colwellia sp. KU-HH00111, assembly GCF_040362745.1. Taxonomy (NCBI): domain Bacteria; kingdom Pseudomonadati; phylum Pseudomonadota; class Gammaproteobacteria; order Alteromonadales; family Colwelliaceae; genus Colwellia; species Colwellia sp. KU-HH00111. The sequence goes on along the minus strand of NZ_BAABWO010000009.1, from coordinate 25,850 downwards.
TAATACATGCCTACAGCCAAGGCATATTCCCTTGGTTTAGTGAGCATGACCCCTTGATGTGGTGGTCACCCGACCCACGCGCTATAATCTGCATAGAAGATTTAAAAATTAATCGCACTTTGCGTAAAGCATTGAAAAAATCACCCTATAGCGTGACAATAAATACTGCCTTTGAACAAGTGATAGCACATTGTGCTGATGCTCCTTTTCGCAAAGACGGCACTTGGATTGTTCCCCAAATGCAAACAGCTTACACTAATTTACATCGGTTAGGTTATGCGCACTCTATTGAGGTTTGGCAAACAGCAATCCCTGATACTATAGATGAAAACAAGCCAACAGACGAAAAAAAAGTCTTAGTTGGCGGTTTGTATGGCGTTGCCATCAATGGCTTTTTTTCAGGTGAATCGATGTTTTATACCCAAGCTAACGCCTCAAAATTTGCCTTAGTGGCATTAACTAAGCTGCTTAGCACAATGGATAGTGAGTTTATTGATTGTCAGTTACTTAATCCTTTCTTAGCTGATATGGGGGCAATAGAGATATCACGAATAGATTTTATTAAACGTCAACAAACTGCTATAAATAAAAGGCTAACAACAGATTTTTGGCAACCAAGAGCGCTGGACATTTAACGCAAAACCAGCTGAGTAGTAACACCATGAATGATAGTAATTTTAAAGTGGGCATTACCAAAACCTTTCCATGTAGCTATTTACCGAATGAAGAAGAACGGTTATTAATCGCTTTAGATGAGCGATTGCAAAACAATCACAGCTACAGCTTATTAATGACTCAAGGGTTCCGCCGTAGTGGCGATCAATCTTATCGTCCACACTGCCCTAACTGCAACGCTTGTCAATCTGTTAGGGTTCTGGTTAATGATTTTATGCCATCGAAAAGCCAAAAACGCTCATTAAAGCGTAATAAACACTTGCAGATAGTTATTTCATCAGAGCTAAAAGATAACTACTACCCTCTATATGAAGCCTATATTAATACTTGCCATCAAGATGGCAGCATGTACCCTGCTAATTTCCAACAATTTAAAAGTTTTCTTTCAAGTAATTTAACTCAACAACTCTTTATTGAAACTTGGGCGCATGATAATGAAAATAAAAGATTAGTGTGTGTTGCGGTAACCGATCAGCTAATTAATGGCTTGTCTGCAGTGTATACCTTCTACCATCCAGATATGAGATCGCAAGGTTTGGGTGTTTTCTCGATTCTTTCTCAAATCGATTTGTGTAAAAAAAACAACTTACCTTTTTTATATTTGGGTTATCAAATTGATGATTGTGCAAAAATGAATTACAAAAACCGTTATTTTCCTTATGAACAATTTATTGACCAAGAATGGTTACGCATTGAAAAATAGACCCTTGCACTATTAACACCAAGCAAAAAATCACCTTCTGTAGCAAATAAAATAGCACAAAGCTTTACTTTAGCTGCACAATTAGGCATCATTCGCGCAGCTTTTTTTATCGTTCACAATTTCTAACAATATCGTTTGAAATTCTGACTTATTTGCACAACATACAGAGGTTTAGCGCCCCATGGCGAAAGAAGAAAATATTGAAATGCAAGGTACGGTTTTAGACACGTTACCTAACACTATGTTCCGAGTTGAATTAGAGAATGGCCACGTGGTTACTGCTCATATTTCAGGTAAAATGCGTAAAAACTATATTCGTATTTTAACTGGTGATAAAGTCACGGTTGAATTAACACCTTATGACTTATCTAAAGGTCGCATTATTTTCCGTGCCAGATAATAGATAATTGAGTCAAGGGTAAATTAGCCTCGTTTAAACGCTTATCGCTAATCAATGCCATCGACATAATAAAACCAGTCCTAATGCTGGTTTTTTTATGAGCGAAACCTTAAATAGAAATAAAAAAGCGCCAACATCATTAATGCAAATTTTTCTCGTTGGACACTTCAATTCGATTACGCCCTTTCTCTTTGGCCATATACATCGCATTATCAGCATCATTAATTAACTGTTCAAAATTTTGATGTTTATTACATAAGGTAGAAATACCAATACTAACTGTTATACAAACCTCAGCATCATCTATTTTAAGACAATGATTGGTTAACGCCGTTTGAATACGCTTGGCTATTTCTGCTCCGCCATTTAGGTCGCAATCAGGCAAAACTATAATAAACTCTTCTCCGCCATAACGCGCTAGAAAATCAATGTCTCTGATTTCTTGATGACAAATACTACAGATATGTTTAAGCAGTTTGTCACCTACCCTATGACCGAATTCATCGTTTACCCGTTTAAAATAATCACAATCTAACATCATCAAACTTAATTGATGAGTTGATCTATTTTTACGTGCTAACTCTATATTGCCACGCTCATAAAGTGCACGACGATTGGCTACTTGTGTCAAAGGGTCGGTTCGAGATAGCTGCTCTAAATCTTGTGTTTTTTCTGCCACCGTTTTTTTCATCTGGGCTAAAGAAACAGTGGTTTCACTTAACTTATGATTCATTAAATTAAATGCTGTTACCACTGCTTCAAACTCCACTGTTGACTTAGACAATTTTATTTTTTGAAAGTGGCCACTGTGGTTTTTTTTAAATGCAGCTTTTACTTCACCCAATGACGTTCTAAAAATATAGGTTAATCTAAATGAGCCATAAAATAATAAAATAAAACTTACCGCTAGTATCCCGATGATGATAAACACCTGCCGTTTGATCTCTGTTTGTATGTCGTCTTGAACGGTAATTGAAAGTTGCTCTGAATCTGCCCTAATGATTTCTAGCTGAGTCATCAGTCGGGCTTTTAAGTGTTTTTTAATAGTTTCATTGGCATTTTTTAATTTATTGGCATTTATTTTGTTAAATAATCGCTTAACATTATTACTGTGACTAATGATACTATTTTGAATTGTTTGCTCTTGAGGGGTTAAATCAGGGGCAGTTCTTAGTAACTTTACCAATTTACTTTGTAACAATAGCCAGGTATCTGCGGTGTATTGCTTATCGTAAATATCTTCACTAATAATATGCTGTTTAAGGATATTAGTATGGTTTTCAACTTTTTGTGCGTAAATATTGCGAGTAAAAGCAAGCTCGACTTTGGCTGAGGCCCAAAAGATACTGCTCACGATAATAGCAAACAATAAGCAACAACTCATGGTAAACACGTAGATCCGTTTAGACAGGCTTATGTTCATCGTTGTACCTCCTGCTATTGCGGAATATTGACGGCTTTAGCATCAACTTGAAACATTGCCCTAGTGTCAATAAAAGCATCAACGCTAGGTGTTTGTTGGTAATCAGCCATTTGACTTTCAATTGCCCATCTTGCTTGAGATTTTATGTTGAGCAGTAATGATTGATTCAAGCCAAGCTTAAAAATATAATCAGGCCAAGCCCAATCTATGTAAGAAGGTGATAACGTTAATTTACTCATCATTATTTGTTGAGCTTTTAAAGGGTGAGTTGCTATATAGTCAATAGCGATTCGCAAAGCATCTATCACACAACCTGCCTTTTCAACCAGTTCGTTATCAGCGGGCTGTGATAACAAATTAAACGTCAAAGTGTTTAGGTTTTTGCTATCAAAAATACTAATTTCGTTTTGTAAGCGAGATTTAGCCTGATAAACATAAGGCTCCCAAGGGACTATGGCATCAACTTCATTGTTAATTAACCCCTCAACAAGTTGTTCTGTAGGATAATGTTTGACTTTTACATCATCCAAAGTCATACCCTCCATAGCTAATAAAATACTTAAAAAGTACTCGCTGGCAGTCCCTTTAGTTACCCCTATAGTTTGGTTTTTTAAATCTACTATTGTTTTATTATTATCTGCTCTTTGCGTGATTAATTTGACATCATTATCCGATTGGGCAAATACCGCATGGCTAACAAAGGCTTTGCCGGTTAAGCTTTGAAATGCAATCACTGAATCAGAGCTAGTACTAAAGTCAGCCTCACCTGACATCATCATAGCAAATGCTGTTTGCCCGCCAACTACGTCAATGAATGTTGCATCAACACAAGTACTGTCGAAAGCATGAATAGTTTTTGCTACATAAAAAGGCGTTGATAACGGTGTTTTTGACACTGCGATAGTGACCGGGTATTTTTTACCTTGCCACAGGTCTAGCGAAGTAAAAGTGACCAATAAGACACTAATAACAATCACTAGTAAGGTGATAATAAAAACAGGCAGCTTGATTCGCAAAGTAACTAACTTATATTTTAATGTTCAATTTAACTAGTATAGATAAAGAAATGATAAATTGTTAAATCTCAGTGCAATTTAGTACAAGCAGTGAAGATAGCGCTATTCGCATAGCGCCATAAATAGAAGATTATTGTGGCATATCCATATGAAAGGCATTGAGTTTATTGCCATCTAAATCACGAAAATAACCGGCATAAAAGCCACTCATCTCACCTCGTGGTCCCGGTTTACCTTCACAAGTAGCCCCTAACTCAATCGCTTTGTTATAAAAAGCATCTACTTTTTCATTGGAATCAAGCATTATCGCGACCATAGTACCATTCCCTACTGTAGCTGGCTTGCCATCAAAAGGCTTAGTAATTGATACACCCGCTTGATCCATACCGGTAGACCAGGCAACAAACTGCTCGGTTTCTATAAACCGTCCAGCGCCAATTGTGCCAAATAATTGATCATAAAAAGACACTGCTTTTTCTAAATCATTTGTACCGAGAGTAACATAACCTATCATGGGTAATTCCTTCTTTAATTAATGTGATGTATGTGCTTTAACTATAAGAACTTAGCAGTTTTTTATCAAATTGCTCAACCCTAATAGTTAGGTTTTTGTTAGCAATTGTTTCCTGTAGGTCTGTTAGATTTTTATCTACCGTGTTTATCGTTAATGTATTGTCATCAAGGTGATAAACTTGTTGCAGGCTTTGATAATAAAACAATAGAACAATAAGCGCATTTTTGTCGTCATTATCTGCCGCTAGTTTCAGTTTTTTTAATTTTCTAAAGATCAAGTTCTGCAACTGCTTGAGTTGCCATACATAATAAATTTCAGCAAAAAACAATGAACTCTTTAGTTGATGTAAAATCGCTGCACAAGCGAGTAATGACAAAATCACGCCAAGTAAGTTGTACCTGAAATTGCTCACCCCTTCTTGACCGAAGCTAACGATAAGTAATTGGCCAAAAATAAGTGCTAACACCAAAAGTGTGCCGATAAATCCGGCAATGACAATGTTTAAATGTTTTCTATAGCGGGATTTATCAATATCAGTCAACTGCATTGCAGAATCAACTCCTTGGAATAATAAAAATATAATTCGGTTACTGTAAATGTTAATTTTGCTGAACTTTAGGCCAACAAAGCATAATCACCAATAATGGTGAGTTTAAAGCTATATCTACGAATAACAACTAGACATATTATGTCATATATTCAACCCTGAGTGTCGTTTAATTGCCGTGCTCACGCCATATTGCCAGGTTTGCTTAGTTGCAACCATAGTCAATTGTTGCTTAGCTCGCGTTATTCCAGTGTATAAAAGCTCTCGGGAAAGTAATTGATGCTCGGCTTGTTTAGGTAACACAATGGCGACATGTTCAAACTCACTCCCTTGTGTTTTGTGAATAGTCATGGCATAAACGCTGTCATATTTCGGTAACCTTGATGGTAAGAGTATTTTATAAGCGTTATTTGGTGATAATTTTTTTTCGGTTACACCGTTTGTCGAGCCGCTTACCTCTTGGCTTTCTACACTTTCTGCAACTTGATCAGTATTCTCAAAATATGCCATTAGGTGGCCATCTTCACTACGCCAAAGTAAACCAATGTCACCATTATAAAGCCCAAGACGATAATCATTTTCACTGATCATGATTGGCATACCATGATAAAGGTTTTGGCTCAGTTCAAAACGTGAGACTAACTGCTCTTTTATCCAATAATTTAGGGCATCTACACCAAATTCGCCTTGACGAGTCACACACAATACCCGAAACTTTGCTAATAAAGTAAATGCATGGTCAATGTCCTTACATTTCGCTATTTCTCGATAATAGTTATTAATTAACGGCAATAACCAAGTTGATAAATCATGTGCTACTAACTGTAATTGCTTAGGCTCTTGATGTTCAGGTGTACTGGCAATATCTGACTCATTTAACAATTGCCAACTCTGGCTTGTTTGCCCCTGAATAACAAAAGAGGCTAATTGACCAATACCACCTTCACCATCAAACCGGCGACTTTTTCTCAGAAAACTGACATGGTCTGCACAACTTAATTGCTCAATACAATGCTCTGGGTTTGTATTGGCTAGCTGCTCTTGTTGAAAAACACTATCAAATTGCTTTGATGGTATCTGACATACCTGTGCTAAATACTCAAGGTTGTCACTGCTATAGCCACCATGAGGTCGTGGTGCTATATCCGCTAACACGCTACCCACAGCAACTGACGGCAGTTGATCAGCATCACCAAGTAATATGATTTTAGCTTCAGGTTTTAGCGCCCTAACAAGCCGAGTCATCATTGGAAGATCCACCATGGATACTTCATCAATCAGTAGCACATCACAGCTAAGTTGATTTGCTTGGTGATGCCTAAAATTTGGGCTGTTTGGTATAACACCTAACAAGCGATGAATGGTTTTGCTCTTTGTTGGCATCAAGGCTAAGATTTCATCTGCAATTAAGCCTTTGAAGCCTTTAATGGCTTTAATAATAGATTCAGATAAACGCTGAGCAGCTTTACCGGTTGGGGCAACAAGGGCAATTTCTAGTGGCTGATTAGGCTCTGCTGTTTGCTCATTGCTGTTTGCATTGAGCATTAATAATGCAGCAAGTAATTTGGTTACTGTATAGGTTTTACCTGTACCGGGACCACCTGCAATGACGGTGAAATTCTTATTCATGGCATTAGCAACAGCTACTTTTTGCCAATCAACCTCTAGCTCCTGGCTTTCATTAACTTGTGAGTGAAGAGCTTCCTCATTGGCAAATAATGTCGTCACAATGGCCTTGATTTCAACAATAGAGTTAACATTAGATTTTGCTATTCGTGCTTTTATACTTTGTGCTAATTCATTTTCAAATTGAAAATAACGTCGCAGGTACAGTCTATTATGTTCAAATACGAGAGGTTGTGCAGCATCCGCCCCTATGGATATGGTCGTCAGCATTGAATCAATGTCTTGGCTGCTTGGAAACTTATAACCTTGGTGGGTAGATAAACCTTGTTCATCGAACGCGTTTGCCCAGTGTATATCTGATATTTCTGTTATAGGCAAACAAGTATGCCCTGCTCGCAAACTACTACTCAAAACAATAAATAAATGGAATAAGTGTTGTGAATGCTCATCATTAACTTTAGTTGGAATAACTAATGCGTTATGCATCTCTTTGGCAAAAAAGTAATCTATTGCTTCTAAGCCTGATAACCGTTGTTGAGCTTGATTAAAACTCCCGTAAATATTAGCCATTACCTATTATCCTCTTGGCTTAGTACTGCGGTGTCCTTGGACGTTGCGTTCACAGAGCCGGAAAAAATATCATCTAATTTGCAAAGCTCTGTTGCGGGTATTTCACGAAAATATACCCCGGCTCCTTGATGATTTTCATCTGCTGTCATGCCTCGTAAATATAAATAGTAAATTCCCCCAAAATGAATGTCAGGACGGTAGTCTGGTATTTTTTGCTGTAAAAAACGATGTAAAGCTAAGCTGTAGATCAAATATTGCAAATCATAATAATTTTTTTCAATATTTCCACGTAATGCCTGTTGATTATAGTCGCTAAAATCATCACCTAAATGACTCGATTTATAATCACAAACATAGTACTTACCATTGTGCTCAAACACTAAATCAATAAAACCATGCATCATGCCTTTTAAGGACTGATAACTTGGCAAGCGTACCGTATTGACTAAACCTTCACGTTCCGCATCAACGCCAGTATTTCGATGATCGGTTAGCAATTCTTCTAATTGAGCAACATTAGCCTGAGCCATCGGAAAATAAAACTCACTTTCACGTAAGGTTTGGTGCAAAGGGATATCGTGTAGGCTAAATGGCTTGGTGTTATTTTGGTTAGAAATCAATGGGGTGCTAACAATATCATCTAGCCAAGCCACTAAGTCCGTCTGGTCAAAGCCTGTTGTTAACTCACCGTACTTTACTAACGGCCATTTTAAACTATCAAGCAAATTGCTTTGAAGTTGAACGCTAGGCATAAAATTACTGTGCTCTAATATGTCATGTAACAAGTTACCGCTATGGGCTCCTTTGGCTAATTCAAAACGCAATTGTTTTGCCTGTTGATTAGAGCGATTATTTGCTGCACTTAATACACTACTAAGTAATTCACTACTGTCTCTATCTGGGGTTGAAACGCCGCCATGGCGGAGGTTTCTGGTTAACGCAGAGAAAGAGCTTAACCACCAATCACGCTCTATTTTTCCAACAAACTTACTGGCTTGTAACGTGGTGAGGTTGTCGCTATGGGTTAATACATGGCAATCAGCACTGATTTCTGCAAATGCTACTTGTTGAACATTTATCACTTGTGGCGCTTGGGCAACAACGCACTGCAAGCTTTGTACAATGTTTTGGTCAGCTTGCCATTGCAGGGTTTTACCTAATGGCGATAAGGCATATTTGTCAAAAGCTGTAGTCAATATATAACAGCGCTGCTCCGCACGCGTTATTGCAACATATAACAAGCGAATACTTTCGGCGTAAACTTCATCTGCCATTGCCAATCTCGCCTGCTCATCGCCATCTAAGCTCAAACACAACTGCCCTTTTTCATCATGATATTCAAGGTAACTCACCGATTTATTACCAAATTTAAGCGGATCTTTATGACGAGTAGCAAAGGGAATAAATACCACAGGATATTCAAGCCCCTTAGCACCATGTTGAGTAACAATACGAATAAGATCGCCATCACTTTCAAGACGTTGCTCGGCTTCTAATTCACTATTGGCGTTAAAGTCTTCACTGCATTGTTGTTCAAACCAATGCAGTAATTCTTGTGGTTGCAAAAAGCGTTGACTCGCAGACTGTAGTATTTCAAACAGATGCAAAAGATTAGTTAACGTACGATCTTTATTACTCAACACTTGAGCTGTTGAAAAATCAAAATGCTGATGCATGATATTAATAGCCATGGTGATAAAGCCTTGGCGTTGCCATTGTGTACGGTAATCAAAAAAGCAGAACTTTAACTTTTGATAGGCAATTTCATCATTTTGTAACGCATACAGAGCTTGGGCATTATAACCCAGTAAGCCCGAGGTAAGTGCCCGTAAATAAAGGCGTTCATCTTCTGGTGATAATATGCCTTTTAATAAATGAATAAGTTGCTGTGCTTCATCACTATGAAACAAGTTGGCGCGATCTGATAAATACACACTTGCTAAATTAGCATTAAGCAATGCCTCTTTAATATCGTTCGCTTCACGGCCATCTCTGACTAAAATAGCAATATCTTGTGGTTTGGTGCTGGTACACGTTAATAAATGTATAATTTCATTAGCGCACCATGTTGCCATGAGTGTTCGAGCTGATTGGTTAACTTTATCGGCAGTTTTTTTTGTCGATTTTGTTGACGGTTTTTGCTCACCGCTTGGCTCTTCTTCACTAAAGTGAACAAATTGCAGCGCTTTACTTTTATCGTGAATTACATCGTGACCGACATCGCTACTGTCGCCGTTAATTACAACGCGTTTTTCACTCTTTTTCCCTGCTAGCACGGGTTGATAGGCGATACCATAGCCGAAAGCATCGGCTTTGCATGCAAATACTTGATTGTAAGCATCGATCATATCTAGACTTGAGCGCCAGTTGGTATCCATCAACCAGTGATAATCACAATCACTGCGCGCATTAAGGTAAGCAAAAATATCGCCACCACGAAAACCATAAATGGCTTGTTTAGGATCGCCAATCAAATAGAGTGCTGGACTGCTTTTTAATGCGCTCGCACCTCTACTTCCACTTGTTACCTGTGGCTGTTGCTGCTCACTGTTTTGATAATATATCCCCTGTAAAATAGCGAACTGTTGCGGGTCAGTATCTTGAAACTCATCCACTAAGGCAACCGGATATTGTGCCAATAAGGTTTTGGCCAGCACATTTTCGTGTTGATCCCTCCCCTCATTTTGCAAACAGTCTGCCAAGGTATTAATTAAATCGTCAAAGTCTAATAGCGTTAACTGTGCTTTATCTTGTTTTACTTTTTCTCTAACTTGATAAATACCCACTCTAATTATTTGATACGCTTTGGCTTTATTAATATTTTTAGCAAGCTCTTTTACTTGAGCTTTGATTGCTTTAGCACTAGCTAGCACCTGTGCTAATTGTGTTTTAAACGCTTTAGGGTGGCGATTAGCATTGAGTAAATAGTCTGGCATGGGCGCTGAAACAGCGGCTAGTAACTCAAACTCATTTTGGCATTCACTCACCTGACTTAGCCAGGAGGTAAGCTTGATTAACTCTGCGGCACGAATGTCTCTTTCATTTTCATTTTTATGACTCACTAAACCTTCGGCGAGTAAAGGCTCATTTGCTGCTAATGATTTAACCGCTTGCTTGGCTAATTGGCAAAAGTTACCAACTAACTGTTGAACATCAATTACCGTAAGTTCACTTCTATGGGCTATAGCTTTAGCAAAACTAGAAACAAATGCGCTAGGTGTGGCCCAAAACTGCGTAACTAAAGCAAAGTCTTCATTGCTTTGTTTAGAAAGTTGGCGATACCAATCTTGACTGGCTTGCAACACCAGCTCACTACTGTTGGTAGACATAGTGGCATTAAACGGGAGACCACTGGCAAAAGCATGCTGTGTTAATGCCCGTTGACAAAAGCCGTGTATAGTAAAAATGGCTGCTTCGTCTAAAAATAGTAAAGCACGTTTTAATAAAAATACTCTTTTATCAGCATCGACACGCGCATCAATGGCACGAAAATAACTATCATTGTTATTTTCACATAAGGTTTGCCAATTAGTTAACGCGTCTCTAATAAACGCGTCAATTCTACCACGCAGCTCTTGTGTGGCATCTTTAGTGAAAGTCATCAGCAAGATTTGTTCTACAGTAAACTCTCGTTCAAGCAATAAACGTAAATAAATCCGGGTGATATTGTACGTTTTCCCCGTTCCTGCACTCGCTTCAATTAAATGTCTGCCTGTTAAAGGTATGGTAGCTGAATCTAAATTAGTCAGTGTTAGGCCGCTGTTTGGGCTTAGATGATTATTATGACTCATGCGCTATCTCCCTTTATGCTAGTTATACTGTCGTACAACCCTTGATATAACGCGGTTAATTGGGATAAACAATCACTAATATCAGGGCATTGTGGCCAAAAATACTGTATGTAAGGATCTTCACCAAAACCTTTAATAGCATCTTTTCCTTGCATTGCTGCACCTGACCAAAACTCTTCAAAGCGCGCCTGTGTCATTTCAACACTTTTTCCCCGAGATTTTTTAAAGACTAAGCCAGCTAAGTCGCCATTAAGCAATAAAGCTTGTTGCTGACCTTGCAGGTAACAGTGAAATAACTGTTTTAATTGTGCTTGCGCTCCCTCAATATCGGTGACACTGAGTTGCTCTACTTGTTGTGCTTTGGTATTGAAATAAAAACCGCAAGTGCCTTGGACTTGGCTTAAGGGGTGAGATTGATAATTATCAGTTTCCATATTTTGCAATTGCCATACTTGCACAAACAATTGATGCAGATATAACGTAAAGCGATCTTTTGCTTTAGCCGTTGAGCTGCGATAAAACACCAATTTCGCTCCATCATGAGTGAATTTCAGCGGCAGTTTCGCGGTGATTACTCTGGGTACTGATGACACCTGTGGTGATGTTAGCTCAGACGCTAGCGTGGATGTTAACTCAGGCGTTAAGGTAATATGACAATCAACAAATTCTGGATTTTCACAGCCTTGGCTGATGATCGCACCACTAAAAAGCTCGGTGTCTTCAAGCCATGTTTCAAACTGTGTTGTGGTACTAGGCAAGTCAGGAAATTTACCACTAAGTTTTGCTCGCTCAAGTACTTGCTCGATCGGGTCAAGTGCTTGCTCGTTACTTTGTGTTTGCTGGTTAGCACAAAATAAATGTGCCGCAAGAAGATCTTGTTTTAATAAATACGTTTCTAAATGATCTGCACTAAAAGGTTCTACATCATCTAAATACACAGCCCGATCATCTAAATATAAATTAAGTGTACCTTGTGCAAACATTTTACTGGGGTGGTGAAAGAAACGTATCAGATCTGCTATTGCTAAAGGATCGGAGCTAGATTTTTCGTCATTTACAACCAATGGGCTGTTACTTGCGCTGATTTGTTTGTGTTGTGCTAGTGTAAGCCAATTAGCATCGAAACTAGGCTTTGTACCAAGCAATGCTTCATTGGTATGATAATTTGCTAAACTAAAAGGCTGCATTGGCAGTTGTTGTAAGTGATTTTCTTGAACAACACCATTAACCATGTTGTTGGAGGTAAAACACCAACCATAACCTTGACTTAGGTAGTCCATTAATTCTTTAAGTACTAAAGATGGTTGTTTTTCATTGTTATTTTTTATATTTCTCCCTTGGAAACTTAAGTACAGGGCATGTCTGGCAGAAATCATCGCTTCTAAAAACAAATAGCGATCATCACCTCTGCGCGATCTGTCGCCTAGCTGTGCTGGACTTTGCGCCATTAAATCAAAACCTAGTGGTTGGCGTTGTCTTGGGAATTCTCCATCATTTAAACCCAATACCGCAATAATTTTAAACGGAATACTACGCATAGGTAACATAGAACAAAAGGTCACTTGCCCTATCATAAATTGCCGACTTGAATCACCTTGGCTAAAGTGGTTATTTAAAAAGTCGACCACAATAGCGAGATCAATTTTTTCTTCAAAATGGGCATGCTGACAATATTCAACTAAGCCAGCAATTGCCTGTTCAATAATAGCTAAACTGTTTTCAATTTGGCTGTTCAGTTGTTGGTTATTTCCTTTAGATGCGCCGTCTGAAAAAACACTATCAGTAGCAAATAGCAACTCAAGTTGATTTAATAAAAACCCTTGCCACTGGTTAGCCGTTCGCGGGGTGCTAAGCTGCTTAGTAAACTGTTGTAACTGTTCAATAAATAAAAGCAACTGCCCAAGCAACACGGCATCATCACCTTCTACCGTAGCTAATACCAGTTGATCTTGATATATACTGTCAACGTCTGCGTAGGCAAAACCACGTAATAAACGTGATAAACCTTGCTGCCAAGTAAAATTGCTAGTGGCGTTTGCACCTAAAATTTCCTGCTTGTGAGTTTGATCAAGCCCCCAGTGCACAGTAGCTTGCGCCAACCATAGACTGATTTTTTCACTGTCTTCGGCGTTGATAGCAAATTTATTTGCTACCGCGGGTAAACGAATAAAGCTTAATAATTGAGAGACTTGAAAGCGCGAATCAGGTAATGAAAGAAGCTCGGTAAAACCAGCAATCAATGGGTCGCTATCTTTAGCACTGCGATCAGCAATAGAACACGGCAATGGCGGCACTTCATCATTCAAGTCTTGCCAACCACGTGTAAAAACTGCATTAACATAAGGAGCATATTGCTCAATTTGAGGGCACATTACTAACACATCTTTAGGGGTGAGTTTATCATTTGGATTGATAGCATTAATTGCCGAATCATTAAATTGATGCAGCAAATAATCATGCAAAGCTTGCACTTCGCGCAAGGCACTATGACAACTGACAATGGTGATTGAGTTATCTACTATTTTGCTTGGTGTTTTAGTGGCATCTTCTAGGGATAAAATATCATTTTGCAAACGATGTAAAATGCATGTGTTTTCTTGCTCACGGGTGTTGTCACCCGCTGCTTTAACAAACAACTCAACATCAACCGTACTGTATTCTTGCAATAAAGCTAAGAACTCTCTGCCCTGTTGGCCAAAGTTCGCTAACAACGGGTTGCCAACAAACAAGTGCTCATCACTTACACCATCTGACCAATGGGCAAGTTTTTTCATCGCTTGCTTTTCACTGATGATATCGCCCCAATAAGAAAAACAGGGATTTAAATGAAAAAAATCAACCTCAATGTGTTCACTAATAGCATTAAGAAAAGTTAACCACATTGGTGCCATGCTGTTAATACCAAAAAAGCTTAACCGCTTAGGTAATAGCAACGGATCTTGTGCTAGCTTAGTGTCGATATTTGACATTGCATCTTGCAGCAATTCCACAGGGTTATATGCCTGCTGCTGAATTAGTAACTGCCATAATTTAGCTTGCCATTTATCGTCATTAGCAAGTTGTGATATGGCCTCACCTTTTTGCCAAGAATCTAACCAGTGAGGGCGAAAAATTAAATACTGCTCGTATAGATCAGCCATTTGACCGGCAAGCTGATAACGTTTTAAATTGTTCTGGCCTGAATAGTTGTCTGAGCTTGAGTGGCTATTAAGGTGTTGCTCCGCAGGTGATGGGGTGAGCCAATAACGAGTAGCAGGCGTAAAATCATTGTCATTAATTACGGTTTGCGTTGCTAATAATGCATAAATACGCCAAGTTAACACCTCTCTTGAATAAGGAGACTGCTCAGGTACTTTTTCATCGCTAGCTAGCGTTCTTATTAGCTGCCACAAATATTGGGCGGGTAACGCGTAACGCATATTCATGCTAATACCACGCTCCTTAGCAATCGCAAGGTTTAGCCAGTGTTGCATACCGGCATTTTGTACTACTACTACTTCTTGATTAAATACACCTAGCGGAGAAAGTTGGGAAATTTTATTGAGCAGCAGCAACAAATTTTCCATTTTGTTGGCGGGATAAAGGTTGATCAATTCTGTGTCTACCGTATGAAGCTTGATAAACTAAATTTAACCACAAGCAAGTATTGAAAACCACCAATACCTTGAAAATTTGCTCATTCTTAGTTATTACTTAACGATTGCCAAATTGATAGCTGGCAATCTGTTAATAATTGAAAAGCAAAGGTTTGTGCTTGCATTAAATTTTGCTGCGCACTGCTAGATAATGTTTCCCCTAGTTCAAATGATTCACCTTTAATTACTTACGTATATGCAAGTGCTGGCTATTCAAGCGCTTGTATTTGTGTTTGTTCCGGTGTGTTAGTAGCCATTGACAACACACCTAATTTTTAATCACTTTGCCACCTTTCATCACAAAATCAACATCAAGTAATTCTTCAATATTATTGAGAGGATTACCATCAAAAGCAATAATATCGGCAATTTTGCCAGTAGTTATGGTGCCTAAACTGTCTGACATGCCAATTAGGTCTGCCGCATGCAGCGTTGCAGCAACTAAAATATCACTATGACTCATCCCTGCTTGAGCCATTAACACACCTTCTTTACCATTATTGCCATGAGGTGATACACCACTGTCTGTGCCATAGGCTATTTTAACTCCTGATTTAAAAGATTTTTTAAAATTGGCGGTCATATCTGCACCAACACGAATAGCCTTAGTTTTTATCGCATCTGACATAAAGTTAGTGTTTTTTGCCAAACCCACAACTGTGTTGCCTGCCATTAATGTTGGCACTAAATAAGCGCCCGTTTGCTTAAAAAGCTTGATGCTTTCATTATTGGCGTAGCTGCCATGTTCTATGCTATCAACCCCTGCTTTCAATGCAGCGTTAATACCTTGTGCAGCATGAGCGTGACTAGCTACTTTTCGTCCTAATGCATGTGCCGCGTTAACCACTTCTTCAAGTTCATCATTTGCCATTTGTTGCCCTGTACCAGTATTAGTATCAGATAATACCCCACCGGTTGAGGTGATTTTAATAACATCAGCACCAAATTTTATCGCTCGACGGGTTGCACGGCGACAATCAAAAGGCCCATCACATACCGTTTTACTAGTACGCATATCAAGAATATCAGGGCTTAAGCCATCAACATCACCATGGCCACCAGTAACCGATACTGAAGAGCCTGCAGCTATAATGCGTGGGCCATCAATCCAACCTTTTGCTATACCATCGCGTAGCGCAAATATTTGCTCTGCTTTTGCACCTAGATCTCTGACGGTAGTAAAACCCGCCATTAATGTTTTATTAGCGTTAGCGGCGCTTTGCATCAATACATCCGCATCTGACATTCTTAGCGATTGACTATCATTCTTTGGCCCTAGTTCGCCTTGCAAATGTACATGCATGTCCATTAATCCAGCCATCACAAAACTTGAGGATAAATCTATCAGTTTGGCATTTTTTGCGATGGCGCTCGGTTTAATAAAACCATTTTCAATGCGCGTTATTTTACCGTTAACAATAACCAATGTTTGGTTTGATTTGGTTTTTTCACCAGCAACTTTAAGTAGCGTGCCTGCGTGAATAACGTGGGTTTGTGCCAGTAGATTAAAAGAAGATAAAATTGAAAGTGCAAGTATAGAGTTTTTCAGCGATTTAATTGTTGTTGTACTGATTTTCATGACACGAATCCTGTTGTGCTATTTCTCGTTGCGGTATTTGTTAACCTAACAAGATAATAGAAAAATAAGTTTGGCTGCTAACTACCTTAACAGCTTAACTTATTTCGTCAACAAATGACCGCTAACAGGAAAGCGCAACCGATCCTATATTATTATGCCAATTCTTGTATCCTTCAAAGACTGCTAATCTAATCCTAATCTCTTTCTAATACGCTTAGCCCATGATGGCCTTTGTATTTTGTAGCTATATATATTTTCTGGGACAATGATGTTCGAGTTGGCTAATACAAGCGCGTCAAAAAAAGCTCGTCGATCAAACCCACGATAATTTCCATACATTAGTTGCTTCTGCTCGCCATTTTTAAGCACAATCAAGTTAGACATAAAATCTTGTCTTGAATCACTTACTTGCTTTAATTCTGTAATGTCGAAAATATTGACCTGCCAACTCACATCGCTGAAAGTAGGATCAAAGTAAGACAAATAGCTAGACGTTACACAAACCTTAATTTGCTTATTTTCAAGCCAAAACCAGAGTGCTAAGCCAAGCAAAAAAGCTTCAACAACCCAAATAGCAATATCTAGAATATCAAGAAGTTGTGTTAACGCATTTTTATCGCTAGTTAAATTAGGGAGGTATTTGTGTGCTGCCAAGTACATAAGTAGAGCTACTCCTGCATTGACCATAAGTAGTAATGCTGAAGAGCGCTGCTGCCTAGTAAAAGTGAAGTAAGTTGTCATGGTCATGTTTTTTCCTTCGTGGCAAGTTATCAGGCCACCCACGATTATTATTGAGTATGCCACTACCTTTTTATGACCCGTACTCAATATATCTTATCTAAAGATTTTGGACGGGCATGAAATTATAGTTTTTAATGGTAAGAATTATTATAGATGGCTTATTTAATTTAATATGCGCATTATTTAATTAATTTGATAATTGTATTTCGCAAATACTCCACTGATTTACGATTTGATCCAGCGACTGCAACCATTACTTTAGAGTTATTTGAACCATTAGCAAGACACTTGACCACTATTTTATTATTCTTAATATTGCCATAAAAACCATATTTATTTTTTATAGTATTTTCAAGATTAATTTCATCTAGAGCCAAAAAGCTTTGTGTTAAACAAGCCTCTTTTGATTTCTTAAGATCTTTAAACCAAGACCATAATTCTGGTGGCTTATCTATTTCATGTGCTAGTAAGTTACTTGAAAATAATATGATGATTAATAGGACAAATGATTTCATAGTGCTCCTTGCACATAACAGCTTGATTAGATAGATTTACTTAATATTTAACCACAAGTTCACGCTTTTACATAAATTTATAAAAATCTACAAAAATTATCATGGGTGGCCTGATAAATTTCTGATAAATTTTTAATTTTCATTTAATTTCCGACAACAGGATTAAGTTGTGACAAGCGCAACCTATCCTTTATTTATTATGTTTTACATTTATACAATACTTGTGTCTTTATTTCTTTGCTTTGTAATCTACCTGCCCAGTTATTAAATCGGCCACCGTATACTGATTTTGAGTAATATTCAAAGCTCGATTTTTCTATAAAGTTTTTATCTGAAAACTGATGAGAAATTATTGTTTGATCTCCAGGAAATAGTTCCACTAATTTTAAGTTTTCTTTTGGTGGAATAATTACTGCCCCACCTCTACTACTCTCACTATAATGCAGGACTCTTTGCGTGCTATTTGGTTCTGGAACCAAAGCGACAGTGTCTATTTTTGTCAGTAAAGTAATCTTACCTTTGCTAATGTTTTTTATTATTAACTCAATCCCATAACGATACTTGAAAGGGTCATTAATAGCGTCTTTCTTTTTATCTATACACCCCATCTGCGCATCTACAATTGATAAGTCATCTGCAAATACAGAAAAAGAAAGACACAAAGTAAGTATCGCAATACTTTTCATAACAATTACACCTTCAAGTAAAACATAATAGCTTTATTAGCAGGATACACTTCATGTTTAAACACGAGGTTCATCCTTATTTCATAAATTTTAAAAAACCTACAATACGCTAATTACATTGTTTTATCAATAACTTAACGCTAACGCTTTCAACTGATTGATGAGTGAAAAGTTGGTTAAATCCTTTTTTCATGCAATTGGTATCATTCTGAACAAAACTGATTTTTATACAGTACAAAAAATAAATAAAAATATCATGGGTGGCCTGATATCTCAGCCTTATAACTCATACATCAGAAAACAACGTTTCCCCAGCGTGACGGCAGACACTCACCTTGTGTTCGCCTTAACGTCAGAGAAAGTGTAGTTACGGGACATAAAAGCAGCTCACTAAGCCATTTACCTCATCATTGAGTCATATTTTTAATAAAACAATTGCCAATTAACGTTTAGTTTTTCCTTGGAGTAATTATGGGTGGCTTATTTAATTAATTGGCTTATTTAATTGCATTTTAAATATTATATTTTTACAGGAATTCTCCAGCTTCTCTTAATATTTTCCATAGACTCTACAAACTCAAAACTAACTTCCCAATGATGTTTGTTCTTAGAAAAAAAACCGTTATAGGACGGTTTACTTCCTTCAGGAATTGTGAAAATGAACTCTAACATCGTTTTGTTTTTTTTGTATTTTATAGTTGGGGTTATTGTTGACTCCCAAACCTTTTCAAATTGGTAGGAATCATTTGTTATTTTGGTATATTTCCATGAGGTGATCGATAAATCTTTAACCTTGTTGAATTGAGTTCTAGGTATTTCGATCGACCCACTAAACTCAGAACCTATGGTGCAAAATGATGGGGTTAGCGTTAATGGTGTTGCTCCAAGTTTGTTATATTTTTTCTTTTGAAAGAAACCAATTCCATACATTAATGCAACGAATAGGGAAAAACCTATAGCTCCAAAAAGACTACCCAGTGATTGTTCGCTAATTGCGGAATAAAATAGGCTTATTGCTGGTATTGCAAAAATCATAGAAAAAATTTGGATACCTTTACCCTGATTTTTCTCCTCACTATTTATAACGCTTTTGAATTCATCCACTAATTATGCATCCTATCGGAAATAGTTGGGCGAGCTAAAAATATAACAGCTTATCAGCAGGATAACCTTCATATTTAAACACGAAGTTCACCCTACTTTCATGATTTTTTAAGAACCTACAATACGTTAATCACCTCATTTCATCAATAACTTAATGCTAAAGTTTACAACTGGTTGACGAGTGAACTGTTGGTTAAATCCTTTTTTTCATGCAATTGATGTTATCAGGCCACCCATAATAACTTTTGCAACTTCCCCAACATAAACTACACTTTATGTACTTTAATCAAGTATGGACGCTATGATGCCTAAACCCCGCTCACAACAAATTAGTTTACTCGATACCCCGTTTTACCATATTTGCAGCCGCACCGTGCGGAAAGCCTTCTTGTGCGGTGTAGATAACACAACCGGCTCCAGTTTTGAACATCGACGTAGTTGGATTGAAAAACGCCTGTTTCAACTCACTCAAGTCTTTGCTATTGATATTTGTGCCCATGCTATTATGCATAATCACCTGCATTTGGTGCTACATGTGGATAGTGAGCAAATAAAACATTGGTCAGTAATGGATGTGCTGAAACGCTGGCATCGCTTATTTAAAGGCACTCACCTCACACGGCAATACCAAAACAACCAACCCCTTGATAAATATCAGCTAGCGATGGTTGAAGCAACCACCCAAATATACAAACAACGTTTAATTGATATCAGTTGGTTTATGCGTAGCTTAAATGAGCCTATAGCCAGACAAGCTAATAAAGAAGATAAATGTACAGGGCACTTTTGGGAAGGTCGTTTTAAATCTCAAGCTCTGCTTGATGAAGGCGCCTTATTATCTTGTATGGCTTATGTTGATTTAAACCCCGTAAGGGCTGCTATTGCCCCTACACCCGAGCAATCAAGTTTCACTAGTATTCAATTACGCATCAAAGCTGCCATTAACGGTAAACAACCTAAACAATTACACCCTTTTACTGGTAACGAACACCAAGACAAAACTCAGGGTATTACCTTTAGTTTAAAAGAGTATTTAACCCTAGTAGATGAAACAGGAAAAGTAATACGCAGTGATAAACGTGGTGCTATTAGCCCTAAAGCAGGCAATATACTCAAAAGGCTACACATTAGTGATGACAGTTGGTTAAAACTCACTACTCAATTTGAATGTATTTTCACTGGCGCTGTAGGAACCGCAGCGCACTTAAGTGAATTTAGCGAACATGTTGGTTTAAAGCGCACCCATGGCATAGCAAACGCTCAAGCCTGTTTGAATAGTGCCTAAGCATACTTGGAAATAACAAAAAGACAATACATCAAAAAACAACGTTTCCCAAGCGTGACGGCAGACTCTCATCTAGAATTCACCTAAACGTCAGAGAAAGCTTGGTTACGGGAAATAAAACAGCTCACTAAGCCATTTACCTCATCATTGCGTCAATACTTTTAATAAAATAATTGCCGATTAACGTTTGGTTTTTGCTGAGAGTAACTATGGGTGGCTTATTTAATTGCCACTAAATAATTAATTACTATTTTGATTTGGTGAAATATTCCAAGCATCTAAGAGGCGCCAAATTGCCGCGTCAATCTCTCTTGCCCTATTTATATTTTTAGGATCTGTAAACCATTGGACTTTAATGCCCCCGTATATAAACTCTTGGCTCGTAACTAATATATTATTTTTAAAAATATGTGAATCATAAAAACTAAAACCTGATACTGCTGTGTTTGCTGATTGACCAAAACATCGCTTACCACCTCTATTATCAATAAAACGATAACAATCTAGCCCATATTTTGTTTTTTTAGAGCTTATATCTAATTCCTTCATCAACTCACGCTCAAAAAATTGCTGGGTATTATAAGGTGCCCGCTTAGCACCTGATTTCATTATTACTGGAAATGAGCCATGCCCCCCCAAAATTACTTTTACTTGATTTGCATCATCCATTTTTCTATTTCCACCAAAATGGCTGACATCTGTAGCTTTAGCCTCAACTCCATTCAATATCAAATTAAACTCGATGAGATGTATAGACTTTACCGCGTGTATCTTTGAAGCATACTCTTTTTCAAAAGCAATGCGCTCTTGTTCAGTAAATTTAGGAAAAGGCTTTGGGTCATAATCGATAGGAAATTGACCGATAAACCGCTCATACTCAGGTTCGTAAAATCTATGGTCGGTGCTTGGGTGAGTTATTACATGTGCCCGTCGCTGCCCTAGCTTGGCTTTAACAATGAGCTCTGAGCTGTGTTTCCATATCACTACATCGCCTTCTTTGGGAACAGGCGGCGCCTGCCGGCAACCACTTAGGTTTGTGATACAGATAAACAACAGAATAGGCATCAATAAACACAATACATGGACTGTTCTAACCTTTAACATTTCAATATCCTTATTTATTATATGCTCCATGCAATAGGTACTGCTAACGCCACGCTAAGCGGCAAAAAGTTGTTGGCTATAATTAGCGAGGAACGAGCAAAAGCCAACTGTTTTTTGTCCGTTCTTGAGCGCCTTGGTACGCCCAGCATGGGCATGAACTAATGAGGTGAAAGTCCTCTGTAGGAAGATCACCGTTTAAGTAACTGACTGTTATTAAACGCTAACTACTAGCGAATGGCAAGGGCTTTTCCGCGAGGAATGGTCTGGAGGAAGCCGCTAGCAAATTTGCGAGCTGATGAACAAGAACATCATATGAGGCGTAGACTAGAGGTGAGTTAGCCAAGCATAACGAAACCACGTGATCTAATGGTCACCGTAAATGATGCAGCAGTGCAAAGAAAGTGCATGTTCTTATCTGGGGAGATCTGCTTAACACGCATTCAACCTTAAACCATTAAGGCTATGGTACCCATAAGTCTTGGCTTTTAAGTTTGAGCAACTTAAAAGAGCGAACTTGCTCAATTTGAAGGCGCGATGGTAGGTAACTATCCTCGTGATTAAGCAGAAGTCAGCAGACGGCATAGTAGCCAAACGCCCATCGTAATGGTTGGGACATGGTGAAGGCCTGAACATTAACTAAAGGAGGAACATTTATGCATTTGAATACATCGACATTGCCGTCTGGTAATGATGTTATTGAGCATGGCATATCAACACCAGCCTTACCTGAAAATCTTATCGACAAACTGTTATGCCCTGCCAATCTGGATAGTGCTTGGAAACGAGTAAAGGCCAACAAAGGCAGTGCAGGTATTGATGGAATGACGATAGATGACTTCCCTACCTTTGCTAACGCAAATTGGGAAAACATCAAAGCACAAATTACTCAAGGAACATACCGCCCTAGCCCCGTGCTACGGGTCAACATTCCCAAGCCCGATGGTGGCTCGCGAGGATTAGGTATTCCTACCGTACTCGATAGGTTTATCCAACAAGCGATCCACCAAGTGCTCAATCCACTATTCGATCCGTATTTTTCACCTTATAGCTATGGTTTTCGCCCAAACTGCAATGCAGCACAAGCGGTAAAGCACCTGCAAACGGGTATTAAATCAGGTCGTAAAATAGCCGTTGATATTGATTTATCAAAATTCTTTGACCGTGTTAATCATGATTTACTCATGCATAAAATAGGGTTAAAAGTAAGAGATAAAGTATTAATGAAATTGATTGGGCGGTACTTACGGGCAAGAACTGTTGAACACGGTAAACGAGTAAAACCAACCCAAGGCGTGCCACAAGGCGGCCCATTGTCACCGTTGCTTTCTAACATCATGCTCGATGAGCTTGATGAAACGTTAGTAAAACGAGGACATCACTTCGCCCGTTATGCAGACGATTTCACCATTTTAGTGAAAAGTAAGCGTGCTGGTGAACGCGTTTTAGCCAGTATGTGCTTGTTTTTACAGCAAACGCTCAAGCTCATTGTTAACGAAAAGAAAAGTCGTGTTGGTGGCGTAAAAGAGACCAAGTTTTTAGGGTTTGGTTTCAAATACGGACGTATCAATATACATGACAATTCATTGCACCGATTTAAACACCGCGTGCGCACTTTAACAAACAGAAATTGGGGCATTGCCATGAGCAAGCAAATTGCCAGCCTTAACCGATACCTGCGAGGATGGGGTAATTACTTCCTCATTGCCAACGGCTATCAGTTATGTGTCGATTTAGATCAATGGATCCGCCGAAGAATACGAATGTGTTATTGGCGGCAATGGCGAAAGCCAAGCACCAAAGTGAAAAATCTATTAAAACGGGGTGTGCTATTAGCGCTAGCAATTAGCTGTGGAGCGACAAGAAAAGGGGTTTGGCGTAGTGCGAAAACCAAAGGAATTAATTTGGCATTAAGCAACGAGTATTTAGCTAAAGCAGGTTTAGTGTCACTTAGGGATATCTGGATTAAAATCCATCATGGTTAATGAACCGCCCTGTGCGGAGCCGCATGCAGGGTGGTGTGGGGGCTGGAGGGTAGAAACCTCCGGCTACCCGATTTAGCCATCATTTTGGCTAGGTACTGTATTTAAAACTTTCATCATTTTACCGTTTATAACTAACCTCTTGTTGAGGAATTTGTTAAAAACTGGGTACTCCAATATCTCTGATAATTGCTTTAATTCTTCGACGGTAAACTCTTCAATGTATATGTCCTCAATCAACTTTACATATTCGCCAGATTTAAGCCTTGCTATAAAAATTTTAGCGAACTTTGTGCTTTCCTCTTCAGAATAACCACCGCTAACAAATGAAGTAACTAAATTATCAAGATTAATATTTTCTGAGGAAAGTTTAAAAATTTTTTTAGCATAAGTACGAGAGTCAGATGAGTTTGAATCTTCAGCAATCGCCGAATGCAAAAAAAATAGGCATAGGGAAGTTAAAATGAACCTGATGATTTTGATGCTCCTTCGAATGTATGGCTAACGAATGATATGGACTCCCCTGACCAAACGGCATCTATGTGCCATATTGAAAGGTGTTAAAACATTCAATAAAAGGAGAGTCCATATGTATCCAATTAAAGCAGTTGGCATCGATTTAGCCAAGTTAGTTTTTAGTATCCACGGTGTCGATACTAATGACAAGTGCAAATTACGTAAAACAGTCAAAAGAAACAACCTTTTACCTGAAATCGCTAAATTGCCACCTTGCATTATCGGGATGGAAGCCTGCTCAGGTGCGCATTACTGGGCTAGAGAATTTACTAAGCTTGGTCATGAAGTACGCATCATGGCATCTAAGTTTGTTATTCCTTATCGTCAAAATGAAAAAAATGACGCTAATGATGCTGAAGCCATTTGTGAAGCAGCTACCAGACCTAAAACACGTTTTGTCAGCATCAAAAGCGAAGAGCAACAAGCGGTACTTTGTTTACATCGTATTCGCCAAGGGGCTATCAAAGACAGAACAGCACGTATTAATAGGTTACGTGGCCTGTTAGCAGAATTTGGCATCATCATGCCTGTCAGTCGCTATCCCGCCCAAAAGGCCATTGGCGGGATTCTTGAAGATGCTGAAAATGGTTTACCTTGTTTAGCGAGAGAGTTAATCAACGACTTATGGCACAGCATTAAAAATCTCAATGAAGAAATACTCAAATACGATAGAAAACTATACGCGCTAGCAAATAAAATGAAAGACGCTAAACGTTTAATGAGTATTCCTGGTATTGGTGAAATAACCGCTACTGCGGTTGTAGCAACGGTGAACGATGCTAAGCACTTTGAAACAAGTCGCTCTTTTGCAGCATGGATAGGGTTAGTACCAAGGCAATATA
Organism: Colwellia sp. KU-HH00111; assembly: GCF_040362745.1. Classification (NCBI taxonomy): domain Bacteria; kingdom Pseudomonadati; phylum Pseudomonadota; class Gammaproteobacteria; order Alteromonadales; family Colwelliaceae; genus Colwellia; species Colwellia sp. KU-HH00111. The sequence goes on along the minus strand of NZ_BAABWO010000009.1, from coordinate 599 downwards.
GCACAGGCGGTAAAGTTCACTTAGGCCGAATTAGCAAGCGAGGTGAAAAACATATACGCACGTCACTCATTCATGGTGCACGCGCTGTTATTGCTAATTGCAAAAATAAAACCGACCGAACCAGTTTATGGGTAAAAGACCTTGTTGAACGACGAGGATTCAAACGGGCAACGGTTGCTTTAGCCGCCAAAAATGCACGGTTAATCTGGGCACTGTTACACTCAGACAAAGAATATCAGGTAGATTATGTAAAGTAGTTTTTTAATGTAGTAAGAGGTAAACCAAAAGGTTAACCCCACCGAGTCGCAGTAATAGCAAATGACGATAACACGGTCAGACCGAGAGCAAGAAAGCCTGTTTAATCGGGAAGAGTAATTCTTTTGAAAAACTCTGTTTAACGAATGAGGCATTGCTCAAGCGCAAATCATCAGGGCGATAGCGTAATAAAGCTAATAAACGCCGAATGTAGAGCTGCTGTCAGATCTTCTTGTTGTAAGAGATGTTATTGCTTGACAAAGGGGAGTCCATGTAGCCTTGCTAAGAGGCAAAAAATTGTTTGCTAAAATGTTTGAGGTACGAAAAACAGCAAACTGTTTTTT
>NZ_BAABWO010000008.1:0-174707 GCF_040362745.1 Colwellia sp. KU-HH00111 | reverse complement strand
GAAATGAACCTCAATCCTATTTTTTAACCAATTTTTTAATTTATAGTTAATATGATTAATCAAAATAAAGCACATTAAGGGGTTGTGCTAATTCTCTCGACAATCATAAAATAACAGTTTAAGTAAAAATGTTTTTCTGCTTTAATAAATTTTGAGATATTAACCTCATATCTCAAAATACTTTCCCTTAAATATTTAAGGGAGTAATTTAACATGGATAAAAGGATGTTTGTTATGAAAATGAAAAGAACGTTTTTAGCTTTAGCTTTGGTTTCTAGTGCTTTTTCAGTAAATGTACTAGCTGCTGATATTGAAGCAGGTGTGGTTAATAAGATAGCAGAGAGTTCTACTTCTTTAGCAATCAATAGCCCGTCTAGTATGTCTGATGAATATGTAGAGGCGTCTTCTGATGCTAAAATTTCATCTAGAGCTGCTGCGTCGGGCATTACATATTTTGAAATAGGGAACATTTATTCTTCAAATTATGGTTGGGAAAATATTACTCCGTCTCAGTCCTCCAGTGGAAATCACGGTGGGGCTACGTTGAATATATATATTTGGCAATTTGGATATGGAAACGTGACTAACGCTACTATGAATGGTATTTCAAAGTCAGCAGGTTTATCTGAATATCGATGTGGTAATGATTTACATGTCTGTGCTGTGGGTGAAACTGTAACTGGTTGGCTATATGGCTTTGACTTTAGTGGTCAGCAGTCAGGCTCGTTTAGTGTTGGTTCGAACTCAACAGCTTCACCCTTTGGTTATTGGAGTGATTCAATTTATATTAATTAATTAGATTGAATTCAGGATTTAAAACGTACGTGACAAGTTATTAATATCCGTGCGTTTTTTACACGTTTAAATTCTATTAGATAAATTTCGTAGTGTTTCTAGTATGTCTATAGCTCTTTCTTTATTCTTTATTTCTTCCATTGAAGCTCCACTTTCTTTAGCGAAAACTAATGATTTACGGGTTGTAGCTAAAAGATCGAACTTAACATCAGGATCTAGGTTCATGCTACGAGGTGCCATTAGGTGCAAACTATCTGTCGAAGATATTAATTTATTATCAATTAAATTTGAAACCATGTTAGCCATTTCTCTTTGCGATATATTAGTAACATCATAGTTCTCGCTAATTTCCTGCCAATTATTTTTAGCATTTAAACCTTCTTTACTTATGCTCACAGTATCGGTTGTATTTTGTCTCTGAATCGTTGTACCTGAAGTCTTTTCCGAATTATATGAAACGCTATTTTGCATTTCATATATAATATTTGATTGGGCATTGTTATTAATATACATATCAGATCCTTTTAAATATTTATACAGCAATGTTATAATTATTTACTTTGCAGTATTTATGCCAACGAAATGTATCTTGATATTTTAAAAAGCATTAACCATAAGGTGCCCTCAAAAATATAACTACTAGGGGTTTTGTACCCATCCCCTCGACATTAACCTTACTTACTCTAAGCTACTGAAAAATATTGCGATCTTGCAAGTTTAAATTTATCTCATAAAACGACCGTTTATTAAGACTTAAATATTCTTGTAAAAAATTGCGTGATAATACGCTGTGCGCGTCTTATCAACCCATCTCAAAAATCAAAAATCAAAATATTAAAAAGTCATTGTTATTACATTTTTTGAGAATGGAATTTATCCCTTAATGCCTATTTCGAGGGGATGGCCGCAAAAGGGTTATGAAATTCAAGGCTGCCTTGTGCGCTAGTAATACAGTTGTCTACAGAGTGTTAAACGAATTATTGTTAACTTATGCACAATACCCCATCATAAAATAATAATTTAAATGAAAAGGTTTTTCTGCTTTAATAAAACTTGAGATATTGACCTCATATCTCAAGATACTTTCCCTTAAATATCTAAGGGATGTAATTTAACATGGATAAAAGGATGTTTGTTATGAAAATGAATAAAACGTTATTAGCTTTAGCTGTTATCACTAGTGCTTTCACTATGAACGCACTTGCTGTAGAACAAAAAGATGTAGAGTTGCAATTTGATCCTAGTACAGTAGAAATTATATCTGTAGATCAACTTGAATCTCCACGCGCTTTAAAATCAGAAGGAGGCATTGAGGCTTTTGCTGCTGCTGGTGCATGGACAAAAGTGGTATATAATCCAAGCCTTTATACAGCAGGTCAGTGGTATCTCGGCCCGTTGATGAGTGCCCCTGCTGGAACATCTCCATCAGCTACAGTTCAAAACATTACTTGGCAATGGAATATATGGAATTATAATAGTAACTTAACAACTTACTTATGTGAAAGCACGCTTAGTCAGTGTGTTAATATAAGTGGAAATTTTGGTGCGGGAGCTAATTTAAGTACGGTTATACCTGCTATACCGGCTAACCGAAGTTGGCGATATGCATTTTATTACGCAGGTAGTGGCACCATTAGTCCCACATTAATAGGGCAAAATGGCTCGATTGCTGTAACGTACCAATAAAAATATCCTCTAGCGGTTTTAAGTTAACTTAAAACCGCTATTCAGAAAATCATTAAGCATAATAATTTACATAGCTAGGCGTTAATTCAACCAGCTTGGCATAAGTTTTAGGTGAACCAAGCCCTTCATTTCCCCAGTGCATTGCTAATTTATATACATCTGATTGTTCATCTTGTAATTTTACAATACTCATTAAAATATCTTTGTTGCTTTTCCCCTCAGCTCGCCCCTGACTGATTAAGTCTTGTTCTTGATTCAGTACACTACGACTTTCTTGTTCTATTTGAGCACTCAAACGATTTATTCTTCCTACTACTTCATCCCCATTATCAGAATTCATAATTTCTCTCAAATTAATCATGCCTGCTGATGGCATTCGGCCTATTAATGAATTAACTCTAGCCTCTAACTCTTCTGGTGTAGCTGATTCAATAAAAGAAATAGCCCCCTTTCGAGCGTCACTGCTATTAACATTCTCAGGCACTTTAGGAGAGTTTTCGGCGGTCTGTTCAACTTTACCAACATTAGAACGGGCTTGTTGTACAGCATAGTTCTGTGAACCAATAGAATTTATCATGTTATTATCCTTAATTTTTTAATAAAAGCTGCATTTTTGTATGAGATATGAACATCAATACTTACTCATACTTTAAAAGCAAATAACATACCAAAAATATTCTCTACTATTTTTAAAGAATTAAGTATGAAAGTACACCCTAAAGTAGAAATATCAGTAGTTTTGGTCAATAAAACGGCAAATAAGGGGCACTGTATAATTTCAAGTAGGCAAGTTATTGCCGACTTAATAAGAAGGTAAACAGGTATTCAATTATAAGACGTACTCTAATCAAGCAAAGTTGTTATTTCAGTTGATAGTTTTTCAGATACATCATTCAATATTCTATAAATGGTCGCTGACCCCAAGTCATAATTTTTTGCCAATTGACCAATTGATACACCTTCTTTTCGTTTAGTATAAATTTCAAAATCTATTACATCGGTTCTCTTGGTTGGCCGACCAAATTTAACACCGTGCTCTTTCGCTTTAGCAATACCTTCTAATTGTCGCTCAGAGCGTAAATCAGTTTCAAATTCGGCAATGGCTGCTAACATGTTAAACATTAACCTTCCAGTGGGAGTAGATGTATCAATTGCTTGGTCAATGACTACTAGATCAATATTTTCAGCCTGAAAGCGTTCAGCTACTTGTGATAAATGAATAACGGAACGCGCGAGGCGATCTAATCGAGTGATCACAAAAACATCGCCTTCTCTAAGATAATTCATGCATTTTTGAAATTCAGGCCGTGAAGCTGTTTTGCCACTTTGTTTTTCATGATAAATTTTATCGCAGCCAACTTGATTTAATTTATCAAGTTGAACCTCTAAACTTTGACCTGTCGAACTGACTCTTGCGTATCCAATTTTAGACATTTTTTTATCGTATATCTTAAGATGTTTTGAGAAAAACATTATGAGAGTAGTTTTGATAATAGTCAAATGTAGTCATCATAAAGTATACTTTTTGATAAGATTATTTTTTTAATCGGCACTACCAAGTGCTTCAATGCCATTTAGTAAACCGAGTAAATCAATTTCTTTACGATCTTTATTAAAAGCATATTCCCCATTCAAATTAATATGCTGCCAAGCGACAGGTGATAACCTTGAAATAATATCAACTACGTCTTGCCTACCATTTTTTTCTTGAATTTGTAAAAATGCCGATAATAGTGCTGAATTATAATAAATAATGCAGTTTGAAATGAGCCGAGCACAATCATTCCATTGTGACACTTGGTAATCATTGCCACCTCGAAACTTATTGCCATTAACTGAAGTAATAGCGCGTTTTAATTGGTGATATGCTTCACCCCTGTTTAGTGCTTGCTGTACATAATGGCGCAGAGTGGAATTATCGACATACTCCAAAACATAAATAGATTTAATTAAACGGTCGTACTCATGAAGTGCTGCCAATGTACGGCTCTTGCCGTTACTTAACTTTCTAATGATAGTGCTTTGTGTGGTAGTTTTTCGGCTTAATGAGCACACGATATGTTGGATTTCGTCCCACTCTTCTGTAATAAGTTTATGGTTAATTTCTTTTATCAATTGAATACGGCCACCGTTCTCTTCAGACACTTCAAATAAATTAAAAAATACTTTTTTCATTTTTGCGTATCGAGGAGCGAACGTATAACCAAAAAAATCTAGAATGGCGAAATTTACATTGTTGGTACCATGCGTATCGGTCGATAAAGTATTTGGCTGTATGTCTGATGAATTATTGTAAAGCAAATCGAAAGCAAAGTGACCTTCGTACTCATTAGCACCAATCACTTGCGTACTTACTGGCACATGGTTTGAAACCAATGTGAGTGCAGAAACCCCTTTGCCTTTTGAAAAGTATTTAGATGAATAACGCGCTTTAAACGTATTAATGCGGCACTCAAACTTTTGACCATCAATACTTGAAAAAAATTGGTTATCATCAACATGGTAATAAGCAAATATTGGCAATGTGGCTATAGCATTAGAAATATTATCATTCGATTGAGTCAGCGTTTCATATCGAATATAACTATCGTCTACACTGCGTAATTTCCCCATTGAACGGTCAGAAATATTCGCCATTTTATATAAGCCGTAATTCGTGCCGTTTGCCAAAATACAAGCAATGAGATCTTCTTTATCTACCGGTGATTTTTCTTTTGTTGCTGATATATGGGTAAACGAATTTAAGTAACCTGTTTTTTGATCGACAAATAGCATTAGTTCAACAATACCCATATGTTGAATCTGATTATAAAGCGGATTTTCAATGGTTTGTTGCCAACGGCTGTTAGGAATTGACCACTTAAGTTCGGCCTTACCAGGAATAAACTCAACGTACTTATTATCGCCACTAAAAATATGTTCACTTGCTTTCTTCAGCTTAATTTCTAATTGTTGGCTCTTATCGGCTAGCGTTTGATTAATGGGCGTAATTAACTTATCAAGGCCAGTATTTTCAATGATTTCAGCCTTGTGCTTCCATTCTTTAGGTTGAATTAAATCTGACGTTAAACTACGATTATTAACGCTTTCTCTAACTGTTAAGTTATTGCTATGAAATAGCTGCTCGGCTTTACGGTAAAGGAAATACTCAAAGCGATTAGCAATTAACTTGGTATTATCACCTTCAATATATTCACGTTCACTTTTAGATACCACATCGAGATTAATTGTTTTTATTGTTTTGAATGCGGTTAATTCTTCGTGAGCCTTGATGTATTGTTCACGCAATTCGTCTTTAAGATGAATGAATTCAATATCAATAGACATAAAAAGTGATCGGATAAGCTTTTTAATTTTACTGGATTGTTTATCGATGAATTGCCATTCGTATTGACGGCCATCAAAGTCGTTATTATCTAAATGATCACTTAACAGTTTAATGCTATTGGCTGGAATAAGCTCAAAAGCTTTTTTACGGACATCTCCAAAGCTTAAATTATCATCCATATCGGTATCGATGAAATACTTTAATAAACTACCCGCAGATTTTAATTTAGTTCTAACAATATTTACATCTTCAACGATACGTTGTTTAGCATAACCTTTAGCTGATTCAGAGAGCTTTCTCACGGAGTAAATAAAAGCGGCTACAAGGTTATCGTTAGTTTCTCGGTACCTGAAAAACAAATAGCAAACGAGGTATAAAATAGTTTGGCTGTCTGCATGTCTTCTGAGTTTATAAACTGTCTTGTGTTTAACTAATGACGCGTAGTATTCAAGGTTTTTGGGGGATAATTTGAGTTCAGCAATAAGCACTTTAATTTCAGGGTAAAGTAAACGTATAGTTTTATGTGTCTTCAACTCTTGTGCTATTTGACTAGCCGAAAAATCTTTAGCCATTCTTTTCAATTTGGCTAGGTCAGTAAAGGTACTATTTGATTCAAGTAATTTAAGTAATATGGCTTTTGTGGAATGAGTTAAATTTTCAGTGAGAATATGCTCAATACGGCTTCGTTCATTTGATAAAACGGTTGAGATAGTGTCTTGTAGTGTTGTATAACCAGCAAGCGCTATTCTGTTTTGACCAAAATAAGCAATGCACTCATCGAAAACATATCGAGGCTCTAAGTTTATTTTTACAACATCATTAAGCCTTTTAAGAAGTAGTTCTTTATCTATTTTACTATGATAATTTGAAAAGCCAGTATAGTTAAGTAGCTTTTTGAACAACTTTGTTTTTGTTGTTCGAGGTAAGTCAGTCAACATCATATCTTTACCATTGAAATATTTAGTTCTGACATAATCAAGATCAACAACAACGTCTTCAAATGAAAAATTAAAAATGATAGGGCGCGATCTAAAGTAGCCTAATAGCAGGATAAAATATACTCTGGTTTCTAATCGTCTTAGCTCATTAACGAGTTTTTGGGTTTCACTATCCAATGAAAAATAGTCTTCTCTGTCTGTATGATTAAAGTTAGGAAGAGCGTAAAGTTCGTTTATTTCAGACGATGTAAGTATTTGAATACGTTTAGTGGTTGGGTTAGTGATGATAATTGACCTTTATAGTTATTTTACACCATCATAACTTATGAATGGCTAATAAATAACCTTAAGGTTCATTTCGAGGGGATGGGCACAAAACCCCTATATATTTCAAGACAGAGCACTCCTTAGCTACTTGATAGTTAATACCAATTTGATTAAATTCTCGCTGAGTGGGAAAGAACTTAATCAACTTGGTATAATTATTATAACAAGGTCAGTTGGTTTTTGTTGTAAATTTGTATAAAGCGTAGTCTTTTGTTTACTAACTTTTTATAGAAATCCTTATCATAACACTATTTTTTTTGTTCACTTTTACGTAGATTATACGGCTACGACACTTAAATCGTAAATAATGGTATAAAGCAATAAACATTAATAAATAACGAGAATAATAAATGAAATTGATAAACGAGTGTACCCTATGAGTACATCAAGAGGCGGCTTTAGCTCGCGTTTAGGATTTATTTTAGCAGCTGCTGGCTCAGCTGTAGGTCTAGGTAATATTTGGGGGTTCCCCACGCAAACGGCAACTAATGGCGGTGCAGCGTTTGTTTTAGTGTATTTAGTGTTGGCGTTTTGTTTGGCTTATCCTGCTTTTATGGCTGAGCTTTTAATTGGTCGATACGGGCAAGCGAATGCGGTTACTTCAATGCAAAAAATGTCACGGACTCAGTGGCAAAAACATTTTGCCTTCATTGTGGGTTTCGGTGGCATTGTCTGTGCAGCACTTATTCTTAGTTTTTATGGGATTTTAGCGGGCTGGATGATGTCTTTTGCTATAGAGCCTGTGACCTCTTTATTAGGTTTCAATCAAGGCTCAACTTGGCTCACTTCTCAGTCAATTGCACGCAACTTAATTTTTACCGCATTGTTCATGCTATTAACTATTTCGATTATTCGTAAAGGTGTTGAGGAAGGAATTGAAAAGTGGTCTAAGCGATTAATGCCAATGTTAATTGGTTTGTTAATTCTTTTAATTATTTATGTGTTTACCTTAGAGGGGGCAGCCGAAGGTTTTTCAGCTTATTTAAACCCTGATATTTCAAGAGTGTTTGAACCTGGTTTATTAATCAGTGCTCTTGGCCAAGCATTTTTCTCTTTATCGTTAGGGACAAGTGTTATGATTATTTATGGCTCTTACATCTCAAAAAAAGAGAATTTAGTTTCACTTGGCGCACAGGTCACTTTAATTGATGTCTCTATTGCGTTTTTAGCGGGTTTATTAATTATTCCGTCTATGTACGTTGCCCAATCGCAAGGGGTTGCAATATTCAGTGATGATGGCAGTTTGATTTCAGGACCCAATTTAGTATTTGATGTTTTGCCTACACTCTTTGATGGTATGGGGGCTATAGGTCTTTTTGTTGGTTTTGGTTTTTTTGTGCTCATGTCTATTGCTGCGTTAACCTCAAGCATTTCAATGCTAGAAGGGCCGGTTTCCTTTGCCGTTGAACGCCATGATGTTGATCGTAAAAAAGCAACAACTTACGTTGGTTTGGGGATTTTTGCTCTGAGTGCGCTTATTGTCTTAAATTTTGATCTGTTGTTTGGTTTAGTTATTGCCATTTCTACTGTTTATGGTCAACCAATGATTGCGATGTTATGTTGTGTTTTTGTTGGCTGGATTTGGCATCGAAGCGACATACTTGAGGAAATTAAACAAGGTAATGACACAGTGCAAGACACGCTGTTTTGGAAAATATGGCCTTGGTATACTAAGTTTGTTTGTCCAAGTGCTATTGCTATTGTGTTCTGGCATTCCCTATAACAAGCTAATGCATGTATATGTATGCTTCAGTGCGACATTGTTGGCCTAAATACTTTTAATTAAAGTTTAGGCCAATTCAACAGCCATGGTTGTTGAATTTCAGCTATCTGCTCTTTACATGTATCTGTTAGGTAGCTTTCCCCTTTGTTTGGTGCTAAAACGAACTCATAACGCTGACCTAGAAATTCAAAACACAATGCATAAGCATGTAAGTAAGCGCGATCGGCAGGTGCATTTGTGATTTTTTTTGTACAGGCTTCATACAGGGGATCACCGAGTATCGGTGCGCCAATACTACTTAACGCGACGCGAAGCTGATGGGTTTTACCTGAATGTGGCTTTAATAAATACAAACGCTGTTTGTTGCCAATATGATAAGAGAAAAATTGGGTAACCGCTGGGTTATCCATAGTGCGCATAAGTTTGAACATTCCCCTACGACTTTTGGCCATGTCACCTTTAATTAACCCTTGCTTTTTAGTTGGCTTTTTAATGCTTATAGCTAGGTAGTACTTTTCAACTTGATGGCTATCAAAAAGTTTGCCAAATATTTTTGCACTTTGATAATTTTTTGCAAAAATAAGCAGCCCAGAAGTTATTTTGTCTAACCTATGTATCGGATAAAGCGTGGTCACATTAAATTGTTGTAGCATGTACTGCTTTACTTGTGAAAACAGCCCGGCGCCTAATTCACCTTCATCATGAAAGCTAACTTCAGTATTTTTAGCGATAACCACAAAATCATTGGTCTGATTAATAATTTTAAACATTTAATAAGTCTACTTAGTTCGATTCTTTGTTATGATAATTCAATCGTTTTACATTTACCTTGATTACAGGATGTTAATTTGAAAATTTCCATGCATTTTATAGTAAAGCTTGCTGTTATCGCTTTATTTAGTTCATTATTATTTGCTTGTACAAGCCAAGAAAAATTTATGCCCAGTGCACAAAGCATAAGTTTACCAGCAGGGGTAACCTTAGTTGAACATGTCGTTGGACAAGAAGGTCGGTTAGCAATACCCTTTAAAAAATATAGCCTAGCTAATGGGTTAACTGTTATTTTACATCAAGATAACTCTGATCCGTTAGTTCATGTTGATGTTACCTACCACGTTGGCTCGGCACGTGAGCAATTGGGGAAGTCGGGATTTGCGCATTTTTTTGAACATATGATGTTTCAAGGATCAAAAAATGTTGCAGATGAACAGCATTTTAAAATTGTCACTCAAAGTGGTGGTAATTTAAATGGCACCACCAATACCGACCGAACCAACTATTATGAGACAGTACCGAGAAACCAATTAGAAAAAATGCTCTGGCTTGAATCGGATCGCATGGGGTTTTTATTAGAAACCATCACCGAAGAAAAGTTTGAGATCCAACGGGCAACCGTTAAAAATGAGCGAGGCCAGAATGTTGATAATCGTCCTTATGGTCGGTTAAATGAGACTATAAATCAAATGATGTATCCAAGAGAGCATCCTTATTCTTGGCCTGTTATTGGCTTTATGGATGATCTTGAACGTGGCACAGTTAAGGATCTTAAAGCCTTCTTTAGTCGTTGGTATGGACCAAACAATGCGGTGTTAACGATTGGTGGCGATATCGATGAAACAGAAACTTTAGCATGGGTTAATCAATATTTTGGTCATTTAAAACCAGGACCCAAAGTTGAGAATATTGCTAAACAGTTAACTAGTTTAAATGATGACCGTTATTATTCGTTTAGTGATAATGTTTCTCTACCTTTATTGTATATCAGTTTTCCAACGGTTTATGGCATGCATGAAGATGAAGCTGCTTTAGATGTTTTTTCAAATATTATTGGTAATGGTCCCACCTCGTTACTGTACAAGAATTTAGTTAAATCGGGCGTCGCGGTGCAAGCAGGGGCAAGTCACCCTTGTAAAGAGCTGGCCTGTCAAATGAGCTTCTATGCTTTGCCCAATCCTCAGCAAGGCTTAGCATTAGCCAAACTCAAACAGGTGATTGATGCAACTTTGTTGGAGTTTGAGCAAAGAGGCGTTAAAGATGAAGACTTATTGAAAACTAAAGTGAGTATTGAAACAGGCACAATTTATGGGTTACAAAGTGTGTCTGGTAAGGTTTCAACGTTAGCGCATTACCAAACGGTATTAGGTAATGCTGATTATACTGAGCAACAAGTGGCACGTTATAATAATGTAACCAAAGCTGATGTGATGCGCGTGTACCAAAAATATATTAAAGGTAAAGGCGCGGCGATATTGTCAATTTTCCCCCAAGGCCAGAAGCATCTCATTGCTCAGGCTGATAACTTTGAGTTGCCTGATACCGCTAACCCTGAAGAAACAGAGCCGTTAGATACGGCTATTATCAAGAATACCAGCCATTTTGATCGTAGTATTGTGCCTCCTTCGGGTGCTAACCCGCAAATTCATGTACCGACACTTTGGCGTGATGAATTCACCAATGGCTTAGATATTATTGCAAGCCAAAACAGTGAAACACCGACGGTAAGTTTGTTGTTAAGCATTGAAGGTGGCCCTTTACTTGACCCTATAGAGAAAGCTGGCCTTGCTTCACTTAGTGCAAGCTTAATGAATGAAGGTACCACCAATTACACCAAAGAAGCTCTGTCAAATGAATTAGCAAAACTCGGGAGTGATATCTCAATTAGTGCATCAGGGCGAAACACAACGATTAGCGTTAGCTCATTGGTAAAAAATTTAGATGCAACCTTATTACTTATGATAGATATGATGTTAAATCCAGCATTTAACGAGGACGATTTTAATCGGGTGAAAAATCAGCTCATTCAAGCAATCGAGCAAGGCAGTAAAGATGCAAGTACATTAGCCAGTAGAGCATTAAAGCAAGTCATGTATGGTAAAGCTAATCGAGTTGGCTTACCTAACCATGGAACATCTAAAACAGTTGCGATGATTAGCCTTGATGATGTAAAAGGTTTTTATCAACAATACTTTTCACCTAAGCATGCGAGTTTAGTGATAGTTGGAGATATCACTAAAAATGACATCTTGCCTAAGCTAAGTTATTTAAAGTCGTGGCGAGGAAAAGATTATAGTATTCCAGCGTATGGTGCATTCCCTGATATTACGCCCAATAAACTTTATTTTGTTGATTTACCTAAAGCGAGTCAATCTGTTATTAAGTATAGTCGCAGAGCGATGGCTTATGATGCAACAGGAGATTATTTTAAAGCAACGCTAATGAATTATCCGTTAGGAAGTGCTTTTAATAGCCGGATCAATTTAAACCTGAGAGAAGACAAAGGTTATACTTATGGCGCTTCTAGTTATTTTTCGGCAGGCAAAACGTTAGGTAGCTTTACCGCTGGTGCGAGTGTTAAGAAAGAGCACACCTATGATGCTATGATTGAAATAGAAAAAGAGTTAAACAAATATCAACATCAAGGGTTAACATACAGTGAAGCAGAGTTTATGCGTCAGGCTATTTCTCAAAATGAAGCGCTTAGTTATGAAACACCACGGCAGAAAAGTGGATTTTTACAACAGCTATTACAATTTAATTTACCTAAAAACTATGGTGAGCAGCAAAGCCAAATCATTAATACGATTAGCCAAAAACAGTTAAATGATATTGCGGCAAAAGAATTAAGCCAGCCGATGCAATGGATTGTGGTCGGCGACGGTCAAGTTATCAGACCACAACTAGAAAAAATGCAATTAGAGGTTGTTGAGCTGAAATTAGCAAAATAGTTTCAGCATTTTTATTTTAACCATTGAAAATTAACAAAAGCCCCTCATTTATACCTCATTAAATAGGGGCTTATGCTTACCACTGCTAGGAATTATTTTGACATTATCATTAAACGATTATATTGACGCTTTCAATCAAGATGACAAGCTTGAAGCGCTTGCTGGTATCGGGCGGGGCATTGAACGTGAAGCGTTAAGAGTGTTACCTGAAGGAAAACTTTCTCAGCATGGCCATTATAGCAACTTAGGTTCCGCACTTACCCACAGTGAAATCACTACAGATTACTCTGAAACCTTATTGGAGTTTATTACCCCAGTTAGCTACTCACCAGAACATGCTATTGCTCAATTACAAGATATTCAAAAGTATACCTTTACCAATATAGACGGTGAATTATTATGGCCCATGAGTATGCCTTGCTTTGTTGATGATGCTGATAAAGTTCCTTTAGCTCAGTATGGCAGCTCTAATATTGGTAAAATGAAAACCGTATATCGGCAAGGTTTGAAAAATCGCTATGGCTCTATGATGCAAGTAATTGCAGGCATACATTTTAATTTTTCATTTTCACAAAATTTTTGGCAAGTTGTACAAGATCTACAAGCACCCAACAGCAAGCAACCACTGAATGATTTTATTTCTGAGCGCTACTTCGCTATTTTAAGAAACTATAAGCATTATTGTTGGTTGATTCCTTATTTATACGGTAGTTCACCTGCACTTTGCCAGTCATTTTTGCAAGGAAAAGATCCCAAGTTACCGTTTAAAAAATCACCTAGTGGAGCGCTATATTTAGATTATGCTACCTCGTTACGAATGAGTGATCTGGGTTATACCAGCACAGAGCAGTCAAGTTTAAAAATTTGTTATAACAACTTGCATGACTATGTTGATGGCGTACAACAAGCCATAGGATTGAAATCGACCAAATTTTCAGATATTGGTGTGAAAGTTGACGGTGAATACCAGCAACTTAACACCAATGTTTTACAAATTGAAAATGAATTATATGCTCCGATCCGACCTAAACAGGTAATAAAATCAGGCGAAAAACCGTCGCAAGCCCTGCGTGAAAGAGGGGTTGAGTATATTGAAGTCAGAGCACTTGATGTTAACCCCTTTGTTGATACGGGTATTAGTATTGAACAAATTCATTTTTTAGATATTTTCATCACCTATTGTGCTTTCATTGAAAATAATCACCTCGATTGCGATTTACAAAAAAAATATGAAGACAATATGAATGAAGTTGTTTTACGCGGTCGAGATCCACAATTATTGCTAAGTGATGTTAATCATCAAGGACAGGTTAGTTTAAAATCTATAGCTACATGGGGAAATGAGCTATTTGATCAGATGGCACAGGTAGCGACTCTGCTAGATAAAGCTTATAAAACGACGCAATACAGTGCTTCAATTGATAGAGAGCGTGCCAAAATTAATGATGCAAGCTTAACGCCTTCAGCAAAAATTTTGGCGCTGATGAATGAACAAAGCCTTAGCTTGTCATCATATTCATTAGACCAAGCAGCAAAATATCGTGAGGAAACGTTAGCTAGAAACTATCAATTTTACTCACATCAGCACTTTATTGAAGGTGTAGAAAGATCACACCAAGCACAACGTGAAATAGAAGCGAGTGATACGTTGAATTTCGATGATTTTTTGGCTGACTATTTTAAATAATTAACCAGTCTTATCAGAACGCTGATGCTTGTATTGACTGTTTAATTTAAGAAATGAAGACAAAAAAAGCAAAAAAAATGCGCTTACAATAAGTAGCGCATAAAACACTAAAGGGATAACAATACTCTTAATAATAGAGTCTATTTTTTGAACTAAGTTCATTTTATTTATAAATATATTTTGAGATGAATAGGTTGATTTTCACTATTTCCTTGTTTTTTATTGGGTTAGTTTGAACAGATTAACCAAGTTATTTTAACTAGAGCCAGCCTTTTTGTTTGGCAATTCTGGCAGCTTCTACCCTGTTTTTAGCACCAAGTTTTGATGATGCTTCGGATAAATAATTGCGTACAGTGCCGGCAGATAAATGAATCAGTTTAGCTATGCCCTCTGTTGTTTTTCCTTCAGCGGCAAGTCGAAGCACTTTTCTTTCTTTCTCGGTTAATGGGTCGTCATCGGCCCAAGCTTCTGTGATTAATTCAGGTGCAACAATAACTTTCCCTTGATGTACCTTTCTGATCGCATCGGCAAGTGAATCTGAAGAAGCGTCCTTTAGTAGGTAACCTTTCACTCCCGCATCCATTGCTCTGCGCAAATATCCCCCCCGGGCAAATGTTGTCAATATCATCACTTTGGCATTATGGTTAACCTTTTGTAATGCTTGCGCCAATTCAATTCCGGTCATTTCAGGCATTTCTATGTCCGTTAGAACAATATCAAGGTGACACTGTGTCGACATTTCAAGGGCTTGTTTACCATTGTTTGCTGTTTTTACGACTTTCAGATCATCTTCTAAGTTTAGTAATGCTGATAAAGCACCTAATACCATTGATTGGTCTTCGGCGATCAAAATGTTAATCATAAATAGTCCTCCAATTAAACCAATGCTAAGGTGAATTGCAGTTGTGTATTTGGCTTCATTATCAACTGCATTTGTCCACCAATGTTATTGATACGACTACGCATACTTTGAATACCTGAGTTTTCTTTGAATGCTGGTATTTGCCCTTGATCAATAATGGTTAATGTTAATTGGTTATTGTGTTTTGTTAAATTGACTTGCACGCGCTTGGTATCGGCATGACGAATAACATTGGTGATAGATTCTCTAATGATTAAGGCTAGCTCAGATTCAACTTCTGGTGGTAATTCGCACACATCAATATTTTCTATTAACGTTATCCCAGCCGCTTGGGTGGCAACGCTTGCTTGCAATAACTCTTGGGCTATAGTTGCCTTATTATAGCCACTAACAGCACCTCTGACTTGGGCGAGAGCTGTTCTAGAAAGTGTTTCCACAGCTTTTATTTCATCGTTAATCTTAGATAAAGCCATCCCTTTATCAATCATTTTGCTAGCGAGCTCTGCTTTTAATGTGATAACAGACAAGCTGTGACCGAGTAAGTCGTGTAAGTCTCGGCTGATCCTTTCACGCTCTGCCGTTGCTGCAATTTGTTGGATTTCTTGCTGTGATTGCTTCAACGCTTTGTTTTTATTTTGCACTTCAACTTGATGAATATTTAATAGGCCGATAATGCAGGAAAAGAATAAAGCAGAAAACCAGAAAAACACACCTTGGTTGGTTAACAAAGTAAATACTACAACAAAAACAAGTACAAATACCAGGGCAAGAAAGGCTTTGGCACGAGGGGAAAACCCGCAACAAAACCCAGCAGCATAAACAAAAAAAACACTTGCTCCAGAATTAATGCTAGCCATAGCACTACCAATTAAGCAAATAGCGACAATATATAAAAATAATGCTTTTCCTTGGCACCAGTAAGCACGAAAGTAACAGACAAGAAAAGTAATCACGCCTGCAACCACAATACCTAGCTCAATACCCTGCACAGGTTTAAAATAAAAATGGAAAAAAAACATTCCTAAAAAAGCTAAAATAACATAGGCACTAAAGCCAATATCATGCTCTTTAGGCAATAAAAACTGGTGTGATTTAACAAAAATATTCATTGTCTTAGCCTAACCATTTACTGTAACCAAATATCATCAAAACTCATGTTGACTTCATCATGTGTTTTACCAGCAACCAGGGCAACAGCACTTATTGATTGCAGCAGCCCTTGGGGTACTTGCGCCAAAGATAAGTGTATATCGTTCCAACTAGCAGTAACAGTAAATATTATTTCGATTGGTCGCATTGGTTGGTGAGTAGAAAAAAGCAGTAACTTATAATCGCCAACTTTACCTTTAGCTTTAAAATTAATGCCTTTCATCGATGAAATATCGAGCCCTTGGGTGGTTGATGGTGTTAAGGGCAGGTATATTCCAGCCCAAGGGAATGAAAACTGCGGATCTATTTCTCCGGTAATGTGGATAAAAGCACCCGTTGCTGAGGTCGCCAGTACAAATTGAGCGGTTGATTTACCCTTAAACATTTCGTCGGTAGTAATCATCCATTGGGTTGATAACCCAGACATTAAGCTGGTATCAAAATCACCAAGTTTGATAGCCTGTGTGATTTTTTTTGTCTCTAACGTATTCACCGCTTTTTCAATTTTGAAACCATTTTTGAAAATAGCATGTATTTTTCGGGTATTATTGATATTGGTTTTTGGATCATCATCGAGTAAGACTAAATCGGCCTTCATCCCTACTTTTAGTAAACCACGATCAGTTAAGTTGAATGCTTTAGCAGGGTTAGATGTAGCTGCTTTTAGTGCCTGTGTAGGTGTTAAACCACTTTGTACTAATAGTGCTAATTCACCATGCAAGCTAATACCGTGCGCGGTTCCTGGGTTAGGAGCATCAGTACCCGCTAAAATTAACACGCCAGCATCTAAAAAGGTATTCACGTTGTGTTTGGCTTGTGCTGAGGCTGAAGCGTTATGTTTGTTACTGAGCAGAGTACTAAGTTGTGTTTTTTGAGCACTAAGATCAAACCCTTGCTTTTCAAAGTCACTAAGAAGTTGTTGACTGTTTTTTGCTCCAGCCATTGAGTCCATTACTGAAAGGGTAGGGATAATAAATTGTGAATTTTTAGCCATTAAATTGACTAGGGGAGACATATCAGTTTTATCCATAAAGCTATGAACTAAGCCATTAGCACCCGCTTTAATGGCATCTAAAGCGGACGGGTAATTACTAATATGTACCACGGCTAATTTTCCTCGAGATTGAGCTGAAGCTATCACGGCCTGCAGTGTTTCTTGATTAATTGATGGCATTCCTTGCGCATTAGCATTATAAACAATTTTAATATAATCTGAGCCTTCTTCTACACGGGATGAGACAAACATTTCAGCTTGGGAAGCATTTTTAATGGTAGGTATTTTAAAGCCATATTCAGTACCATGCCCATTGGGAGCCGTCACTAAGGTACCCGCTGAAAACAAGTCGGCTTGTTGGCTGTTTTTTTGGTTATCTTGTCGTAGCTCACGCTGAGTTATAGCAAAAATATTATTAGTGAACATATCTAACTCAGTGGTCACACCAAATTTAACCGCTTTTGTCAGTGCGTCACCCCAAGCATGGGTGTGAGCATCAATCAGACCTGGAATGATGGTTTTACCTTTACCATTGATTATTTTTGCCTGTGGATATTGGCTAACTAGGTTACTGCCCATTGCGATGATAAGCCCTTTAGAAAATACAATGTCTGTTTCAGGTAGCCAGCTTTCTCCATCGAATAAGTTCGTTTGGGTGATAATCGTGGTGTTATTATTTGATTGCTTTTGTTTTATTTCAGGCTCAGGTAACCATAAAAAGAAGGCAACTAGCGACAGTATTATTAGGATAACAGCTATATTTTTAGACATTAGGGTTTACTCTTTTCAATGTGATTAAATCAATGTGTTGTTGGTTTGTGTGTATAAGTTTCTTCATTGCGAAGAGCATTGGTTATAGCTAATACTTCGCGCTGCTATCGCTATTGGCTTTGACTTTTTTTATAGCCCCATATAGCAACAGCGATAAATGCTCCAGTGCTCAAAAGTAAGGCTAAAAGGTGAATGACTATGGGCTGTCCTATATCCATGTCGATAATTTTTAATGCTAATTGCGACAGATGAAAAGGAGGAAAGATATTAGCGATGTACTGTAACCATTGAGGAAAATAATTTATTGGAATCCACAAGCCTGATAAAAATGCTGAGGGTAAATAGATTAAATTGAGTACAGCAACAGCAGCGTTGCCTTTGACTAAAAAGGCAACAGCTAAGCCTAGAGCACAAAATGGCAAAGTGCCTGCGAGAAGCGTTATCGCTAAAGATATCCATTGTGTTCTGGTCAGTAAGACCTCGCCAAAAAGTGCACCAAGACAAAATAATCCGATGATGATTGCACAGGCAAATACCATGGCACTGTATAATTTGGCAAACATAAATTGCACTGGTGGCATCGGAGAAACCTGCTTAACGGCTAACCAGCCTTTATCTCTGTCATTTGCTACGCTAGCACCAAAGCCAAATAATGCCGGACTCATAATGCCAAAAACACCATAAGTTACCATTAAAAAGGTTGGCATTTGCCCATTCATTCCTTGTTGACCAAATAGCAAACCAAAAAAGAAGTAAAACATTAGTGGAAATAATAACGTTGGAATAATAAAGGCTGGCTCTCTAAGTGCCATGTTAAAATCTAATGCACACTCCTTTTTGAGCGATGCCATAGAACTGGGAAATCTTGATGATAACGGGTACATAAATATCGCCTTATAGTTGCTGTGTAGTAGTGTGATTAATTTGGATGACACTGGCTGGTGCTTTATTGTTTTGTGAATGAGTAATCTGCCTGAAGGCTTGCTCAAGATCTGTGGTTACAATGGTTAAATCTGTTAATGATGAATCGGTATTTAGCCAGTGTTTTAAGGTGTGCTCGGTATTTGTTGACATTACTTCAACATATTGACCTAGCATATTGGCACTGATTACATTGGGTAAGGCCTCAAGCCAAGGGAGTGATTGACGCGTTTTTGCTTTAATTTTTTTATGCTCAAAGGTTAGTTTTATTTCGGTAGGTGTTCCATCAGCTATAATTTTTCCTTGTTGTAACACCACGACTCTATCGGCGAGTGCATCGGCTTCTTCAAGGTAATGGGTCGTTAAAACAATCGTTTTCCCTCTTGCTTTCAAACGGGTTATAACCTCCCATAATGTACGGCGTACCTCCACGTCCATGCCCACACTTGGTTCATCCAAGAAGAGCAAGTCGGGGTCACCACATAAAGCTAACGCCAATAAAACTAGCTGTTTTTGACCGCCCGATAATTGACCAAAGCGTTTATTGGTGATTGCCTCCAAACCGAGTTGTGCGATGAGTGATTCAGCACAGATAGGAGTTGGATAATAGCTTGAAAAAAGCCCTATCAGTTCACTCACTTTTGCGCGTTCAGGCGCAGTACTATTTTGTAACATAGCACCAATACGATGCTTTACTTGAGAAAGTGATTGCTTTTTTGTGCCCTTATTCCCAAATAAGGCGATGGTGTCTGGTTGACAAGCTAGCCGGCCTAAAATTAGATTGATGAGTGTTGTTTTACCTGCACCATTACTTCCTAGTAAACAAGTTAGTTTTCCTTGTTCAATGGTGAGTGATAGCTCATTCAATACGGGGGTATTGTTATAACCAAATGATAGTGATTCGATAGCTATGGCTGCATTCATTTTACTCTCCAACTATTCAACAATAGTATTTATGATGAGAGTATTTTCGGGGATTGCATCAGTTTTTGTTAGAGATGTTTGTCATCAGCTGACATGACAATTGTCATGTCGCGCAACGTTGAAGATGATAAATAGATTTTGATAAAGATAATTATGCTAAAAGAAGCAAAAAAAATGCGCTTACAATCGTAGGCGCATAAAACATGAAACACTAGGGAATAACATTACTATTAAGTCAGAGTGTAAAAAAACAATAAAGTTCAAAGTATTTCAAAATAAAAATAAATATAAATATAAATATGGGAAAAAAAATGCGCTTACAAAGGTAGGCGCATAAAACATGAAACACTTAGGGAACAACATTACGTTATATAAGAGTGTGTTTAATTGGTTTAGTTCATTTTATTGTGAATAAATCTTAAAAATAATTAAGTTAATAATGCAAAACAACATAAAACTCTGGCACTATTGGAGCTATCACTATGAGTCAATAATTTTTTTATGCTTAACCTTAAATCTATAGGTGTGACTTTGGTAGCAATTTTATTGTTATCAAGTTGTGCAACACCACCCCCTAAAAATCCTGAAAATATTTGTGAGATATTTCGTGAGCATAGCGATTGGTATGCTGCAGCAAAAAAAGCGCAAGATCGCTGGGGTGCTCCTATTCATGTGCCTATGAGTATGATGTATCAAGAAAGCTCATTTAAACATGATGCAGCGCCGCCAAGGGATTATCTTCTGGGGTTTATACCTTGGGGACGAGTAAGCACTGCTTATGGTTATTCGCAAGCAAAAACCGTCACTTGGGATGATTATATTAAAGAAACGGATAATGATGGTGCAGATCGTGATGACTTTGAAGATGCTATTGATTTTATGGGCTGGTTTATTGCTAAAACACAGAAGGTTAATGGTTTGTCAAAATGGGATGGTTATGGCCAATACCTAAATTACCATGAAGGCTGGGGCGGCTATAAACGTAAAAGTTATAAAAATAAAGCTTGGTTGCTCAAGGTGGCCAGAAAAGTAGATAACCGTGCGCGTCGCTATGCCAGCCAGTTAAAAGCTTGTGAAGAAGATTTAAATCATGGTTGGTTGTGGCTGTTGTTTTTTGGCTAATTGGCTCAGAACGGGTGTTGTAAATTTGTCTGAGAAATAGTCAGTGTAAATACATCAAAAACCTTGCCACTTTGCTATTTCTATTAGTAAAAAACCGCTAAAGCCTGTGCTATCTAGCTTAGCGATTTATCAACTTTTTTTGTTAAAAAAAGATGTATTTTTTATTAAAAAAACGGTTGAAATAGTAAAAAGCAGATACAAATGGGCTTTGAGATTGTTATCCACAGAAATTGTGGAAAGCTATTTTCCTAATATTGCTTGTGGATAACATTGTGGTTAACTTTTTTGGTGATGAAAGAGAATTATACTTCTTCTACTTCTTCACTGACAAAATATTCAGGCATTACCCGTACTGTGTTTATTCTATTTTCTGATACATCCACTATTTCTATAGGGTAGCCAGAAATACGAACACTAATATTGGTTTGTGGAATGTCTTCTAAGTGTTCAATAATTAAGCCGTTAAGGGTTTTAGGTCCGTCTGTTGGTAACTGCCATGACATTTCTTTATTTACATCACGAATACTAGCGCTACCATCAACTAAGTAGCTACCATCAGGCTGTAGTGTTACCTCTTCACTCGCTGTGGGTGTTTGTGTGGTAGTGAAGTCGCCAACAATTTCTTCTAAAATATCTTCTAAAGTGACTAATCCTTGAATATCACCATACTCATCAACCACCAAACCTAAACGTTCTTTTGCATGTTGAAACTTGAGTAATTGTACTTTTAAGGGGGTGCCTTCAGGAATAAAATACAATTCTCTTACTGCACGTAATAACGTTGCTTTGGTGAATTGGTTTTTAGACAGTAGCTTTAATGCATCCCGAGCGTGTAGGTAACCCACCACATCGTCTATGTTGTCACGATATAATAGCACCCGAGTATGATGTGCTTGAGTCAGTTGTTTTTGAATTTTTTTCCAATCATCATTGACGTCAATACCAACAAGTTCGCTTCTTGGGATCATAATGTCATCGACACTGACTTTTTCTAAATCAAGAATACTCATCAACATGTTCTGATCTTGCTCGTGCAGTAATGCGCCAGACTCATTTACCACAGTACGTAGCTCTTCACTACTTAAACTGTGTTGTTCTCGTTGCTCTGAGCTGATACCTAACAGCATTAAAATACCGTTAGTGATCCAGTTTACGGCAATCACAAAAGGGAATAATATTTTTAATAGTAGGGTTAAAATAATAGAGCTAGGAAATGCAACTTTTTCGGGGTATAGAGCAGCAAGCGTTTTTGGCGTCACTTCAGCAAAAATAAGCACCAATAAAGTCAGTACAATAGTTGCAATACCAAGGGCAAGATCTTTGGAGATACCTATATCAACGGCTAGTCTTAAGGCAATAATGGTTGCAATGGAAGAAGCGGCTATATTAACTAAATTATTACCAATTAAGATTAGGCCAATCAGTCTATCCGGACGTTCTAGTAATTTACTAACTCGTTTAGCCCCTTTGTGTTTTTCTTTTTCAAGATGTCTCAATCGATAGCGATTAAGCGACATCATGCCGGTTTCAGAGCCAGAAAAATACGCCGAAGCAAGTATCAGTATGCCAAGAATAATAAACAGCATCTGAGTTGATATGTTATCCAAAAAGGGAATCCTTTATTGTAATTAAACAGTAAGTAATGTGGTTAAGATAGCAGAAACTCTTTCACGAATCGACTACCAAAGTATGACAAAGTTAAGAATGCGCTGGCGGTAATTGTTAGTGCTAACACGCGGTGACCACGCCAACCTTGTAGATAATGTCCAATCAGTATAATGGCATAAATACAGAGCGCCACTAATGATAAAACTGTTTTGTGGATATTTTGTTTGGCAAAAAAACCTTCTAAAAAAGCGAGCCCAACGATTTCACTTAACAATAAACACATTGTCCCCACAGCTAAAATAGTAAAGAGTTGTTTTTCAACTTGCATTAAAGGGGGGAGGTGCACCACAGCCGTTAAATTTTTGCTTTTTAACTTAAAATTAATATAAGAGACTTGGAATGCATACAAGGTGGCGATGATTAAAATACAATAAGCGATTAACGCAAGGCTGATATGACTAACCAGAATGATTTTTTCAGCCGCTAGCGGGATGAATTCCGTTGTAGGTATAAATATTCTAGCCAGTTGCCAAATACCAGCAAATCCATATATAACAGGTAATAACAAATTAACCTTTGACCGTAAGGCAACCATTGAAATAGTGATAGTAATGATTAAACTGACCAGAGAAATAACGTTTGCTAGACTAAAATTGATACCGTCAGGTTTAAAAAATAATTGTGCATCGTTAGATAAATGGATTGCGATAGCCGTGGTAGCCAGTATTAGCACACGTTCAATATTAGGGCCATTCGGGTGAAATAAGCGAGAGACAATTGCCATAGTGGCGAGCATATAGGCGATAAATGCCATGCTAGATCCAATAACCAAAAAATCCACTAAAGTATGCTCCTAAAACGATAAAAGGTAATTTTTACTGATTCTATCAGAAATGGCGTCAACTGCCATGACAAAAAATCGCTTTGCTTGATCTATATCCTAACAAGCGCAAAATACCGCAATTAAGCTTCATTAGGGGAGCTAAGCAACACATCTATTTTGCTTGGCAAATAAGTTTAAAGCACTAACTTTCTTAAAGGCTTAATAGATAAGAATGCGATTAATGAAGCACAGGCCAAACCAAACCAGTCAGGGAGCATTTGATGGGAATGTGTCATTTGCTCGGTAATATCAATAGCATAAAAACTTAAACCAAAATCAAGTAAAGTGGCAAAGGCAATGGCACTGAGCGCAACCCCTAATAAGTATCTAATTAATACTGCGCTACCCATTTCATTTTTTATAACACCTAAAGTGGAAATATTGGTTGCAGGCCCAGCCATCATAAAGACCAACGCCGTACCGGGTGATAAACCTGCCATTATGAACCCTGCGGCAATAGGAGTTGAGGCAGTTGCACAAATATACATTGGAATTGAAATAACAATCATCAATAGCATCGCGGGTAAGCCACTGCCATAACTCAGTAAAAACTCGGCAGGTAAAAAGGTACGAACAATGGCTGCAAATGTAAGACCAATAGCAAGCCAAATAATGATGTCGTCAATCAACTTGGTTGCGGCATAATAAAGCCCCATTTTAGTTTTTTCGGTAAAACGGCTCAACAGCAGCGACTGGTTGGCTGACTTTTCATCGATTGAGGTATTGGCATTAGTTGCACAGCATGAGCTGACTTCAGGCTCAGGTTTTGGAGACTTATTAGAGCTTGTACTGCAACAGCTGCTGATTTTAGCTTCAGTAACTTCTTTTTCTATTGGTTTATTGGCACAACAGCTAGTGTTGTTTGGTTGATTATTTTTACTACCATCATCAGTTGTGTTGCTGTTATTAACGTCATCCTTAACGGCAAGAATAGTATGCTGACCAACGGTTGACACTAATAAACCTGTCATAATTGCTGACATTATTGCAGCAATGGGTCGATAAATAGCGAAAATTGGTCCCAATAACGCATATGATACAGAGACTGAATCTATGCCAGTTTCAGGCGTTGCTACTAAAAAAGATGAAGTCGCTGAAGCTGATGCGCCACTGCGTCTTAATTCCGTTGCTACAGGTATCACCCCACATGAGCATAAAGGCAATGGAGCGCCAATTAAAGCGGCTTTGACAACCGCCAACTTTCCACGACCTAAATGTTTACTTAATACGTTACTGGGTACCCACGCTTTCATTAACCCGGCAATAACTAAACCTAAAAGTAGCCAAGGGCTAGCTTCAGCACTGAGTTCAATAAAGTTTGTCATTAAAAGTAGCAGGTTTTCCATAAATACAACCATGAAAAATAAGAATAAATATATCTTACTATATCATGCTTTTATCTCTGGGGGCATTGCTTTAATTGATGTTGTACAGATTTAAGCTATCTCAATTAACGTGTTTAAATTGTTAATGAAAAAAGGGCTCTTTTATTAACGGGCTTGCTCTTTTAAACCGGCTTAAGCTGAGTGAATCTGAGCTGCGAATAACTAGCGCTATTATCCTGTCTCGACAATGACTTTATCGCAGGTATAATAGCGGTATTATTTTATGAAAATTTTCGCTTTATAGAGCGGTATTCGAGTTATACATGTTTGAGAATCTTTCCGATCGATTAGGTAAAACCCTTAAAAATATAAGCGGCCGTGGTCGTTTAACTGAAGACAACATTAAAGAAACCTTGCGCGAAGTTCGCATGGCATTGCTTGAAGCAGATGTCGCTTTACCGGTAATACGCGCGTTTGTTGGTAAAGTTAAAGAACAAGCGGTAGGGACAGATGTTTCTAAGAGCTTAACGCCGGGGCAAGTGTTCGTAAAAATTGTTCAAAAAGAGCTTGAACTTGCCATGGGGGGGATTAATGAAAATCTTGATTTAAAAGCAGCACCTCCTGCTGTGGTGTTAATGGCTGGTTTACAAGGTGCAGGTAAAACAACTTCTGTTGCGAAGTTAGCTAAATTTCTAACAGAGCGCGAAAAGAAAAAAGTATTAGTTGTCAGTGCTGATGTTTATCGACCCGCGGCAATTAAACAGCTTGAAACATTAGCAACGGAAATTAGTGTTGGCTTTTTCCCTAGTGATATTAAGCAAAAACCTATTGATATTGCTAACAATGCCATTGAGCATGCAAAGAAAAACTTTTTTGATGTGGTGATAGTTGATACTGCAGGTCGTTTGCATGTTGATGAAAGCATGATGGATGAAATTAAAGATCTGCATGCGGCTATTAATCCGATTGAAACCTTGTTTACTGTCGATGCAATGACAGGTCAAGATGCGGCAAACACGGCAAAAGCATTTAATGATGCGTTACCGCTAACAGGGGTTATATTAACCAAAACCGATGGTGATGCCCGAGGTGGTGCAGCGCTTTCAATTCGTCATATTACTGGCAAGCCTATTAAATTTATGGGGGTTGGTGAAAAAATTGAAGCGTTAGAGCCTTTTCACCCTGACAGAATAGCGTCTCGTATTTTAGGCATGGGTGACGTTTTATCACTTGTTGAAGAAATTGAACAAAAAGTTGATCGCAAGCAAGCTGAAAAGTTAGCAAAAAAAGTCAAAAGCGGTAAAAGTTTTAGCTTAGAAGATTTTCGTGATCAACTGGTCCAAATGAAAAATATGGGCGGCATGATGGGCATGATGGATAAACTGCCGGGCATGGGTAACATGGCCGATAAAATTAAGGATGGCATGGATGATAAAATCACCGTGCAAATGGAAGCCATTATTAATTCTATGACCCCTGGTGAGCGCGAACGCCCTGATATTATTAAAGGCTCACGTAAACGCAGAATTGCTGCTGGCTCAGGTACGCAAATCCAAGATGTGAATAAGTTACTGAAACAGTTTACTCAAATGCAAAAAATGATGAAAAAAATGTCAGGTAAAGGTGGCATGAAGAAAATGATGAGAAGTATGCAAGGGATGATGCCGCCAGGTGGTGGTATGGGTGGTGGCGGAATGTTTGGACGTTAACCGCTAAATCCAACAAAAGTATAAATAAATTAAAGCCTTGGTAGATAATACTAAGGCTTTTTATCTTGTAAATCAGGTAGAGATTTCAAACAATACTTGCATTTGTTCGTTAAAAGCGTAGAATACGCGAGCTTTTCTGTCGCTTAGCGGCAAGAAGTGTCTGGAAAAATCCGTTTTAACACTAAAATATAAGAGGGCGATATGGTTACCATTCGTTTAGCTCGTGGTGGCGCTAAAAAGCGTCCATTCTATCAGGTTGTTGTTGCAGATAGCCGTAACTCTCGCGATGGTCGTTTCATCGAGAAAGTTGGTTTCTTCAACCCAACAGCACAAGGTCAAGCTGAAAAATTACGCTTAGACCTAGACCGTATCAACCATTGGGTTGGTCAGGGTGCTGGTGTATCTGATCGTGTGGCTAAGTTAGTTAAAGACGCACAAACTGCGGCTTAATTAAGTTACTTAGTAAGTAAAAGTGTAGACATAGAATTTTGTTGTGAGTTGTTATGAATAAAGAAAATCAAATTATCTTAGGTAAAGTAGGCGCAGTTTACGGTATCAAAGGTTGGTTGAAAATTCATTCATTCACTGATGAACTTGAAGCTATACTTGACTATTTTCCTTGGTCATTAAAATTAGGAAATAAGACGCAAGCAGTAGAAGTTACTGATTGGCGCAAACACAATAAAGGTTTGATTGTGAAAGTGGGCAATATTGACGACAGAGACGAAGCGCAAGCATTAGTTGGCTCTGAAATATTGACCAGTGAAAAGTCATTGCCAGATTTACCCGAAGGTGAATTTTACTGGCGTGATTTAATCGGCATGAATGTGGTTACCAACAAAGGTTACGATCTAGGGATTGTTACCGATATGATGGAAACAGGCGCGAACGATGTACTGGTTGTAAAAGCAAACCTTAACGATGGCTTTAGTAAAAAAGAGCGGTTAATTCCTTATCTTTTAGAGCAAGTTATTGAGTCGGTAAGCAGAGAAAATAACCAAATTTGTGTTGACTGGGACCCAGGTTTTTAACTTGTGACTAGTGTCGATTCTTGTACTCATACTACAATGAAAGAAAAGAGCAAAATGTGGATAGGGGTCATAAGCCTTTTTCCCGAAATGTTTGACGCTATTACCGAGTATGGGGTGACAGGCCGAGCGATCCGCGGTGGGTTAATTGAGTTTCATAAGTGGAACCCAAGAGACTTTACTCATGATCGACATCGCACAGTTGACGATCGTCCTTATGGCGGTGGTCCTGGGATGTTGATGATGGTACAACCACTAAGGGATGCCATTTATTCTGCGCGAAAAGCAGCAGAAGCCAGTGGTAGAAAAGCGAAAGTCATATATTTGTCGCCGCAGGGACGTAAACTGGACCAAACAGGTGTTAGTGAATTAGCACAAGATAACTGCCTGATTTTTATTGCAGGTCGTTATGAAGGTATAGACGAACGACTAATCATGTCAGATATTGACGAAGAATGGTCGGTTGGCGATTACATTTTAAGTGGTGGGGAACTACCGGCAATGAATGTAATTGATGCCGTAGCACGATTAGTGCCGGGCGTATTGGGGCATAAAGAATCAGCAGAGCAAGACTCTTTCTCTAACGGTTTATTAGATTGTCCTCATTACACTAGGCCAGAAGTATTGACCACCTCAAATGGGGATGAAATGTCAGTACCAAAAGTTTTGTTAAGTGGAAATCACGAACACATACGTTTATGGCGCCAAGAGCAGTCTCTAATGAGAACATGGACCAGAAGACCAGAATTATTAATTAACCTAGCTCTGACAGATGAGCAGGAAAAAATGTTGGCTGATATTAAAAAGCGAACATGATCCACTTAGACTGTGCATACTAGGAAGAAGGTATTATGAGTAAAATTATTGAAATGCTCGAACAAGAGCAATTAAAAAAAGATCTACCTGCATACGCCGCTGGTGATACAGTTGTAGTTCAAGTAAAAGTTACTGAAGGTGATAAATCACGTCTTCAAGCATTTGAAGGTGTTGTTATTGCTGTTAAAAACCGTGGCTTACATTCAGCTTTCACTGTTCGTAAAATATCGAACGGTGTTGGTGTAGAACGTGTATTCCAGACACATAGCCCAATTGTTGACTCAATTGAAGTGAAACGTCGCGGTGATGTTCGTCAAGCGAAACTTTACTATCTTCGTGAACGTTCAGGTAAATCTGCACGTATCAAAGAGAAATTGGCTAAGAAGTAAAATTCTTGTCACTAAATTTCTGAAAAATAAAGATGATAGCAAAAGCCTGAATATTAACTTATTCAGGCTTTTTTAGTTTTTATAAGCTGTTGCCAAAGTATGACTCCAACAACGGCACAAGGTTATTGTAAGTAATGCGTTTAGGCTATAGTAAAAAAGATTTATTTACTAAATGCGTATAAAGGTATTAAATTAGGTTGAGCAGGACATGTGCAGGAGCAAAACAATTGTTTTTTACATGTGAAATAAGTAACTAATTATCCTTTAACCACAAAGGAACTCAAGGAAATCCGATGATTGATTTTAATAACAAAGATATTTTCAAGCTAAAACAAGATATTGATTATGCTGAAAAAGTAACCGAACTATTGTTAGAAGGTGAAGAAGTAGTTGATGCCTTTAAAACGATGCGTGATGGTGTGGTATTTACCAACAAAAGAATAATATCAGTAAACGTACAAGGCATTACCGGCAGTAAAAAAGATTTCACCTCTCTGCCTTATAAAAATATTGTTGCTTACTCTATAGAGACATCGGGCACATTCGATCTAGATGCGGAATTGGAAATATATTTTTCAGCGTTAGGTAAAGTTAGATTTGAATTTACTGGGAAATCTTCCATGCTAGAAATATCAAAAATTATTTCAAGTCATGCACTTTAATTTTTGATGCATATACTTACTCACCAACGAAAATGGTTTCTTGGCCATTTTCTATCCATAATGGATATTTTGCCATAACTTTAGTAAACATAGGGCTTTGTAAATAATTATTAAGCCATTGTTTAACCTTTGGGTATGGTGATTGTAAGTACCATTGACGCTCAATTCGTGCAAATTGACGTATAAACGGCAGTAGCGCTATATCAACAAGGCTTTCTCGCTCAGACATTAAGAATTCATGTGCTGTTAAGCGTTGCTCAAGTCTCAGGATATATTCTTCACAGGCTTGTCGACATTCGGCTAAATTTGTTTCATGGTATCGTTTTGCACATTTATAAGCGTTTAACCGCCGCTTAAATTCCACATCAAAATCGTTGATGAGTATTAACATTTGCTGTTGCATTTCACCTTGAGAATTATGTAGTAAATCATGGGGATCTGATGCTTGAAGGGCCCACAGCATAATGTCTAAACTTTCATCAATCACTAGTGAAGTATTATCTTTATGAGTTTTACGCGTTTCGCTATCTTTGCCTCTTTCAACTGATAATGTATTAGGTTCATTTAACACTAGAATTGGCACCGTAGCTTTAGCTGAAGCTTTAATCATTGCAGGTGGTTTACGAGTTAAAATCACATCGCGAAGTGCTACTGGCTGTTGTGATTTAAAAATTGCGATGCGCGCCCGTATCGCATAAGGGCAATTTCTTAGTGAATAAAGAACAGGTAGTGCCATGTGATCGATACTCTTAAATAGTTAATGATTGCACACTTTAACGGGATTCATTGTTGAAATAAAACCTTTGTTCTGAAATTAATAGCATAAAATGCAGGTGTGTCACTTCACGGCTCCTTTTTATTTAAGCCAATGCCATATTACTCGCTTAGCAGTTTAAATGGGTTAAGTTTGCTGTTGGTTTTTTGACAGCATGACAGCAGTATTCTCAGCTATTCGTTCAGAAAATATAAATAAAAATTATCTAATTGCAAAATAACGGCTATGATTAAATAAAGTTTTAATTCTAACTGCCTAAATTTGAAAGATTTTTACCACTCTAAAATGGGGAGTATTCCCGTTGTTATTATTTTTCTAGCTGGAATAGCGGTTTCTTGCGCACTTTTTTTATTAGAACAAAAGCTGGTTAACCAAGAACAAGTTGACCGATTTAAGCATAATGCTTCAGCGCATATGCATGATATTGAATCTCTAGTGGAACAACAACTCATCTTATTGAGTGCGCTTGGCGCTTTTATACAAGAAGCGCCAGTCATCAATACCAAAAATATTCAGCGCTTTGTTGACGGTATTATTCACGGTGAAAATAAGTTTCAGGCGATTGCTTGGGCGCCGGAGTTACTTTTAGCAAACAAAGAGGCCTATGTAAATTCTATGCGAACACAAGGGTATCCTCAATTTCAATTGTCGGAAATAGACCCTCAAGGGAATATGGTAATTGCTGGTGAGCGAGCTAAGTACTATCCGGTAACTCATGTGTCACCTTATAAGGAAAATGCAGGGGTATTAGGTTTTGACTTAGGGTCAAACACCAAGCGTCTTCTTGCACTTGAACTAGCGATTAAAAGTGGTGAGCCTGTTCTGAGTGAACCAGTAGATTTGGTGCCATTAAGCAATGGCAATATTGGTGTTTTGCTGGTTTTGGCCGTTTATAATAAGGTGCTTCCTTTGCGTGTTGAACGTCAAAGTATGAGTGAATTAAAGGGGTTTGCAATTCTTGCAATTAGTATTGAGAACATCTTTGAAAGTATAACTCAACGCTATTCTATGGATCATCAACTTTATTTATTTGATGAAACCTCATCCTCAGCGCCTCAATTTGTCTATACGGACGTATTTAACCAAGTAAATAATCCACTCTCAATCATCACAGTTGAGCAATTACGCCAAGGTATCTACACAGAAGATACTTTTATCTTAGGTGGTAGGACATGGACAGTGATAGCCAAACCAAGTGAAACTTACTTTACGAACGCTCAAGCAAGAACAAGTAAGTTAGTGTTGTTTGTTTCATTGACATTAACTTTATTCATCACATTCTATGTCGTTGTGCTCCGACAGAAGCATCGTTTAATTAAAGATAAAGTTATGCAACGTACACGGGAGCTTAAAAGTAATGAAGACTTAGTGAGAAGCATTGTTAAAACGGCTGCTGAAGGTATAGTGACTATTAATAAAGAAAAAGAAATTTGCTCATTTAACTATGCAGCACAAAGCATATTTGGTTATTCAGCAGATGAGATTTTAGGCCAACAACTAAATGTACTAATTCCAGATTCGCATCATGCTCAATATGATCAATACATTGAGCGACACTTAAGTGTAGATCAAAGCTCAATGATGAACCTTAAACAAGAAGCTATTGGTAAGCGAAAAAATGGCAGACACTTTCCAATGTCTTTGGCTGTGAGTGAGTTTTTGTATTCGGGAGAAAAAATGTTCACTGCTATTGTCAGTGATAGTACCGAAAAAGTTAAAGCTCAAGAGCAACTTAATCAGTTTAAAACCAGTTTGGATCTAATTGGTGATGCGGTGTTTATGTTTCACCCTGAAACGCTTAAGTTTTTCTATGTTAACCAGCAAGCAATTCGTTATTTAGGTTATCAACAAAGTGAACTCTTGAGTATGAAAGCCGTAGACATTCGCTCAGATATCGACGCTGAGGCATACCGAGAAATATTAACCCCGCTCATTGCCGGGCCTTGTCATGCTACCTTGTTCCAATCGCGACACAAAAATAAAGCTGGAGAGGAAATACCGGTTGAAGTTCATTTGCAATATATTGCCCCATCAGGACAGCCGGCTCGGTTCATTGCCATTGTTCAAGATATCTCAGCTCGCCTGGAAGATGAGCAAGAGTTAGTTGAAGCCAAAGACAAGGCAGAGCAATTGGCTCGGTTAAAATCTGAGTTTATGGCTAATATGAGTCATGAATTACGTACGCCGTTAAATGCAATTATTGGTTTTTCTGAAGCTTTACATGGAGGTGTGTTGGGTGATATGCCTGAAAACCAAATAGAATATGTCAGTGAAATATTAACGAGCGGTAAACACCTACTGTCATTAATCAATGATGTGCTTGATGTATCAAAACTGGATGCAGGAAAAATGTCACTAGTAATATCAGAGGTTAATATTCCTGTATTGTTAAATAATATCACCTTTGTGTTTCAAGAGATGGCTGATTCAGCACAAATAAACCTGAGTTACGAGTATGAAAATAACGTTAAAACGATACAAGCTGATGAACGTAAACTTCGCCAATGTCTTTATAATTTGGTGTCAAATGCAATAAAGTTCACCCCTGCAGGAGGGCAGGTGGTGATTCGTGCTACTGATGGCGAAGATAATATCGAAATTGCCGTTGAAGATACCGGTATTGGTATTGCTTTAAATGATATGGCTCGGTTGTTTAATGCGTTTGAACAGATTGATGGTGGTGTCACTCGTCAATATGAAGGCACAGGTTTAGGTTTAGTTATTGTTGAAAATTTGGTTAATTTGCATGGTGGTATTCTTGGCTTGATTAGTGAATTAGGTGAAGGGAGTACTTTTACCATGTTGCTTCCTAAAGTATCTACCTATCAAAATACTATCGACCAATAAAAATAATCGTGATAAGGCAATAAAATACAGCTACTTGGCTATACTAACAGCTAGAGTTAGTGTGATAACACAGAACAAGGATATTAGAGGATAGAAGATGCTTCAAGCACCAGCACCAATGACTAACAACTTATGCGCTAAAGTATTGATTGTTGATGATGAATCAACGAATCGTCGCTTGCTTAACGATCTTGTGAGCCATGAAGGGCATCAGCCTATACTTGCTAGCAGCGGGAAAGAGGCCATAGATATTATTGCAACTCAAGAAGTTGACGTGGTGTTACTTGATTTAATGATGCCAGTAATGTCTGGCATTGAAGTGCTTAACGAATTATCACTCCAGAAAAGAATACCTGGTTTAGCGGTAGTGATTGTGACTGCACTTGAAGATAGAAAAATAAAAGTGGAAGCACTAACTGCCGGTGCTGTAGACTTTATCAGTAAACCAATTGATCGATTGGAAGTAGCATGTAAAGTCCGTTCCTTAGCAGAGCTGAGTCAACTGCGTCGTCAAACCGCTAATATTGCCTCGCAAGCTGCATCAAAACAGTTATTAAGCCGTTTTCAGCGTATTGTAAATAATTTGCCTCTCTACCTTTATGAATATGATAAACAGGATGTTGGAGGCTTTATAAATGCTTGGATTGCCGGAGATACTGAAAACATTACCGGGCTAACAAAGCTTGAATGTAACTCTCCTAAAATATATGCCAGCTATGTTCATGCACAGGATAGAAGTAAATACTGTGACAAAATGGCTGAAATTCAAATGGGTAAGCTTACACAATGGAATATAACATATCGCTGGCAACACCCAAGTAAAGGGGAACGATACTTATTAGATGTTGGTCAATATGATCAAACTAATCAAATATTGTTAGGTGCGGTATTTGATGTAACCCATCAAAAGCAACTTGAAGAAAAATTACTACAGTCACATAAAATGGAAGCGGTGGGGCAACTGGCAGCAGGTATAGCCCATGATTTTAATAACTTAATTGCAGTGATAGCCTCATTCTCTACTTTTGCTTACGACAGTATTGAAGATAAGCAAAGTAAAGCGGATATCAAAGAAGTGTTAAATGCAGCTAAACGAGCAGAAGGGTTGACTAGTCAATTACTGACTTTTTCTAGCCAGCGATCAGTAAGAAACAAGGTGATTGATTTAAATGAAAGTTTAACTCAAATGAATAAAATTTTGGCTAGCACAATTAATGAAAACATCAATTTAAACATGGAGTTATCACCGCAGCCTGTTTTAGTCAAAATTGATCCAGTCCAATTTGATCAAGTATTGTTAAACCTCGTTGTTAATGCTCGAGATGCTATGCCTCAAGGCGGTTCGTTAACTATTTCGCTTAAGGTGAATTATGCCAGTGATGATAAGCCCTGTATGGTTGAACTTAATGTACAAGACACAGGTACTGGTATGGATCAACGCACCCAGGAGAATATTTTTGCCCCGTTCTTTACCACTAAAGACAAAAACAAAGGAACAGGGTTAGGTTTAGCAATATGCTACAACGTAATTAACGAAGCGGGTGGCACCCTGTCGGTGAAGAGTAAACTCGACAAGGGATCAACTTTCACCGTTGAATTACCCTACAGTAGTGAAAAAATCACCCATAAAAAACCCAGTAAAACCGCATCATTTAATGGTCGTGGTCACCAGGTACTGATAGCTGAAGATGATTACTCATTAAGGATGGGCTTAGTTCGAATTTTAACGAATGCAGGCTATCAAGTGGATGATGTTGAAACCGGTACTGAAGCCATTGCTCAGCTTAAATTGATGGGGGAGCAATATAGTTTAGTTTTTTGTGATGTGATGATGCCGGGCGCTACTGGTTATGAAGTAGCTGATTATGCCAAGCAAAATTTTCCAACAATAGCTTTTTTATTAACAACAGGTTATACCGATGGCAGTGTTACACCAGAAAAACGTCCGGATTTAACATTATTATGGAAACCGGTATCAAGTGAACAGTTACTTAATGCTGTAGGATCGGCAATAACAAATGCCAAACAACAGCAAAGCTTTTCTGATGGAGCAGGTGTTAATAATGATGTTTTGATCATTGAAGATGATGAAATTATTCAAATTGCCTATCGCAGAATACTGAGTAAGAGTAATTATCAGGTCTTAATAGTCGACGGGCTTACTCTGGCTAAGGAAGCCATTAATAAAGGTTTACAGCCAGTAGTAATACTTTGTGATCTTAACCTTACTGATGGTAGTGCAATTGAACTCTTTGATTGGTTAGAAAGTAATAACCCTGAACTCGTTAATAGGGTGACGGTGATCACTGGAGGAGCTATTGATAAAGCAGGTGAAACGTTTGTTAATAGTGGGCGATGCTCAGTGTTAACCAAACCCGTTAGAAATGATGTGCTTCTTTCTCACCTTGATCAGAACAGTTGTAAAATCGCTAATCAGACTGGGTCTCAAAGCTTGTTGCCAGCAGAGGTTGAAGTAGCAGAAGAGCTCACACCCGCAGAAAATACATTTGGAGAGCAAATTTTATTGGTTGAAGATGATCTATCTGTTGCTAAAGCGTGTCGCAGGATATTGAAAGATG
Organism: Colwellia sp. KU-HH00111; assembly: GCF_040362745.1. Taxonomy (NCBI): domain Bacteria; kingdom Pseudomonadati; phylum Pseudomonadota; class Gammaproteobacteria; order Alteromonadales; family Colwelliaceae; genus Colwellia; species Colwellia sp. KU-HH00111. Next base: position 139,134 of record NZ_BAABWO010000008.1, on the reverse strand, counting down.
CTGGTTTTGAACCTGTAGTGGTTAACAGTTTAGCCGATGCTAGAAAGGCGATTGAAAAACAAAAATATGACGGCATGATCACTGATTTGTCTTTAGTTGATGGCAATGGGTTAGAGTTGTTGAACGAATTGAGAGTCTCAGGGCAAGAGCTACCAACTGTGGTTATTACCGGTGGAGGTACGGTCGAAACAGCTATACAGGCTGTTAGGCTTAATGCTTATGATTACTTAATTAAACCTTTTCGTGCTAAAGAATTAGTGAGCACAATTCGTAAAGCGGTGGATACCGGACGAGTTAACCAATTGCGTGCTAAGCTACTCGCTTCTCGATTTGGTGGCGATGAATTTACCGCTGATGTAAAAGCAACAGCGGCATTATTTGAACGAGCCTTACCGAGAATTAGAGTAGAGTTTCAACCCATTGTTCGTAGTAGTGATAGTTCTATTTATGCCTTTGAAGCTTTACTGCGTTGCGATGAGCCTGAACTAGCGACACCATTACGCTTGTTAGCTGCTGCTGAAGTTATCGGACGTGTTGTTGAAGTTGGCTATGCTGTGCGAGAGTTTGTTGCACAAACTTTAAAAAGTCACCCCGACCGAGTAGAAACTATCTTTGTGAATCTTCATCCTTCAGAGCTTCGTGCTGATTTATTAATTGAGGCCTGTGAGCCTTTATTAACAGTGGCATCAAGAATTGTATTGGAAGTAACTGAACGGGCCAGTTTGGGTAATAGTAGTAAATTACAAGATGATTTACGCTTGATTAGAGAGCAGGGATACCGATTGGCGGTTGATGACTTGGGGGAAGGTTATTCTGGTCTTAATAGCTTAGTCTCTTTACTACCTGATTTTGTTAAAATAGATATGTGTTTAATTCAAGGCGTTCATAGAGCTCCCATGAAGCAAGATATCATAGGAGCAATTGTCGCCATGGCAAAACGCTCCGGCATCACCGTTATCGCTGAGGGAATAGAATGCATAGAAGAGCGAGATACCTTGCAAAAACTAGGTGTCGACTTATTTCAAGGTTTTCTGTTTTCAAAGCCTAAAAAGGCTTTTCCAGATGTGCACAACCCTGATAGCTAAAATATTGGCTAATTGATGTTAGGCTGGCTGAATATTTATGCTAGGTACAATGGGAGGTCATGCTGCTTGAATAATTTTATAATGGTGGATTTAAACATAGGTTTAATGATATAGCCCTTTGCACCCATAAGAATGGCTTTTTTTACGGTGTTTTTGTTTTTATCGCCGGTCAGCATAACAAAGGGGGTTTCACTATTTTGACTTTCATTTTTTTTAATTTGATCTAGCAAGTACAATCCGTTGGTATCAGGTAAACTAATGTCGAGTAACACCAGATCAAACTTTTGTTGATTGAGCAGCATTAGCGCGCGTCTACCTGAATAGGCGGAAGTTACATTAACTTTATAAGGTTTAAATAATAAGGTTGTGGTGTGAATACTCATCGGGTCATCTTCAATAAGTAAAAGGTTAGGAGGTAATTTAACCTTAGATATATCAGTATTTAATGGGGGAGGATTGACGACAGGGGCCTCTGTAGTGTCAGTTTTGTCCGAAGCAACATCAGCAGGTGTATCTGTTTGCTGTGCTTCCTCAGTTAATAAGTTAGGATCATTAACGATAACTTTTTGTAATAAACTTAAGGCTTTATCTTGAATTTTTAATAACTCAGGCCTGATTTCGTCAGAGCGAATTGTTGAGAGCGTACTTTTTAGTAAGTCTAAATCAAGTTTAGCTGTTTGTTCTCTAATAATTTGCTCGGTGGCACGATCTAGCGCCTGATCTATGTTAGAAATGCTCTGCTCAAAATCTTGACGCAGCTCTTCTTTGCGTTCAAGGCCTTTGGCAATAATAGCTTTACTATATTCTGAGTAATTTTGGTTTTGATTGATAAAATCAACACCATTGGCCTCGGTAAAACATAACCCCAGTCTTTTTAACAAATGCTCACAAATCACCAAAGGTCGATGTGCCTCATAAAGCGGTCGTGAAACAAGGTAGTCATCTATGATACCAGCAGCAAAGGCTTCGTATGCTTCTTTTTCATCATGACGTGAAACGAGTGAAACAATGAGGTGTTCACAGGGGGTGGCATTATGGATACCGTCTAATGCTTCAAAATACACTCTCAGAGTTTCTTGAAACTGCTCGGCAGCAATAAATATTATTTTCGGGGTTTCTTCTTTAATGTGAAGACTAATGTCATGAATCGATGAAATTACCACAACACGCAATTTGAAATTATTAAGCGTGTCTATTAATAGCTTGTCATCATCGATATCACAGGTATATAAAATAATATGATTACTTTTTGAATTCTTTAACACTTTGACTCCATGCTTCCAATAAATGTATAACCTCGTTTAACTCAGATAGAGCCTTTTCTCCTGTCAATTTCACTAACTTAGGCTCAAGTGGACTAGCCATTGCTGCATATTCCAGCTCACGACAGTAATTGCTTAATGCTTGAGCGCCTAAGTATAAAGAGCCACTTTTCATATTATGAGCAACGACTTTGATTTTTTCAAAATCATTGCAATCAAACGCTTGGTTTAGATCTTTAATACACTTTTTCATGTTTTTAAGAAATAGCACAACATAGCTATGCAGGTCGTTAAGCGCTAGTTCACCGGTAAACTGATAAACGGCAGTTAAGTCAAGCTTTTCAGAATGTATTGTTGGGACTGCTTTCAACAAAGTTCTCCATTTTGGGTTGTTGACTTAGGTTAATATCAAGCTAAATTTGTGATGTATTTTATCGTATCACTGTAACATTGGCAGATAACTCTACCAAACACTAGATTCTATTCTTTCATAAGAGTCTAGCTTCTACTTTGATATATCGCAAAATATATTCCTCTTTATATTACGATAAGAGGTTATTTTTATAGGTTTTTCTATCGTTGATGTGCCCAGTGAAGTTATTAAGACAGTCAATAACACGGCAGGTGAAAAAAACAGCATAGGATTATCAAGATAAACTATATAGTCTTGAATTTGTAGTTAGTCTTGAATTTGCTGTATAATGCGCGACCTTATTATTTTGAGTCTTTTTTGTTGTTTCCTGCACTAGTTTTTTTACCTAAATTGGTAATTTGCATTATCCTAGCAATCAATCATTCAATAACTGTTGGCAAAAATTCAGGAATCTCCTTTTGATCACTACATCTAATATTACAATGCAATTTGGTGCTGAACCATTGTTTGAAAATATCTCGGCTAAATTTGGCAATGGCAACCGTTATGGCCTGATTGGCGCTAATGGTTGTGGCAAGTCTACTTTCATGAAAATTTTGAGTGGAGAGTTAGCGCCAAGCTCAGGAAATGTGTCTATCAACACCGGTATTAAGGTTGGCACATTGAGCCAAGATCAATTTGCTTTTGAACAATTTAGCGTCATAGACACTGTAATTATGGGTGATGAGGCATTATGGAAAGTGAAACAAGAAAGAGATGCTATTTACGCTCAAGCTGAAATGAGCGAAGCTGACGGTATGCGAGTTGGTGATTTAGAAAGCCAATTTGCTGAAATGGACGGTTACACGGCAGAAAGTCGAGCAGGTGAAATTTTACTTGAAGCCGGTATTGAGGAGTCTTTTCATTTTGGATTGATGGCACAGGTAGCACCCGGTTGGAAACTACGCGTTTTACTTGCACAAGCTCTTTTTGCTAATCCTGATATATTATTACTAGATGAGCCGACCAATAACTTGGATATCCACACTATTAGCTGGTTAGAAGGTGAGTTAAATAAACGAAAGTGCACCATGATCATTATCTCCCATGATCGACATTTTCTTAATTCAGTTTGTACCCATATGGCTGATATTGATTATGGCGAACTGCGTATTTACCCGGGAAATTATGAATACTTTATAGCGCAATCAAGTTTATTACGCGAACAGTTATTGTCAGGAAATGCTAAAAAGGCAGAAGAAATTGCAGAGCTACAAGACTTTGTTAATCGCTTTGGCGCAAATGCTTCAAAAGCGAAACAAGCGAGTTCTCGTGCAAAAAAAATGGATAAAATTAAACTTGATGATGTGAAATCGTCGAGCCGTATTACCCCTAAAATTGCTTTTGCACCAGGTAAAAAAATGCACCGCCAAGCACTAGAGCTTGAAGGTATTGGTCATGGCTTTGATGATGGTATGTTGTTTGAAAAAGGTGACTTATTGCTACCAGCGGGCGCAAAATTAGCGATAATAGGTGAAAATGGTGTTGGTAAAACCACCTTTTTACGCTGTTTAATGAATGAGTTATCATGTGCTCAAGGTGTGGTTAAATGGTCTGAAAATGCCTCTATAGGCTATTGCCCACAAGATAGTAGTGCCTTTTTTGAGAATGATTTAACACTCATGGATTGGATGTCGCAATGGCGCAGACCTTGCCACAATGATTTAAGTGTTAGGGCTATGTTAGGGCGTTTGCTGTTTACTGATGATGATGCGAATAAAAAAGCCCGTAACTGCTCAGGTGGTGAGAAAAACCGCCTATTATTTGGCATGTTAATGATGGCTGATATTAATGTTTTGATCATGGATGAGCCAACTAACCACATGGATATTGAAGCAATTGACGCTTTAAACAATGCCTTAAAAGACTTTGAAGGTACCTTGATTTTTGTCAGTCATGACCGTGAGTTTGTTTCAAGTTTGGCTACTCGCATTATTGACATAAAAGAGAAAAAACTGGTGAGCTTTGAGGGAACGCTTGACGATTACCTTGCTAGTCAAATTAGCGCACAAAAAGTGGCTTAATTAACCAAACCTAAGCTGATAATCACGCTAATCAAATTGCTAATGCTGTCAAATCTGGTGATTGCGCGTAAATGGGACAGGTACTTACAATGTTTTTAGTTACCTGAGTCGCTTTGTTGTTGTTATGTTGCCACTGATGCATTATGGCAATTTTGAGTTGATGGGCCAATGGCAAGTTTTTTGGCTTTAATTGTGATAATTGTTCTAATAATGATGGCGTAACGCTAGTTCCTTTTAATCTGTGCAGTGCTAACTGAAAATATAATGAGTAAACATTATCAATTTCAGTCGTTTGGTTTTTACTTTGGTCTTGTTGATATTCAACAAGAGCGATTTCATAATATTTGACAGCTTGTTCGTTATTGTTAAGCCATCGATGGGCATCTGCCAGTTGCCCCCATTGCATATATAAACCTCCGTGTTCATCAAAATGATCCATGGCCTGTTTCATGTTTTTTAGTGCCAGTTGCAGACGTCCTTGATAGGCATTAACAAAGTATAAGGTTTCATAAGCGATATAAGAGTTGGGATCTACTATCAACATTTTATTTGAATACGCTTGCGCCTGTGTCAAATCTGCTTGGCAAAGACTTAGTATCGCACCATTAGCAAGTATTATTTGATTGCTAACTAACCCTGTTAGTTTTTTGATTACAGCAAGGGCATGCTTAGGTTGTTTGGCTAAATAAAAAAAATTTGACAGTAAGTGGTAGCTTTTCCAGTAGCTAGGATCGTGAACAATGGCTTGTTGAGCTAAATTGATAGCCTGATCAAGCGAGTGGTTTCTATTCGCTGGATTTTCTAAATAATAATGCATATTGAGTTGGGCTTGGCCAAGGAGTCCTTCGACATTGTTTGGCATTTGTTCAAGTATTTGTTTATAAGCAAAAGCTGCAGCCTCGAATTGCCCATTTTTAAATAAGCGAAATGCATTCGTTGTTAAAACAAAAGGGTGTTGGCCGTCAAGTGTTAGCGCTTGCCCACATAGGGTTCTTGCTTGTTCAAAACTGGCTTTTTCGTTCTCATGCCAACCGGTATTCACTTTAATAAGACAGTTAATTGCTAATGATTCAGCATTTTGTGATGAAAGAGATGAGAGCTCAGTCAATGCTTGATTCATATTGTACTCATTAAAAAAACGTTCTGTTAATAATCTAGCCTCGGTGATTTTTGTGGCGGTATGGCTTTCTATTTCGCTACGGGTATTATGATCGCCTATTGTTTGGTGAACGCGCTTACTTAGGTATGGGTATGATTGATGAAATTCATTTTTGCTCAGATTAACCACCGAACCAATGGACGTTGTTTCACCATCAAAGTGTTTAATAAAAAGTGACAAGTAACGCTCTTGTTCTAGGGATTCTAAAATCAAAATATTATCGACTTCGTAGTCATCAAGAGCTTTTTTGCTTATAATAAAGTCTTCAAATAAAGCCTCAGGAACTAAGGCTAGTCGATTAGTGTTTTGACTTTGCTGTATGTGGCGCGCTAGCGGATATAAACTTTTACTACTCGGGTAAATTAAGCTGTTATTGACTGAAATATTACTTGAACGATTGAATGGATGATCGGGCAATTTCAGGTAAGAATAATAGGCCACAATAACGACTAAAATAAATGTGAATGTGATAATAACCGACGTTTGCCAGCCTTTATTAGTCCTATTGTTATTCATTTCAGTTGAAGTTTCGGGAACTGCTTTATTTAACACAGAGCTATAGCTGCTTGAATTTTCAGTATCTTGAGGCATGCAAGCCATATGACTATCGGCTAAAATTGCTTGGTCGGTTTGTGTCAGGTAGAGTTTAAAAGCTTCAACGCTTAAGGCTTTGGCAACACGTTCTAAGGAATGGTGTTCAACATTTTTTTGTCTAAACACTCGATTGACCAGATCTTTAGGCTCGCTATCTAATTCTTCGTTATCCGCAATTTTCCTAGCAAGCTCTGCTTGAGACTTGATCCCTGCAATAGACATGTATTGCTCTAACTTTATGCGAGAGGCTTTAACACCGCGTTGTCTTTTATTTGCCATTGTTATGCTAGTAGCCTTTAAACAAATTCCAAATTTCCATGACTTATTCTACCGTTTTAGTATTTCAAATTTCATAGGATTTGCAACAACTATCTATCTTTCACTTATTTTTACTCAGCTCTTAATTTACATCTCATCCAATTGTAATAACAGGCTCTTTTATGGCGCACCCAAGCGTTATTTTAAGCTAATGACGGTTATTTACCGTTAACTGTCGATGTTTTGTCACCACTTTTATTATAAAACTATGACTGAGAAAAGAGAGTTAAATACATTAATCCGGGTGTTGTTATTATGAAAAACCATAGGAGGTGCAAATGTCATTATTTACATTTGAGGTACGCAGAGGTTGGGTATCTAATAAACAAGATATGCAAACAATTTCAGGGCAGATGAATAGGGGAAGAGGTCATATTAAGACCAAGCACAAATCAGCTTTTACTATTGATGGCAAACCAGCCTTGCTAAATGGTTCTGCAGGACTGTATTTTTCCAATGAAGATGAAATTATTGCTACAGGTCAAACAACCTCAGACGGTGTATTCCACATTGCCAACTTTAAAAATTTGTCGAGTGGTGTCATTCAACATGGCTCAACAGTCATACCTGCACTCATGGGAGGGTGTTGCCTGTTTATTGGCGTTTGGACTTACTTCTTGGTGATAACGCCCATTTTATTTATTCCTCTTGGCATGTTTGGGCTTTTGGGCGCCTTTAAAGCGATGCAGGCAAATAAATACTTAGACGCTGAGTTAACTAATCAAAAATTAAATCAATCTGTTCTACCATAAACCAATTAAAAGGAAATACGACAATGAGAAATATTAGTCTTGTTATGCTATGCACAGCTGTCATCAATGTTGTTGCATGCAGCGGTGGTGTCGAGCCATCAGAGGATGAAATAAAACAGGCAATGTTAAGCCAACTTAAATCTCAACTTGAGAAATCTTCAGGTGTTTTTAAAGAGGGGGATGTAAAGGTTCGGTATATAAAAAAAATTGGCTGCAATAAGGTTGAAGAGCAAGGTGGTTATCAATGTGATGTTGATATCGATGTAGATCTTAAATTGCCATTTGTTGGCGTACAAAATCAAAAAGGTGTGCAATCTTTTAGGTTTGTAAAAACTGAGGAAGGGTGGAATGTAGTGCAGTAGCGAGGGTACCAAATTCAAGCAATGTTTTTTCTTTATAAACCATGCAGTTATTCAAGCTGTGTGGTTTACTTTTATTTTTTACTATCAATTTGGTAACCCTCTTTATTATCAGGATCTTGATTGACTATTGTAATTGTTGGGCAATAATTATGTTTAATCAACTCGCTTGTTCTAAGCTTGCTAATGGCGCTATAAGTTTGGAATAAATTTAATCAAAGTGTTATTGCTCATGCTATACTTGGCAGCGATACAACTGTGATAACAGTCGCTTATTTAATATGCTCAAGCTAATTACTGTAGACTTTAACTGATCTAATGGGGTGATATAATTTTCTTTTACCAAAAACAATTTATAGCCAACGGGCTAAATTTATTTAAAGGCTTAGCTGTGTTATGAAAATCCCAAAACGAATCCAGCCCTTGGTGGATGATGGTCTTGTTGATGCAGTTGTAAGCCAATTAATGAGTGGTAAAGAAGCGACTGTATATATGGTTCGCTGCGGTGATAACATTCGTTGTGCTAAAGTGTACAAAGAAGCGAACAAACGCAGTTTTAAAAAAGCCGCTCAATACCAAGAAGGCAGAAAAAGCCGAAATAGCAGACGCTCCCGAGCGATGGAAAAAGGCTCTAAGTATGGCCGAAAACAACAAGAGCAGGCATGGCAAAATGCTGAAGTTGATGCACTATATACAGTAGCAGAAGCGGGTGTTAGGGTGCCTCAGCCGTATGGTTGTTTTGATGGTGTATTGCTGATGGAATTAATCACTGATGAAGGTGGAGATGTTGCTCCACGCTTAAACGATGTGGTTATGTCCAAAGAACAAGCGATAGAAGACCATCAATTGGTTATGAATTATGTTGCGCGAATGTTATGTGTTGGTATTGTTCATGGTGATTTATCTGAATTTAACGTACTTGTTGATGAATATGGTCCTGTAATCATTGACTTGCCTCAAGCGGTAGATGCTTCAGCAAATAACAATGCTAAAGCTATGTTAATTCGCGATGTGAATAATATGACCCAATACTATGGGCAATTTGCGCCTGAATTACTTTTAAGTCAATATGCTCAAGAAATGTGGGCTTTGTATGAAAGTGGTGAGTTGACCTCTAAAACTCAACTTTCAGGATTATTTGAAGAAAACAATGCTGCAGCTAATGTTGATACCGTAATAGAAGAAATTAAAGCGGCTTTTATTGAAGAGCAAGGTAGACTTGAGCGTATAGCACAAGCAAATGAAATAGACCTTTAACCATTCAAAGCGCAAATTTTAATCAGTGAAAGTTTGCATCAATTCAAGAGCTAAACAAAAACATAGAGACAGTATAAGTGTTTGTATGTTTGCAACAAAATGTTTACTATTTGTATACAAAAACATCTTAAGTTAACTTGGTATAACACCTACTTTTAAAGGAAAAATCTATGATTGGCATAGCGCTGTTTTCAATAGTACTACTTTACTTTATTTACCGAGGCTATCGTCTCGGTTTAGGATTAGTGCTAGCAAAATTAGTCAGTTTAATCGCGGCCTACTTTATTGCGGTAAGCTTTGCGCAAGAAGGTGCCGTACTAATAAGCAAAGAAACAATGCTACAGGGGCTTGGCGCCTATTTTGCTGCGGGGTTTGTCATTTTTGTTATTAGCGCCATTGTTATATCGATTTTATTAAGAATTTTACTTCATGTATTAGGAAAGATAACCGATGGACAATCAACTTTAGCTATTCCAGGGGCAATTGCGAATGGCTTTATTGGTGCAGCTTTAGGCTTGGCGTTAGTTTGGTTTGCCAATATGGTAGGCACTGCATTAACACAAGGAGAATTACCGCCTGATAACCCTATTAATAACTGGTCGCAAAAAGTAATGGGTGGCACAATTGATACGGTGTTATCTCAGCAATTTCCTCAAGCACCACAATTGGTTGGTGTAGCTTCTTATGTACTTAAAAATCCCGCTCGCGGTATTAACGATGGTATTACCTTAGCTAATAATCCTGATGTTCAAAAGCTTGCAAATAGTAAAAGAGTTAGGCGAATGGTGCAAAAAAGAGATGTGCTTGGCTTGATGGTCGCACCTGAAATTAATGCGGTACTTGATGACCAAACAGTACAGCGAATTTTAGATGAAACCAATGTGTTGGGTGATGTTGATGTCACTGATAAAACAGCAGTAAAAATGCGCCTTACTGAAGAAATAATGACAACACTTATTCGCGTTGAAGCGGTTAAACAAAACCCTCGTTTCAAAATGCTAACCCGTGATCCCGAGATCAAACGTATGCTTAACAATAATGATGTTGTTGGTTTAATGAGCAGTCCAAAAGTGAAAGAAATTATGCAGATTATTATGGACTCAGGCATAATCAAATAGCGCTTGGGTTAGCTGAGCCTCAAACCTTGAAAATACTAGTTATGAAAATTACTTGTTAAATGGCTAACTAGGCTGGCTCGTATCGCTAATGCTACATCAGTGAATTAGCGATTATTGCACATAGCCACTTGCTATTTCTTACTTATTCTTAATAATATTGAACTTTATCCTCAATTCTTCCTCTTATTTTTTACCTATTATAACTTTGGCATGATTGTTAAAATACCTGTATGAATTATTATATGAATAAATGTTTGTTTGTCGCTATATTACTGTTGGCATTAACTGGCTGCAGTAATAAGCAATTGTATCAAGCTGGACAAGACTACCGAAAAAGCGAATGTATTAGAGCAGCAGTATCAGCTTCACAACATCAAGATTGCTTAAAGCTAAAGCGCCAGTCTTATGAAGCATATGAAGCTGAGCGCAAGGCTATAAACCAAAAGTGATACTGAATTGTATATGGTTTTGCTTTAATTAAGGATAATGGTGTATAAAGATGAGTAGACCTACAACTAAAGCGGATTTAATTGAAGCGGCAACCACGCACTTTGACTTGTTATGGGAAGTTATCAACCTAATGCCAGAGCGTGCATTAAAAACAGAATTTAATTTCTCAAACGATAGCAAAAAAATTGAAGCTCACTGGCAACGTGATAAAAACCTCAGGGATGTGTTAATTCACCTTTGGGAATGGCATCAACTGTTGTTAAATTGGGTTGATGCTAATATGACTGGTATAAAGTCGCCATTTCTTCCAGCCCCTTATAACTGGAAAACCTATGCTGACATGAATAAAGAAATTCGGCAGCGTCATCAAAATACTCAACTTAATGATGCTATGCAAAGACTGAAGAAAAGTCATGATCAAGCCTTAGCTTTAATACAGTCTTTTTCTAATGAGCAGCTTTTTACAAAAAAACACTTTGATTGGACCGGCAGTACATCACTTGCAAGTTATTGTATATCCGCGTTATCTAGCCATTATGATTGGGCTATTAAAAAGTTACGAGCGCATACTAAACGTTTTTAAAATAATTATTAATAGGAGCTTTTATGAAAGGATTTGTTTGTCTCTCTCTCGCGCTATGTACATTTTCATGTGCTACTATCAAAACTCTAAACCCACCTAACAACCATGTTACAATTTCTCATTACTCAAAAAAAAGCTATTGTGAGCATATACCAAGAGTTTACAGTGGAATTTCTTATAATATATGTTTGTTTTATGGCGAGCCTAGTAAAACAGAGAATGTTGGGAGCACACTGAATAACATTCCTTTTGTGGTGATAGATTCAGCATTCTCAGTAGTTTCAGATACATTAGTTTTACCCTACACTTTAGTCATGCAGGCAGAGGAGGGGCCAATAAACGTTAATTGAGGCAAAAAAATTATTAAGCACTTTTTAGTGTTTCCGGGATTAAAAAAAACGAGTCACTGCTTTAACAATGACTCGTTTGCTTACACAATTGCTATTTTAACCTGCCTATAACTCTTACTCTGTTAATCGTTAAGGCAAGCTAATTCCTTAAGGTAAGCAAATTCCTTAAGGTAAGGTAATAGTCACCGTTGTCCCTTTTCCTTCTTGACTATCTATTTTAATGTCACCGGCTAATTTATTTTTAATTAAATCATAAGTTGTACTCATGCCAACGCCGACATAGCCTCGATCACTGCGGGTGGTGAAAAATGGTTCAAACACCTGTTTTATGGTGTTTTTACTCATTCCTTTACCGTCATCAGAATAAATGATTTTAGCGCCGCTTTTAGCGCCTTTTTCAACTTTAACGGCAATTTTGCCATTGCCTTTATTATCAAACCCATGTTTTAGCGAGTTATTAATAACATTTAACAATGCTATTGCAATATACCCCGGCACAGATTTTATCGTTAAGGCCTTTTCACCAGAATAATTATACGCAATGTTACTTTGCTCAAATTCAAAATTATAAAGCATTAACATTTTTTGAATATAAGCTGTCACATCAAAACTTTGTGTTTTGGTGTCGTCTTGATCTGCAGCTATTGTATTAAAGTTCTCTAATAAAGTGATAACGGGCTTGAGCGAAGCGGCATTTTTGGTTTCACCTGATTTTTCAAACTTAGTTTGCATCTCATCTAAAGACTCCCCTATAGCATAAGTAATGTCGGTTGCTATATAGCCTAATGCTGCAAAGTTTTCAGACTTAATTAATTGATCTTCTCTAACTGGCAATAAAGGGTTTTTATCTGATTGCGAGGCAGGCTGTGAAGAAGCGTCTTTAGTCTTTTTCCACATCATAACGGCTGCTACTATTGCACCGATAGCAATTAGTAAGAACACATAAAAAAGTGCTTTGTAGCTTGAAGGTGGTTTTTTGTTGAGGTTAAGCTTATTAAGTTTATCAAGCTCGGCAAGGGCATTAGTTGCAGCAGCCTGTTGCTCAGTAAGTGCTTGTTTTTGAAGGTTAAGTTGCTCGGTTAACTCAATGATTTGGTTTTCTTGTTCAGTAACTTTGCTGTTATCTTCAGTTTGTAAATCTTGTTTGTTAATTTTTAACAACGCTTTTTGGGCATTTAGCTGTGTTTCTAGTTTTTGTAGTTGTTTGTCTTTAGCCTTGATTTTTTTACTGTTGTTATCGGCTTCTTTTTCAGCTTTTTTTAAACGATCTGACAATGCTTGCAGTGCCGCATCACCTTTATTAGCCGTATTCTCTTGAAGGCTTAATTTTTGGCTAAGTTGCTCTACTAACGACTCTTTTTGCGCTAATACTTTTTTCAAAGCTTGATGTGCTAATTTTTGCTTTTCTTGTTGGGTTTTTGCAATAAAACTAGGGCTTGGCGACAATATACTTTTGTCATCCTTGTCGTCTACAAAATATGACAGATCGGGCATGATCAAGTCACTGTCTGCTATATTATCATCAACAACAGAAAATGTGAGTTTAAGTTGCTGCTTATTATAGGCAATGTTTACCATGGTTTCAGAAAGGTCTCTAATATCTTCTGTCATTAGAAGTACTTGACCATCCTTGAGGATTTTGTCAGCCAACCGAGATGATTTTCTTTGATTGGGTGACGGAAGGTATAAAATATTAACATCTTTAGCTTCATTATGAGTTGTAACTAATGTCACTATGATGTCTTTACCTTTGACCCCTTTATTAGCAAAAAACTCTTTAAAATATTGATATTGATTCTCATCATCAAAAACGCCGATAATAAATTTAGATTGTCTGGTTTCGCCAGGCCAAGTAACATATTTGGCAAATTTGCTTACCAAAGTGGCTTTTCCATAATCTATCGTTGCTGCTTGTGCCCATTTTTGGCCACACACAACCGCTATACTGATAATTAATACAATAAAACTTAATCGTAGTCGTGTAAACTTTGCTTCCATAATCTAGCCTAATAAAATAATATTAGTGTTACATATTACGTTGAATTTTTTTGATATCAATAGATTTATTAATACCTTAATAAAAAAAAGTTCTTGTTCTTCTAGGGAAACATCATATTTTATTGACGTATTTTTTTACTGGTAAACAGGACAGACCAGTAAAATCAATGGCTGCAGGTTTTTGTTTGTCTCATAGATTGACGAATAAACTGGCTTGATAGCGATATAAACTAACAGAAAAATTTAGCCAGAATTATTGATGTAAAGATAGTGATTTAAAGATAGTAATTAATAACAAGTAAAAGCAAGGAGTGTACCTAGTCATGAGAAACGCGTTAAGAGCCAAAATAATCGATATTTGTGAAAAAAAAATTAATGCTAAAGGTGACAATGTAGGTGTGTCTTTTTATGCCTTTTTCGCAAATAAAAATGATGATAGCGAATTGTTGATGGAAGCTGCGACTTGGTGGATTCAAACTCATCAATTAGATCACTTTGTCAAAGCAAATAAAATTAAAGCCATGGTAGAAGCAGGATTGTAATTATAAACACCATTCCTTGGGGGAGAAGTGCTATCAAGCTACATTAGCAAATTTCAATTACCCTAGAGAACTTTAACAACTTAATTGATTACTAAAAAGAGGCGCTTTGAACAATACAGATGAAATGATAAACGCAAGTTTATGTCCTATTTGTCAGCAAGATAATAACTGCGGTGAAACATTGGCTTGCGGCACTGGAGCTTGTAACACTGCGGCTGTTTGTTGGTGTAATTCCGATGAAGTTCAATTTTCAGCACAAGTACTAAATAAAGTGCCAGATAATGCAAAGGGTAAAGCCTGCATATGTAAGCGTTGTGTTGCAGCTAGCTAACACTTTTAGCGCAGACCACTTTATTTCTTCCTGCTTCTTTTGCTTGATAAAGCGCTTTATCAGCTTCTTCGCTGATTGTTTTTTCATTGCGAAATTCTGGGTAACTGGCGATACCACAGCTAAAAGTACAGCGAAAATCTTCTTGTTCACAGTAATGCACCAGTTTACTAAATCGGGTTCTGATCACATCGACTATTTTTTTTGCGGTAGAAAGATCCGTATTCGGTAGTATTATGATAAATTCCTCACCGCCATAGCGACCAACAATATCATATGTGCGTAAGCGTTGTTTAAATAGGTTAGCAATACTTTTTAACACGCTATCACCTGCCGGATGGCCATAGTGGTCATTCACATGTTTGAAAAAATCGAGATCTATCATTGCAAAAGATAATGGCGTGTTTTCACGTTTGGCCCTGGCAAGTTCGTTTTTTAAACATGCTTTACTTTTACTATGGTTTAACAGTCCGGTGAGACCATCAGTTTCGGCAAGTCTACGTACCAATCGAGCACGAAGTGCTCGGCTTGAAACAGCCGAAACAAGGTGCCAAGGTTTAACGGGTTTGGTTAGAAAGTCATCTCCTCCTAAGCTTAAGGCACCGAGTTTTTTACCTAAATCATCCTCTGAGGATAAAAAAACAATCGGCGTACTCACATAACTTTCCATTTGTCTTATCACTTGACTTAGCTCTAGGCCTGTACAATGAGGCATATAAATATCCATCAGGATCAAGTCAGGGGTAAACTCAGCAAGCGCGTTTAATAATAATAACGGGTCGTTCACTTCTTTGGTATTCATGCCTGCTTGTTGAAGTGTTAATGCCGCATGCTTAGATTTTGTTACTGAATCATCAACAATCAAAATATTATAAGGGCTTTCTTCAACTTTAAAGCTGAGTTTATCAAGGGCAGTGACTAATGACGTCATCATTGCTGGCTTTGTAAAATACGCAAAGCCGTTGGCACGTACTGCACTGAGTCGTGTTAAAATATCATGACTGCCGGTAATAAAAATGGTTTGTAAAGGCACAGTGCGGCTTTGGTTTAGTTGGGCAATATAATCAATGCCAGCAGTTTTACTATTGCCGAACATAACATCCATAATAACCACTGCCGGCTCTTGCTTTTTTAATGCTTCATTAAATTTAGTTAAACTTGTAAATGACTCAACCTGATAGCCAAAGGTTTTGATTTGCATTTTTATCGTATGGTTAAAATCTTCATCATCATCAACCAAGTAAACTAGGTTGTTTTTAGCAGTATCATGTGATGCTGTGGCAATTGATTTATTTGTTGATTCAGCGGTATCTTCTTCTGTTTTTTCATCAATACTAACGGGACTAATATTGGTATTGCTTGCGGTTTCTTCTAGGCTTACTAATAATGAGGATATTTCTGTAATGGTAAGTGGTTCACATGGGTTAGTAGAGAAACATTGAATGGTATTCTCAATTTCTCGGGCACATTCAGCTAACTCATCTAATTTGAAGGTCGCAGCAGTTCCTGCCAAGGTATGGGTTAAACGATGGAATAATTGCTTTATCTCAGCATTTTCAGGATCTTTTTTTAACGTTAACCAGGCTTGCTGAATTTCTGTAATTTTAGCGGGTATTTTATCAACAAAGCTAATTTTTAATTGCTGAAGTGCTGCTTGAACATCAACTTTATCTTGAGTCATTTTATTGTTGGCTCCGTTGCCAAATGTCTTTAATTTCACTTGCTAGGGTCATCGGATCGAATGGCTTGGCTATCACAGCGATAGCGCCCATATCAAGGTAGGCTTGTACCTCATTACTTTGTACTTTGGCGGTCATGAAAATAGCCGGAATATTTTGGTGCTCGGGCATTTCTTTTATTTTAGCAAATGCAGTAGGACCATCCATATCGGGCATCATTACATCAAAAAGCAATAATTGCGGCTTGAAATCGTCAATTGCAACGGTAGCTTCTAGGCCAGAGTTACAGGTTTTTACGGTAAAACCACCCACAGTTTCTAGTGCCAATATTGCTACTTGCTGGATATCAACTTGATCTTCTGCATAAAGAATTCGGGAAAGCGCTTGCATGATTAATTCTCCTGATTAGTTTGGTTATTTTTGGTTTTTTTTCTATTGATAACCGCATGGATTTGTTCAATTAGCTTGTCATTATTTGTTTTTGACTTAGTCAGTGTCGCCATTACTTGGCTGGCAATTTCTTTAGGAATATCTTGAGCAGAAAAGATGACGACAGGGATGTTATTACCATTAGACTTTAACAAATCTAATAATTCTAAACCTGAACCGTCGGGCAATCCGACATCCAACAACACCAGATCAAACGTTTCTGTAGCAATTAAATGTTTTGCTTGTGTTAAGGACGAAGCGGTGCGTATTTGGTAATTATCATTCAATAACGAGCTAACTATGGTGGTAATATCAGCGTCATCTTCTACATGCAAGATGCGGCTTTTTGTAGGTAACTCAAAAGATAAACCTGCACTAATCGAATTAATTAACCGTTCAGGGTTTATTGGTTTCTCTATCCAGTCCACCACCTCTAAACCATCGATACCTTCGATGTTGTGTTTATCATTATTGGGTGATGCGACAACTATTACCGGGAGGTTACAGGTAGATGCTTCACTACGTAACTCTTTTAACAAGGTTAGCCCGTCTCCACCAGGAATAACAAGATCAAGGGTAATCACATCATATGTATGTGTTGTAATCAAGTCTTTAGCCTGTTGATAATCAAATGCTTGATGACAAGTATAACCGGCTTTTTCTATCAGCATCACTAACAACGTCGATATATCTTCGTTGTCTTCGATAATTAATACTAAGGGGGGTTGTTGCTGCTCTTCATCAGGTAACTGTAGTGGTTGTTTGTTTTCATATAAGGGCAAGCGCACATTAAAGGTGGTACCTTGACTTGGTTCGCAGTTGAAATCAATTTGTCCTTGATGCTGTTCAATTATTGCTTTGGTAATGTTAAGCCCTAACCCTGTACCACCTTTTTGTCGGGTATCTGAGCTGTCTGCTTGCGAAAATTTATCAAATATTTGGTCTCTAAACTCTTCGGGGATTCCTTTACCTTGGTCTTGAACTGAAATTTGCACTTCGTCTTCTAACGCTATCAAGGTAATAATCACCTGTTTGCCTGTAGGAGAATATTTAGCTGCATTGGACAGTAAATTTGACATAACTTGTTCAATACGCTTTTCATCAATGCGAACCATTAATGGCGAAGATGTAACTGAATTAAAGGTAAACTCTACATTCAGTTTTTCCCCATAACCACGATTGGCATCTATTGCTTGGCTTATAACAGGCACTATATCGACAACGGTAAAATCAAATTGCATCTTACCAGCAGACATTTTTTCAATATCAAGGATGTCATTGATCAGGTGAATTAAACGTTCACTATTATTGTTAGCAATTATAAGTAGCTCTTTTGCTTTTTCGGGTAATTCGCCGGTGACACCACCAAGCACTAAGCCGAGAGAGCCGCTAATAGAGGTTAACGGTGTGCGCAGCTCATGACTAACCGTTGAAATAAACTCTTTTTGCATTTGCTCAATGCGCTTACGCTCAGTTATGTCTCGAACAATACCTACGAAACGTTTGGCATTATCGAGTGATATTTCGCTTACCGCGAGATCCATTGGAAAAACACTACTATTTTTTCGTTTACCGAGCACTTCACGACCAATACCGATAATTTTCTTTTCACCGGTATTGATATGGTTGGCAAGATAACCGTCGTGTTCACTGTGATAGGGGTCTGGCATTAACATTTTAACATTTTTACCGATAACATCGTTTTCTTTATAGCCAAATATAGTTTCTGCAGTGCGATTAAAGGATTCGATAGTGCCTATGGCATCAATGGTTATAATACCATCAACCACGTTATCTATAACCGCCGAGAGTCGCTTGGTTTGAGTTGCAATTTTTTGCTCTAATTCAGCCGTGTTTCTTTGTTGACTTTGAGCAAAATCGTTAATTAATTGGTAAAGTGAGCTGAATTCATCATTAACGGATAAGGGATCTAGGCGCACCGATAAATCACCTTGGTGCAATTTTTCTGCGCTATTTGCTAAAGCTGATATAGGGTGAATTATTTTCTTTGTGACAAGCCAAAGAATAAGAATTAAGGCAATTGCTCCTATGAACAGATCGATATAAATCATACTGTTGAGTGATTTTCTGATTTCAAAAAAAACTGTTTTTTCTGGCATTTGTGCTACTAGCAACCAATATCTGCTCTGATCGTAAGGGGCAAAGTATATTTTTTTAAACCCAATAATTTCAGTTCTATCGTTATTTAATTGCATTAGTTGCTCTTTGCTTTTTACTTGATTAGCCCATTGGCTTTCAATCTCAAAAAAATTATAGTCATGGTCTAGTTCTGAGGCAAAGGTCTTAGCTTCTTCTTTGTGTACAATGTAATTACCTTGATTATCAACAATATAACGATGAGAGTCTTGGTTGGTTGAAATAACTTTATTAAATAAAGTGTTGGTTGATAGATTAATGACTACTAATGCTTCAACATCCCCTTCTTGACTATAAACAGGGGTTGCTAAACGTAACACTGGGGTATGTGGTTGCTGAATTTTTCCATGTTCTTTATTGAGACTAACATCAGAAAAGTAGACGGCTCCAGAAGGTAACTTAATGGTTTCACTTACATAGTTTGAGTTTGATTTATTCTGCAATGCTAAGTCGTTAGTGATAACTACTTGGTTATTGTGGTTGCGCTCAACTCTGACTAATTCGTCACCACTATTTTTAATATATCTAATCTGCAAGTATTGCGGCTGATTCTTTAAGAAGGCAGTAAATGTAGTGGCAAGTCTTTGTTTCCAAATATTTAGGCTTTCATTCGATTTTGGGTCAAGACCATGCTCTTTAATTGCGTGGAGAATTGCCTGGATAGATGGGGTGTCTCGCAAAGACATCAAAATGTTTTTATGCTGGTTGAGTGCCGCTTCTATTTCATGTTTAATCAGCTCTAAATGGCTTTGTTGTAGTTCAATGGCTTTTTTTTCAGCAATTTTTTTAGATTGTTGATAACTTGTGAAGCTGGTGGTGAATAATGCTATTAGGATGATTGAAGTTAAAGTAACAGCGACTTTGAAGCGCAAACCTAATTTATATCTACTTAGCACATTAAATCCTTAAAAAGGTGGATATTTCGCTATTAATCATTAACTACAACCTTAGTACGTTATTGATAAAAAAGCGATATATCTTTGAATATATTAAACTCATTCCAGTCTTCTTGACAGTGTTAACACAACTAAACAATGATAAAGCTTGTACACTCAATTTGCATTTGCCACACTGTTGTCGTTTTTAATATTTCTTTTTAAGGTTATGTTTATGGAATGGTTGTCAGTAATTCCACCACTGGTAGCAATAGCGGTTGTGCTATGGAAAAAAGAGGTGATACTCGCATTGTTAATGGCTATTTTTAGCTCAGAATTACTTTTGGTGTATCCGCAACATTCAAACAGTATTTTCTTTGCATTTATCGGCCTTATTGAGCGAATAATTGCTGTGGTGAGTTCACCAGGCAATGCACGAATCTTACTGTTTAGCTTGTTAATCGGTGCATTACTTGCCTATGTGAGAAACTCTGGTGGGGTAACGGCTTTGGTCAACAAACTGGTCAGCAAAGGTATTGCTAAAAGTAAACGCCAAGTCGGTACTATGACAATGTTTACCGGGATGATTATTTTTATTGAGTCTAATTTAAGTGTGCTTACCGCAGGCATTTTATCCCGAGATCTCTTTGATAAATTTAAAATGAGCCGCGCTCGGCTGGCGTTTATTATTGACAGTACTTCTGCGCCGGTTTGTATTTTGGTTTTACTCAATGGTTGGGGCGCGTATGTGTTAGCTTTACTTAATAGTTATGAGTTAGAGCAATCTTCTGTGTCGATACTTTGGGGAACAATTCCTTTTAATTTTTACGCGATAATCGCCTTGTTAATGGTTGCTTACACAGTTATTACTGACAAAGTTTATGGCCCAATGAAGCGCTCTGAAGTAGAACTTCAAAATAGTGACAGCCAAAATGACACTTGCCAAAATGAAAATAATTTAAAAGAAGATGAGATAAAGCCAACTAAGGCACGATATATGATAGTGCCGCTGTTAAGTATGGTACTTGGCATGTTCTTCTTTATGTTTTGGACTGGAGAGGGGGATATGACTAAAGGTAGCGGTAGTGAATCCGTTCTTTATGCGACCTGCTTAGCATTAGCTATTGCCTATTTTTTATTGCTTCTGTCTAAACGTTTTTCTCACAAAGAACTTGTTGATGTTGGCTTTAACGGTTTAGCACAATTGTTGCCTTTAGTTACTATAGTTTTATTTTCATTAACCTTGGGGGCAAGTTTAAAAGAACTTGGTACAGGGGTGTTTATAGCTGGATTTGTTGGTGATAATTTACCTTTGTTACTGATTGTGCCTATGTTATTTGTTGTTGGTGGGATTATCTCGTTTAGTACCGGCACCTCATGGGGCACTTTTGCTATTTTAATTCCTATAGGTGTGCCGCTGATCCAAACATTAGGTTTGCCTCCATCATTGGTTATTGCAGCTATTTTGGGCGGAGGTGTTTTCGGCGATCATTGCTCTCCTATTTCTGATACGACCTGTGTTTCAGCGATAGCATCAGGATGTGATTTACTTGAGCATGTTAAAACGCAATTACCTTATGCGCTCTTTGGTGGTGTCGTTGCGCTAATTGGGTATTTTATTGCCAGTTTACTGATCTTAGCTTAGTTTTAATTCAACTTACATATTATTGAAGGTATAAAGGTTCTATTTATGAAAAAAATATCATTTTATCAACGTGTTGCTATTGGGTTGCTTTCATTTTTCAGCGTAATAAATATCAGTGTTGCAGAGCAAAAACATGCAACGGAAGCCTCTGCTCAGCCTATTGCTATCGCTATTCATGGTGGTGCTGGCACTATTGAGAAGGCAAAGTTCACCCCCGAGCGAGAAAATGCATATCGCGCCAAACTCAAACAGGCTGTTGAGACAGGGTATAGTGTATTAGATAACGGTGGTTCAAGTATTGATGCTGTGACTGCTGCAATCAACATTTTAGAAAACTCACCGTTTTTTAATGCCGGAAAAGGTGCTGTTTATACCTTTGATGAAACCCATGAAATGGATGCTTCAATTATGTTTGGTAAAAATAGACAGGCAGGTGCAGTATCGGGAGTTAAACGCATTGAGAACCCAATTAACCTTGCCCGTTTAGTGATGGATGAGTCAGTTCATGTCATGCTCAGCGGGCAGGGCGCTGAGCAATTTGCTCAATCACAAGGATTAGCCTTAGTTGACAATAAAATATTTGATACTGAACATAGATATAAATCACTGCTTAACGCGAAAGAAAAAATGAAAAAAGCTAAGCAGAACAATAAAGATTATCGCGCGGCCCATGATGCACTAAATGTTGAGTATAAAGTGGGTACGGTTGGAGCGGTTGCACTTGATGCTCAAGGTAATATAGCGGCGGGAACCTCGACCGGAGGCATGACAAATAAACGTTTTGGCCGTATTGGTGATGCGCCCGTCATTGGTGCAGGTACTTTTGCTGACAATCGCTCTTGCGCAGTTTCTGCCACGGGTCATGGTGAGTATTTTATTCGTTACAATGTAGCGGCCGATATTTGTGCTCGAGTACAATATCAAAATAAAAGCATTGCCCAAGCAGGTAAAGAAGTCATTGATGAGGTGTTAATGCCTGTTGGCGGAACCGGCGGCGTTATTATTATTGATACACAAGGTAATATCAGCATGCCATTTAATACCAAGGGAATGTATCGCGCTAAAAAAACATCAACCACACCAACCTATGTGGGCATTTTTGCCAATGAGTAATTTTTGTTATGTTACCCATTGTTATTTATATTAACAGGAGCAAGTCCAGTTTATGAAAGCGGTTATCTCAACTCTCGTCATTGTAGGGTTTACTGCGTTTATAGCGCTGAAGTTTTTCTTCTCTAGTATTTTTGCTCTGTTTGGTTATGCGGCTTTACCTATCGAGAGCGTAGCTAAGTTGACGCATGCTCAACAAATTGTGCAAAAAATGCAAAATAGACACAAAATTAAACGTGCTAATGTGTCAAAACGTTTTGTTAAACGTTCAGGAAAAAAAGTAGCGATAACCGCTGCGTCTGCAGCCACTATAGGCACAGTAGCGGTAATCGGCACCTTAACTTACCTAGAAGTAAGCCAGTATTGTGATGAAAAGCGCGTGTTGAATGATGACGCGAATATTTTGTTTGGTACAGAGGAAATCTTTGATATGCAAGCTTGCCTTGAACAGGGCAAACTTGACTCAGCAGATTTTGCAAATGAGGCGTGGAAAAATATCAAAGAGAATAGCAGTGACATAATTGATGAGATAGAAAAGTCAAGTAATGAGCTGCTAGACCCTAGTCGCAAAGCCACTGCCGAGTTGTTTGAGTCAATGGATAAGTGGTATAAAAAAATATTTGAATGACAATCAAGGTTAATAATTGGTAGCGATTAGGCTATTGCATTAATATATTGAGTGAAACGCTGATAATCAATATTTCCTCCAGTTAAAATAACGGCAACTTTTTTAGCTTTCATGGTTTCTTTTTCTTGAGTTAAAGCGGCAAGCGAAACTGCCCCTGCGCCTTCAGCTAGGTTGTGTGTCGCTTGGTAATAGTGCAACATTGCTTGTGCAATTTCATTGTCACTGACTTGCACAATACGTTCACATCCTGTTTTTATAATATCAAAGGCTTCAACCATAGGTGATCGTGTTTTAACCCCGTCTGCAATAGTATGAGCTTGCTCGGTATTAATTATTTTGCCTGCAGCAAAAGACAAGGCAAAAGTCGGTGCGCCTTCTGCAACCACCCCAATAATTTTGGTATTCAACCCTAACAAATCACGAACTTGAATTAACCCAGCAATACCTGAGCCCATTCCGATAGGAACGTAGACAGCATCCAAAGAATCGACATGTTTAAAAAGCTCAAATGCATAAGTGGCAACGCCGAGGACTATTTCACGCTCAAAAGGGGCGACAGCACGATAGCCTAATTCATGTTGAATTTTTAAACTGTGTTGACGAGCTGCTTCAAAATCATGGCCATGAATGATTAAATTAGCACCGTGAGATTTTATTGCGCGGTTTTGATCTTCATTATTGTTTTCAGGTACCACAATAGTCACCGGTAACCCGACTCGATTCCCAGCAAAGGCTAAACTCTGCCCGTGGTTGCCAATAGTAGCAGAAATTAAACCTTTAGGTGGCTGGGATGATTTCATCAAGTGATCGATTAACACAATACCACCACGTACTTTAAATGCTGTAGTGGGGGTGTGGTTTTCATGTTTTACCCAGACCTCACAGCCTAGGTTTTGACTCAATTGCGGCCATTGGTATTGCGGTGTTGCGGGGAATACCTTATGAACTAACTGACTTGCTTGTTCTAACTCTGATAATGAAAACATAAAAACAATGCCTTGATAAATAAGAATATCTAGTGAGAGAGAATTAACTCCAGTCTATTGCTGATTAGTTGCCAATTAAGCCATTAATATGGGCAACTACACTTCTACCGAGCGCACTTAAATTATACCCTCCTTCAAGTAGTGATACGATTCTGCCATTAGCATATTCTTCAGCGATAGTTTTTAACTCATCTGTTACCCAGCGATAATCACTTTCGGTTAAGCTTACATGAGACATATCGTCTTCAATATGAGCATCAAAGCCGGCGGAAATAAAAATCATCTCAGGCTTGAATTTGTTGAGAGCAGGTAGCCAGTGTTCTGTGATTGCTTTTCTAAACTCCTCGCCTTTGGTGGTAGCGGCTAAAGGCGTATTAATAACTGGTGGCGTATCACTTTGTTGAATGTCAAAAGGGTAAAAAGGGTATTGATAACTAGAGCAAAATAGATAAGCACCATCACTAGTGCTATCAACTACCGGGAAATGGTTTCTGATAATGTCTTCAGTGCCATTACCATGATGGACATCAAAATCTACAATGGCAACCCGCTTCAATTGATATTTTTTTCGTGCATAAGCAGCGGCTATTGCGACGTTATTAAAAAAACAAAAGCCCATTCCTTTATTGTGTTCGGCATGATGTCCTGGTGGTCGGCTTGCACAAAAAGCACTGGTCAGTGTTTCGCTCATTACTAAATCTACCGCATCAACTGCAGCACCGGCAGATAATAAAGTGGAGGTTAATGTTTTCGAATTCATTAGCGCGTCTTCGCCGACACTAAAGCTTGGCTCACCTTCGTTGGGGGCATTTTTAATCACAAAATCAATGTATTCTTGGGTATGCGCTAAAGATAGTAATGATTTATCGATGGGTTTTGCATCAAATTGGCGAACAACATAATCTAGGCCGCTGCGGATCAGTTGATCCGAAATAGCTGTTAGCCGTTTACCATTTTCTGGATGGTGTTCACCCATATCATGTTCACCACATTTGTAGTGGCCTATTATACCTACTGTCATATTTTATTCCTCTTCTATACCACTAGTGAGTGAAAGCTTTAAGCTGACTTCATCAAAGTCTTCACTGGGCTGTCTGACAAAACCTGCTTTTTCAAAAACTTTTAGCATAGAGGCATTATCTCGCCGGACACAGGCAACCAAACTGTCAAGCTTTCTAATTTTGGCAATAATGATCATTTCGTTTAATAATGTACTTGCCATACCTCGACCACGTAAACTTTCCTTTATCACAAAGGCAACTTCACCTGAGTTCATGCTCTCAATGTAATAATAACGGGCAACAGCTTGGATTGCTTCGCCCAAATAATCTTTTCGGGTGAAGCATAAGGCTAAATCGACATGTTGATTCACACTGACTAAGTTACAAGATTTCTCACGGGTCATCTGTGTAATATGATGGTTGTAGCGCATGATCAAAGTTTCTTTATTGTGCGAATAGAAAAACTCTTGTAGTTTTCGTTCATCTGAGGGGGAGAGCGGTCGTAAAATATAGTTCACATTAGCAAACGTAAATTTTTTCATCTCTACAGGGCCAAGCTCAGGCACAGAACTAGGGGAACTTTCTTGGTACTCAGGCACCCAGTAATGGTTACGAACGTCAGCAAGTAACTGTTCTCTAAATTTAGGATGAGCAATGCGAATAAGCTCTAGAGAGCGTTCTCGAATGCTTTTACCTTGTAATGAGGCGATACCAAATTCAGTGACTACATAGGACACATGGCCACGGGATGTAACCACGCCACCCCCTTCGGTAATATGCGCAACAATACGTGAAATGTTGCCATCTCGTGTGGTTGAAGGTAAAGCAATAATGGTTTTACCTCCTTTGCTTAATGAAGCACCGCGGACAAAGTCTACTTGACCACCAATACCGCTGTAAAACTGATAGCCGATAGAATCTGATACAACTTGCCCGGTTAAATCGACCTCTATGGCACTATTAATAGATACCATTTTGTCATTCCTCGCAATTTTAACCGGTGAGTTAACATGCTCTGATGGGTAAAATTCAATATGCGGATTACCATCAACAAAGTCATATACTTTTTGACTACCCACGCAATAAGTCACTACAGCTTTGCCTTTGTGAAAGGTTTTTTTACGATTGTTAATGACGCCTTTAAGCATAAGATCAATGATGCCATCTGAAATCATTTCGCTGTGTATACCTAGATCTTTATGATTGGCTAAATAACGTAAAACTGCTTCAGGGATTTTGCCGATGCCAATTTGCAGTGTTGATTCGTTTTCTACTAACATAGCAACATATTGGCCGATTTGTTCAGTGCGTTTATCAAATTCAGGCGGAATAATTTGAGGTAAATCTTGTGCAACATTTATCCAGGCATGAATTTGGTTCAAATGGACAAAGCTATGGCCATTGGTGCGTGGCATTTTTGGATTTATTTGCGCAATAACATATTTAGCGGCTTTCACAGCAGAAGAGACGATATCGACACTAACGCCCAACGAGCAGTAACCGTATTCGTCAGGTGGGCTGACCATAATTAAAGCGACATCTAAGGGTAAACTATTTTCATTAAATAAACGGGGAATATCAGAAATAAAGCAAGGCGTATAGTCACCTCGACCTTCAGCAATGGCTTCACGAATATTTTTTCCGCCAATAAACAAGCTGTTAACTTTAAACAAGTCTTTGTGTTCAGCTTTTGCCCAAACATTTTCTGATAGCGTTAAAATATGAACGGTTTCAATATCATGTAATTTTTTTGAGTTGGCGATTAAATTATCAATTAATGCGTTGGGCACCGCAGCACCTGAACCAATAAATATACGGTTGCCTGATTTTAAATAATCTTCCCAGTTGATACTGTCGTGTTCTTCATATTGTTTAGACATTGAAATTCCTATTTGCTCTAAGTTAACCAAATACCCTTTAACTCATAAAGAATTAGAGCATTTAGTATAGCTATAATCTATTAGCCATAAGTATGAAGTAGCTAGCATATTATTCATTGATCACAGTCAATGATACAATCCATTCTTTTTTTGAGTGCAATTTGTGACTATTAATAAAATTTTTATCATTGGCTTACCCCGAACTGCGACAACGAGTGTTTGTTTGGCTATGTTGGGGTTAGGATTTAAAACGGCGCACAATGCTTATACTCAACATGCATTTAATGAAGCGCAAGTCCTTGCTGATACACCTATATTTTGTGATTATCAACACCTTGATTGCCATTATCCAGAAAGTAAATTCATTTACTTAACTCGTGAAGCATCCGTTTGGCTGCCTTCAATAAAACAATTACTACAACGGATGATGACCAATTTACAACGCAATGATGGTGGTTTCAATCCTCACTTAAAACGCTGTTATAACGAAGTGTTTTCACCGTTAACAATAGATAATATCGCACAAGATGATTTTTTATTGCAATGTTATCAGCGTCATCAGCAGCAGGTTTTCCGTTATTTTAAACACCGACCGTCAAACTTATTAACCATTGATGTTAGCAAGCCCGAAAGTTATCAGCAGTTATTGGCCTTTCTAGGTATAGAGCCAAGTCAGGCAAAGGCAAATGGTTTTGAAAAAATTAATATTGGCGGTAAAGTAAAAGCTTGGCAAGCGCTCAATAATACGTTGAAAATTGAATCCACAAATAAAGGTCGCATTGATAAGGTGCTTTATTAATGTTTGTCTGACCTGTAAAATCTTTTTTATTTAACTAACACCTAAAGATACTCATGTTTGAATTAAAATATCATACCACCCAAGCATGGACTGATGCCGTAATGGCTGATTTTCCGCGCTTTTTACAAGATCATGCCGCTGCAGAGAAAAAAGCCTCAGGAATGGCAATGGCAATGTTGTCTCACTACCCAGACAAAGCAAAACTAGTTCGCGCGATGACAGATTTAGCAATTGAAGAGCTTATTCATTTTAAACAAGTATTAAAGTTGCTAGTAGCTAGAAATGTAACGTTAGGACAAGACAAGAAAGATCCTTACATTAATCAAATTAGGCAACTGTTTCGAAATGGTACTAGTTTCTTCTTAATGGACAGGTTGCTAGTGGCCGCAGTGATAGAAGCTCGTGGCTATGAAAAGTTTTATTTAGTATCAAAAGCCTTGCCTGAAGGAAAAGATAAAGAGCTGTATGTTGCTATTGCTAAATCAGAAGAAAAACATAAAAACTTGTTTGTTGAACTCGCCTATGAGTATTTTGATAAAGCTGAAGTTGATCAGCGCTTAGAGGAAATATTAATTGCTGAAGCAGCAATATGTGAAAGTTTACCTATTCAAGCGGTACTGCATTAATCGATACTATGCCTTGCCGGTGTTTTATCAAATTGAGTTAAAGGCAACTTGTCTAAAAAACTAAGTTATGGTGTATTTTACTAAGTAATCGTTTTATTTTTTATGATACTTTTCTTCAGCTTTGTATCTTATTGTAATTTAAGGTATTAATAATTGGCTTGGCATTTGCTTTCTTTATCGCTAATACAATAAAATTGTAAACAAGGAAATAAAATGTCAGTTATTTTAGCAGATAGACCTATTGAAAGCGTGCGCAGTGAAATTATTGATCAACTGGTGATGAATTACAGTCATGGTGAGTTATCTTACGAAGCATTCGAGCGCCGTTTAGATCAAGCCATGGAATCACAATGTCATCAGACATTAGTTGAACTTGCAAAAGATTTACCGTTAACAGTAGATAAAGCCTTCGTTGAAAGTAAAAAGCAAGATTTAGCGCCTAATATTGTTTCAGGTGATGCTGAAGATGTTGAACATATGATCAATGTCTTTAGTGGCAATACTCGAAGTGGCGCATGGACTGTGCCTAAAGAAATACGCGCTTTCAGCTTATGTAGTGGTTGTGATATTGACTTAACCGATGCTAAATTTACCCAAACTGAATTGCGCATTAAAGTGTTTTCGCTTTTTAGTGGCAGCAACATTTACATTCCTGAAAACGTTAATGTGATTTCAAAAGCCTTTTGTATCTTTGGTGGTATTGACTACCAAACCGCCACGCAAGTTAATCCTCATATTGTAACACCTACCATTATAATCGAAGGGTTTTGTATCTTTAGTGGCATTGATATAAAAGTAAAACGTACTATGAAAGAAAAGTTTGTTGAAATGGCAGATAGTTTGAAAAAACTGTTTTCATAACTATCTGCTTGCCGCTTGGTACCAGTTCGGTAATCAGGCTTTACTCAATTTGCTGTACTTTACTGCAACTCCCATACTAACCAAGTAGGGAGTTGATGCTTTTTAGCTAAACTTAGCGCTTTGCTCTGGTGCGCTTGTTCTTTGGCTTTATTCTCTAGCCCTGCATAGCTTAAGCTCATTTGTCGATGCCATAAAGGATTATTTGCCGATGTTTTTTCAATAGCTAAAAGCAATTGCTGAGCACGTTTTGGTTGTTTTTTAATATTAAAACCTTTTGCTAATTGTATGCTAACTTCAGTATGTGATTCGGGAAAGCGTCTTGATACTTCTTTAAGAAAATCATCGATATCAGCAGATTGTTTTGACCAAAACATATACTTAGCTAATTGATAGGCCTGTAGCCATTCAATACGAAAACCAGCCCATGACGCCTTTTTCTTCTCAAATACGTCTAATACTTGATGATAATTTTCAAGTTTCATCATCTCTTGGGGATCTACATAATAATTTGGTGCTAAGAAAGTCAGAGCATCATACAGAGCAGGCATGGCAGTACTAAAATGAGTTTCTTCTGGGTAAGTATTAAACTGCCAATTCCACTCATTGTTTGCCTTGTTTTTTTCTTTTAGTGCCTCAACAAGTTTTCTCACCCCCATTCCTTCTTCATTTGCAACGGAAAGAAAGAGAGTTGATGGTGTTGTTTTCAATGTTGAAATATAGGCAGGTAATTTTTTTGTTAAGGATTCACCGTCAAACCAAGCACTTGGGCTCATGGCGATAAAGGCATTAAAAGGTGAGTTTGTTTGCATCATTGCATAGGTGGTGAAGAGTCCGCCTAACGAGTAGCCTGCCAATGCTTGTTGTGAGTTAGTCCGATAATTTTGCTTAATTAGCGGCATCAGTTCTTGCTCTAAGTAGCGATTAAACAAGGGAGCACCGCCGTATTCTGGGTTATCATCAGCGGCCCAAGTAGTATGGTAAATATAATCTTGTTGCCCTTGATTCGCTACGCCAATAACTATCATCGGAGGAATTTTCCCCATACGGCTTAGATTGGTTACTAAGGCAGAAGTATGTTGAAACTGAAAATCGCCATCGATCACATACAGGGTGGGATAATGGCGATTATTACTGTAATAACGTTCAGGTAAAGACAGCATGTAACGTCTGTTTTGTTTCAATAACGTTGATTTATGCTCGAACATATAGCCGCTGATAATAGGTGTTTTTTCAGTTGCTGCGAATGTGTTATTACTGAGTAAAAGCAAAGTAATTATAATTATTTTTTTTATCATAAAAGTTCCATTTGAAGTGTTTATTAAGGTAAGACCCTTTTTAATTTAACGTGTTAGCTAGAGCAAAAATGTATAAGTCGCTATAATTACAGCTTATCATTATTACTTTTTATAAATAAGGTTTTGTATGCGCTTTCTCTCTCGTCGTTTAGTTATGCCAAATGATTTAAATTATGCTAATTCTCTTTTTGGTGGTCGTGCACTTGAATGGATAGACGAAGAGGCCGCTATTTACGCTATTTGTCAGTTAGAAACTAATTGCCTAGTGACCAAACATATTGGTGAAATTAGCTTTGAGTCAGCAGCAATGCAGGGTGATGTAGTTGAATTCGGCCTAGAGACCAAAAAAGTAGGCAGTACCTCAATTACCATCACATGTTTAGTGCGTAATAAAGTGACTAAAAAAACCATTTGTTTGGCCGATGATATTGTTTTTGTGCAAGTTGATCCACAGACACGTAAACCTATCCCTCACGGTAAAACTTATCAAGGATTGATGAATCAAAGTGATGGTTAAACTGATAGTTAAATTATCAAATAAGCTAGCTTCAAAACAACAGATATATTGCTAAGCACTTAACTTGGCAATACAATGTATGAATCATTTATTTTGTAAATAATTATATTATGTCTTCAGATCGTTTCGGCACCAGTGCTAACTATAAACAAAAAGAGCAGGGCTACCGTGACCGTGCTCTAAAATTATTTCCTTGGGTGTGTGGTCGTTGTGCGCGTGAGTTTGTTTACTCTAATATTAAAGAATTAACCGTACATCATATGGATCATGATCATACTAATAACCCAAACGACGGCAGTAATTGGGAGCTGTTATGTATATATTGTCATGATAACGAACACGCTAAGTACACGGAGCATGCAAACTATCAAACCGAAATAAAAGCAGGCGATACCAACCAAGACACGGCAACCTATAACCCTTTTGCTGACTTGAAATCTATGTTGAAAAAATAGAGTTATGGCTATCTAAGTAGACCGTTTATCCCTCTTGCGTTAGGTGTTTTTGATAATCATTAATACCAAAATACCTAACCGACTTTTTCTGAGTCAATTTTTTAGCAATAAGTTGATCATCACAATAAACTTTCACCACTTGTTTGTCTCCATTTGAGTCGACATCGTAGCTGTGATGATCATTATTTCTGAGGTTATCAAATTCAGTTTTCATGATTAATTTCATAGAAGATAACCTACAAATTATTGATATCTTTTTGTACTTGATAACCCTCATCGGTTACTATTTTTTCAAGCACTTGTACACGCTCGGTTAGTTTTTCAACTTGTTGTTTAAGTTGACTACTTTCTTGATCTGATAACTTGCTGTGTTTTAAGGTTTTTGTTTTAAAGTCGATATGCTTTTTGTAAATTTCATACATAACGCCAAAAACAACACAAACAATAACCACAACCATAGTTGTTCCGCTCATTACTTTCTCCTTTGAATAATTGTTATCTTAAGTTGTTAACTACTTTGTTGCTGTTTATTATCTTGACGTAAATAAAGTACATTGACAATCAGTAACACAGCAAGCAACGGTAGACTAGTGAGTACCACATAATGCCAACCACCAGTGAATAATACCCAGCCAGCCATAAGTGATGCAAATGCTTGAAAACCAAATAAAACAAAGTCGTTAGTAGCTTGTACTTTGTGACGTTCACATGGGTGATAGCTTTGGGGTAACAAAGACGTGCCGGTTAAAAATAAAAAATTCCATCCGATACCTAATAACACTAATGCCCACCAGTAATGCATTACTTCTTCACCGGAAAAAGCAATGAGGGCAACAACAATATAAATAATACTGCCGAGTTTAAGTAAACCTTTCAATGCTATTTTTTTCACCAACCAAGGTGTTAATAATGAAGGTAGGTACATTGCAGCAATATGACTTTGAATCACCCATTTGGTTTCTATTAAACTATGTCCCTGCATATGATGCATGCTCAAGGGGGTTGCAGTCATTAAGTAACTCATTAGTGCATAGCCTATGGTAGCAGTGCAAATAGCAATAATAAAAATAGGCTGCTTAGTAATGTCTCTTAAGGATCTTGCTTCACCCTCATTAGATTTCTCTTGGATTTCAGGCTCTTTAAAAAACATCATAATCAGTGTGGCACAACCAATGAACATTGCTAATAAAAGAAATGAACCGGTATAACCATGAGGTGAAGCAAGCCAATCTTTAGCTGTGACTGCAATCTCAGGTCCTAAAAATGCTGCGAATACGCCACTTAACATTAAAATGGCTAATATTTTAGGAATATCATCAGTGTTCTCGGTACTTTCTATTGCGGCAAACCTTAGTTGCTGAGTAAAGGCTCCACCAATACCAAATAAGAAACTGGCTAATGCAAACAGGTTAAATAATGCCAAGGTAGTTGCCAAGACAGCGAGAAGAGAAGCGAGTAACAGACAACTAAACCCAGTGAATACCGCAAATTTACGTCCTTTGGTTTTAGCAATCATAGCACCAGGAATCGAGCCAGCTGCAACACCTAAAATCATTAAACTAATAGGTAAAGTAGCAAGGGATGCATTGGCAGTGAGTTCACTTGACAATAAACCGCCAATAAAAACAATGATAGGTGCAGAGCACATCACTAAAGGCTGCGCCATAAAAAGCAAACTGATGTTTCTAGGCAAGTTGAATTTTTTAGTTAATACTATGGCAGACAACACAATGAGTACTAAAATAATGACTATATTAATCATAATTAGCCTGATTCCATGGCTAAAATGGTTTTAATATCGAGCTCGCCATTATATTTAATTAAGTCTTGTTGCTGTTCTTTTCTGGCTAATACGGCCATGCGATCAGATAATTCATTACCTTCAATATTGGCATGACCCTTTACATGGCTGATCACTAATCGAGATTTGAGTTCTTGATAAAGCGAGAAACAGTCTTTAATTAAGGCTAAGTTTTTAATTTCTTCGCCTTTGCCTCGTGTCCATCCTTTGGCTTGCCAACCTTTGGCCCACTTAGTGATGCAATCAATTGAATATTTTGAATCAGACAGCACCTGTACCTTTTCGACGTTTGCCAAGTATTTTTTGGCTAACTTAAATGCATAGAGTAAACCATTCAATTCGGCGGTATTATTAGTGCCATTAGCTTGGTACAAACCGTAATAAAGCGTGCTGATTTTTCCTTGTTGATAAACGGCAAGGCCAGTACCTGACTTCCCCGGATTTGGAGAGCAAGCACCGTCACAATATATTTGTATGTCTGCATTAATATTACTGGTGCTAGCACTCATGCTTTTATTGGAGCTATTTATTGTGTTAGTTTTTTGTGACCTTGATTGGCTAGTTGAGCTTCCTTTATTGGCCAAAGAACGTTTCATTAATGCCTTAGTATAAGTTGAAGCAAATGCAGCTTGAGCTTCTTCTTGAGAGGGAAACCCCATAAATTGGGCGTCGGAACGACCTTGAGTATAACGTTGTACTTCGCTCCATGTTGAGAAAACACCCGTTTTAGCACCTTTCCAGACCACATAAAATTTTTTACTCATACCATTGGTTACTCATCTAGCCTCAAATCTATATGACACGTTATTTAAAAGAACATTTTAAAAGAGAAGTGAGGCTTTGTTTTTATTGATAATAATGATTGCCATTATCATCAATAACCTTGCATTTAGCCAGAAAAAAGCGAGATATTGTTAACTCAATATGTAAATGGATGCTTTATCAGATAAGTGAACTTCTGCATCATGGCACTGCAGATAGGAAGAAGACAATCTTTGGCTTACTTTTATCAATCAATAGAGGAAGCATTTCTCTCCTGTACTTTAAATCTTTAAAGACAGTTCACCATGATAGCGTCGGTTTTTTTGTTGGCGAGATTCAATATATCGCCCTCGATCTTGTTGTGCTTTTCTACGGTCACCGCCATGGCGGCGCTCATCTTCTTCGTTAATGACCACTGTTAGTTCAGTCGCTTCATTATCAGACAGCTCATCCATGTGCGTTTGTGATGATTTTTCATCATCTTGATGATCGCTCATTAAAGCTATTTGGCGGTATTGATTTTTTTGCTTTTTATCTTTTGCCAGTTTTTTGGTTTGCGCTACTTGCTTGCTGTAAATTAGTTCATTTATAAAATTCATTTGATTGATACTCAAGCCACATAAAAAGTTAATTCAGGAAGTCTGAGCAACCTCATCTATCAATGTTGCTTTGTTTATATTATCGGCAATTCGAGTGTAAAGTTTAATTTTAGCGGATAAAAATTTATAAGGCTTTGTCCAATCGGTAAAGCTTGATAAGATCCTTGCTAGAATTTTGCTAACCTTAGGACTTTTCATGGCAATTAACTGGTTTCCCGGTCATATGCACAAAGCACAAAAAGAAATTAAAGAAATACTGCCTCAGATTGATGTAGTAATAGAAGTGTGTGATGCCCGCTTGCCATTTAGCAGTGAAAATCCAATGATCACTGAAATAAGAGGCGACAAGCCGCTGATTAAAATTTTAAATAAAAGTGATTTGGCTGATGCTGAAAAAACCTTAACCTGGCTTGAGTATTTTGAATCACAACATAATGTTAAAGCGATTGCTTTAACGACTGAAAACTCTGCAGCTTCAAAAATCATTCCTGATTTAATCAAAAAGCTCGTGCCGAATAAAAATGAAGAAGGTAAACAAATTAATGCGGTGATTATGGGGATTCCAAATGTGGGTAAATCAACCTTGATTAATACCCTTGTTGGAAAAACGAAAGCCAAAGTTGGTAATGAGCCAGCGGTCACCAAAGGACAACAAAGAATTCGGTTAGAAGAAGGTTTATACCTTTTTGACACCCCTGGAATGTTATGGCCAAAAATAGCCAATGAAAATAGTGGCTACCGCTTAGCCGTTTCAGGTGCCGTTAAAGACACCGCATTTGATCACGATGATATTGCTTATTTTGCAGCTGAATTTTTACTACAAAGCTACCCTGAGCGTTTAATCGAGCGTTATAAACTTGATAACTTACCAACACTCGAAGAAGAGTTGATAGAGGCTATTGGCCGTAAACGCAGTTGTATTCGCAGTGGTGGACATGTTGATATGCACAAAGCATCAGTGATTTTAATTAATGAAATTAGAGATAAAACCTTAGGCACAATTACCTTTGAAATGCCTGATAATATAGAAAAAGAAAATGCTCACTTTGCCGAAGTAGAAGCAAAAAAAGTGGCTGCCCGTGAAGCGAAGAAACTCGCACGTGGCCGTGGTCGAAAGAATAAAAGGAAATAATCATGTCTGAACAAATACCCCCTTTCAATTTGCACCCTCAACTAGCAAACGATAGTTTTGAACTAGCGGATTTACCCTTGTGCAAATTATTGCTGTGTAATGATAGTGCCTATCCTTGGTTTATTTTAGTACCGAAAGTTGATGCTATTACTGAGGTATATCAGTTAGATTGGCAGCAGCAACAACAGCTATTGAATGAATCAAGCTTGTTAAGCGAGTTGTTAATGCAGGTGTTTGCCGGTGATAAAATGAATGTGGCGGCACTTGGCAATGTTGTTGACCAATTGCATGTGCATCATGTTGTGCGTTACAAAACCGATGCCAGTTGGCCTAAACCCATTTGGGGACAACAACCTTTAACCCCATATACCGACGAGCAGCTAGCTAATATTAAAGCGCAGTTGCTGCCCAAGTTGGCGTGTGTTTTAGCGTCGAAGTAAAATAACATAGCAGCTTAAGCTTGTAGACTTTAGCTGCTGAACTAATCAACAGTGAGTAATTAAGCAGCAGTCGCTGCCTTTTTAGTCTCTGCTTTTTGTTGTGCTGTTACTGTCACCTTTGCTAATGCTTGCTTTAGATCAGCAATAATATCGTCAACATGCTCTAGACCAACTGATATTCTAATTAATGAATCGGTAATCCCCGCTTCAGCGCGCTCCTCAGGCTCATAAGGCGAGTGGGTCATTGATGCCGGGTGTTGAATTAATGACTCGGCGTCACCTAAACTTACTGCAATAGAAAACAACTGCGTATTATTAATAAAGTCAGCGCCTCCTGTTAAATCGGTATTCAATTCAAAAGCGATAACACCACCTGCTGCTTTCATCTGTTTACCAATAAATTTGTGTCCAGGATGAGATTGTAAGCCTGGATAATACACTTGTGCTACCACGGGATGTTGTTCTAAAAACTCAGCAACAGTTTGTGCATTATTACAATGGCGCTCCATTCTAATGGGTAGGGTTTTTATGCCACGCATAATCAGCCAAGCATCATGTGGGCTCATGGTTGCGCCAATATCTTTTAACGTAGTTAATTTAATGTCGCTTATCATTTCATTGCTACCACAAACTATACCGGCAACAACATCGCCATGGCCGTTTAAGTATTTGGTTGCACTGTGTATGACGATGTCAGCGCCAAATTGAGCTGGTTGCTGCAAAACGGGAGTCAAGAAGGTGTTATCGACAACAGATAATAATTGATGTTTTTTCGCAATGGCACAGATTGTTGCTAAATCTAGTACCACTAGGTTCGGGTTGATTGGCGTTTCTAAAAAAATCAGTTTTGTGTTTTCTTTAATCGCAGCATGAATATTTTCAGGCTCGGTCATATCCACAAAAGTAACTTCAATACCAAATTTTTTCAACATGTGGTTCATTAGTGCAAACGAACAGCCATAAACAGCTTTAGACGAAATCATATGATCGCCTGCTTGCAAATTTGTTAATAGCGCTGCAGAAACTGCAGCCATGCCTGTTGCGGTTGCTGCGGCATCTTCCATTCCTTCCATTGCCGCTACACGCATCTCTAATTGGCGAGTGGTAGGGTTACCTAAACGAGTATAAATAAAGCCTTCACTTTCTCCAGCAAAGCGATCTGCACCTTGTTGAGCATCGTTAAATATGAATGTTGAGGTTTGGTATAAAGGGGTAGCTAATGAGCCAAACTGCTCGTCGTTTATCCGGCCTGCGTGGATAGCTTTAGTTTCGATTGACTCACTGGTGAAGTGCTTATTATTATCTTTAGTCATATTCTCTCTCAAGGGGCATTAATCAATAAAAAGATTTCAGTACGTATTTAACTATTTGATACTGTCTGTAAACGTTTTTTTAGTTAGTCAGTCTATTGCAATTAAACGGCCATAATTGTTTTAGTGTTTAATTTCAGTGACTTAATTGATTTTCATCTAAAAATCGTTTTGTTTTGTCATGTTTTTATTACAAATGTAGGGCTGGTTCACCTATTACGAGAGAGTAAACTTATACAAAAATAGCTTTTTAATTAGTGATTACAGGCTTTTTAATGGTATTGTAATATAATTGTTACGCGTACTATTTTTATTACAAGGGGCGATATGCGGGTCAAAATTCAATCAACGGACAGAATAGGTATCAGTCAAGAAATACTCGCGGCTTTTGCGCTAAAGTCATGGAATTTAAAGGCTGTTGAGGTCAGCACAGAGTTTACCTTTGTGCATATTGAACACTCAATCTTATCACTTGAAGACATCCGTGCCTGTTTAGGTAACATTGAGGGTATTATCGGTATTGAAGTTGTCACCTTATTGCCAATAGAGCAACGTGAAAACCACTTGCAAACGTTACTTGACCGAATACCTGATCCTATTTTAGATATTGATAATCAGGGCATTATTTTAGCTGTGAATGCCTCCGCAAGAAATCTGTTTGCGCAATCCAAGCACTCTGAGGTGATGATAGGTTTATCAATTGAACAGTTTGTTGAACAAAAATACCAAACATTTTTAACCGATAAAGCAAGCACGCATTCTTTAGTGTTTGATGGGAAAAGCTATTTAGCTGATGTAACCCCTGTGGTGAGTTCGCTTGCTAATGGTTTTGATCAAATTACCGGTGCGATGATCTCTTTACGCTCTATGACGGCAATAGGTCGTCAGTTAGCGTTAATACAAACCCATCATGAGCACAGTTTAGATAATATTATTGGTCAATCTGAAAGTATTCTGCTGTTAAAGGAGCAAAGTGAGCGCTTTGCTAAATTAGATTTACCTGTACTGATCAGCGGTGAAACTGGCACGGGGAAAGAATTAATTGCTCGTGCGCTTCATCAAAGCAGTAGCAGAGCCAAAGCGCCGTTTTTGGCTATCAACTGTGCCGCATTACCTGAGCATTTATTAGAAAGTGAACTGTTTGGTTATAGTGGTGGCGCGTTTACGGGGGCTAAGAAGTCTGGTAAACCTGGATTAATAGAGCTAGCTGAAGGCGGCAGTGTGTTTCTTGATGAAATTGCTGAAATGTCAATTTATTTGCAAGCTAAATTGCTTCGCTTCTTACAAGATTTCTCTTATCGACGGGTTGGTGGGACTAAAGAGCTACACGCCAATGTAAGGATTATTAGTGCCAGTCACCAAAATCTTTCGACATTGATTTCAAAAAAAGAGTTCAGAGAAGATCTTTACTACCGGTTAAATGTGCTTCATTTAACTTTACCACCGCTTAGAGAGAGAACCGACGATATTATTTTACTGGCTAAATACTTTATTAAAAATGCCTGTAATCAAGTTAAACAAAACGGGCAGGGGCTATCTAAAACACCGCAATTGACCGAGCAAGCGCTACACTTACTCCAGTCTTATCACTGGCCAGGCAATATTAGGCAATTACAAAACTTATTGTTTTCGATAATTGCTCTAAATACCCAAACGGTGATTGAGGCTGAGGCTGTCAAAGTAGCCTTGCAGAAGTTTGCACAAGAAAATAATCAGGTAAATGCGTCATTGGCTAAAATAAAACCGTTTGAAGTCGATGACTGGGCAAGTGCCCAAGCAGATTTTGAAAAAAAACTCTTGTTACAACTTTACCCGCTATTTCCGACAACACGCAAATTGGCCGAGCGCTTAAATGTTTCGCATAATAAAATCGCAATGAAGTTGAAAAAATATCAAATTAGTTAATGCATTATTTGTTATTGAAGACGCTAATGAAAAAAGCCCTGACATCGATGATGCAAGGGCTTTTGTTTGTAAACACTAAGTATTTAACGGTTTAACGGTTTAACGTTTAGCCATTAAAAGCCACATTCCTTTCCTTGGTTTTTATCTTTTAACCAAGTATGCAGTGGAGCAAAGTAATCTAAAATAGCCGTAGCATCCATTTGTTCATTACCGGTTAATACCTTATAAGCTTGTTGCCAAGGTTGACTAGAGCCCATTTCTAACATGGTATTAAGCGCTTTACCTGCATCTTTGTTGTTGTAAATTGAACAACGGTGAATAGGGTCGGTATTCCCTGAAATTTCACATAAGGCACGATGAAATTCAAACTGTTGAATGTGTGCTAGGAAATAGCGGCTATAAGGAACACCACCAGGTACATGGTATTTTGCGCCAGGATCAAACGCATCAACATCACGCGCTATAGGTGCAGCTACACCTTGGTATTTTTCACGTAATTCCCACCAAGCAGTGTTGTAGTTTTCAGGAGTTATTTCCCCTGAATAAACTTTCCAACGCCATTGATCAACCATTAAACCAAATGGGATAAAAGCAACTTTATCTAAAGCCTTTTTCATTAATAAGCCAATATCTTTAGACTCATCAGGAATGCTGTCAATTAGGCCTATTTCTTTTAAATATTTTGGTGTAACTGAAAGGGCTATAGTATCGCCAATTGCTTCATGGAAACCATCGTTCGCACTGTTTTGGAAAAATACCGGTTGATCTTTATAGGCACGTTGATAGAAGTTGTGCCCTAACTCGTGATGAATAACCGAGAATTCCTCCCCTGTTTTTTGAATACACATTTTAATGCGTAAATCATCTTTTGAATCTAAACTCCACGCTGAAGCATGGCAAATAACATCTCTGTCAGCGGGCTTGGTAAACAAAGAACGGGTCCAGAACGTTTCTGGCAAGGCATCAAAACCTAGGGAAGTGAAGAATTTTTCAGCACCTTTGACCATTTGTATTTCATCGTAATTATGCGCTGCTAATTGTTGGGTAACATCGTACCCTGGATCTGCATCCTCTGGTGCCACTAGATCATAGATATTTCCCCATGATTGCGCCCACATATTACCTAAAAGGTGAGCAGGAATAGGCTTGTCTTGTGGTACTTTATCTTCCCCGTATTCTTTACCTAATTCACTGCGAACATAGCAATGTAAATCATCATATAAGGGTTTTACTTGCCCCCATAAACGATCTAGCTCAGTGGCAAAGTCATCAGCAGGCATATCATAGTTTGAACGCCACATTGTTCCTAAATCTTTATAACCCAGACCGTTTGCTCCTTCATTAGCGAGTTGTGCTTGACGGGTATACAAAGGTTTCATTGGTGGACTGATTTCACGCCACCCTTGCCACATTTCTAATAGTTCATCGTAATTGCGAGACGTTGCCATGGTTGACGTCATATCACCTAGGCTAAGTTTTTTA
The DNA here is from genome assembly GCF_040362745.1 of Colwellia sp. KU-HH00111. NCBI lineage: Bacteria > Pseudomonadati > Pseudomonadota > Gammaproteobacteria > Alteromonadales > Colwelliaceae > Colwellia > Colwellia sp. KU-HH00111. The sequence goes on along the minus strand of NZ_BAABWO010000008.1, from coordinate 98,169 downwards.
CCCTCTTTGGTGGTATAACTTCCTTTACCATACATACTCCCAAGTTCTGCACCTATTTTAGCAAGCTCTGCAGATTTAGCTGAATCTTGAGGTGCAGGTAATACTAAGGATTGTTTTAGAATATTTAATTGGCGACGTTGGGTTGGGCTCACATCTACGTTATCAAACTTGGCTGCTTGCATCGCAAAGTGAACGCCAGCTTCAGTTGATAATTGATCTGCTTCTGCGGCTAAAGATGCCGTATCTTCAGTGATAAAGTTCGAATAAATCCACGCAGCACGAGCGCCTGAAGCGCCTAACGTTTTCATTTCTTTGGCAACATCGTCTAGAAATATTTGTGCATCTTCACCTGTTAAGGCCTTGGCAGGTGTTGGTGAAGCTTGCTTAGCAGCGTTTGTATTTTTGTTATCTTGGCTACAGCCAACCAATGAAGTAGCTACAACTAAAGCTATGGCTGTTAACTTAAAAGTATTTGTTATTTTTTTCATTATAAAATAAGTGCGTTAATATATGTTAGGTGGATTGAGTATATTGAAATATCGATATAATGGCAAAGGAGCTAATTAGGAATATATCGCAATAGGTTAGGAGTCCAAGCAGGGATGAATTCAAATACATTACCTAATAAGGTCAGTGAAGGGAACGCTAAACCGCTACAAGGGCTATTTTTATTGGATTGGCTGGTTTTACAGTGCAATAATTTGTATTAACAAATTGGCTAAAATTGTACAGAATGCTTAACAAAAGTCAGGAAACAAAGACAAAAAAAGACTCAGGGAAGATTGACAGATCAGGCCACTGAGTCAGGAAGTAACATGTATGTACATTAAGTATGAAAGCATTCACCAATAATAGTTCAATTTTTCTCCGCTGTTTTAATAAATAATATTTAACTAGGGATTAGGCTTGACCTGATATGGATAAATGGGCTATTTTAAACAGTTGTTTGAATTTGACGTTTGTTGGTGTAGTAAAGTATGAGTACAAAAAATAAAATTTTAGATGCGGCAGAGGTTCTTTTTGCTGATAAAGGCTTCAATGGTACGTCTTTACGAGAGATCACCAGCCAAGCTGAAGTGAACTTAGCGGCGGTAAATTATCATTTTGGCTCAAAAAAAGAATTAATAAAAGCCGTGATGTCTCGTTATATGAATGAACTTGCGCCTCGTTTAGAGTCTGCTTTGGCTGCACTTTGTAAAACTGAGGTTAAGCCTAGCTTAATAGGTGTGTTTTCTGCTTTTATTGAACCATTGCTTCATTTAAATAGCTTTAAAGATAATGGTACTAGTACTTTTTTACAGCTTTTAGGACGAGGTTATACCGATAGCCAAGGCTTTTTAAGGTGGTTTTTAACGACTCAATATCCGGGTGTTTTTGCTAATTTTACCGAAGCGGTTCATAAAGCATATCCCGAACTGAGCGCCGAAGAAATGTTTTGGCGATTACATTTCACTATGGGAACTATCGTTTTTACTATGTCATCAAGTGACGCGTTAATTGATATCGCGTTAAATGATTTTGATCGTCAAGTTGATATTGCTGGGGTCATCAAGCAAGTTATACCTTATGTCGCTGCAGGTGTTGCAGCGCCAATTATTAAATAAAAAGCAGATATTAGCTGCATTTATTAGGCTCTAACTTTAACAATTACAGCCTAATAAATTGAACTAGATTTAACTTCACAAAGCTAAAGTCTTTTAGCGTGCATTAATCGGTTTAGAATAACCAGTGCAAAAGCTAGAGTATATAGTCCATAAACCACAACCATCCATTGTGGCATACTATAACCTAGAAACTGCCAGCTAATTTCACCGCAATCGCCGGTGGCTTCAAATATGGCTGGAAGCCATTGATGTAAAGGCGCCCATGTTGGAAAGTTTGGAACAAACTCACAACTGAAAAATAATGAGCCTGAGTTTTCCTGCATCTCTACATGCTCTAAGGCTATGATTAACCCCCAAATAGCGCCTGTTGCCCATAAGCCATAAGCCACGATTCTAGCAATTAAAACACCACAGCCAGCAAAGCCAATAACCCCAGCAACTATAATAGCGCAAATAGCAACGCGCTGATAAACACACATGATACAGGGCGCTAAATCTAGCACGTATTGAAAAAATAAAGCGCACAGCTCGAGAGCTAAAGCTGACAAAGCTAATAAGAGCCAAGGTTTTGCGTTGGTTGTTAAATCACTTAAAGTTTTCATTTTCTTCCTACTGTTTTTGTTATCGATCAAAATTATCAATCACAAATAAAAAAGCTTCTAAAATAGTTTAGAAGCTTTTTATCATATCAAGTTTTTATAAAAAAGTGATATTAACCATTTATAAGTAAATGAACATAAATACTTGCGCCATAACCTAAAGCGATAACAGGTGTCCATTTTAAATGACTAAAGAAAGTATAATATCCTCGAGCTTGTCCCATTAGAGCAACACCCGCAGCTGAGCCGATAGATAATAAGCTACCGCCAACACCCGCTGTTAAAGTTACTAATAACCATTGTGTATGTGACATTTCAGGGTTCATTGTTAGTACCGCAAACATGACAGGAATGTTATCGACAATAGCCGACAGAATACCCACTAAAATATTTGCATTTGTTGGTCCTAACTCACCGTACATAAACTCAGACGTCATACCTAAATAACCGATAAAGCCTAAACCACCCACAGCTAAAATAACGCCGTAGAAGAAGAATAAAGTGTCCCACTCGGCTTTTGCAATTTTATTGAAAATATCAAAATCATCTTCAACATCATGTGCCGTAGGCATATCTGACTTGTCAATTTCGTTTTTGCTTGTTTGGCGAATATAGTAGCCAAAGAATTTAAGATAAGCTAAACCTAGCATCATGCCAAATACGGGTGGTAAGTGTAAGAAGTTATGGAAAGACACTGCGGTGATAATAGTTAAAATAAACAAACCAACAATCACTAAACCGCCAGGTTTAATTGGCGTCATTCTACTTGACGCTGCTGTTGGGTTACCGTTAGGAATTGCAAATTGCATAATAAAAGCAGGGATAACAAAGTTAACAACTGACGGCACAAATAAAGCAAAAAATTCTTGGAATTGAACGATACCTTTTTGCCAAACCATTAACGTAGTAATGTCACCGAATGGGCTAAAGGCACCACCAGCATTAGCGCCAACCACTATATTAATACAGCTTAACGCGACAAATTTTGGTTCGTCCTTACCAACAGCCAGCACTACAGCACACATAATAAGTGCTGTAGTTAAGTTGTCAGCAATAGGTGAAATAAAGAAAGCCAGAATACCTGTTAACCAAAACAGTGACTTATAACTAAATCCTTTAACGACCAACCAATCGCGCAAGGCATCAAAAACATCTCGCTCTAACATTGCGTTTATATAGGTCATTGCAACAAGCAAGAAGAAGAAAAGCTCGGCATATTCTAAAAAGTTATGACGAATAGCAACTTCAGCAGCATGCGGCATACCGTGAGAGCCATAATACCAAGCAATAAGTATCCAAATAAGGCCCGCAGCAAGCAAAACAGGCTTAGACTTTCGAAGATGTAACTGTTCTTCTAAAATAACTAAGCTATATGCGACAACAAAAATAGCTATTGCAGCATAACCAACCCAATGGGAGGTTAAATCTATGGTTTGATGCGCGGCATCAGATGCAAACGCGATGCTTGGTGCAAACATCGCTAGTATAATGAATAATAGTTGTTTCATGTACATTCTCAAGTTGTGAGTGGGTGAAGAGGTTTTAAATTGCGCCGATTTTAACAAAAAATTGTGACAATGATATAGCTAAATAGTCGTAACAATGATTCATATCATTAATATTTTGAATATAGATTAAACTTATACCGCTTTTTTTTACCAGCACTGGTAAATATATCCACCAGCTATTCTATTTTAACCTGGCAAATTGCAAAAGTTAGGTGAACAAACTTGATAAATGTCGTTATTGTTAGCTTACTCGAAGCACCTTAAAAGTTTCGCACCATTGTTGTGCTGCTTGTTTGATTATTCACTGTTTTGGTGCAATAAAAAGCGCTATTATCGAACATGGGAGTTTCATCTTGCTGTTTTAGTTGGTTTTTTATTGGTGGCTTATTTTGTGCATAACAGTGCAAAAGAAAAGTTTAATGAATTTTGATAGATAATGGTTGCACTAATTTCTATCAAGTTGGCAATAAAAAATTTTTGGAACTGAACATGTCAAAACATCCCTTATTACTAGTATTTATAATCTTGTTAGCTATACCTACATCGGTTATTGCCGATGATGGCACGCTTAATGGTGCCAATACCGCATGGATATTAACGTCTACCGCCCTAGTCTTGTTAATGACCTTACCCGGTTTAGCGCTTTTTTATGGTGGCTTGGTACGCAAAAAAAATGTGCTTTCAATTCTAATGCAATGTTTTGCCATCGGCTCAATCTCTTCTATTTTATGGCTATTAGTAGGATATAGCCTTGCCTTTAGTGAAGGTAATGGCTTTATTGGTGATTTCTCAAAAGTGATGATGAATGGTATTGGCAAGGGAGCCTTATCCGGCGATATACCTGAAAGTTTATTTATGCTGTTTCAAATGACCTTTGCGGTTATTACCCCTGCACTTATTATTGGTGGTTTTGCAGAAAGAATGAAATTCTCTTCTGTACTATTATTTTGTGGCTTGTGGCTGCTTTGTGTTTATGCACCTGTAACTCATTGGGTTTGGGGAGGCGGTTGGTTAAGCCAAATGGGCGTGTATGATTTTGCTGGTGGAATTGTTGTACATATTACTGCAGGTACAGCAGCACTAGTTGCAGCCATGGTGGTTGGTCCAAGACGTGGGTTTCCTAAAACCCCTATGCTACCTCATAACTTAACCATGTCGGTTACAGGCGCAGGTATGTTATGGGTTGGTTGGTTTGGCTTTAATGGCGGAAGTGCGTTAGCGGCAAATGGTGATGCGTCAATGGCGATGCTGGTAACCCATATTTCTGCAGCAGCAGGCACTTTAACGTGGGCGGCTATTGAATGGAAAAAATTTGGCAAAGCTAGTGTGTTAGGTGCAGTTACTGGAATGGTGGCAGGCTTAGGCACTATTACTCCAGCATCAGGTTTTGTTGGCCCAGGCGGTGCTTTAGTTATTGGTATTAGTGCAGGCTTTGTTTGCTTTTATTCAACTGTATATATAAAGCAGAAGTTAAAAATTGATGATTCATTAGATGTATTTCCTGTGCATGGTGTTGGTGGCATCTTAGGAACTTTACTTGCAGGTGTTTTCTCGGCAACAACCCTTGGCGTATTTAGTGGTTATGGTTTTGCTGAAGGCATTGCAACAATGACAGAGCAAGTTGGTGTGCAACTGATCGGTATTATATCGACATTCGCTTATACGGCAGTGGTAACTTATATTTTACTAAAAGTTGTTAGTCTGGCAACCGATGGACTTCGCGTTGATGAAGAGCATGAAGTTAATGGCCTAGATCAGGTTGATCATGAAGAGTCGGGTTATAATTTATAAACACAACCTACTGTTGTAATATTGTTGTTAAAAGCGCCTAAGGGCGCTTTTTTTGTTAAAAATCATTGTTGAAAATAGTAAAGATTCATTCATTTTATAAGCTGGTAAATAAGTGGATTATTATGAATGAGCTTCATATAATCATTGCTTGTCACATGGAGTAGTTATGGCTTCTAGTCTGTACATTACTTATTTTTAATGAAATTTTTTTATATGCAATGGTACATAGGTAGTGAATTATTTAAGACTAAAGGCGTATATGAAAAGTGCCGCAAAAAAATTAGCATAAAGTTAATCAATTTTAGTTAAAAATTATTACATTGGGGGCAAAGCCCCGAAGGAATATCACATGAATGAATTAAAACCTTGTTATCCCGTATCAGAAAAAGCAAAGGCGCATACCCATATTGATAGTGCTGCTTATGATGCTATGTATAAACAATCTATTGAGCAACCAGATGTTTTTTGGGGTGAGCAAGCTAAAGAGTTTATTGATTGGTACCAACCTTGGGATAGTGTGAGTAAAGTCGATTTAAAAAACTCTGAAATCAATTGGTTTTCAGGTGCTAAATTAAACGTTAGTTATAACTGTATAGATCGTCATTTAGCCACTAAAGCCAATGATACAGCGATTATTTTTGAAGGTGATGATCCTTCAGATGATTTAAAAGTAACCTATCAAGAATTACATGATCATGTATGTCGCTTTGCTAATTTATTAAAAGAACGTGGCGTGAAAAAAGGCGATCGTGTTTGTATTTATATGCCTATGATCCCTGAAGTAGGTTATGCAATGCTAGCTTGTGCCCGTATTGGTGCCATTCACTCAGTAGTGTTTGGTGGTTTTTCGACAGAGTCAATAAAGGCACGGGTACTTGATGCTGAGTGCCAAGTTATTATTACTGCTGATGAGTCAGTACGTGGTGGCAAGCATATACCGCTTAAAGCTAACGTTGACGCTGCCATTGCCGATTGCCCAGCAGTACATTCAGTGATTGTGGTTACTCGTACCGGTGGTGATGTTGCTTGGAACGAAAAAATAGACATTAATTATGCCGATGCAGTTGCCAACTTACCAGCAACCTGTGAGCCTGAAGTTATGGATGCTGAAGATCCGTTATTTATTCTCTATACCTCGGGTTCAACTGGTACCCCTAAAGGTGTAGTTCATACCTGTGGTGGTTATATTGTCTATGCAGCAATGACCCATAAATATGTATTTGACTACCGAGAAGATGAAATTTATTGGTGTACTGCTGATGCTGGCTGGATTACGGGTCATACTTATATTTTCTACGGTCCGTTAGCTAATGGTGCAACTACCTTAGTATTTGAAGGTGTACCAACCTATCCAGATGCTGGACGCTTTTGGCAAGTATGTGAAAAACATAACGTTAATGTTTTTTACACGGCACCTACAGCCATTCGCGCGTTAATGAGTTTAGGCAATGAATTAGTTGAAAAATCAGATCTTTCTTCACTGCGTTTGTTAGGATCAGTGGGTGAGCCTATTAATCCAGAAGCATGGAATTGGTATTATGAAGTGGTAGGTAAGAGTAACTGCCCAATAGTAGATACTTGGTGGCAAACTGAGACAGGTGGCATTATGATTACCTCGTTACCGGGCGCCGTTGATATGAAACCAGGTTGTGCGGGTAAACCATTCTTTGGTGTTCAACCAGAGCTATTCGATAAAGATGGCAATACCTTAGAAGGTGAAAACCAAGGGCTATTGGTGATGACGGCGAGTTGGCCGGGACAATTACGTACCGTGTATGGCGATCATAACCGTTTCTATCAAACCTATTTAAGCCAATATCCAGGTAACTATTTTACCGGTGATGGTGCTAAGCGCGATGAAGATGGTTTTTATTGGATCACAGGTCGCGTAGATGATGTATTAAACGTATCAGGTCACCGTTTAGGTACGGCTGAAATTGAAAGTGCCTTAGTACTGCACCCTGCGGTTGCTGAAGCTGCAGTGGTTGGTTATCCGCATGAAATCAAGGGGCAGGGGGTTTACTGTTACGTAACCTTGATGGCAAGTGCTGAAGAATCAGACGACCTTAACAAAGAGTTAAAAGAATTTGTTGCCAAAGAGTTAGGTCGTTTTGCTAAGCCTGATTATATACAATGGGCTCCAGGATTACCGAAAACACGTTCAGGTAAAATTATGCGTCGTATTTTACGTAAAATTGCCGAAAATGATGTTGACAGTTTAGGTGATACCTCAACACTGGCAGATCCTAGTGTGGTTGAAGACTTAATTGATAAACGTATTGTTCATGGTGGTTAATTCACTTTGACAGAATCAATTGATTAAAGCGCCGAAAGGCGCTTTTTTGCTTTATGCAATCAACATAATATAATCACTTAATGGTATCAATTGATACTTGCACCTTTAATGGGTTAGGGTTTATATATGGTATTAGATAGGATATTAGTGATAATTTACAGTGATTTTTGAGGAACGATAAATGGAAATGGCAGAGTCAGTTAATGTATTTGGAGAAGCGTTAGAAATATGCGGTGCAAATCCGGTCACAGGGTTTTACCGTGATGGAAAGTGTAACACTTGTGAACAAGATACCGGGTCACATACTGTTTGTATTGAAGCATCAAGTCAATTTTTAGAATATTCTCGCTTTGCAGGGAATGATCTATCAACACCGGTTCCTGAAGTTGGTTTTAAAGGGATTAAAGCCGGTGATACTTGGTGCTTGTGTGCAACAAGGTGGATGGAAGCGTTAGCAAATGATAGAGCACCTAGAGTTTATCTACAAAGAACTCATATCAGAGCATTAGAAATCGTGCCGATGGAATTATTAAAACCTTACGCCCTCGACCTAAGTTAATGACGACTTGCTCGGCTGTTGAGCTTATTGCTATTGTTTGGCTTGTTTTAAAAAGTTCAATATTTGCTGATTCGCTAGCTTACCAATTGAGTTTAGAAGTTAATAACATGGTTGAATGGATATTTTATCATGACATGACTGAATTTAGCTGTAACTTAGCTTTAACATAGCTTTAACTGAACCAAGGACAACCAGACTTGAATAAATTATTAATCATCCTGTTTTCTTTGCTAATGACCGCATGCACCACAGGTCAACTGTACTACCTTGATCAACAAGGAACTCGAAAACTTGCCTGCGATGTAGAGTTTATTGGTATGCCAAGCGTTGACAAATACGCAGTAGAATACGCATTGAGTTTATGCGCTAAAAGTGCGGTAAAAAAAGGTTTTGCAGTTGAAGATGCACAGCTATTAAAAATTGATACCGCAATTCCACTGCCATCGTGTAATAATAAATGGACACATCAACTTGCCAAGCAACAATTTGAAAACGATTTACTGTCCAAAAAAGAGTATGGTTATATTGTCGCTCATATTGATTTGGGCTTAGCGACTATCAATGAATGTTTATGAAGCCTAACTCATTATTTCGCCTGTTCATTAGGCTATAGGGATAACATTTGCGTATTAACCTACGACCGCTCAATCAAAATGAAGATAACTTCTCGAAGGTTATCGATTTATACAAAAATGCGTTTACCACTGCCAAACGACTTCCAACGTGGTTTCTTAGGTTTAAATTGAGACATGGGAAGGCAGGTTTTAACGTCCTTTATGCCGATGATACTTGGATTGGGCTAATTTATACTACTGAGTATAACGATATTGTTTTGACACACTTTTTCGCTATAGCTGAAGCTTGTCGCTCAGCTGGATATGGCAGTAACGTATTGGATTTAATGAAAGTGGTATACTTAGGCAAAAGAATTGTGTTGAATATTGAACTGCTTGATAAGCGCGAAAAAAATTACCAACAAAGGCTTAAACGTAAAGCTTTCTATGAAAAAAACGGATTTAACTCATCAGGTTATATTGTGAAAGAACCAGGAGAAAAACTTGAGATGCTTATATTTGGCGGAAGTATCAGTAAAAATGAGATAGAAGCAATGTATCAAAGTCTTTTTGGTAGGTTTATTGGCTTTTTACTTAGACCTAAAATCATAAAAAAATAAAACATTACTTTTGCCTTGTACATGCTTCTCCTTTAGTGACTCTTGAGTAAAGCAAGTGGCTGCTTTATAGTAACACCAAGTTGATTTTTAAGGAACTCATGTGAGATTTTGCTTTATATTGCTTGCTTTTATATCGCTAAATACTTTGGCAACTTCAAGTAAATTTGACTGTAAATACCTTGATTATCACTTGGTACTTGAAACTCGCGGGGTTGAGCATATTGTTCACGAGCTTAAAATTAATGGTCAGAAAACGGTCACTGAACTACTAAACAATCATTGGTTTATCGAAGCCGTAAATTGTAAGCCGTGGGGGTATCAAATCATAGCTAGTCATGTGCAGTACAATGATCCAAGTAAAAAAGCTTTCATGCTAACGTATCGCAATAATATCGGGTATAAAATCAGTATCGATACCAGTGATACAGGAAAAAGCAATTAGCAGGGTAGCGAAGAATGGAAATAGTATTAATACGCCACGGAAAACCAGCATCAGCCAACAACCTAGTTGTTAATGCTGGCGAGTATACAAAATGGATCAGGCAATACAACCTATCCGCTGTTGATAGCAGTAGCAGGCCGGTAAATATAAATGAGCAATATAGATCTTTTTATGTTGTTGCAAGTGATTTAAAGCGAGCACGTCATTCAGCATATATTTACATGGACAAAAAAGTTGAAGAAATTGATAAAATTTACCGAGAAATGGAAGTGCCTAGATATAAAATTCCACTAAAATTAAAAGCTTGGAATTGGGTTTATCTATCACGATTTCTTTGGCTGCTAGGTTTTAAAGGTTCGTTCGAGTCATTTAAACAAGCTAAAAAAAGAGCTGAGTTAGCGACAGAAAGGCTGATAGCTTTAGCAGAAAAGCATGAGAATTTAGTGCTTTTTGGACATGGCTTTATGAACCGTTATATACGAAAATCCCTCATTAAGAAAGGTTGGCAGTTAGATGCAAAAAGTCATGCATTTTGGGGAATTACAACCCTCAAATATCAAACTGTCAAATAATAGGCATGAGTTTGGCCTATGTATCAGTTTATTTATCAGTGGACAATAAATGAATCGCATCATGATTGTGATCGCTCTCGTCGTCGCTGGCTATTTTTCTCTAGGCGCATATTTATTATCTACCCAGCTACCGCGTTATCTCTTCCCTAAAATCGTTTTAACTGCTCAAACTGAAGAATTACATCAATTTAAATTTTATGATGGTTCGAATAATCAATTACTGGTTCGTGAGTATGGTCAATCAAACAGACAATGTTTGCTCTTTTTTCCTGGGCGTCATGGTGGAATAAAAAAATATGAAAAATCTATTATTAACGCTTTCCAAAAGCATAACTTTAAGGTGTTTTCTTTCTCATACCCAGGACAAGATGGTGCGTTAGGTCAAGTTAAAACTATGGCAGCATTATTAATGCTCATTGGTGATGCTATGAGCAACATCTTAAATACTTGTTCATCTGAACGTACCATTGTTTATGGACGTTCGTTGGGGGCAATGGTTGCTATGTACGCAGTAAATGACAACAAGGTGTCAGGAATTATTTTAGATAGTGTCGCCCCATCACTATCGATTGCCATTGATAGCTACCTTAATTCAAGGTGGTATTTGAAACCGCTGAGCATCTTGCCAATAACCTTATTATTACCGAAAAACTATCAGCTCAATGAGCCGATGCTTGCACTAAAAGAAACACCGATTAGCGTCTTTCAAGGTGATAAGGATTTACAAACACCATTACAACAATTACAACAGCATTGGACTTACGGCGACAATGTTTCTTTATATATAGTAAAAAATGGCAAACATTCAGATACCTATAGCCAAGCAATAAATGAAATCCTAAATGTAGTCGATAAGTTGTAGTTTTATAAATTGTAAAGCCTAGATTTAATCTGTCAGGTTATGTTTCGACTTTGAGTAATCCACAAAAGCTATTGGCACGTTAATAAATGGGTACAAGTGATGCTTTTTCACTTGTACCCAAAGTTGATTACATCGCCCTTAGGTTGTAAGCACAGCAAGATGATTAAATTGTTGGGCTTATTTTGACTTATTATTTAGGTTTATTTGATTCATATTACCATGGCGCACGTCTTTACCTTCCACTAAATAAACAATATATTCACATAAATTAGTCGTGTGATCGCCTATACGCTCTAGCGCTCGGGCACACCAAGTAACACGTAGCGCATTTTTTATTTCACGAGGGTTTTCCATCATTTTGGTCACTAACAGGCGTGAAATGTTGTCAAACTCTTCATCGACGATATCATCATTTTTAATGATTTCTAATGCTGCCTCAACATCCATTTGTGCATAAGCAGTAAGTGCTTTGTGCACAGACTCGCTGACATGTTTACCTAAATGCTTGAGCTCGACTAGCGGTCGAGCACCTTCTTCTTCGGCAAAATTACCTCGGGCAAGTTTGATGGCATTTCGGCCAAACTTTACGGCTTCGTCACCCATGCGCTCAAGGTCAGTAATACTTTTGATCACACTCACTAATAAGCGCAGATCGCTAGCAGCTGGTTGTCTGCGTGCTAAAATGTGGGTGCAATATTCGTCAATTTCCAACTCCATGGCGTTCACTTTTTGATCGCGCTCAATCACTTTTTCTGCGAGTTTAGCGTCTGCTGTTAGTACGGATGTAAGACCGTCATTAACTTGTTGCTCAACCAGCTTACCCATATTCATGACTAACGTTCTTACTTGCTCTAATTCTTCATTAAAGCGTTTTGAAATATGTTTATCTAAATGTAGCTTTTGTGTGAAGCCAGATGGGTTATCAGTATTTTTGGTAATGGTCATGTTATTCTCCTGTTAACCGAAACGGCCGGTAATATAGTTTTCAGTCAATTTGTGACTTGGGCGAGTAAAGATATCTTCGGTTTTGCCCATTTCAACTAATTTACCCATGTGAAAATATGCCGTATGCTGTGAAACTCGCGCGGCTTGTTGCATTGAGTGAGTTACAATAGCAATGGTATACTTATTCTTCAGTTCATCTATTAACTCCTCAATTATAGCGGTAGCTATGGGATCAAGTGCTGAAGCTGGCTCATCCATTAAGATAACTTCTGGGCTAACGGCGATGGTTCTTGCAATACATAAACGTTGTTGCTGGCCACCCGATAGTCCAGTACCTGGATCTTTCAACCGGTCTTTTACTTCATTAAATAACCCAGCTTTTTGAAGGCTTGTTTCAACTATTTCGTCTAACTCAGCTTTGTTGTTGGTTAGCCCATGTATACGAGCACCATAGGCAACATTATCGTAAATTGATTTAGGGAAAGGGTTGGGCTTTTGAAAAACCATGCCTACACGCGCTCGTAGCAGTACAGGGTCAAGTGCTTTTGCGTAGATATTTTCATTATCTAGCATTAATTCTCCGGTGATACGACAAGTATCGATAGTGTCATTCATACGGTTTAAGCAACGTAAAAAGGTTGATTTACCACAGCCTGACGGCCCAATAAGCGCCGTTACTTGGTTTTTAGCTAAATCTAAACTGACATTATGAATAGCTTGTTTTTCACCATAAAACACATTAGCACCACGAATGGTCATTTTGGCATCATCCGCATAAATATTGCCAACTGTATCAGCAAACTCTAATTGGTCGAGTTTTACCGCTGTTGTTTCGTTTACAATTAAATCTATATTATTCATGTTATTTATTCTCAAATTTACTGCGTAACACAGTTGCAGTTACATTAATTACTAACAACAAGGTAAGTAATACTAAAATGGCCGCAGAAGTTTTTGCTAAAAAAGCGCGTTCAGGGCTGTCAGCCCATAAAAATATTTGAATTGGTAATACCGTAGCAGAATCAACAATACTCGAAGGTACATCAACAATAAAAGCAACCATACCTATCATTAATAACGGCGCTGTTTCACCGAGTGCTTGGGCAATACCGATAATAGCGCCAGTAATAATCCCCGGCATTGCTTGTGGCAACACATGTGAAAAAGTCACTTGCATTTTTGACGCACCTAACCCTAATGCCGCCTCTCTTATTGAAGGAGGAACGGCTTTAATAGCAGCACGACTGGCAATAATTATTGTTGGTAATGTCATCAAAGTGAGTACAATTCCCCCTACCAATGGTGCAGAGCGTGGCAAACCAAACAAGTTGATGATGACAGCCAACCCAAGTAAGCCAAATACAATTGAAGGCACCGCGGCTAAATTATTGATGTTTATTTCAATTAAGTCAGTAATGCGGTTTTTAGGAGCAAACTCTTCTAAATAAAGCGCCCCTGCAACACCTAAAGGAAAGGATAAAAGTAAGGTTACCATCATGGTTAATAAGGTGCCCATTAATGCACCTTTAATGCCGGCAAGCTCAGGCTCACGTGAGTCACTGGCAGTAAAAAAACTAACATTAAAGCGGCTTTCAATGCGGTGTTCACTTGTCCATTGTGCTAACCATTGCGCTTGTGTTTCATTGATACGTAGTCCAGCTTCACCTAAGGCGAAATCTTGTTTTAAGTAACTGTCAACATCATCATCAAGCCTTACCCAAACACTTGTTTTCTTGTTGAAATATTTAGGAGAAGCAATTAAAAAGTCTTGAATTGTGAACTCAGCATTTGTTGAAAACAACTTAAACAATTGCCGTTTATCTTTTCGAGAGAGCTTTTTACCTGACTTACTTGCGACCATTTGATAAATAGATTGCTTTAAAACAGCTCTATAATTTGCCTTTTGTAAATGCTGAGGTGATGCTTGGTCGATGTTTAATCCGCCACTGTTATACTCTACATCAAGTTTAATCCAATGTTGATGGAATGCAGGTAGTGCTTTTGAAGTAATATCACTAATTAATATTACAACCAACATAAAACCAAAAAGTACCGCAAACAGTCCTATACTTTTGAAGCGCTTTTCTTTTTGGTGACGTTTTTTAAGGCTTAGCTTCACCTTCTGTGTTGTTGAAGGCAGGCTATTACTCACAGAAGCGGTTTCTTTTAGATTATTCATATTGCTCTCGATATTTTCGAACGACTTTTAGGGCTAAAATATTTAAGCCGAGTGTGGTGATAAATAACATTAAACCTAAAGCAAAAGCAGCTAAGGTTTTTGGGCTATCAAACTCTTGATCGCCGGTGAGTAAGGTTACTATTTGTACCGTTACAGTTGTCACAGAGTCTAATGGATTAGCGGTTAAATTTGCTGCCATGCCTGCGGCCATCACTACTATCATGGTTTCACCAATCGCTCGAGATATTGCCAGTAGAATAGCGCCAACAATTCCGGGAAGTGCGGCGGGCAATAAAACCTTTACTACTGTTTCACTGTGGGTTGCGCCCATCCCTAATGACGCTTCTTTTAGTGCTTTTGGCACTGCGCTAATAGCATCCTCAGATAATGATGAAACAAATGGGATAATCATAGTCCCCATAACCAAACCAGCAGCTAAAGCACTTTCAGAAGCAACACTTAAACCAAAATGTTCCCCCATATTTCTAATTACTGGGGCAACGGTTAACGCGGCAAAAAAACCGTAAACAACCGTTGGAATACCTGCGAGCACTTCGAGCATAGGCTTTGCAAAACTACGTAGTTTTGCGCTTGCATATTGGGACAAATAAATAGCAATCATTAAACCAACAGGCACCGCAAGTAACATGGCTATGAAAGTGATTAGCATGGTACCGGCAAATAATGGCACAGCACCAAACGATCCAGAACCCGCCACTTGATCTACGCGCATCGCTGTTTGAGGGCTCCATTGCGTGCCAAACATAAAGTCACTTGGCGCAACACTTTTAAAAAATTGGATAGACTCAAATAATACCGAAACAACAATACCCAGTGTTGTTAAAATTGCGATGGCAGATGAAGCAACTAAGAGTGCGCTAACGATCGCTTCCGCTTTTTGACGAGCTTTAAACGTTATGCTGAATTGTTTAACTAAAAGAGTGACACTAACAACGGCGACAATAAGTACCAAAGCAGTTTTTAGCCAAGTTGATTGTTGATAGAGGGCTTGTAATGTTAATGCTGCTTGATGCTGAACTTGTACGATAGAATCATTGCTATTACTAATACTATTGATTAAAGCATCGGGTGTTTCTGTAGTGGCTAATGAGCGAATATTATTGAGATATAACCCTAAATCAATTGATGAAAGTGATTTGATATTTTCGGGTAGCGTACTCGTGAGCAACTGTTCAATTACAAGCTGTTCCGCACTATTAAAAATAAGTAGTGTAATTAAAGCAGGTAAACCACAAACCATAGCGGTCAACAAGCCAAATTGCTCAGGTAAGCAGGCAAGTTCTTTTTTATGTGCAGGACCACCAACAACGTTTAATGAACGTTTTATGCCAAACCAATAACTCATTAAGGTAAGAATAAGTAAAACTGCAAACAGTAAGGGGGAATTCATATTTTAAGACCAAGTTTTCTGAAAAATAAAGGCGAGAATAAAAATTCTCGCCTATCAGTAAAGATCAACAGACCTTAGTTTGTACTACCTTATTTATTTAATGCTAACGGTGTCAGTGACAAAACATTTTTACGTACTGATGCTAGCTTTTCTTCACCTAATGGAATTAACCCTTTATCAGTTAAGTAACCTTCTTCACCCATAGCAGCTTCACTTGTGTATTCAGTTAAAAACTCTAAAATGCCGGGTACTTTACCAACGTGAGCGTTTTTCACGTAGAAATATAATGGACGAGATACAGGGTATGAACCGTCTGCAATTGCATCAAAGCTAGGACCTTGACCGTCAATGATAGAGCCTTGAAGTGTGTCGCTGTTTTGGTCTAAAAAACTAAAACCAAAAATACCAAAGGCTTTAGGGTTAGCCATTAATTTTTGAACAATTAAGTTGTCGTTTTCACCTGCTTCAATGTAGGCGTGGTCTTCTCGCACGCTATGACAAATTTCTTTGTACTTAGCTTTGTTTTGTTTTTTAATGGCTTTAATCCAAGCATACTTTTTACAACCGCCTTCTAGCACTAACTCGGCAAAGGCATCACGAGTACCAGAGGTAGGTGGTGGGCCTAATACTTCAATCTTATTTGCTGGTAGGGCAGGGTTGATCTCGCTCCATAACTTATATGGGTTAACGACTAGTTTCTCACTACCATCTTTTGCTGGTACTTCTTTAGCTAACGCTAAAAATAGTTCTTTGCGGGTCACTTTCATCACGCTGCTGGAATTTGCGTTTGCAATAACAATACCGTCATATCCAACAAGTACTTCAGTGATACTAGTCACACCATTTTTAGCACACATGTCAAATTCACTTTGTTTCATGCGACGAGACGCATTTGAAAGGTCAGGTGTGTCAATAGCGTTGCTAGCACAGAATAATTTCATGCCGCCACCAGTCCCCGTTGATTCAATTTTTGGCGTGTTAAATTCAGTACTTTTGCCAAAACGTTCGGCAACTACAGTTGAAAAAGGATACACAGTTGAAGAGCCAACCGCTGTTATCGTATCTCGGCTGCCACCTTGAGCACTTGCAAAGCTACTTATAATGGCAACTGTACCTAGTGATAGGTTAATTATTGTTTTTTTCATTGCTGTTCTCATTGAATAAGTGTTCATAAAATCTCTCACTTTGTTACTTAAATTGTTAAGTTTGTTAAAGGGGGTAAAAATTAACTGAGAGCAGTGTAAAAATTTTGTATGACAGTTACATGACTAATTTGTGACAGTTATATGACAGTGAAATATTAGCTAGCTTTTTCTTAAAAAAGAGGTGTACTCAGGTGAAATAATGTGTAAAAATAACCTTACAAATCGCGTAATTAAATGTTTACAATTTTGTGTTTTTATTTTTGGTTAAGCTGTACCCCTTTAAATGTACAATTTGAACTTTTCAATATCTTCTGCAAACCTTGTTTTATTCTGCGCACTTTACGTTTGTGTTATACATAATTAACCATTAGGAAAAGATGATGACTACCTTAACTGCTGAAAATACAGCCCATAAAAGTACCTTAAATGATATTCATGTAAATGAAGAACATGTATTAATCACGCCGCAGCAATTAAGAGCAGAGTTGCCGTTAAAAGACCCAGGTCGTGCTTATGTTAAATCTGCGCGCAAAATTATTGCTGATATTATTCATAAGCGCGATCCTCGTTTATTGGTGGTCAGTGGTCCTTGTTCGGTTCATGATGTTGAAGCAGCAAAAGAATATGCCCGAGAATTAAAGAAACTACACGATCAATACCAAGACTCGCTATACATAGTGATGCGGGTTTATTTTGAAAAGCCTCGTACTACCGTGGGCTGGAAAGGATTAATCAATGATCCTCACATGGATGGTTCGTTTGATGTTGAAACGGGGCTAAGAAAAGCACGTGAATTATTAATCTACTTAACCGAGTTAGGCTTACCGCTTGCAACTGAGGCGCTTGATCCAATCAGCCCACAATACTTAGCGGAGCTATTTAGCTGGTCGGCAATTGGAGCGCGCACTACCGAGTCACAAACTCATAGAGAAATGGCAAGTGGCTTGTCGATGCCTATTGGTTTTAAAAACGGTACTAATGGTAGTTTAGATGTCGCCATTAATGCATTACAATCTGCAGCATCATCGCATCGCTTTATGGGGATTAACCGTCAAGGCCAAGTTTCTTTGATTAAAACATCAGGCAATCCTGACGGTCATGTTATTTTACGTGGCGGTAAGCAACCTAATTATGACAGTGTTAATATTAGTGAGTGTGAACAAGTGTTAGCTAAGCATGGTTTAGAGCCAGGAATTGTAGTTGACTGCAGTCATGGTAACTCTAATAAAGATTACCGACGCCAACCTCTAGTGGCAACCAATGTTTTTAATCAAATTCTTGAAGGCAACAAATCTATTATCGGTATTATGTTAGAAAGTAACATTAAAGCGGGTAATCAAAGTAGTGAGTTGGCGCTTGAGGATATGGCATATGGTGTCTCGGTAACCGATGCTTGTATTGATTTAGAAGCGACTAAAACACTGTTGGCTGAAGCAGACGATATGCTCAATAAGGCATTAAAACAGCGTATTTAAGTAATCTATGCAAAAATGAACAACACATTTTTCATGGCTTACCCATAGACTATAAGAGAAAGTATGAGTAATTTTGACAACAACCTTAAAGCGTTACGTGACGAAATTGATGGTATCGATAGTCAGTTGGTGGAGTTACTCACAAAACGCTTGGCAGTTACTACTAAGGTAGGCGAGTTGAAAAGCGCTGAAGGAATGCCTATTTTTGATCCTGAACGAGAAGCAGCTCTGATCAGTAAGCGCCGGAAACAAGCTGAAAATTCAGGACTAAAGGGCGATTTAATTGAAGATATTCTTCGCCGCTTAATGAGAGACTCTTATGTGAGTCAGGATGCTAGTGGCTATCAATGCATTAACCCTGATTGTAAAAAGGTAGTGGTTGTTGGCGGCAAAGGTCAACTGGGACGCGTTTTTGTTGATCTTTTTAAGCGTTCAAGCTACCAAGTAAGTGTAATTGAGCAAGATGACTGGCCAAATAGTGAGGTTATTCTTGCTGATGCTAACCTGGTCATTGTTGCTGTGCCAATTCGTTTAACCTCTATGGTCATTCATCATTTAAATAACTTGCCTGATGACTGTATTTTAGCCGACTTTACCAGTATAAAAGAATCTCCTTTATATGAAATGATGAAAGTGCATCAAGGTCCTGTAGTAGGGTTGCATCCGATGTTTGGTCCTGATGTTACCGGGTTAATTAAGCAAACGATTATTGTCTGTGATGGTCGTGATAAATCACAATATCAATGGCTGTTAAAGCAATTTCAGGTGTGGGGCGCTAAAACGTATTCTGTTAGTGCTCATGAGCATGATCAAGCCATGTCTATGGTGCAGGTGATGCGACATTTTTCTACCATTGCTTATGGTTATCATTTGATGGCTGAGGGTGCTGATATTGAAAACTTGGTTAACATGAGTTCACCTATTTACCGGTTAGAGCTCATTATGGTGGGCCGCTTATTTGCACAAGACCCTATTTTATATAGCGATATCATTTTTTCAAATCCTGACAATATTAGTATGATGAAACGTTTTGCTTATCGATTTTTAGAGCTGTTAGAGGATGTGGAAACAGGCGATAAACAAGCCTTTGTGACGATGTTTTCGCAGGTGTCTGATTGGTTTGGTGAGTATGCTGATGAGTTTTTGGCGGAAAGTAAAACCATGTTGTTAAAGGCTAATGAACTAAAAAAACATTAGCCAATACCATGCCTGCTTAAAGGTGTTTAAAGATTTAACTAAGGTCAGCATTTGGCCTGCTTTACTTTTTACCCCATCCAAATCTATTATCAAAGTTTAAAAACATAAGTTTAAAAACATATACTTAAAAGCAATTAATTAAAACTTATAGGCAACACCGATTGACAGTTGACTATCAAACCAAATACCCGAATTAAAATGAGCATAACAGTTATCATCTTGACAAAATAAAGTGTCATTATCATTAACAAATGTTGCATAACCTCGTACTTCTGTTATCAACGTTAAGGTGTCTGATAAGGTATAACGGGTCCCTAACGAGACGGTTAATGATGGGTATAAATCATCATCAAAGTCACTGTTAAAGTAGGTAGCTCCTAAACCAAAACCAAAGGTGGTTAGATAGTATTTTTCTGGAAAGAAGGCAATGCCGCTAAAGTGGGTGTAAACTGTTTCAAATGAATGCGTTGATTGGTCGATATCATCGGTGAAGTCCCGAGAAATATAGTTGATTAAAACTTGTCCTTGCCCTGACTCCGTGTCGTGCCAGTTTAATGCTAGAGCAAAATTAGGTTCGTTTGTGGTTGATAAAAGTTGAGTTACCTTACCATTGGTTAGATCAGGGCTGAACGTATAACCCACCATAGGGGCAACTTCAAACTCAACGGCTTGCAGGTTTGTTGAAAACATGAATGAACAGCTGAGTAAACCTAACACTATCCTTGAGCTAGCAAAAAAATTCAATGAGGGCATAATTGCATGTTCCTTTATTTTTAGTATCTGAATTAGTTGTATTTTATGTAGTACAAGCTTACTCTGCTTGACTTATAATTCAAGTGTTTAAGTTGCAAATATACACTATTAGCCTGCCAAGCTTAAAAAAGTAAGCAAAAGTTCACCACCGAGTTGATTACTTACATAGCCTTCATTAAGGTTTGGTATGGATATCTTAATATCATGCAGTTGTACTGTATCAATACCATCAAGTTTAATGGTATTTAATGTTACTGTTTTAATGGTAATAGCACTAATTGCTATTTTTTGTTGAGGCTTTCCTCGTGTCTTCTTGGGTTTGTTATCTTTAATAACAGGCATTGTTTGAGGGTGTTTTTTCGCATATTCATCAGCATTGAGACTTGGATTGTTTGCTGCATAAATCTTAGCACTGATAGCAGGATAGTGTTTAGGATAATCATGAGCAAGCTTTAAACTAATAGTCTTAATAAGTTGCTCAACATTTGATTCATTGCCCGATTTTCGCTCGATGTTTATGGTCAGGTTATCAATGGAGACTTGATTTATTTGAGTGACCAATGAGGATTGTTCAGGTAAGACTTCAACGAATGCATTATCAATAATTAAGACATATTTGCTGTGATGATCTTGTAAATTAGCTAATTTTAGTTGTTTAAATTGAGCTACCCCAGTATTAGATGCATATTCTGCTGAGGTTAACTCTGTTTGTTGACCGCTGTAATAGTGACCCTGTAATTGTACTTGGCTCGATAAATATTCATTGAGTGAGCCATTAGCTAAGTACCAAAGCATGGTGCTAAAAAACAAAAGTAAGGCAAAAGCTAAAACAGCGAGTTTATTCAAAATAATGTCTCTACATGCGGTTAATGCCTGATATTTTAAGGTAAATTGCGGATTAGGTAAACGCTATGTTAGATATTTTAGGTTATAATAAAGCCGCTTTCTTTTCGATTAACCTTTGAGGCTTTTCAGTAATGCTAAATGATAACTATATCACCAAACGATTACCCTTATTCATTATTCTATTGGTTCTGCTTGGCATTATTGCCAACATACTTTGGCCAAAAGCTGAAGTTAAAGAGAAAGCCTTTCAGCGTATCATTTCAGTACAAACTACCACAGTTACATTAGCAGAGTTTACTGATAGTCTTGAGGCTATCGGTACAGCACGTGCTAATGAACAGGTGTTAATCACCAGTAAGCACTCAGATTTTGTTGAGCAGATATTATTTAATGACGGTCAAGTTGTGAATAAAGGTGATGTGTTAGTTAAATTGAATAACCAACAAGCATTAGCCAAAGTAAGTGAGTTAAATGCTAATTTATCTGAGTCAATGGCGCAATTTAAGCGTTTTCAAGAATTATTAACCAGTAATGCTACCTCTAAATCCTTGGTTGACCAACAAGAAGCGAAAACAAAGGCCATAGCAGCACAGTTACAAAGTGCCCGCACTAAACTGGATGATTTAACCATTAAAGCGCCATTTTCTGGTGTATTAGGGTTTAGAGATATTAGTTTAGGCGCTTATATCGATGCAGGCAGTATTATTACCAGTTTAGATGATTTATCTGTTATTAAAGTTAATTTTACTTTACCTGAGCGCTTTCTAACCACCATTGAAGTTGGGCAAACGATTACTGCCCGAAGCAGTGCATATAAAAATAAGCAGTTCACCGGTCGCATTAGTGCGATAGATAGTCGTATCAATCCCTCTACCCGTAGTATAAATGTCAGAGCAAACATTGAAAACAAGGCGCTAAAGTTACGCCCGGGTATGCTGTTAAACCTGACGTTAGTAAGACAACAACAAACACTCATGCAAATTCCTGAAAGCGCGATTATTCCTATAGAAGAAGAGCATTTTGTCTTTGTGGTGGAGCAAGGGGAGTCAGGGCAAAAACTAGCAAAGCGTAAAAATGTTACCATTGGTCGCCGCCAAGCAGGTCTTGTAGAAGTTATTAGTGGGATTAAACTGGGTCAACAAGTCGTTACAAAAGGCACGTTAAAATTGCGTGATGGTGCAGTGGTCAGCCTAGTCAATGAGCCTGAACAACCAGCCTCTGAACAAACAAGCACTGCTTCAGGAGAAGGTAAATGATTTTATCTGATCTTTCCGTCAAAAGGCCCGTGTTTGCTACTGTGCTTAATTTGCTTATTATCACTTTTGGTATTGTGGCGTTTTTATTGTTACCTTTACGTGAATATCCTGATATTGATCCGCCTGTGGTTAGTATTAATACCTCTTATCCCGGCGCATCAGCTGCGATAGTTGAAACCAAAATAACTCAAGTATTAGAGGATAGAATTAGTGGCATAGAAGGTGTGAAAACTATTACGTCAAACTCCCGTGTAGGACGTTCATCAATATCGATCGAGTTTTCATTAGACCGTGACATTGATTCTGCCACCAATGATGTGCGCGATAGGGTATCGCGAGCACTTAATAATCTGCCTGAACAAGCCGATCCTCCAGAGGTTTATAAAGCTAATGATGATGAAAGTGTCATTGTATGGTTTGTACTACAAAGTGACACTATGAGTACGTTGGCGTTAACAGATTATGCTAATCGCTATATTGTTGATCGTTTTGCTGTGGTTGATGGCGTGGCACGTGTGCGTGTTGGTGGTGGTCGCACTTACGCGATGAAAATAGTATTGAATCGGGTTTCAATGGCTGCTCGTGGTATTACCGTACAAGATATAGAAACAACGTTGCGTAATGAAAATGTTGAGTTACCTGCCGGAGAAGTGGAATCAGTCGATCGCGATTTTTCTATTCGTGTAGAGCGAAGTTATTTAACCGTTAAAGATTTTTCGGATATGGTGATTGCCCGCGATAAAGATCAATCATTAGTACGTTTAGGTGATATTGCCGAAGTAAAAATAGCCGCCCAAGATGATGAAAATATGTTTCGCGGTAATGGCAATAATATGGTTGGCTTAGGTATTATAAAACAGTCGAAAGCCAACACCTTAGAGGTGGTTAAATCAGCGCGCAAAGAAATGATTGCTGTACGTAATGGCTTGCCTGTAGGTACAACTATAACCAACAGTTATGACTCATCTGTTTTTATCCAGGGGTCGATAGATGAAGTATACAACACCTTAGTGATTGCTATGCTGATGGTAGTGTTGGTGATTTTTCTCTTTTTAGGCAATGTTCGCGCGACCTTGATTCCGGCAGTGACAGTACCTGTTGCGCTAATTGGTTCAATGATGACCTTATCTTGGTTTGGCTTTTCTATTAATCTATTAACCTTATTAGCCTTAGTATTAGCTATTGGTTTAGTCGTAGATGATTCTATTGTGGTACTTGAAAATATTTATCGTCGTATTGAAAATGGGCAAACCCCTTTAATGGCAGCTTATGAAGGTGGAAGGGAAGTGGCTTTTGCGGTTGTCGCAACAACCTTAGTGTTGGTAGCGGTTTTTGTACCTTTGGTGTTTTTATCTGGGAATGTTGGTCGTTTGTTTACTGAATTTGCCATTGCTATTGCAGCTGCCGTGGTGTTCTCCAGTGTGACGGCATTATCATTAACGCCGATGATGTGCTCTAAAATGCTTAAACATAGAGAGCGCAGCTCTTCAATAGGTCAATTACTCGATAAAGGGTTTGCCAAGTTTGAAGCAGCATACGGGCGTGCATTACGACATACAATTCATCAACCTTGGTTATTGATGAGTGTACTCTTGCTATCTTTAGTCGCAGTATATCTACTGTTTATACAGCTGCCTTCTGAATATACGCCAAAAGAAGATCGAGGTAATCTATTTATAATAATGCAAAGTGCTGAGGGAGCAAGTTACGAAAACAATGTTGAAAACATGCAGCAAATTGAAGATAAATTATTAGCTTATCAACAGCGTGATGAACTAGATCGCGTGATTGTGCGGGTGCCCGGTTTTGGCGGTACTGGCGGAATTGCAATTGTTGGTATGCCTGACTGGGGAGAGCGAGCTTTTAATACCTTTGAGTTTATAGGGAAAATAAACAAAGAATTACAAAGTGTTACTGATGTGAGAGCCTTTGCAATGATGCGTCGAGGTATTGGTGGTGGCGGCAGTCATTCACCCGTGGCTTTTGTGCTTCAGGGTAATACATACAGTGAATTAGCAAAATGGCGGGATATTTTAATTAAAGAAGCACAGAAAAACCCAAACTTGTCATCAATTAATAGCGATTATAAAGAAACCTATCCACAACTGATGATAAAAATTGATCGTGACCGTGCTTATGATTTAGGTGTGCCTGTTGGTGATATTGCCAAAACCTTAGAGACAATGTTAGGGCAGCGCCGGGTAACAACCTTTGTTGAAAGAGGAGAAGAATACGATGTGGTAGTTGAAGGTGATGAAACTCAATATCATAGCCCGTCAGATATCGATAACATTTATGTGCGCTCGCGTAGCACTAATGAGTTAATCCCATTATCAAACCTAATAAACATCACAGAAAATGCAACTTCGTCACGGTTAAATCGTTACAATCGTTTACGTAGTATTACCATTACCGCGAGTTTAGCCGACGGATATGCTTTAGGTGATGCTTTAGACTTTTTAAAAGGTATTGCTGACAATCAGTTGCCTGAAGAAGCGCAAGTTGACTACAAAGGCCAGTCGTTATTATTAAAAGAGTCTGGCAATGCAATTATACTTATTTTTGCTTTGGCATTATTGATTACCTTTTTAGTGTTATCAGCACAGTTTGAGAGTTTTATCCACCCTTGGGTTATTTTATTTACCGTACCCTTGGCATTAGTGGGAGCACTTGCAGGGCTTCAATTGATGGGGATGAGTTTGAACATTTATAGCCAAATTGGCATTGTCATGTTAATAGGCTTAGCCGCTAAAAATGGTATTTTAATTGTTGAGTTTGCCAACCAACTTCGGGATAAAGGGATTGCTTTTGAACAGGCGTTACTCGGCGGTGCAGAGCAGCGTTTACGACCCATTGTCATGACGACGTTTACCACGGTAACGAGTGCTATTCCATTGGTGCTGGCCTCAGGTCCCGGCGCTGAAAGTCGTATGGTGATTGGTGTGGTTATTTTCGCTGGTGTGTCTTTGGCCAGTATTTTTACTTTATTTATTGTGCCCAGTGCGTATTATTGGTTGTGTCGAAATACGGGATCACCGCAAGCTATTGCTAATGAAATTGCTAAAGAGCAACGGCTGAAGGTATAAAGGGGGGAGGGGAAATCGCTTGGCGACGTTCCCCTTTTTTATTGGCAAAGCAGCTATTTATAACCGTGCTAGTCTATTTCGGTGCTAGGCACACTGGTTGGATTAATATGCTCAATAGGATAGCAGCCTAACACTTTGATAAAGTTAGTATGCTTTGTTATTTCATTAATTGCTTCTTGCAAAGCAAAACTTTTCAAATTGGCCTCAACATCAATATAAAACATTTCTTCCCATGGGCGACCTTGAATAGGACGAGATTCAAGTTTGCACATGTTTATACCTTTCTCTTTTAGTACTAATAAGCACTCTACTAAGGCTCCCGCTTTTTGACCCGTGGCTAAAATAATTGCTGTTTTAGCTGGAATTTGTTCGGCGACATCCACTGCTTTTCTTGCAACAAGAATAAAGCGAGAGTGGTTTTCATTTTGGTTGGCAATAGATTTCTCTAGCGCTTGCAGCTGATATAATTGCCCGCCTTCTTCACTACCAATAACGGCTATGGTCTCATCTCGCGACTCAGATACTTTTACCATTGCATCAGCAGTGCTATCGCAATATTCAATGCGAATGTTTTTCTGTTTGTCTAAAAAATTACTGCATTGAGCAAAAGGTTGACCGTGAGCATATATCGTTTTTATTTTGGCTAAACTGGTATCAACAGCCGTTAATAAACAGTGTTCAATAGGTTGAGTGATTTCGCCAACAATAGATAAATTTGTATGCTGTAGTAGATCATAAACCTGATTGATGCTGCCTGAGCTTGTATTTTCAATAGGCAACATACCATAATCTACTTGACCTGATTCAACCTGTTGCAATATATCACTGAAGTTTTGGCAGCCAGATTCAACAATTTTTTCAGCACGTCTTGAGAAGTAGCGGTGACTTGCTAAATAGCTATAAGAGCCTTTGTCACCTAAAAAAGCAACGCTAACCGTAGGTGTTTGAATATTTGGATTGGCTAAACTTTGCAAGTAAGCTTGCTGATTTAAAACAGAGTCTTCAATAATTGTTTGGAATACACTCGTGACATAGTGAGCATCTAATCCGAGCGCTTTACCTTGTTTTATTAATCGAATTAATAACTCTTGCTCGCGTTGTTGATCACGAATAGGGCGAATCTGCTGTACTTTACTTTTTGCTACATTTAGAGTGAGCGCCCTACGTTTAGCAAATAATGTTAATAACTCTTTATCCAAGCTGGTTATTTCTTTGCGTATTTCATTTAAGTCTAATTTTTCGCTCACTGTAGATTCCTATAATTTTCTGTTTGTGATCAATAAAAAAACCTCGGGCAGGAGGCTTTTGATAATGAATGCAATATATCACTAGAGTCCTTACTCTAGCGGCCTTAACTAAATACTGTCAATAGTTTCTTTATACCATTTTTTTTAGTCAAGTAGCTTTACGCGATACACTGCCAAATAATGCCAAAGCTAGAGAGCGTGGCAACAAACCAAACAATGCTGCGTAGCTTGTCACTATTGATTAAGTAAAAAATGTTATAGGCTATTCGCGCACAAATATGCACTATGGCTAACAAGGTGATGTTTTCACCGGTATGTTGGGTTGCAATGGCAAGTAACACGGCTGGGGCAAAAATTATTAAAGATTCAAATGCATTTTGATGAGCCGCTAATGCGCGAGCGCCAAAACCAGTAAGTTTGCTTTGTTGCTCTCGAGGATGATTATTGTTGTAGCCTCCTAGTTTACTCATGGCATAAGCTACAGGCCCTTTCGCTATAATCGGGAGTAGTGTGGCGATAAATAAGCACCAAATTAACGTTGTCATTTTTGTTCCTTATGGTTGTGATTATAGTAGTGATTTTTGTAGAGATAGCTTTAATAATAGAAGCCGGTTATTACTCACTGTGCATTAATACCTATTCATTAATAACAGTTCATTAATAACTCAGCAACGTTAGCTTATAGACGGTTTCTCCGGGTAAGAATGGCGACGCTTTCCCTTGCTCCCAGTCTTTGTGGCCTGCTCCATAATATGGGCTCCAGGGGTGTCCGGCTTGGCTAGTAGGCATGTGAAAAATTCCTCGTTGTTCGTGGCCTGGCGATACTACCATGCGTTGTGATGCACCAAAAGCCTTGCCTTGTACTTTCGGCATAAAACTGTCACCCGATAACGTATTAGCAGGCATATCTAGCCAGTGACCAATGAAAGGGACCGCTTTGCTCAGAGGATGTTTAATGTCTGTGGTATTTTGTTGACCCCATGTTGCCGCTGTTAATGCTTGTTTTTCACCTGAGTCTAACGTTGTCATATCATCAAAAGTTTGTTGTAGTGCTTGGTTAAAAATGGCTTGCCAGCTACTTAATGGGCGCATCAAAAAATTGTTAGGCTGCTCAGTGATTAGTGTCCATAACGGGGTTTCAAGTTGATGAATAATACTGCGAGGCTCGAAAGCGTTATCAATATTTTTAAGGGTGTCGTTTAATTGACTAAAAACTAAGTTGCGAACATTCACGCGAAAGTTTCTAACGAGGCGGTAGCTCACCGAATCAGAACTTGCTTGCACCATAGGTTGTTTGTCAAGTAACGTTTTTATTTCAACAAATTGCTTATGCTTAGCTAATGCTTGTGGAGTTAGTACTTGTTTTAATAAAAAGGTTTGCCAGCGTTTTAAAAACAGAGCATTGTCATCTAAACCAATAGCGAGTAATGCTTGCTCATCAAATGTTGTTAGGGCAAGTAAATCGTCACGTATTTGTTTGGCACGAGCGCCAAGGGCATAGCCGCCATTGCCAATTTTTTGTAGCATTTTATCACCGACAACACGCGAGTTTGCTGTCCATAATCGATTGTTGGCCGGATTAATAACACGCGGGTATTGTGCAGATGTTAAATAACCTCGCCAACCGTTATCTCCTTGATGCCAAAAGGTGGGGATTTCGCCAGTATCGCCAAATTTTATCGGTAGTGGCCCCATAATCGTCCAGCCAATATTTCCAGCTTTATCGCCTACCATCATATTTTGTGCAGGAATACCGCTACGAGAGGCTATGTCAAACGCTTGCTTGACAGATGTTGCTAGCTCTAATTCTTTGCTGGTAAAGTTTACCGCTTGTAGGTCGTGAGCAACCCAGCGATATGCTAACAATTGCCCTTGATGGTTTTCTCCAATGATAGGCCCCCAAATAGTTTCTTTAATGGTGACTTCTACGGGCTGTTGATCTTTTATCGCAATCAGTTGTTTATGAAAGCTGAATGCTTTTGCGCCATCAGCAGTAAGATAATGCGAGCCATCATTAACGGTTTCAATTTTTATCACATCATTGTAATCGCCGTAACTATTGGTATATCCCCAAGCAATGTCGCCATTACTTCCCACGACTATATTTGGCGTGCCAGGTAGTGTAGCCCCAGTGACTTTTATCAGTTTATCGTTGTTGGGGTATTCAAAGCTTGCTCTAAACCATGTATTTGGCACGCTTAAACCTAAGTGCATATCATTGGCTATAATGGCGCTCCCCGTACTACTGATATCACCTGATATCGCCCAGTTATTTGAACCTGGAAATTGTTTGGCTAGATATTGTGAAGTGTTATTGTTAGCGGTTAATTTACTTGCAGATGCTCTGTTTTCAACCATTGCTGCCGAAGCTGATGGCCAGGCTTTTTTGGGCAAAGAAGAGGGGGAGAATTGACTATTATCGATCGCGGCGTCCCAAATACTACCCTTAGGATTTAAAAAGTCGTAAACATCGTTAGATAGGGTTGCTTTCATTAACCCTAAAGAGCGTTCACGTTGTCCATCTCGGTATTGTAAATCTAGGTACATGCTAAAGACTACTAATATAGAGTCTTCTTCACTCCATTGTGCTGGCTCTTGTTGTAATAGCAGATATTCAAAAGGTTGTGAGCTAATGTATTTTAAACCTTGGTTAACGCCACGAGTATAAGATTTTAATAATGCTTTTTGCTCAGCAGGTAAGCTTTTTACTATCTCTAAGGCTCTTTCTCGAAAACGATGAACTCTTATTGATGTATCATATTTAAGTGCGGCTGAGCCAAATAAGCTTGATAGCTCACCTGCGGAATTACGTCTGAGTAAATCCATTTGAAAAAATCGTTCTTGGGCATGCACAAACCCTGTTGCAACGGCAACATCTAAACGACTTTCAGCTTTTATTGTGGCTATGCCTTGTTGGTCACGTTCAATGGTTGCGCTGTTTGCTAATCCAAAAACCGTTTTTTTACCGTCCAAAATAGGTAAGGCACTATCTATTTGACTGTAAACCCAAGTGGCTCCTGAAGCCATAATAAGAGAGCTAATCAACAATAAAGCAATAATTATTCTTTTTATCATAATAGTGTTGTACAAAAAGGGTGAAAATTCGTGTCCTTAAGAATAACGTATAAATACACACTAACGAAGCTTTTGTTTAGATGGTGCAGTATTTAGTAAAAACAACAGTTAAGTGATTGTTTTATAGTAACATTAAAAAATGATAAAAATTGTATAGGTTTTCAGGTTAATCGAATGTTATAATTTTTTTGTGTTAGTGTTTTAGTAGGTTTATAAGTGAAAGAATCAATGTCAAAGCATGTACAAGTTGGTGATTGGATTTTTGAAGTGAAAATGGTTCGTGCTTTAAAAGTTGATGAATATGGTCAACCGTACTCGGCTATTGCAAATTGCAATATTAATGGTGATGCTATGTATATTGATGGCTTATTAACCAAAGAAGAAGAAAACTTTACTCGCAGCGACTTTAAAAGTTTTGAAGACTTTAGTCGTTTGTTAGATCTTAAGCAGTTCTCTTATCATCGTTATCAAAATGGTCAATCAAAAACGATAGATGTTAAGGTAACGCCATCAGAAGAACCGGTTACCATTAAAAGTAATAGTCCAATCCATCTAGTAAAATAAATGTAAGCCAGCAAATTTTTTAGCGCAAACATGATAAGAAAAATCAACTAGGGATTGTCAGTTGGTTTTTTATTGTTAGAATAGTTTATCAATTTTATTCGATTAATAAACGACAATGGCATCACTTCAAGACCAACTCCTAAAAGCGGGTTTAACAACCAAGCAAAAAACTCGTCAAGCAAATTCAGATAAGCGTAAAAAAAACAAACAAAAACGTAGCGGTGTTCAGCATGATGAAACGTTGCAAGAGCAAATAAAACAAGATTTAGCCAAAGCAAAAGCAGAAAAGCTGGCTAAAGATAATGCCTTAAATGAAGCGCATAAGCGTCAACTAGCTCAAAAAGAACAGCATTTGCGTATTAAACAAATTCTAATTCATCATCAAATTAAGCAGACCTTAGGTGATCATGAATATAACTATACCTTTGATAAAAAAATAAAAAAATTATCATTAGATACCGTTACCCACAAATCACTGGTTAATGGCCAATTAGCATTATGCGGCTTAGATGATGTTACTTACATTGTCACACGTGAAACAGCTGAGAAGTTAGCTGAACTTGATGCAAGTGTAGTGTTAGTGCAAAACGATAGGGTTGTTGATGAAGAAATAGCCGAAGACGATCCTTATGCTGATTATCAAATTCCTGATGATCTTATGTGGTAAATGTTGTTAAGCAACTTTATTTAAAAAGCTGTGAAATCTATGATTTGCCATTATTGGTCAAATTTATAGTAATAATATTGGCCGATAATATTACTTTTGTAACCCCTTATGTAATAATACAGGTATAGCAACCAATGTTGGGAGGCTAATATGGCCCATGAGGATAGAAGTAATATGTCGAATAATACTGAGTTGAATACCAGCCTTAGTGAAAGTAACCACGCTAACGAGCAAAAAAGTACACAACAACAATTAGCTGATGCCCATAATGAAATCGCCGATCTAAAACTACAAATAGCATGGCTAGAGCGCTCTTACGAATAAGTTTATCTTATTGTCATAGCACTGCTCTATTTAGCAAAGGCTAAGGTAAGCAATTACCTTAGCCTTTTTGTTTATTAAGATAAATAGTGAATTAATTTTGAAACTTGCATAGGATGGTTTCATTCTGATGATCATTGTTTTTCTGCCTATTCTGCCTACCCTTTGGAGATGGCTATCTGGAGCTGTTGAAAAATATTAGAATAATTATCTAGGCTGTACTTTAGTCCGATAACGGGCGATATATCGCCAAAAGTAGAGTACTTGTTATTCCTGAGTGAAGTGGTTTGAGTATATAGGCACGTTTTTTTTATCCAACACTTGCATTACCGCTAGTTCGTGGTATTTTCTCAGGTAATTTTTTAATTATAATTAATGTAAAGGATTCCTCATGCCAAAGGCGAGTGATATTAAAAAAAATGCTGCAATAGAGCATAACGGTAAGGTATTAATTGTACGAGATATAACACGCTCTGTACCTCAAGGGAGAGCGGGCGGCAGTTTATATCGTATGCGTTTATACGATGTAGTAACGGGCGGCAAAGTAGATGAAACCTTTAAAGCTGAAGATATGTTGAATTTTGCTGATTTGAGCCGCCGTCCATCAATGTTCTCGTATATTGATGGCGATGAGTATGTGTTCATGGATAATGAAGACTACACCCCTTATAACTTGAATAAGGAAAGTATCAGCGAAGAAATTTCTTTTATCACCGAAGAAACAGAAGGTCTTTCGGTTATTATTGTTGATGATGTACCCGTTGCAATTGATCTTCCCGCGAGTGTTGAATTAGTCATAACTGAAACAGATCCCTCTATTAAAGGCGGAAGTGCCACTGCGCGAACTAAACCTGCTATTTTATCTACCGGTTTAACCATTCAAGTACCTGAGCATGTTTCTACCGGTGACAGAATTAAAGTCAATACCGAAGAACGCAAATTTATGGGACGCGCAGACGCTAAATAAGAGTATTACTCGTACGAATCAATACCCCCCGTCTTTAATTTATTAAGCCTATAACATCGTCCATAACTTAGTATGGTATTTTATGGGCTTACTTCCTTATCAAGTTCAAAATAGTACAGGTAGCATATGTCTAACAATCGTGAGAATCAAATAGGTACACTTGGTCAACCTTGGGGTGATATTGAAAAGGCACAATGGTTTGATGCACAGACAATTAAACGCTCATATCAAGATGAGGTTATTAGCAAAGTGCAAGCGTTGGCCCCAGCTTTTGATGTGGTTCAATATGATGCACTCGCTATTGATAAAATGCGTTATCCGCTATTTGCTTTGAAAAGTAAACATTGGCAGGCGAACAAAAAGTGTGTGTTAATTACCGGTGGCGTACATGGTTATGAAACTAGTGGCGTGCAAGGGGCACTACGATTTTTAGAGCAGCAAGCTAAGTCGACCACCAGTCGTTATGGTGAGTTGTTCAATATTATCGTTATTCCTTGTGTAAGCCCTTGGGGCTATGAAACGATTAACCGTTGGAATCATCAAGCTATTGATCCTAATCGTTCATTTTATGCTAACAGCCCTGCGCAAGAGTCAGCAGCCATAATGACATTTATGCAGTCACTGGCCGTCGATATTTTCATGCATATTGATTTACATGAAACGACAGATACCGATAATAGTGTGTTTCGACCGGCATTATCGGCACGTGACGCCATAGAGCAAAAAAATTGGAATATTCCTGATGGCTTTTATTTGGTGGGAAATACCGCTAATCCTCAGCCCAATTTTCAACGTGCAATCATTGAATCGGTTGAAAAAGTAACTCATATTGCTCCCGCTGATGACAACGGCAAGCTTATTGGCGTAACCCTAGAGCAATTTGGTGTGATTAATTATGCTGGTAAAGAATTAGGGCTTTGCATGGGATTAACAGATGCTCAGTATACGACGACAACCGAAGTTTACCCGGATAGCCCAAAAGTTGACGATGAAAACTGTATTCTCGCTCAAGTTGCAGCGATTACTGCGGCACTTGATTATATAATTGCATTTTAGCAATGTTTATTTAGTGCATTATTCTTGCGCAGATGTGTTCTTATTTTTTCATGAAAATGCGCTTTGTCGGTAATTTTACTGCACTACGCTATCACGTAAAATTGAATGAAAGATATTGTTAGCGATATGTGCCTATTTCTTTGTGAGACATGTCTTACAAGCTCGTGAGATATGTTGTTAGTTTTTTGTTGTCGTTTTTGTTTTTTATAATTAGCTTGTTGAATATAAAGAAAAAAATTTTAATTATGCTATTTGTCACTTAAATTTTTTATTAAAAACTCATTTTTGTAGCCATCAAAATATCCGTTTTTAGCGTAATATTTGTCTTGTCAGGAAGGCACAGAGCAGGAAGCTCTTTTACTAAGTTTACTAGAGTAATGATTACTTGAGGTGAAAATTGCTGCAGTACGGAGTACTAAAGTATTTGAGGGAGGCTTAAGGAATAAGTCGAGTGAATAGGAATTCACTAACGGAAGAAACAAATAGGGATGTGATTCAATTAGGACGATTGATGTCAGGAAGACGTGTCTAGGAGACAAAACGTGTGTTAAAGGATTTAACACTAATTTTTTAGTTACAGGAATTAACTAAGGCTAAATATAGCATGGATGTATACGGATGTATTGCTAAGGACAAGAGTGGGTATTTGCTCAAAGGATATACTAAGGAAAGTTGTCAAGGAAGAAGAGAAACACTAAATACGATGCAGGATGCATATAAGCTAGTTATAAAAATGCAGCTCATGGAGCTGCATTTTTTATACGTGTTTTCTTTTGTTTTATTAATTTCTTCAATTAACCCAAGACTATTGCGTTAAAAACACAGATAATTACCCCCAATAAAGATTAATCCCGCGATAGAGACTACCAAACGAATTAATGGTCGATTGGTATAGCCTGCTAAGTACACACTTAACAAGCATCTATGGCATTTTACTATTTCGGAAACTATCCCATGGAAATTAACGTTAATTTTCTCGACAATCTCAGACTTGAAGCTAAGTTTGATGACTTTACTGTTATTGCTGATCAACCGATACGATATAAAGGCGATGGTTCTGCGCCAGGGCCTTTTGATTATTTTTTAGCGTCATCTGCTATGTGTGCAGCATATTTTGTTAAGGTGTATTGTAATGCGCGTGATATTCCTACCGATAATATTAGGCTTTCGCAAAACAATATTGTTGATCCTGACGATCGCTATAACCAAATTTTTAAAATTCAGGTGGAACTGCCCGATAGTATTTCTGATAAAGACAGGCAAGGTATTTTACGATCAATCGATCGTTGTACGGTAAAAAAAGTGGTACAAACAGGGCCAGAATTTCAAGTTGAGGCGGTTAAAAGCCTTGAGCAAGACGCTCAAGCGATGTTGATGGAGCAGCAAGAAGGTGATGCTAATACTTATATTCTAGGTAAAGATCTACCTCTTGAGCAAACCATTGCTAACATGACAGAAATTTTAGCTAACTTAGGCATGAAGATTGAAATTTCATCTTGGCGTAACATTGTACCTAATGTATGGTCATTACACATTCGAGATGCGGCATCTCCTATGTGCTTTACTAACGGTAAAGGAGCAACCAAAGAGAGTGCTCTTTGCTCAGCCTTAGGAGAGTTTATAGAACGCCTGAACTGCAACTTTTTTTATAATGATCAATTCTTCGGTGATGAAATAGCCAATACTGAATTTGTTCATTACCCCAATGAAAAATGGTTTGCTCTTGAAGACGATGATCAACTCCCCGCAGGAATTTTAGATGAGCATTGTTTAGCAATCTATAACCCAGATGATGAGTTATGCGGTTCACACCTTATTGATACTAACTCAGGAATGAAAACTCGCGGTATTTGTGCAATCCCTTTTGTTCGTCAATCAGATGGTGAAACAGTTTTTTTTCCTTCTAACTTAATTGAAAACTTGTTTTTAAGTAATGGTATGAGTGCGGGGAATAATCTTTATGAAGCGCAGGTGCAGTGCTTATCAGAAATCTTTGAACGAGCCGTCAAAAGACAAATTATAGAACAAGAAATTGTTTTACCCGATGTTCCGCTTACCGTGCTGGAAAAATATCCCGCCATTTTAGCTGGCATCAAGGGCTTGGAAGCTCAAGGGTTTCCTGTGGTGATAAAAGATGCGTCATTGGGGGGACAGTTCCCGGTAATGTGTGTCACGTTAATGAATCCAAAAACGGGTGGGGTGTTTGCGTCTTTTGGTGCTCATCCCAGCTTTGAAGTCGCATTAGAGCGCAGCTTGACTGAGTTACTTCAAGGTCGTAGTTTTGAAGGGTTAAATGATGTACCCAAACCAACATTCAATAGCATGGCCGTTACCGAACCTGAGAATTTTGTTGAGCATTTTGTTGACTCAACTGGGGTTATCTCGTGGCGATTTTTTAGTGCTAAACATGACTATGAGTTTTGCGAATGGGATTTCTCAGGGACAAATGAACAAGAAAACAATCGTTTGATGGATATTCTACAAGCGCTTGATAAAGAAGTTTACATTGCTGTTTTTGATCAACTTGGCGCAACGGCGTGTCGTATACTGGTACCTGATTATTCTGAAGTTTACCCCGTAGAAGATTTAATTTGGGACAATACCAATAAAGCATTAGATTATCGTGAAGATATCTTAAATCTTCATCGTTTAAGTGATGAAGCACTTGCACGTTTATTTGAGCGTTTAGAAGATAGTCAGCAAGATAACTATATCGATATCAGAACGTTAATCGGTATTGAGTTCGATGAAAATACCGTGTGGGGGCAGTTGACAATTTTAGAATTGAAAATTCTCATTTGCCTTGCGCTTGGTGCCCTAGAAGATGCTGTTGAGCTTGTAGGAGAGTTTCTTCAATATAATGATAATACCGTTGAACGAGGCTTATTTTATCAAGCAGTTCATGCCGTGCTTGAGATCACCTTAGATGATGACATGGCATTAGACGACTTTATTGATAACTTAAACAGAATGTTTGGTGTAGATACGATGAAAAATGTGGTTGGCTCAGTAGTTGGAGACGTTAGATTTTTTGGTCTAACCCCAACCAGTATGAAACTTGAAGGCTTAGACAAACACCTTAGGTTGATTGAAAGCTACAAAAAACTTCATCAAGCTCGTGCTGACAAAGCAAGTCAATCGTAACACTACTAATATAAGCCAATCGCTGTGTTTGATTACAGCCATTGGCTTTTATCGGGTAAACATTAAATGAGGTTATCGCTTACTTGCTCTAAGACACACTATTGAATTTCCAACAGTGTTACTTCAAAAATAAGTAATGAACCAGCGGCAATTTTACCTGCGGCTCTATCACCGTAGCCTAACGTTGAAGGAATGAAAAATTTAAACTTATCACCAACAACCATTAATTGTACGCCTTCAGTCCAACCACTTATTACTTGATTTAAGCCAAAGCTGATAGGCTCACCTCTTTCTACTGAACTATCAAAAACGGTGCCATCTAATAAAGAGCCATGGTAATGAACTTTAACTTTTGAGCTAGCTGTTGGGTGTTCAGTGCCATCACCTTGTTCTAGTATTTGATATTGCAACCCTGAGGCGGTTTCAATGACATTTTCGACGGTTTTATTGTTGGCTAAAAATTTTTTAGCAATAGCATTATTCTCAATGGCAGCCTTGGCGTTATTTGAACTTCGGGTAAAGTAGATTGCTATCATGGCAATAATGATAACTAAAACAACATATTTCATAATTTATCCTATTAGGTATTTAAGTTGTGCATTCTAGCACTCGATAGTCAGAGGTGCTATTTATACCTTTTAATCAAATTAATGGTATTAGTTGGTTTCTTTTTCAATAGCATAAATTTCATCATCAATTGCTTCAATTCTAGACTCAAATACCGCTCGAGCATCATGAAGCCCTTGATTGTAAAAATGCGCGCCAATTTCTTTAGAAAAAAAGTCTAAAAGAAACTCAGCGTCAAACTGCTCAAGCTCTTGGTCTAGTTCACTATCAAAATAGTCTTGAAGTTTTTCAACCATGGCCGCTCTTTGTTCACTAGAAAACTCAATACGAGACATTTTAATATAACTCCATTTTTCATACGGTTTAACATTAGATACTAACAACTTATTTTAGGAATATCACGCCAACTACTGGTATATTGTGGCGATAAAAAGTGTCTTCTCATTTGCCATCTTTCAGCTTTACCTTCACTTGCCAATGTCATTGTACCTTGACCATAACGGTGATTCACGCCATCAAAACACTTCATTATTAACGGGCTAGGTTGCGTAGGTGCGAATAAATCAGGCTGTTGATATTGTTGGTCTTGTAAAGCAATAGCGCCAACACCGCAGCGATAGAAATAGACACCGCTTTGAAAGATTTCTTGTAAAACCAAGCCGATAGCTGAAGCTATTTGACTACTACTATTTGTTGCCAGCGGAAATTCATAGATCAGAGACTTTTTATAATACTGATTATCATGCGGTGAACTGGCAGCAAAAATTAGCAAGCGCTTAACCAATGATTGTTGTTGGCGTAGTTTTTTAGCAACAATAGCGCCATGGGTAACTAGCGCAAACATTAATGCTTGGTGATCTGTTATTCTTTGACCAAAGCTACGTGTTGAAAATATTTCTTTTTTGGGCGCTTTGATCTCATCCCAAGATAAGCAAGCAATACCGTTAAGCTCATTAACTGTACGTTCAACCACCACGCTAAATTGTTTACGCATGTCTTTAGCTGATTGCTGAGCCAGTTGCTCAGCGGTATTAATACCAAGTAAGTTAAGCTTTTTACCTAGCCTATTTCCTATTCCCCATACATCAGTAACACACATGCGTTTAAGTATTTCCATACGTGATTGATTATCACCAATGACAGCAACACCGTTAAACCCCGTTAATTTTTTTGCTGCATGGTTTGCGGCTTTTGCTAGGGTAGGGGTGGTACCAAAGCCTACGCCAACGGGTAAACGCGTTTCTTTCCAAATAGCTTTGCGGATTTCATGTCCGTATTTATGCCAGTCATTAATCATGCTACCGTAGTTTTTAAATGCTAAAAAAGATTCATCAATAGAGTAGATATATTGGTTATCACAATATCTGGCCATAACATTCATCATCCGCTCACTTAAATCTGCATATAGCTCATAGTTAGATGAGCGCACAACAACCCCATGCTTTTCTAAGAAGTACTTAATTTGAAAGTAAGGCTTGAACTTGGGAATACCCAAACGTCTTGCAATAGGACACACCGCACAAATACAGCCATCATTATTTGTTAGCACTACTACGGGTTTATTGCGTATGCTTGGATCAAATACCTTTTCAGCGCTAGCGTAAAAAGATACGGCATCAACTAATGCGTACATAGCGTAATTTCAGGTGATTTTTGATGTAGACGAATAGAGCGAGTAACCACCCCTTCTAATTGAAAATCATCTTCAGGTGTTATATGAACCGGAGGGTGTTTGCTTGATGCAGACAATAAAAGTGCTTGGGTTTTATCTATCAATTTACAAACAAAGCAACCATTATAATTAGCAACAATAATATCGCCATTGTTTGCCATTAACGACCTGTCCACAATCAATAAATCACCATTAAAAATACCAACGCCTTGCATAGAGTCGCCATTGGCTTGACCAATAAAGGTCGCGTTAGGGTGTTTGATCAATAGTTGGTCAAGTGATAAACCAAGCTCTTTATATTCAGCAGCAGGGCTTTCAAAACCACTTATACCCGCTTCTGCAAATATAGGGATGACTTTCATAAAAAATAATTAACTGTGTTTTTATACAGTATAGCGGTTTTATTTAAAATATACAGTAAAATAACTGTGACATTGAAGGTTTAAATAATTTTCCTACAGATAAACCTTGCTGTATCAATAAATATAGTGATAATCGGGCTCGGCGTTATTTATTGGGTTTATATTAGGACATACATACAGTGCAATTATTAGCAATAGAGTGTTTAGGTAAAACATTACGGTTAGAGGGTTCAATGGCTGGGTGGCAGCAACTGTTTTGGGATGATCAATGTGTCTCGCAAATTGATGCCAGTACTGACAACGAGGGTTTTTCACATCAATTTCTCTTGCAAAATGAGCAAGGTGAGGTACACGTTGAACTTAAGGGCTTATTACAATGGCAGCCTTTTGAATTGCTATTTCAGCTATTAATTAATGGTGAACTTTTGCATGAAAACACCTTAAAAGAAAAAGACATAGAACAACGCCAAGTTAGACAAGATCAAAAACACCCCATTAAATTCAGTTTCATTGGCATGGCAGGCCTTGGTTTGAAGCTATTGAAAAGTGCCAAGGTTATTAAAGTATTATTTGCTGCGGGTAGCTTGGCGGCATATAGCTGGCTATTTTCTATTGAGTTTGCTATTGCGCTGATACTTTGTCTTGTTTTTCATGAATATGGTCATATCAAGGCGATGAAGTACTTTGGACTGAAAACCAAGGGTATTTATCTTATTCCCTTTGTGGGCGGTTTAGCGCTGAGCGATGATAAAATTAATACCCGTTGGCAAGATATTGTTATTTCAATTATGGGGCCATTTTTTGGTTTGATA
Source organism: Colwellia sp. KU-HH00111 (assembly GCF_040362745.1). Taxonomy (NCBI): domain Bacteria; kingdom Pseudomonadati; phylum Pseudomonadota; class Gammaproteobacteria; order Alteromonadales; family Colwelliaceae; genus Colwellia; species Colwellia sp. KU-HH00111. The sequence goes on along the minus strand of NZ_BAABWO010000008.1, from coordinate 58,015 downwards.
TTATCTATTGCTTGTTTAGTTGGCTATTGGCTTACTGATATAGAAATACTTGCAGGCCTAGCCGTATTTAATGCGCTGCTTAATTTATTTAATATGCTACCAGTATTGCCTTTAGATGGCGGTCATGTGCTGAAAAGCATCGCTTTTTCATTTAACTCCAGAGTTGGTTTAGTGGCATGTGTATTAGGGGCCGGGCTAGGGGTTTACATCAGTTATCATTTTGGTTTAGCGCTGTTAGGTTTTTTACTGGCTATTGGTAGTGTTGAAATATTTTTTGAATATAAACGTCGACATTTAAGCGAACTATTACCACTTAACCGTTATGCACAAATCGTGTCAGCCTTGTGGTATGTTTTAACCTTAGGTGGTTTGAGTGCCATTATTTGGTTTGTTGGTCAAACAGGTAATGAAGCGTTAGCATTACCCCTTAAAATACTAGGTAGCTAACTTAATTAACATTACACCTCACATTGGTCTTCTATAAAAGTGAGAACGGCATTTCGGACAAGGGTTTACCCCAGTAGAATATCCCTGATATTCTAGCTGACAAGACAAACAATACCACTGCATTGCCTGTATAGCTTGAGTAGGCTTTTGAATGTAATTGCGTGCTTGTTTTTGCTCGTTTGCTGCTCTTGCGCTAAGCAGTTTCTCTTGCTCAGTAATTTTGAGGTAAGCAGCCGCTTCCCTTTTATGATAAAGCCAGTGCTTAGTGGTGGTTTTTGATTCAAGTAAATGCTGTAAATGATTTCTTAAATGATTAATCACCTTACCTTTATCATCATAACCAACATGCTCAATGCTAATAGCTATGACGCCGAACAAGGCTTGGTCAAATGAAGCTTCAACCAAGGATTGAGACTGTCTGGTTAAGAATATAATGCCTAATTTTTTACCTTTTACTTCAACGGTAACATCACACGCAAGAGACTTTAATTCTGGGTTGGTATAGTGAATAATTGAGGGTTCCGTTACTTTGATTTTATGATAATCCATTCCTTTAAAATCAATATAGTACTCAGGTAATGCAAGGGTAGAGCCTTCGAGTAGTAGTTGCTTAATCATCATTTTTACGGCAACAGCCCAAGAAAAATCACAACTTAGCTCTTGATCCTTTTCTATACATTGGCTGTCGTGAGCAAAATGCCACTCATTGATTTTACCTTTCCTTGCAACAAGAGGGATATTGCAACTAGGGCAAATACACCCACACTTTTTTCCTGATTGAACATCAGCAACATCAACTAATAACTTTGTATCTAACGATAAAGCAAACGGTATTAAATTCATCAAAGCATCCAGCGTAGAAAAATCGAGTAAAAGTTTCAGCTAATGATGATTATAGCGTATTTAATTAATTGCAAAGCAAGCTCGCAGCTATTTATAGGGGGCGGTTATAAAAATCGATCTATAGGGCTTAAAATTCCGTATAGAAAATACATAAGCTAAATAAGTCATCCTGATAACTTTATTTATTTATTTTTAACGGTATAAAAAATCTTCTTTGGTTATGAATTATCCCAAATGCTGAAAAAGGATTTAACCAATCTTCCACTCATCAATCAGTTGATATGTTTAGCATTAAGTGATTGATGCAATAAGGTAATTAGCGTATTGTAGATTTTTATAAATTTATGAAAGCAGTTAGCTGTTTCGAGATTTATGGTGTATTTAATTTAATTAAGGAGAACAAAATGAATGGAAGCGAAATCGTAGCACAAGGTGGTCAATATGCAGTTGGGTTGGGTACTCTAGCATTATTGAATGCAGGCTTAGCTCAAAGTAAAAATCGAAGTGGTTTACTTTGGTTTTTTATTTCCTTACCTTTAGGGCCACTAGCAACACTACTGCTTGTTGCAATGGAAAAGCAGCCAGAAATAAAGTTGTAGCAAAAACTGCTAATAAATAAAGGATAGGTTGCGTTTGCCGCAACTTAGTTCGTTTCACAGGGTATTTAAAAGATTGCCGCGTATGTCCACTGCAAAGGCAATGCATGCGAAAACCGCCCAAAGCCACAGGTAGGCAAGTACAATTTTTAATAAACCAATCGCAAAACATCAGCCACAGTGACCGAATGAAAGTAAAAATAGACAGCCCCGCAGGTCGATGGCAATACAGCAAACGATTAGGGGCAATTGAGCCAGTATTTGGCAATATCACGGTGAATAAAGGCATAAATAAATTCACCTTGCGAGGACAAGAAAAAGTGAATGCTCAATGGCAACTGTATTGCCTTGTTCATAATATAGAAAAGTTAAGAAATAGCCTGTATTAGCGCTAAAACAACCCAGCATCTACCCAATAAACAATATTAATATTAAATTATCGCCCTAAATAAGCAATAATTCATATCCCTTCAAGGCAAAAAATAAAATCACCAAAAGCGTAAACGTTTTTGATTGTTAAAAGAAAGTAATCCAATTAAAGTGATTTTATTAAAAAATAATATAAAAAACGAGTAGTTCTACAGGCTCGTTAGTTTTACCTCACATATTGCATTCGCATTACAATATAACTACACTGTAATATATGAATGATATCAAATTTGAATGGGATCCAAATAAAGCGTCTTCCCGTCTTCCAAGATCAAAAAGCATGGAGTAAGTTTCGATGAAGCTCAATCTGTATTCTTTGATGGATATGCTCGCTTAATTCCAGATCCTGATAGCTCTTTCGGTGAAGAGCGTTATTTAATTCTCGGTCAAAGTGATAATTTCAAAACTCTTGTAGTGTGTCTATTGTTATCGAGATCACGAAGATAATATTCGTATTATTTCAGCTAGAAAAGCTGATAAATACGAACGCAAACAATATGAGAAGTATAGATATGCGTGATCAATATGATTTTTCTAATTCCGTACCTAATCCCTACGTGAAAAAACTAAAAAAACAAATAACTATCCGTTTAGATCAAGATGTTATTGAGTATTTTAAACAACTTTCAGAGCAAAATGGCGTACCTTATCAAAATCTTATCAATCTTTATCTTAAAGATTGTGCAAGTAGTCACAAAGAGTTAAAACTTAATTGGCAATAAGTAAAACTAAATTGGGTAGCCGGAGGTTTCTACCCTCCAGCCCCCACACCACCCTGCATGCGACTCCGCACAGGGCGGTTCATTAACCATGATGGATTTTAATCCAGATACCCCTAAGTGAGAAATTAAATAAGCCACCCATAATTACTCTCAGCAAAAACTAAACGTTAATCAGCAATTGTTTTATTAAAAGTATTGACGCGATGATGAGGTAAATGGCTTAGTGAGCTGCTTTATTCCCCTTAACTACACTTTTTCTGACGTGTAGGTGAACTCTAGATGAGTGTCTGCCGTCACGCTTGGGAAGCGTTGTTTTTTGATGTATTGTCTTTTTGTTTTTTGTTTGTTTTTATCGCTAACTAGAATTAGGCACTATTCAAACAGGCTTGAGCGTTTGCAATGCCATGGCTGCGTTTTAAACCAACATGTTCGCTAAATTCACTTAAGTGCGCTGCGGTTCCTACAGCGCCAGTGAAAATACATTCAAATTGTGTGGTGAGTTTTAACCAGCTGTCATCACTAATATGTAGCCTTGTGAGTATATTGCCTGCTTTAGGGCTAATAGCGCCACGTTTATCACTGCGTATCACTTTTCCTGTTTCATCTACTAGGGTTAAATAGTCTTTTAAACTAAAGGTAATACCCTGAGTTTTGTCTTGGTGTTCGTTACCAGTAAAAGGGTGTAATTGTTTAGGTTTTTTACCGTTAATGGCCGCTTTGATGCGTAATTGAATACTGGTGAAACTTGATTGCTCGGGTGTAGGCGCAATAGCAGCCCGTACGGGGTTTAAATCAACATAAGCCATACAAGATAATAAGGCGCCTTCATCAAGTAGGGCTTGAGATTTAAAACGACCTTCCCAAAAGTGCCCTGTACATTTATCTTCTTTATTGGCTGTTTAGCATTAGGTGATTGATGCAATGAGGTAATTAGCGTATTGTAGATTTTTATAAATTCATGAAAGCAGGATAACCATCGTGTTTAAACATGCAGTGTAGCCTGCTAATAAAGTTCGTTAGCACAACTCAATAACTCTATCGCTTTACGAGGCGTTAAAATAAATCATAAGGAAGATGATTATGCACACTCCAATTCAATTCTATGTTACTTTGCCATTTGATCTTTTTCGGCTTGGTCGTAAGTCAAAAGCAAAATTTGATTATATTAGAGCTAATCCCCCAAGAGCAGATGAAGAAACTTGGGATGTAAAGGTTTATGAAAAAAATGGCGTTGACTTTGTTGACTCTAAATCAGGAGGGCTTTCGTTATTTAACTATCGAAACCCAAAGTTTGGTACCCTTTGGTGGAAGTTGCCAGCAAAATCAAAAATGCCTAATGGCTTACATGTTTCACTAGATCAGGGAGGAGTCAAAGGTAAACATCACTTTACCATACGTCCTTTATACGACATGCCTTTGACCATGTATTTGGAAAAATTAAACCAATTAGACTCAATGGCTATCCCATGTTTCATTGGTGTGCCAAACCAAAGAGTAGGATAATTATGTTTTCGCAATTAGAATTACGAGTAATTAAAAAATCACTTAAGGATAAGCTAGATAAAGAGACATTGGATCTTAAAAAGCTAGATGAAGATAGTGATGATTATATGGAAAAGGCGAATGATTTAATGGTCATAGATGCGCTTATATCTAAGGTGGAGCAATCGTTGCCTTAATAAATAAAGGATAGGTTGCGCTTGCCGCAACTTAATCCTGTTGTTGAACAAGCCCGTTGTTGATGCATATTCTTTAAAAATAAAGAAACCACTCATGATAATTTTATTTAGTGTTAACTGTATAAAAAATCAGTTTTGTTAAGAATTATCCCAACTGCATGAAAAAAGGGTTTAACCAATCTTTAACTCATCAACCAGTTAAAGGCTTTAGCATTAAGTGATTGATGAGCTGAGGTAATTAGCGTATTGTAGTTTTTTACAAATTCATGAAAGCAGGGCTACCTCAGGCTGCATAGTTTGTAAAATCAACCTCTACATAAATAATAAGGAACGTTATGTCATCAAATATATCTATTGAAAAATTACCATATAATATTCAAAGCAGTAAAATTGCTCAGTTAGCATTTTTAGCAAATATCATTGGAATTCGAAAAGAATTACTTATTAACGCGGGGCAAAGAGAAATAGATGCTATATGCGCTACTATTCTATACAGGCACCTTCCGCAAGCCCAAAGAAACTATGCAATGCAACTTATTCGTTCAGTGAATAACAGGCCGTTACAGGGAAAATTAATAGAAAATGTATTATTAACAACATTTGTAAATCCACAGTGGGGAATTTGGTCCCTATCAAACAAAGAGCTCGAATCAGATCAAGAATTCCATCAGCTTTTAGATAACTTAGCAAGTTATATAGGAATAAGTGCTTCTTTTATGGGAGTTAAGGATCTATATGAAGCATTTAGAAAAAACAAGAAGATGGGGCGTGCTGGCTTAATTTTACTTGTAATATTTGGCGCTGTAGCTTTTAATAAATCGGAGCTTAATAAAGTTAATAAAGAGCTAAAAAAATAGAAGTGTAGTATTAACATCAGAGTTATATAAATAATGATTAACATTCTATATTATGTAGGCGTTTCTATCTTTGCGATTTATCTTTGGAATGACGCCTCTGAACAGCATAAAGATAATTTATTTTATTTGGCAGTTATTTGCTCGCAGGTAGGTTTTTATATTTTATCAAAGAAGCTAGATAGTCTGAAAGCTAAAATATCACAACTTGAAACTCAAGAGGATAGTAGTGTTAAGCAATTGAATAAGGACTAAAAAACAGTGGGCTCATCGTTTCGCTCGATTTTAGCCCACAAAAACTAAATAATCCACCCATAATTACTCCACGCAAAAACTAACCGTTAATCGGTAATTGTTTTATTAAAAGTATTGACGCAATGATGAGATAAATGGCTTAGTGAGCTGCTTTTATGGCCCTTAACCATGCTCTTGAACGTCCCTAACTGGAGCAAAAAATCAATCCATGATATGTTTCATGTAATTTGTTAATAAAATGATGGGAATGTTAATTTATGGTAGATGCTGGTACTGATAATAAGCCTAGCAATGAGAAAAATACGGGTTTGTTCAATCGCTTTTTGGCTACAGTGGAATTTTTAGGAAACTTACTACCGCACCCAATAACTCTGTTTGCAATTTTTTGTATTGCTATTATCGTTGGCAGTGGTATCGCAGATTGGTTTGGCTTAAGTGTAGTTGACCCTAGACCAATTGGAGCAAAAGGCCGTGCACCTGATGGGGTAATTGAAGTAGTCAGTCTTCTGTCAATTGACGGCTTGCATCGAATAGTGACTAATTTAGTCACAAACTTCACTGGTTTTGCTCCACTGGGTACCGTGTTAGTCGCTATATTAGGGGTTAGTGTTGCCGAGCATTCAGGGCTGTTGTCAGCCACAATGCGCAATATGGTCATGGGAGCATCTAAACGCTTAGTAACCTTTATGATCGTGCTGGCAGCTATTTTATCTAACACGGCTTCAGAGTTAGGATATGTAGTACTTATTCCATTGGCTGCGATGATATTTCATAGCCTTGGTCGTCACCCTCTTGCCGGCTTAGCTGCTGCTTTTGCTGGAGTATCGGGTGGCTATAGCGCGAATTTATTGCTTGGTACAATTGATCCGCTACTTGCCGGTATAACTACGCCTGCAGCGCAAATGATCGATCCAGATTATGTGGTTGGGGCCGAAGCTAATTGGTATTTTATGATGGTTTCTACCTTTCTTATTGCTATTTTAGGTACACTCATCACAGAAAAAATTGTTGAGCCTCGCCTTGGAAAATATGACCCTAGCGAAGCCAGTGTCGACCTATCCGAAAGTACGGTAGATAACATCACACCGTTAGAAAAAAAAGGATTACGCTGGGCAGGTATTACTTTTTTACTGATGTGTATTTTGCTCGCGCTTAGCATAGTGCCAGAAAGTGGTATTTTACGACACCCTGAAACCGGCTTAGTTTCAGGCTCGCCATTTCTTAAAGGCATTGTTGCATTTATTTTTATTACCTTTGCTATCCCAGGTTTTGTCTACGGAAAAGTGGTTGGTACCATGAAAACCGACCGTGATGTTATCGATGCCATGTCAAAAAGCATTAGCGCAATGGGGCTTTATATTGTGTTAGTATTTTTTGCCGCTCAATTTGTCGCTTTTTTTAAATGGACAAATTTTGGTACCATTATTGCCATTAAAGGAGCTGCCTTATTACAAGCGTTAAGCCTTACTGGGCCTGAAGTATTTATTGGCTTTATCTTACTTTGTGCTTTGATTAATTTAAGCTTAGGCTCATCTTCAGCACAATGGGCTGCTACGGCACCTATTTTCGTGCCAATGCTTATGTTAATTGGTTATGCTCCTGAAACCATTCAGGCGGCTTACAGAATTGGCGATTCAGTAACTAACTTAATTACTCCAATGATGAGTTATTTCGGGTTGATTTTAGCAGTTGCTGCAAAATACAAAAAAGATATGGGTATTGGTACTCTTGTTGCGACTATGTTGCCATACAGTATAGTATTCTTGATAGGCTGGGTGGTACTTTTCTATGTTTGGGTATTTGGTTTTGGCTTACCTGTAGGCCCTGCGTCGCCTATTTTTTATAAGCCTTAAATACTCATTTAAAAGGTCAGGGGATGCGGCGAAGCCATGCTAGCTATTGTGCTAGGCTAGATTTAGTCATTAGCCTCTCCTTATACCACCACAGCAAGCTTGTTGTGGTGGTATGCTAAATCACCAAGAAAGCCGTTTAGTCTTGATTTAATTTGACCGTGAGTTGCGCCACAGCAAGCTCTAGTCGTTTTATCTCACGAAGGGTAGAGTTACGATTCATTTCCAACCAGAACCAAATTTTAATTCCTATGGTTCCAGTCCAAAACGCTAATAATAACACCCCCCAAAATATACGGTCATCTATACTTTCACTAATGAAAAACTGATAGCCACTCAAGAACATTAATACTGCTGTTAGCACAGCTAAAACCAAGCCAAATATATTCCATAACATCATATTGCCACGGAATAGCCCAAATAGTTGACTAAAGAGCCCATCCTCTTTACTTAACACCATTTCTACTTCTTTGGCATCCATTTGCAATGCTTGTTTGATTTTGTCATCTAAGTTCATATTAATCTCCTGAAGGTTATTTGTTTTTAATGGTGAAATGTTATTGCAATTGTTGTTGTAAACTAGCCCTAGACCGATTTAATCGAGATTTTACCGTACCAAGCGGAATTTCCATTACCTGTGCAATTTCAGCCAAAGACAGCTCTACCAGATAAAATAGATAAATTACAGAACGATCGCGATCTGGCAGTTTCTCTATCATTTTTCGAAGCTGTTTTCGTGCAATTGCTGATTCGTCAAGTTCAATACTGAGGTTTGCATTTTCAATCGGTTGAAACTGATAAGCCTTCGCTTTTATTAAGTCTAAAACTCGCCAGCGTAAGGCACGAAAAATCCAACTTTTAAATGCCCGAGGATCTTCAAGCTTACTTAACTTTTTACTAATACTGATCCATACGTCTTGCACGGCATCTTTAGCCAACGCATCATTGCCTGATAAATTACAAGCAAAATTAATTAACTGCGGATGGAAGAAGATGACCAAGCATTCAAAGGCTTTTTTATTTCCGCTTTGTGCCTCAAGAACCAGTAGATCTTGTTGTGCTTGATGCATTTATTCACCGTTTTTATTTGTTGTTATATTAAAGACGACTGAAGTCTACTGGAGGTTCATATAAAGTTAAGATATTTATATCTATAAAAGAGCTTACACTAATAGCGACTTTGGTATCACTTCGCTGTAATTAGTTAACACACGCTGATACCAAGCATAAATCAGATCGTCTTTTTCTAAGAACTCTGTTGTCCCTGATGTAGCAATCCACAAGAAAGTAGCCAACAAACAAATGTCGCTGTAGTCTGGCTTGTCGCCACCTAAATAGTTTTTTGTTGCTAATAACTCTCTTATATAGGTCAATTCTTTTTGTAGTCCTTTAATATGTTTTTCAGGGGTTGCCGCAAAGGCTTCTAGGCTGGTGCCTATACGCTCTTCTCTAGAGCGTCGAAAATATTCTTTATCTTGCTCCGCAATTACATTGTATAGATCTAAGATTAGAATACCGGGAATATGTTTTGATAACACCGTAGAAGCCCACAGGTGCAATGCTTTAGCTTTTTCTTTCGCTTCATTATTGGCAAATAAGCTAGGTGCTTGAGGATATTTTTCTTCTAAATGTTCAGCGATAGACCAAGAGTCACATACCACTTTATCGCCATCAGTGATAACGGGTAACAAGGGTTGTTCAGCAAAGGCAAATTTTTCTTTTTCAGTAAACCAAACGGGCTCTGTTTGGAAGCTAAGCTGCTTGTGAACTAGAGCTAACTTAGACTTCCAACAATGTGGGGCAAAGCGAAGGCTACGGTCTGCGCCTGATAATTCGTATAACGTAATAGACATGGTGTTTCCTCTCAATGGGTATAAGTGTGTTTATAGCGGCTTGCTAATGTTAGATGGTGAGCCGAATAAAATTGATTTACCCGCCTCAGTAACAGCCGAGCTGCTATTAATATTTTCTGCTTTTTCATAGGCTCTTATCACTGCTGGCCGCGCTGACATATGCTCAAACCATAGTTTAATATGAGGAAAGTCATTTAAATTTTGGCTTTGTTTTTCATAGGAACGTATCCAAGGATAACTTGCCATATCCGCAATTGAGTACTCGCCGCAAATGAATTTTTTCCCAGCTAACTGCTTGTTTAATACACTATATAGTCGGGTTGTTTCATTGACATAACGAGTTATGGCATATGGAATTTTTTCGGGGGCATATTGTGAAAAATGATGATTTTGTCCGGCCATCGGCCCAAGTCCACCCATCTGCCAATACAACCATTGTAATACATTGTAACGCGCAGCACTTGATTGAGGTAAAAATGCGCCAGTCTTATCTGCTAAGTACTCCAAAATAGCACCAGATTCAAAGATCGATAAAGATTTATCACCCTCAGTTGGGCTCGGGTCAACCAGCGCAGGGATACGATTGTTGGGACTTATTGCAAGAAATTCAGGGGTATATTGCTCCCCTTTGTTAATATCAATAGGATACAGATTATAAGGTAAGCCAACCTCTTCTAAGAATATAGTGATTTTATGCCCATTTGGCGTAGTCCAATAATATAAATCGAGTGGCAACATGAAGCATTCCTCTAAAAAATCAATTTTGACAAGTATGTCAACAATGACAGTGATGTCAAGAATAAGTTAAGATGGAGAAAATGGGGTTATTCACTGGCGTAAGTAAGTAGGAAAACAATGGTAGGTACACGTAAATTTAACGAAGAAGATGTTTTGGATATCGCCGTCGAGGTATTTTCTAGCAAAGGTTTTAACGCAACAACCATGCTCGACCTAGCAAAGGAAACGGGAGTTCAGCGAGGTAGTTTGTACAATGCTTATCAAAATAAGGATGTACTATTTTTTAAAGCTTTTAGCCATTTCACTGACAATTTTTTAACCTTTATTGAAGGTGAATTACAACATTCAGATGCTAAAAAAGCGTTTACCCAACTATTTAAAGCTATAGTTGAACGCTTATGCAATGATAAAGAAGCGAAGGGATGTTTCAGTACACGTGCCATCATGGAGGCAGCACAAAAATGTCCCAACATACAGCTTTGTTTGACAGGCTTTCTTGATAGTTTAGAAGTCATTATGAAAAATCGTTTAGATCAAGCAATAACGGATCAGCAATTTATCGGCAATGCACAATCAACCGCACGCTATTTAGTTTCGTTAACCAGAGGTATTGCGGTAATTGAGCGGGCATATAACGACAAAGCACGAATGACAGACATTTACCAAACGGCCTTAGATTATATGCCTTTTAAGACGGCGGTATAATACACCTAAATAGTTTCTTGCTAGTATATAATTGCTTAGTAGTTTATAGCTGTTAACCGTTTGATATAACAAAATAAGTACTATAAACAAAAAAAGGCTACCCAAAGGTAGCCTTTTCTCAAATATGGTGCTCGCTGCTGGACTCGAACCAGCGACACCTTGCATGTCATGCAAGTACTCTAACCAACTGAGCTAAGCGAGCAAATACACTTTATTGAAACCAGTTTTAACATAAGCGCTTAAAACTGCGTTGAAGTGTTCAACGAGGCGCTATGTTAGCCGCCAATAATGCTGCTTGCAAGCGCTTTTGTGTAAAATTACGTAAAATTCGTTTAATTGCTTGTTTTTACAGCAAGACGATGTTGCACGACCTTTAATCGCCAAGCCAGTAATATTGCGGCAGTGGTTAATCCGGTGATAAAACCGATCCAAAATCCATACGGACCCATTTTAGGTACTACCCAATCAGTGATACCTAAAATTAAACCAACAGTAAGACCAACTAACCAATAAGAAACAAAGGTAATGTATAAAATAGACTTGGTATCTTTGTAGCCTCTAAGCGCGCCAGCTGAAACCACTTGCACTGTGTCTGAAAACTGATAAAGCGTTGCCAGTAACATAATATTGGCTGCAAGCTCTATAACAGGAAGCTCAGCAGTGTAAATGCTAACAATAGGGACTCTAAAAAGCACGGTAATAAGCGCGGTAACAACCGCAAGCAGTAACCCTAACGTTATGGCATATGTAGTGTAATCTTTTGCTTGTTGGTGGTTGTTATGGCCAATCGCATAGCCAACTTTTATTGTGGTTGCCATTGCTAAGCTTAAAGGTACCATAAAAATTAATCCGCTAAAGTTTAATGCGATTTGGTGGCTTGCAACAACTTCTGCGCCAAAGGGCACTAATATAATGGCAACAATAGCGAATAAGCTCACTTCAAATAATAGCGATAAAGCAATCGGCACACCTAGGGTGAGTATATTTTTAATGGCTTGAAAATCAGGCCAATAAAAATGCTCAAAAAGTGAAGCTTGTTTTAATATATTAGAGCTAAAAGTATAAACGAGCATACTGAAAAACATCGCCCAATACACTAACGCGGTGGCAACACCACAGCCAGCACCACCTAATGCAGGAGCACCAAACTCACCGTAAATAAAAATGTAATTAGCCGGTATATTAACTAGCAAACCAATAATGCTAATAATCATAGTGGGTTTGGTATAAGAAAGGCCTTCTGAATAGTTTCTTAAGACTAAGTAAAGACAGTAACCCGGCGCCCCCCAAACAATATATTTTAAATAATCAAATAATAACGGCTTGAGGTTGCCTTCTAGTGTTATAAGCGGAAAAAGTGCCGGTGCAATGAGATAATAGAGGGCAATAAGCGCTATGCCTAATGTTAAGGCAATCCATGCGGTTTGATAGGTTTGCTTGCTGATCTCAAGGTAGTTTTTTGCGCCATCAAGTTGTGAAATAATTGCGGCTAACGCCATGATCAAACCGTAAACTGTTAATATTAGTGGTAACCAAATACTGTTTGCAACAGCAACCGCAGCCATATCAACCGCGCTAATACGACCAGCCATAACAATATCAACAAAGCCCATTAAATTTTGGATCAGCTGTGCAATCAAAATAGGGTAGGCCAGTTTAAGTAAACTTTTAGTATGTGTAAAAAAAGACGGTAGATTCATTAAAAATTCGGAAAGTGATTAAGCGATGAAATGCATCATAAAGTGAAGCTATCATAGGCAAGAAGGCAGTGCTAAGCAACCGTTAAAATATTTGTTCGTCGTCGCTGTCAATATCAAGCTGCATGCTTTGGTGATATTCATCAATATGCATTTTATAGTGGATCTCTCGACAGCATGCTTGGCATTCGTCATAAAAATCTTGATCGCCATTAGAGGCATCAATAGTGATTCTAATATGGTGCCCACAATGTGGGCATTGTATTCGCTGTTCACTGATATCTTTTTTCATGTGCCCTATCCGCATTTTCGTTGTTAAGTTTGAATTTGTTGCTGATATTATCTTAACCAATAGCGAGTTAGTCAGTGCGATGTGATAGAGATAATTCTCGATAATGTCGCTTTGGCTTGCTCAATATAGATGCCACCAAAGATATTGGCATGATTGAGAATATGATAAAAATTATAGACTAATTTTCGTTGTTCATAGCCATCATCAAGCGGATATTCTGCTTGATAGCCATGGTAAAAATCTGTTGGAAACTGGCCAAACAGCTCAGTCATGGCAATATCGACTTCTCGGTCCCCATAGTAACAAGCGGGGTCAAACATCATGCCGTGTTCAAAGGTGAACCCCGTATTACCTTGCCATAAATCTCCATGAACTAAGCAAGGGGTTACATAATGATGCAATAATGCGTCGTGGCAAATCTTTGCAATGTGATCAATGCTACCTAATAATATTGATTTTTCACTAAGAAGTTGCAGTTGCCATGCGATACGTTGCTCTGAAAAAAAAGTGGTCCAATTGCTGCTCCAATGATTGGGTTGTATGGTGTTACCAATAAAATTATCATGCTGCCAACCAAATTGACCATGGGAGGTTTCTCGGTGCATACGTGCTAATTGCTGACCAAATTGGTACCAGAGCACAGGCTTAGCTTTGCTAAAAGAAATATAATCGAGCACTAAAAAACTTTTGTCTAAACTAATACCAATGGCAGTAACGTCAGGACAAGCGATGTGTGTCAATTGTTTTAATTGCTCTAACGAGTAGGCTTCAGCCTGAAAGTTGATCAGGTTTTCTTTGCTGTTGAGTTTTACAAAAAAGCGGCGCGTGCCGTCTGACACTTTAAATGATAAATTAAGCGGTTGATCGTTAGCATCAACGGGATTACCGCTAGATAAACCAGCGGACAATGGTTGCTTTTCTTTAATTACAAAGGGTATGCCAGTTTCTGTTGTTATCGCTTGTTCAATTTGATGCCACATAGTTATCACCAATGTTTGAGACAAATGTTAAACATAAGTGAAGTATAGCGGGTTTTATTGAATGTGCATGAACGCCTTAATTACTCTTCAAGCTTTAAGTATTTTAATTTATTTTCAACACCATCCCAGGTTTGTGCATCATCAGGCGGTGCTTTCATATCAGTAATGCGGGGCCATACTTTGGCGAGTTCAGCATTAAGTTGAATGAATTCTTTTTGATCTTCAGGCACCGCTTCTTCTTGATAAATAGCGCCAGCAGGGCATTCTACTGGGCATAAATCACAATCAATGCAATCATCAGGGCTGATGACCAAAAAATTTGGCCCCTCATAAAACGCTTCCGCGGGACACACTGCAACGCAGTCTGTGTATTTACATCGAATACAGTTATCGGTAACAACAAACGCCATTTTATCACTTTTACGCTAACAATTTATGTTGCTGATCATACCTTTCTTGGGGTTTAATTCAATCTCTTGTTTCAACTGAGCCGTTCTATCAGGTAAAATAGCGGTATATTTCGTACTCCCTATTTTGGAAATTCAAAGCATGCTGCGTTTAACCGATATTAAATTACCTTTAGATCACCCAACTGAAGCTATTGAACAAGCAATATTAACAAAGTTGGCGATAACTAAGGATCAATTAGTCGATTTTACCCTGTTTAAACGCGGTTATGATGCGCGCAAAAAAAATAAAATCTTACTGATTTATACGCTTGATGTTACCACGCATAATGACGATGAGTTATTAGCGCGTTTTAACAAAGATCCTCATGTAAAACCAACACCAGACATGGCATATAAATTTGTTGCTCAAGCCCCTGAAAATATACACCAACGACCGGTAGTTATTGGCATGGGCCCTTGTGGGTTGTTTGTTGGTTTAGTGTTAGCACAAATGGGTTTTAAACCGCTTATTTTAGAACGAGGCAAAGAAGTGCGAGAACGTACCAAAGACACTTTTGGTTTTTGGCGGAAAAAAATATTAAACACCGAATCAAATGTTCAATTTGGCGAAGGGGGAGCAGGCACATTTTCTGATGGTAAACTCTATAGCCAAGTGAAAGATCCCAAACATTACAGCCGCAAAGTATTACATGAATTTGTTGACGCGGGCGCACCTGAGGAAATCTTGTATGTTAGCAAGCCACATATCGGCACTTTTAAATTAGTGACCATGGTTGAAAAAATGCGCGCAAAGATTTTTGAACTTGGCGGTGAGGTACGTTTTGAACAACGCGTTGACCAAATACATTTTGAAAATGATGACACAATACAGTTTAGTGAACATGCGCTTGCTGATTATACTGCTAAGCAAGTAACAGGCTTAACACTAGCTAGTGGCGAACACATAGCAACTAAGCATATTGCATTGGCTATTGGGCACAGTGCGCGTGACACCTTTAAAATGCTTTATGAGCAAGGTGTGTATATTAAAGCAAAACCTTTTTCAGTGGGTTTTCGTATTGAACATGAGCAATCTGTAATTGACGAGGCACGTTTTGGTCAAAATGCGGGCAATGAAATTCTAGGTGCTGCTGATTACAAACTGGTGCATCACGCGAGTAATGGTCGCAGTGTTTACAGTTTTTGTATGTGTCCGGGCGGAACTGTTGTTGCTGCTGCGTCAGAAGAGGGACGTTTGGTGACCAATGGTATGAGTCAGTATTCTCGTCATGAGCGCAATGCTAATAGTGCTATTGTTGTAGGCATTGAACCTAAAGATTATACCGAAAGCCAATTTGCCTCAGCGCATGATTCGGTACTTGCAGGTATTGATTTTCAGCGTAAATTAGAAGAAAAAGCCTTTCAAATGGGTGGGGAAAGTTATGATGCTCCGGTACAACTGGTGGGTGATTTTCTCGCTGGTAGGAAAAGTGGCGAACATGGCACTGTTATTCCATCTTATAAACCCGGTGTAACCTATTGTGATTTAAGTGAAGCTTTGCCTGATTATGCGGTAACTGCCATTCGTGAAGCTTTACCGGCCTTTGAGAAAAAAATAAAAGGTTTCTCAATGAATGAGGCAACCTTAACCGCAGTTGAAACGCGTACCTCTTCTCCTATTCAAATTACTCGGGATAAATTAACCCTACAAAGCTTAAATGCTAAAGGGTTATACCCAGCTGGAGAGGGCGCTGGTTATGCTGGCGGTATATTATCAGCTGGCATCGACGGAATTAAAATTGCTGAAGCCATGGCATTATCTTTAGTAAAGCAAGCATAATAATTTCGACAAAAGTACGCAGTTTTGATAAAGCCACTATCGCAAGTAAGTTACATCCTGAACCACATACTATACAGAACCACTGACTCTGATTTTATTGTTAAACTGATTGATGAACGTAGGTTTCTGTCCTTTTGGTATATGTTTCTTTATGACAAGATACAGCTGATAAATTACAATAACTTTTTAGTTCTTGCTTTGCGTTGTAATAGGTATTGTAGTTAATACCTCACTATGTCTACAAACTAGCTAAAGCCAGAACACCTGCATACTTGGCTAAGCACCGAATGAGTGGCTATAAAAGTTAAAAAACGCTATTTTTACCGTTTTCTTTGGCTTTGTATAAGGCTTCATCGGCGCGTGCAATCCAAGAATCAAGGCTATCGTTTTCTTTATATTCAGCCACACCAATAGAAAGGGTGAGCTTAATACCATTAACAAAGATGTGTTGTTCAATAATAGTACGTATTTTTTCAGCGAGGGCTTTGGCGGTATCTAGGCTCATTTTTAATGGCATGATAATAAACTCATCGCCACCAAACCGGTATAGAGTATCGAGTACCCGCGTATGCTCAGTGATTAATTCGCAGACTGTTATAAGTACCTGATCGCCAACAGCATGGCCATGATTATCATTGATTTCTTTAAACTCATCTAGGTCTAATAGAATTAAACAAAGGGTTGCAGACTCTCTTTGCTGGCTTGCTATTACTTCACAGAGTTTATGATCTAGTGCTCGACGATTACCCGAAGAGGTTAATGCGTCAATTGATGCCAATAGTGACAATTCATGTTGCTTTTCATGATACGAGCGAAAAATCACAAACGATAAGGCGGCAGTAAGTGCTGTTGTTGCAGAAATACTGAAAAAGGTAACAAAGTCTACTTGAGAATAAATAATAACAGATAAAGCACACACCAATATAGCACTAGTATTACGTGCTAACTTGAGGGGCATTAAATAGTAGCTGGCGATAATCGCTGGGAAAGCCCATAAAATTTGGGATTCGCCTCTAAGATAGGTGGAAACCATCACTCCAAAAGCTAAAAATAAGGCAAATAATTTTTGGGCTACATCGACTTTTCGTGTGTTGTAGATAAATAAAAAAAATGAAATTGCAGTAAGTGAAATTATCCCATTGACTACAGCTAAGGTAATATCACCGTTAAACCACCTGAGCAGCATAAAAGGGGCGATGGTAACTGTAGCTAGAAAGCTAAGTGATAATAAAACTTTTTCAGGGGTTGTTCTTTTTACCATTTATAGACTCAATTCCGTGTGTCATGACATGGGTAATATGCCAATATTTTTAATGTATTTCAAGATTTTGTTTTTTAGGCTGACTTTGTGATTTTTAAGCTTAAAGCTAGTTTAGACCGGAGGATAAGGATATTTTTCTTTTAATTATAAGCCAGATTAGTGTATTTTATGCAGCAATTTTTAAAGCGTCAATTGTGCATGCATATGCTTGATTCATTTGCTATAATCCGGTACTTGATTTTTTACAGTGCTCTGATTATAAGGGTAGTCTTTTAGCCTATCTAGTTTTGCATGTCACAATCTCTCACTAATTTTTTGTATAAACAATTGAAATATAAAGGTTTTAATAAATGCCCGTAATAACTCTCCCTGATGGTTCAACCCGCTCTTTCGATGCTGCGGTATCCGTAATGGATGTTGCGTTAGACATTGGTCCCGGTCTGGCTAAAGCAACCATTGCTGGACGTATCAATGGCAAATTAGTTGATGCTTGTGAATTAATAGACACTGATGCGGCCTTGCAGCTAATTACCAGTAAAGATGACGAAGGCTTAGAAATTATTCGTCACTCATGTGCGCATTTATTAGGACATGCAATTAAGCAATTATGGCCTGACACTAAAATGGCTATCGGCCCAACAATCGACAATGGTTTTTACTATGATGTTGATTTAGAACATACAATTACTGAAGATGATTTGGCAAAGCTTGAAAAGCGTATGACAGAATTAGCACGTACCGGCTATGAAGTTGTTAAAAAAGTAGGCTCGTGGCAGACAGCTCGCGATACGTTTGCTGAACGTGGCGAAAGCTATAAAATTGAAATTTTAGATGAAAATATCAGTCAAGATGATACGCCAGCGCTTTATCACCATCAAGAATATATTGATATGTGTCGTGGCCCTCATGTGCCAAGCATGCGTCATTGTCATCACTTTAAATTAATGAAACTTGCCGGTGCATATTGGCGTGGTGATAGCGATAATAAAATGCTACAACGTGTTTATGGCACGGCATGGGCAGATAAAAAGCAACTTAAAGCTTATATACAACGTTTGGCAGAAGCTGAAAAACGTGACCATCGTAAAATAGGTAAAACGTTAGATTTATTTCATTGGCAAGAAGAAGCGCCGGGCATGGTGTTTTGGCACAATGACGGTTGGACTATTTATACTGAGTTAGAAAAGTTTGTTCGTGAAAAATTACATGAATATGATTACGATGAAGTAAAAGGTCCATTAATGATGGATCGCGTGCTTTGGGAAAAATCAGGACATTGGGATAAATATGGCGATGCTATGTTTACCACTGAGTCTGAAAAGCGAGAGTATGCGATTAAACCGATGAACTGCCCAGGTCATGTGCAAATTTTTAATCAAGGTTTAAAATCTTACCGTGACTTACCTTTACGTATGGCGGAATTTGGTTGTTGTCATCGTAATGAACCTTCAGGCGCATTACATGGGCTGATGCGTGTGCGTGGTTTTACTCAAGATGACGCCCATATTTTCTGTACCGAAGAGCAAGTACAAAGTGAAGTAAGCAAGTGTATCAAGATGGTATATGATGTTTATCGTACATTTGGCTTTGAAGATATCATCGTTAAACTTTCAACTCGTCCAGAAAAACGCATTGGTAACGATGAAATGTGGGATAAAGCTGAAGAAGGTTTAGCCCAAGCCATGAAAGAGTTAGGTATCGAATTTGAATACTTACCTGGTGAAGGGGCTTTCTACGGTCCGAAAATTGAATTTACCCTACAAGACTGTTTAGGCCGTAATTGGCAATGTGGCACGGTGCAATTAGACTTTGCCTTACCAGAGCGTTTAGGGGCAACATATGTCGGTGAAGATAATGAGCGATACACACCGGTAATGATCCATCGCGCAATTTTAGGTTCATTAGAGCGATTTATTGGTATTTTAATAGAAGAATACACAGGTAAATTCCCTACGTGGTTATCGCCAATTCAAGCAACAATTATGAATATTACCGATAAACAAGGTGAATATTGTGAAAAAGTTGTAAAAAAACTCAAAGAAAGTGGCTTTAGAGCAAAACTAGACTTGAGAAATGAGAAAATAGGCTTTAAAATCCGCGAGCACACTTTAAAGAGAGTTCCATACCTTTTAGTTGTCGGTGACAAAGAAATGGAAGCAGGTGAAATTGCGATACGAACTCGAAGTGGTGAAGATTTAGGAAAAATGACTGTAGATGACTTTATCGTTAAATTAAGTGAAGAAGTAAGCACACGGTCTTAAAAAGTAATTTAATGGCTTTTAATTAGTAAAAGTAGTTAAATTACCCAACAAAATTTATTATAATCTAAACATTCTAAATAAACGTAATGTTTAGTAAAAAAGTTCTTTGGAGGAACATGGCTATTAAAGGTGGACAACGAGGCGGGCAGAAAGAGCCAGCACATCGTTTAAATGAATTAATCACGGGTATTGAAAATAACGAAGTTCGTTTAATTAAATTTGACGGTGAACCCGGTGGCATAGTGACATTAGATGAAGCTATGGACCAAGCTGATGAAGCGGGTGTCGATCTTGTTGAAATAAGCCCAACGGCCAAACCACCCGTTTGTCGTGTCATGGATTACGGTAAGTTTATCTATGAAAAAGCTAAAGAACAAAAAGAACAACGTAAAAATCAGAAACAAATACAGGTTAAGGAAATTAAATTCCGTCCTGGTACAGATGAAGGCGATTATCAGGTTAAATTACGTAACCTGAGACGCTTTTTAGAAGGCGGCGACAAGGTCAAGGTAACATTACGTTTCCGTGGCCGTGAGATGGCCCACCAAGAGCTTGGTTTAGCCCTGCTAACTCGTGTTAAAAACGATTTAGAAGAGCTTACCGTAGTTGAATTCTTTCCGCGTAGAGCAGAAGGACGTCAAATGGTGATGGTTCTAGCCCCTAAAAATAGATAATCTTTGGTTTGACAAGTAATTAACTTATTGTAGGTCGTAATTCATTGCGACAATTATCTTATAAATTCTTTTTAAGATAAGCAAAAAGTTTATTCACCAATTTTATCTTTACGCTGGTAGTACAGGCTTGCAAGTAAATTGATTATTAACACAATATTGTGAGAATAATTGATTTCGCCCTCGCTACTTAATATTTGGCATATACCTCCATGTTCACATGGCAAGGTATAAATTTGAGAGTTATTAACATGCCTAAAATGAAAACCAATAAAGGTGCTGCAAAGCGCTTTAAAAAAACAGCTACAGGTTATAAGTTCAAACAAGCTGGCCTTCGTCATATCTTGACTAAGCGTCGTACTAAAGTTAAGCGTCATTTGCGTGCAAAATGCATGATAGCTGCTTCTGACATTAAGTCAGTTAAAAAACTTTTACGTCACGGTTAATAGGAGAGATAGAAAATGGCAAGAGTAAAACGTGGTGTACAAGCTCGTGCACGTCATAAAAAGGTTCTAAAGCAAGCTAAAGGTTACTACGGTGCCCGTAGTCGCGTTTATCGCGTTGCTTTCCAAGCTGTAACTAAAGCTGGCCAATACGCTTACCGTGACCGTCGTCAACGTAAACGTCAATTCCGTCAACTTTGGATTGCTCGTATAAATGCAGCAGCTCGTCAAAATGGTTTATCTTACAGCCGTTTCATTAATGGTCTTAAAAAGGCTTCTATTGAAATCGATCGTAAGATCCTAGCTGACATCGCAGTATACGATAAAGCCGCATTCACTTTCTTAGTTGAAAAAGCGCAAGCTTCTTTAGCAGCATAAGAACGGATGTAAGCTTTACCAAAAGCTTTATGAAAAGGACGCCACTAGGCGTCCTTTTCTTTTTTTAATTATTATTACTTGTCTTTTAGCCCAATTTCTACGTTTTAAAGTACTCACTAATAGTCATTAGCTCCGTGCTTTAACCTTGAAATTGAACTAAAATCCGTCGTAATAATATATTAAAATTGTTTTATTATTATATTAACTATTATTTTATTAGTGTAAAAATAATACTTAATATAATTAATTTAACTATTGATAATTAAGGTCTAATACCATGAATCTAGCTGATAAAGTTTTAGCGGTAAATAATGATTTGCCAATTCGCACTGATGCACCAGTTCATAGCGGTAAAGTACGCTCTGTTTATTGGTTAACAGCCGCTGATAGTAAGCGTTTAATTGCAGAAAAAGGCTATGATGTCCCTAGTGATACGCCATTAGCCATTATGGTGATTAGCGATCGCATTTCTGCTTTTGATTGTATTTGGCAAGGTGAGGGCGGCATGAAAGGGGTGCCCGGTAAAGGAGCAGCATTAAATGCTATCTCAAACCACTGGTTTAAGTTATTTAAAGAGCAAGGACTAGCAGACAGCCACATTCTTGATATTCCTCATCCATTTGTGTGGATAGTACAAAAAGCTAAGCCAGTGATGATTGAAGCTATTTGTCGTCAATATATTACCGGCTCTATGTGGCGCAGCTACGCTAAAGGCGAACGTGAGTTTTGCGGTATTGAACTCAGCGAAGGCTTAACTAAAGATTCTAAATTACCTGAGCTACTTCAAACGCCTTCGACTAAAGGTATTTTAGAAGGCATTCCTGGCGTTCCGGCAGTAGATGACGTCAATATTACCCGAAAAAATATTGAAGATAATTTTGAAGCGTTTAACTTTGCCTCGTTAGATGACATTGCCTTATATGAGAAATTACTAACCCAAGGTTTTGATGTGATTTCTAATGCATTAACTCAGCTAGATCAGATTTTTGTTGATACTAAGTTTGAGTTTGGTTATGTCAAAGATCAAGCAGGAAACGATAAGTTAATATATATGGATGAAGTAGGAACGCCTGATTCATCACGTATTTGGGATGGTGAGCAATACCGTGCCGGCAAAGTGGTAGAAAACTCGAAAGAAGGTTTTAGGCAATTATTGCTTAATCATTTTACTGATGCCGATATTTTATTGAATAAAGATAGAATGGCAGAGCGTGAAGCATTAGCACGCGACAATGAGTTACCTTTATCGGTATTGATGGATGTCTCTAAAACATATACAGATATTGCAGAAAAAATTACCGGTGAAAAAATTGTATTGAGCGAGAATCCTAAAGCTGAAATTATTGAAATTTTACGTTCACAATATCAGCTAATTGATTAAGTTTAACTATGAACAGCAGTAACGAGACTAGTGAGAATACTATGACAGCACCACAAGAAATGACAGCTGAACAGCAGCAGCAATGGGTTAGAGAACAATATCAAGTAGCAACAAAATACCTTGCTAGTAAGGGGTTAGTTACTGAAAGTGTCGTTGTTGAAGAAAGTCGCTATTTAGTGCCTTTGATGGCCGTATGGAAGTTAAAGGTACTTGATGGCAGCTATGTTTGGGTTGTTTGTGGTGATGTACCTAGTGATCATAACCTCGTTGAAGTAGCGCCAAGTGCCCGCGAAGCGGTACGCCACTTTTCTTTTAAATGGCAATTGCAAGCTGAAAATTTATTGAAATCTGAAGATAAAACTCAGCAAGAATTTGCGCAATTCTTGATAGGTAGGGCGGAAGGTTTATACCAAATGTATGAACAAGAACAATTATGGGATAAGCAGTAATACACTGCTTAAATATTGAAGGCTAGCGACTGATGCTAGCCTTTTATCAATTTATATTCTAATCAAGCACCAAGCTTGAAATCAACACTACCTATAATAATTATTTCCCACCATTTTTAATGATTTCACGCGCCATTTCATCAGCGATAATACCTGTTGGTTTATTCAATGCATCAGCTTTGGTAAACACATCTAGTAGGGTGTTATAGATCTCTTCTACTTTTTTTGTTGATTTTTCAACACAGTAATCATCTTCAAAAGAGACATTGATGATACCTCCTGCATTTATCACATAATCTGGTGCGTACAAAATACCTTGATCGACTAAGGCTTGATCATGGCGTTTTTCTGCTAACTGGTTATTGGCACAACCGGCCACTATTTTAGCTTTCAAACGACTAATAGTATCGTCATTGATGCTTGCACCCAGCGCACAAGGCGCATAAACATCAACATCTTGATCATAAATCTCATCTAACCCAACCACAGTAGCATTTAGCTCTGTTGCGGCTTTATCAAGGGAGGCTTGGTTGATGTCGGTCACAAACAGTATTGCACCCGCCTTGTGTAAATGTTCACATAAGCCATATCCGACACTTCCTAAGCCCTGAACAGCCACTTTAAGACCAGTTAAGTCATCACGGTTAAGCTTATGCTTTACGCTAGCTTTAATACCCAAAAACGTCCCTAAGGCGGTGAATGGACCAGGGTTACCACTTTTACCTTCTGTACCTGTTACAAACGGTGTAACTTTGTTTGCAATAGCGATATCATCAGTTGTGATATTGACGTCTTCAGCACTTAAATAACGCCCGTTTAATCGATTCAGTGCTTCGCCAAAAGCGGTAAATAGTGCTTCAGTTTTAATTGATTTTGCATCACCGATAATCACTGATTTACCACCTCCCATAGTTAATCCAGCCATAGCATTTTTGTAAGTCATGCCTTTTGATAATCGCAATACATCAACTAATGCTTCTTCGTCATTAGCATAATCCCACATCCTACAACCACCAATTGCAGGGCCAAGCTTAGTGTTATGAATTGCAATGATCGCTTTAAGACCTGATGCTTCATCGCTGCAAAAAACAACTTGTTCATGATCATCAAAATCAGCCAAATCAAAAAAAGCCATATTTGTACTTCCTCATTTTTATTCATTAAAGATTGTTTTACCAAATGGTTTTAGTTGTCTATTTGGTATTAATTATGCGAGCACTTTAGCACCTCACTTTTATGCAAACTAGTCGAGGTGGTATAGTTTTAAGTGAGTTATACAGTGGTAAGTGTTCAGATAAAGGTACACTCGTAAATCAAAGAATTAACAATAACGGGTGATAGTTAACAAGAACTCTCACGCCGAGAGTCACTAGAGCCTACTTTTTTCAACATAAGCAGCGTGTCTAGCAATTCCACCACGTGAAAAGGTTATGGTAAGTGTATTAGAGGTATTTCGTGAATAGAGAGTATCGAGTTTATCAAAATGGTACACAAGGAGAGACTTGAACTCTCACGCCGCGAGGCACTGGAGCCTACTTTTTTCAACATAATCAGCGTGTTTAGCAATTCCACCACGTGAAAAGGTTATGTTGCATATGGTAGGGTGGCTTTGTGTTTGGAGAATAGAGAGTACAGAGATTATAAAGATTATCAAAATGGTACGGAAGGAGAGACTTGAACTCTCACGCCGCGAGGCACTGGAACCTAGTTTTTCAACATAAGTAGCGTGTCTAGCAATTCCACCACGTGAAAAGGTTATGGTAAGTGTATTAGAGGTATTTCGTGAATAGAGAGTATCGAGTTTATCAAAATGGTACGGAAGGAGAGACTTGAACTCTCACGCCGCGAGGCACTGGAACCTAAATCCAGCGTGTCTACCAATTCCACCACTTCCGCATTTTGATTTTCTTATAAAGATATTTACAGGATACGAGAGGTTAAATCTCTGACATCACTGTGGAGCAAAACCGTTTTGAAACGTTGTTTTGTTTCCATCTCAAAAAGATGGCAGGGATAAGAGGATTTGAACCTCTGAATGACGGGATCAAAACCCGCTGCCTTACCGCTTGGCTATATCCCTACTAGGGTATAAGTTACATTACATACAATTTTATAAAAACACTATCTAGTTAAAGATATATAGTTTTAATAAAAAGTGGCAGGGATAAGAGGATTTGAACCTCTGAATGACGGGATCAAAACCCGCTGCCTTACCGCTTGGCTATATCCCTGCAATGTACTTACTTTTTACTTCTACAACTTATGTTGCATCGAAATGGTACGGGAGGAGAGACTTGAACTCTCACATCAAAGATACTGGAACCTAAATCCAGCGCGTCTACCAATTCCGCCACTCCCGCGATATTTCTACTTGTTTAGATAGGTATGGTAAATGGTGGCTACACCGGGACTCGAACCTGGGACCCCATCATTATGAGTGATGTGCTCTAACCAACTGAGCTATGTAGCCTTTACCAACCTGCTCTGTAGCAAGTGGCGCGTATTATGCAAATCTGGTTGGCTTACGTCAACCGTTTTTTTTCAAAAACCACGACTTTTTGTCTGTTTGGCTATTGCATGTGCAAATTGCCCGTAATCTACACAAAAAAACGCATACTGAGGTATATTTGAAAGCTACAAGTATGCGTTTGAGTTGTGATAGATTTGAAGATATATTATCTTGCTTTTGCTTTCTCTGACAAATGCAAAGAATGCTTGGCAAGATTGTCTATCTCCACTTTCACTTTTTTGGCGGGAAGTTTACTGATAATAAACTCACCTACTTCTAGAGAATTTGCTTTTGCCGCAAAAATTAATAAATTGTCTTTGTTACATGCAAGCCCATCATAAACATTACGAATTTTTAACTTGTTTTGTTTTAAAAATGCTCTAAGACGATTTTTGTCATTTGCCTGAACATACTCACAAATACGCAATGATAAGTTATCAGCTTGAACTGAAGGGGCAATAATCAGGGTAGTTGCTAGTATGCTAGCAATCAACAGGGTGTTTTTCATAGATAAACCTTAAAAAATATTTTATTAATAAAGAGTAGTCTAATTTTGCAAAAATTCAGTTGAATCTAAGCTATCTTTTAAACATTAAAGCGGAAATGTACTACATCACCATCTTTAACTCGGTAGTCTTTGCCTTCTAAGCGCCATTTTCCGGCGTCTTTAGCTCCAGATTCACCATTAAATTCAATAAAGTGTTCAAAAGAGATAACCTCAGCACGGATAAAGCCTTTTTCAAAATCTGTATGAATGACTCCAGCTGCTTGTGGGGCGGTAGCGTTTTGTTTTACTGTCCAAGCACGTACTTCTTTAACGCCGGCAGTAAAATAAGTTTGTAAATGTAATAACCCATAACCTGAATTAATCACACGATTTAAACCGGGCTCTTCCAGCCCCATCTCTTCCATAAACTCAACTCGGTCTTCGTCATCCATTTCAGATAACTCACCCTCTATTTCAGCACAAACGGTTACTACAACCGCGCCTTCTTTATCGGCAATTTCCTGAACTACATCTAAATAGGGGTTGTTTTCAAAGCCATCATCATTAACATTGGCAATATACATAATGGGTTTAATGGTTAAAAAGTTTAAGTAAGCAACCGCTGCTTTTTCTTCTTTAGTTAATACTAAAGAGCGAACCATATTGCCTTCTTCCACATGCTTCAATATTTTTTCTAAAACAGGTAATTCGAATTTTGCGTCTTTATCGCCGCCTTTGGCACGTTTTGCTTGTCGTTGTATTGCACGCTCCGCAGTATCCATATCAGCTAGCGCTAATTCGGTATTGATCACATCAATATCTTCTGCAGGGTCAATTTTGTTAGCAACGTGAATAATGTTGTCATTATCAAAACAACGTACTACATGGCCAATGGCGTCAGTTTCACGGATATTAGCAAGGAATTTATTGCCTAGTCCTTCACCTTTAGATGCCCCTGCAACTAAACCTGCAATATCAACAAATTCCATAGTAGTTGCTAATACACGTTCAGGTTTAACAATGGCACTAAGCTGATCAAGACGAGGATCAGGCACAGGTACTACACCAGTATTGGGCTCAATAGTGCAAAAAGGGAAGTTAGCAGCTTCAATACCTGCTTTAGTTAGTGCATTAAATAGAGTCGATTTTCCAACGTTGGGTAAACCAACGATGCCACATTTAAATCCCATAATAATTACCTGTATGTTTGGTGTGAAATTTGATTGTTGCGACACTCATAAGTGGCCGCACATAAGCTTGCTAATTAACCTTTAAAGGCATGCAAGCGTTGTTGAGCTTTTACCAGCCCATCGTTTTGCCAAATGTCAAAGCATCGTGCTGCTTCATCTATAGCATTTTCAATTAGGTGTTGTTCGCTGCTTGGCGCTTTGCCTAACACATGGCCAGTTACTCTATCTCTGTGACCAGGGTGGCCAATACCAATGCGCAAACGATAAAACTCTTTATTGTTTGCCATGCGAGCAATAATATCTTTTAAACCATTGTGTCCACCGTGACCACCACCTTGCTTAATTTTAACACTGCCCGGAGGCATGTCTAATTCATCGTGAGCGATTAGCATATTCTCAACAGGTATGCGAAAAAAATTCGCTAACGACGCAACGGCTTGACCGCTTCTATTCATAAACGTGGTTGGAATGAGTAAGTGAACAAGTTCGCCACCAATAAGTCCTTTGCCATATAGGCCAGAATATTTTTTTTCAGGGCGGAGGGTGATGTTATTGCGCTGTGCTAGTTCTTCTACAAACCAAACACCTGCATTGTGACGGGTTTTTGTATATTCGGGGCCAGGATTACCTAGCCCCGCAATTAGCTTAATCATAAATGAAACTAATTAATTATTCTGCTGCTGCTTCTTCAGTAGCATCTTCGCTATCGTCTTCGTCGCTGCTGCCTTTAGGAGCATTTGCGCTAACAACAGCTTGGTCATGAGCTTCTCCTTTAGCTAATTCGTCAGAAGTAACACCTTTAGGGAAGGTAACATCTGATAAATGCAGAGTTTGGCCAACTACTAAATCAGCTAAATCAACTTCGATAAACTCAGGTAAGTCTTTTGGTAAACAAGTTACTGCAATTTCAGTTACGTGATGAGCAATAGTTGCGCCTAACTTAACTACGTTTTCTTCATTGATAAAATGAACAGGTACGTTAGCATGTAGTGCATGTTTAGCATCAACACGCATAAAGTCTAAATGCATTACAAGGTTTTTGAACGGGTGACGTTGCATGTCTTTGATTAAACATTCTACCGGCTTACCATCAACATTAATGGTTAAAACACTTGAGTAAAACGCTTCTTCTTGTTGTGCACGGAAAACATTTTTGTGCTCTAACGTTAACGACACAGGCTCTTGGCCTTCACCGTAAAGGATAGCTGGAACTTTATTCGCGTGACGTAGGCGGCGGCTCGCACCTTTCCCTAAATCTGTACGTAATTCAGCATCCAAAGTAAATAAATCAGTCATGATGTATACTCTTATAAAAAATAAAATAAAATAAAATCTTGTTTTTTGCGACCAAAAACAAGGGGGATTGCACTGTTAAATCATAAGGGGTGATTGAATTTCAATAACCATTAGATAAAAAAGGCGCGGCATGATAACACTAGCGACTAGGTAAAGCTATTGATTATTTCTATTATGGTTTGTACAAGGAATAAAAAAGCAGATATTAACGTTTAATATCAACGTATAATACCTGCTTTATCATGAGATTGTTGATGTTTATTCGCTAAAAATTAGTGATCAAACATTGCTGAAATTGACTCTTCATTGCACACTCGGCGAATTGCTTCGCTTAACATGCCGCTCAAGGTTAATTGGCGCACCATCTTCAGCTTTTTAATTTCAGCAGATAAAGGAATCGAATCGGTTACTACCACTTCATCTATCACTGATTTTTTCAAGTTTTCAGCTGCATTACCTGATAATACCGGATGCGTAGCATAAGCAATAACACGTTTTGCACCATGATCTTTTAATGCTTCAGCTGCTTTGGCTAGCGTGCCGCCTGTATCGATCATGTCATCAACAATAATACAGTCACGACCTTTTACATCACCAATAATGTGCATTACTTGGGCAACATTTGCTTTTGGTCGACGTTTATCAATAATTGCTAGATCGGCATCATCTAATAATTTTGCCACAGCACGCGCACGAACAACACCACCAATATCAGGAGAAACAACCACCGGGTTATCTAACTCACGGTTTTTCATATCTTCTAATAAAATTGGCGTACCAAATGCGTTATCAACAGGAACGTCGAAAAAGCCTTGAATTTGTTCTGCGTGTAAATCAACCGTTAATACGCGGTCAACCCCAACACTAGATAAAAAGTCAGCGACTACTTTGGCTGTAATGGGTACACGAGCACTACGAACACGTCGATCTTGACGGGCATAACCAAAATATGGAATAACAGCAGTAATTCTACCTGCGGATGCACGACGAAAAGCGTCGATCATCACAATTAATTCCATTAAGTTGTTATTAGTAGGTGCGCATGTTGATTGAATAATAAAAACATCGCTACCACGTACGTTTTCATTAATTTCAAAGCTTATTTCACCATCACTAAAGCTGCCAATTTTGGCATCGCCTAATGTAATATATAAGCGATTTGCAATCTGCTTGGCCAGTTCAGGGGTGGCATTACCCGCAAAAATCTTCATGTCAGGCACAGTCAGTTCCTCAGAAACTTTTGACATTAAAAATATACTCTGTGTTTAATATAGTTATTTAAACATTGAGCCGTATAGAACTAAAATTAACTGTAGTTGTTACCGTTAATTTCAGCAAATTAGTTTGCACTTATTACTTTTTCAGAGCATCTATAGCAAACAAAAGAGGTGACTTATTCAGCGCTTTTGCTACAAAAGAGTTGATTCCTTTGGGCAGTTTAGCCTGTAGCTCACTTGCTTGTTGTTGACTGGAAAAACGCGAGAAAACGCACGCACCTGTTCCTGTCATTCT
The DNA here is from genome assembly GCF_040362745.1 of Colwellia sp. KU-HH00111. Taxonomy (NCBI): domain Bacteria; kingdom Pseudomonadati; phylum Pseudomonadota; class Gammaproteobacteria; order Alteromonadales; family Colwelliaceae; genus Colwellia; species Colwellia sp. KU-HH00111. The sequence goes on along the minus strand of NZ_BAABWO010000008.1, from coordinate 28,008 downwards.
AGACGGCGCGTATTCTACCAACCAAGCTAGTAGCTTGGCAACCTCATCATAGTGTTTTATTACCATTGTTTGACAATCATTATGATACAAGGCGTCATTAAATAAATCTTTATCGCAATAGTGTTTATCAAAATCTTGGCAGGCTAGTTTTGTTGTGTTTCGAGGTAAATCTTGGGATGAAAACACACTGGCAGTAGAAATACTCACTTCAGGTTTAGTAATTAAATACCAGCATTCTTCGGGGTGTACCTCAGTAAATTTCTCACCTACACCTTGAGCAAAGGCAGAAAAACCATGGATAAAGATAGGCACATCAGCGCCTAAGCTTAGGCCAATTCCTGCAAGTTGTTCATTAGTGTATTTTAACCCCCAGAGTGCATTTAATGCCACTAACGTTGTGGCTGCATTTGATGAGCCTCCCCCTAAGCCACCGCCCATTGGGAGAATTTTATCAATGGTTATTTCTGCGCCAAGTAGTGCTGCATTGGGACTATCTGTACGATATTTTTCTTGAAGCAATTTGGCGGCTTTGAAAATTAAGTTATCTTCATTTTTCACACCATCAATAGGGTTAACTAATTCAATGTTGCTGTTATTGGTAACCGTTATTTCGAGGCTGTCGCTATAATCTATAAATTGAAATAAGGTTTCTAATTCATGGTAACCATCATTTCGCTGTCCAACCACATGCAAAAATAAATTAAGCTTTGCCGGTGAAGGAAATTTAAACGTTTTATGAAGATGCTTGTTCATTATTTCTCGTTGAGGTTAATCTTAAATTGATGCTGTAATGGCCGTTTAGTCTGTGGTTAAATCAGTTAATGACCATTGCTTAACCATAATTTTAATCAACAAGTCTCCTTTAGTGATCGAAAACTTGGTCGCCATTTTTATACCATTAAAAACGTGATAATTACTATAGTTTATTTTCCATAATCCATTACTACTGTCACTGAATAGGCTTGACGGCAACTGAGTTGTATCATCAAGGATAATGCGGTCATTTTCCTGATAAGGAAGACCTTTAAGCCAATAAGTTAACGCCTTGGTTGGTAAGGGAAAACCTGTGAGTTCATATACTAAAAAGGGTAAGTTTGTGCCATGATATTGTTCACCATTCACCTCAATTAAATGCTGGTTGCCTTTTGATTGCAAATGAAAAACGTTAACACCTAAATAACTGGTAAGGTTTAACTCTTGACTGTGCTGTTCTTCATCTACTTGCCAAGCGATTGATGCACTTTCTCGTTTGTCTTTTTTATCTTTTACTTTTTGTATAAATGCGATTTTTCCACGTAGCTGCCACTGTTTTTTTTGTTGCAATTGTTTAGTTCTTTGCGCATATGTTTGCGTTTGGCTGAGTTCGCTGGATGGTATCATCTTGTCTGGCTTACTAGCACAGCCAGAGATGATCAAACTGGTTATTAAAAATAAGGTTAATAATAAAGGGTAAGGTTTTGTCATTAGCGTATACAGACTGGCAAAGAAGTCAGTATTTGAACACAGCACATTAGTCAATTCAACCGAAGTTAATGTTAAGTTAAGAATAAAAAGTGGGTAAGGCGATTAATGAGGCTAAACTCGATTATTAACTCATTACCGAGTGTGATCAATTTTTATTGATGGGGTGGAAATAGCAGGGCACTTAAGTGAGTTTAGTAAGATCAGTGAGTAGGTTGGCTTAATACGGCCACTTGGCATAGCAAATGCTCAAGCCTGTTTGAATAGTGTCTAATTCGTGTTAGTGATAAAAACAAACAACAAAATAACAAAAGATCAACGTTTCCCTGACGTGACGGCAGGTATTCACATTGAGTTCACCTAAACTTCAGAAAAAGCGTGGTTAACGGGAATAAAACAGCTAACTCAATTATTCGTAGAAAAATAGCGCCACTCATTTGGTTAAACAAACGCCCAGTCAGGGATAGTTTTTACTAAAAGATACGCTAATAGGTCCACCGTCATAAATACAAGTAGCGGTTGTTTTAAATTTATTTAGAGGATCTATATACGCATAAAAATAATACGTCGGTGCTCTTGTTTTAATTAAATTCATTTCTTTAGTGTCTATATCAAGTTCTCTGTACAACATATTTGTATTGAAAGGTTTACTCCTCGAGCAAGGGGATTTTTCTTTAAAATCGACTGCCACATATGAAATCTTATTCTCATTAGATGATTCCAGTAAAATATGATAATTATCACTATCAAAAATCACATTTCCAGCTTGATTAGGTTGAATATTAAAAATAGAAGCAGCCCTTTTATTTTGCATTCCAATATATCTATATGGCTTAGTAATTAACATCTTAATGTATTCAGCTTTAGTGTATTTTTTACTTTTACTTTTTTCTTTTTGGTAAGAGAAGTTTTCTAATTCTTTAAAGCACTTATCTTTAGCTGAACCATCTTGATATGCATTACAAATTTTAGAGCTCATATTACTATCGGCAACTGAATTGCCTATAAAGAATAAAAATAACAAAAATATTTTATGCACCAAACTTTCCTTGTATTGCTAACAACTTAATAGAAAGAATAATTCCGTGTTTAAACACGGATATTTTCTATCTACCATGATTTTCAATTTTTATTAAAATACTCTGTTTCGTATTAAATATCAAAAGCTTTTACAATATATCAAATGTTTAAGCTTTGCGTGCATTACGGAATTAATTTTTATCAGGCTAATTTTTATCAGGCCACCCATAATAATTTATAACTTTAATAATTAATTTCAGGGTGGTGTGGGAGTTTATCAGGCCACCCATAATTTTATCAGTTTATCAGGCCATCCATAATAACTTTTGCTAATTTTTATCAGGCCACCCATAATAATTTATAACTTTAATAATTAATTTCAGGGTGGTGTGGGAGTTTATCAGGCCACCCATAATTTTATCAGTTTATCAGGCCACCCATAATAACTTTTGCAACTTCCCCAACATAAACTACACTTTATGTACTTTAATCAAGTATGGACACTATGATGCCTAAACCCCGCTCACAACAAATTAGTTTACTCGATACCCAGTATTACCATATTTGCAGCCGCACCGTTCGCAAAGCCTTCTTATGCGGTGTAGATACAACAACCGGCACCAGTTTTGAACATCGACGTAGTTGGATTGAAAAACGCCTATTTCAACTCACCCAAGTCTTTGCTATTGATATTTGTGCCCATGCTATTATGCATAATCATCTGCATTTGGTGCTACATGTGGATAGTGAGCAAGTAAAACATTGGTCAGTCATGGATGTGCTACAGCGCTGGCATCGCTTATTTAAAGGCACTCACCTCACACGGCAATACCAGAATAACCAATCCCTTGATAAATATCAGCTAGCGATGGTTGAAGCAACCGCCCAAATATACAAGCAACGATTAATTGATATCAGCTGGTTTATGCGTAGTTTAAATGAGCCTATTGCCAGACAAGCCAATAAAGAAGATAAATGTACAGGGCACTTTTGGGAAGGCCGTTTTAAATCTCAAGCCCTGCTTGATGAAGGCGCCTTATTATCTTGTATGGCTTATGTTGATTTAAACCCTGTACGAGCTGCAATTGCGTCTACACCCGAGCAATCAAGTTTCACCAGTATTCAATTACGTATCAAAGCGGCCATTAACGGTAAACAACCTAAACAATTACACCCTTTTACTGGTAACGAACACCAAGACAAAACTCAGGGTATTACCTTTAGTTTAAAAGACTATTTAACCCTAGTAGATGAAACAGGAAAAGTGATACGCAGTGATAAACGTGGTGTTATTAATCCTAAAGCAGGCAATATACTCACAAGGCTACATATTAGTGATGACAGCTGGTTAAAACTCACCACACAATTTGAATCTATTTTCACTGGCGCAGTAGGAACCGCAGCGCATTTAAGAGCTTATCAGGCCACCCATAATAATTTATAACTTAAGCTTATCAGGCAAGCTTATCAGGCCACCCATAATAATTTTCAAGCTTATCAGGCCACCCATAATAATTTTTGCAACTTCCCCGACATAAACTACACTTAACCTACCTCAATCAAGTATGGACGCTATGATGCCTAAACCCCGCTCACAACAAATTAGTTTATTCAATACCCCGTATTATCATATTTGCAGCCGCACCGTGCGCAAAGCCTTCTTATGCGGTGTAGATAACACAACTGGCACCAGCTTTGAACATCGACGTAGTTGGATTGAAAAACGCCTGTTTCAACTCTCACAAGTCTTTGCTATTAATATTTGTGCCCATGCTATTATGCATAATCATCTGCATTTGGTACTGCATGTGGATTGTGAACAAATAAAACGTTGGTCAGTCATGGATGTGCTAGAGCGCTGGCATCGCTTATTTAAAGGCACTCACCTCACACGGCAATACCAAAACAACCAACCCCTTGATAAATATCAGCTAGCGACGGTTGAAGCAACCGCCCAAATATACAAACAACGATTAATTGATATCAGCTGGTTTATGCGTAGCTTAAATGAGCCTATTGCCAGACAAGCCAATAAAGAAGATAAATGTACAGGGCATTTTTGGGAAGGCCGTTTTAAATCTCAAGCCCTGCTTGATGAAGGCGCCTTATTATCTTGTATGGCTTATGTTGATTTAAACCCTGTACGAGCAGCTATTGCACCTACACCCGAGCAATCAAGTTTCACCAGTATTCAATTACGTATAAAAGCTGCCATTAACGGTAAACAACCTAAACAATTACGCCCTTTTATCGGTAACGAACACCAAGACAAAACTCAGGGTATTACATTTAGTTTAAAAGACTATTTAACCCTAGTAGATGAAACAGGAAAAGTAATACGCAGTGATAAACGTGGTGCTATTAACCCTAATGCAGGCAATATACTCACAAGGCTACATATTAGTGATGACAGTTGGTTAAAACTCACTACTCAATTTGAATGTATTTTCACTGGCGCAGTAGGAACCGCAGCGCACTTAAGTGAATTTAGCGAACATGTTGGTTTAAAGCGCACCCATGGCATAGCAAACGCTCAAGCCTGTTTGAACAGTGCCTAATTCTAGTTAGCGATAAAAAACAAACAACAATAAAGACAATGCACCAAAAAGATAACGTTTCCCTGACGTGACGGATGACTCTCATCAAGAATTCACCTACACGTCAGAAAAAGCGTGGTTAAGGGGAATAAAGCAGCTCACTAAGCCATTTACCTCATCATTGCGTCAATATTTTTAATAAAAGAATTGCCGGTTAACGGTTAGTTTTTGCTGAGAGTAATTATGGGTGGCTTATTTAATTTCATTTTATTTAATTTGTTAAGGGGAATAAAGCAGCTCACTAAGCCATTTACCTCATCATTGCGTCAATATTTTTAATAAAAGAATTGCCGGTTAACGGTTAGTTTTTGCTGAAAGTAATTATGGGTGGCTTATTTAATTTTGTGCATAAAATAAATAAAATTATCATGGGTGGCCTGATAACTTCTGATAACTTCGCCTGATAACTTTTTGGCTTAAATCACCAGTTAATAGTATAAGTATCTCTATCTTGGAGGTGCTGAGTTAGCCCAATGACGTACTAATTTTTGATTAAGATTACCCAATTCATCAATCCTATTTTTTAATGCATTTCTTAGGTGGTTAATAGCCATAATTCCTTTAGCATTTCCTTCAAATTGATATCGAAATTCGACGAAGCCGTGACGCATTTCATTTAATTGAGTGAAAAAATCTAATTTGACCTTTGCTCCAGAAGCCTTTTCAATAGCTTTAGCTGTTTGCTTTAGACCGACATCTTCTCTGACCTTTAGCTCATAATTGCTTTTAATTGACTTTTGGCTTTCTTCAGTTAGATTTTTAAAAAGAGGCTTTAAATCATGTGTTCGTTTAAAGTTACCGCTTTCAATTTGTGAGATAACTTTTAAATATAATTCTATTGCTAATATCCCTAACATCGCTTGGGCTGGGAATAACTGCCCATTCATGGTTTTATTAAACTCCATATTAACAATAATACCAGACTGCCAAAACCTCTCAGCAGATAGGAGAATCAAAAACTCTTCTGAATGCTCTTCTTTCGCCGCCATAGTCTCTATGTTCCTTATAATTTTTAGCCAAACCAATGCTGAATGGCAATATAACAGCTTGTATGGATAATTCCGTGTTTAAACACGGATATTTTCCGTCTATCATGATTTTTATTAAAATACTCTGTTTCGTATTAAATATCAAAAACTTTTACAATATATCAACTATTTATGCTTAGCGTGCATTTTGGAATTATTACGTCTATCAAAGACACGTTTTTAATTTCTTGATCCAGTTGATGAATGAAGGTTTGGTTAAATCCACCTTTCGAGTCAATGGTCAAATTCTGCTTTAAGTTGTTTTTACACAGTTAAAGAAATAAATATAATTATCACTATAGCCCTCATTTAATTTCATTTGATTTTTTTGGGGAGAGGGCTGAATTTAAATAATTACTTTTGATACCAAACAGTGACAACGATTTTTGCAGGCATCCAAGAACCACCACTTTGTGATTGAGTCATGTTTTTAATTTCGATTTCAGGTTGAGCGGCTAGCCAAAGATTAATTTCAGCCTCTAAGCCACAATCGGTCAATGACCCTGTACTAGGCCAGAACCCTAGCTTAGGCTTTAGGGTTTTTGTAAATATTTTCACTTCCATTGATAATTAACCACCATTATTGATAAATAAAATAACTCATTAGAAAAATAAACTCCTCGTTTAAACACTAAGTTAATCTTTCTTTCATAAACAAATAAATAACAATCTACAATACGTAACTTACCTCATAACATCAATAGTTTAATGCTAAAAACCAACTGATTGGTGAGTGAAACTGATGAAATTCGTTTGCTTTGCAAATGCTGTTATTGTTGGTCCAAAAGTTTACTCGTTCAACCAAAACCAATGCCTGATGTTGTAGGTATTGGGTAACTAACCTATGCATCATTCGATATATATTGATTATCGATAGAGCAAAAAGTAGATAATTACGGGTTGAATGATATTTTGTTCACACATAATGAAGAATATTGTTAGTGATTTTTATCACAGATCATATTCTAATGCGTTAGCTTGCGTTATACTTGCCCTGTTAATTGGTAAAATATCATATAGGTTTATTACATTGTCCATTGTCGCTGTTGGAATTAATCATAAAACTGCTCCTGTCGCGGTTAGAGAAAAAATCTCTTTTAACCCCGACAAGCTCTCTGTTGCGTTACAAGAAATGTTATCGGCGGTAGAGTGTCGAGAAGTCGCAATATTGTCTACCTGTAATAGAACCGAACTCTACATTGTTCAAGATGGCGATATTGAATTAACTCAACAACGCTTAGTACAGTGGCTAGAGAGTTATCACAATGTTCCAGCATCAACAATCATGCCTAGCCTTTATTGGCACCAAGACCAGCAAGCGGTTAACCATATGATGCGTGTTGCTTGTGGACTTGATTCATTAGTATTAGGTGAGCCACAAATATTAGGACAAATGAAACAAGCTTATAGCCAAGCAAAGGCTGCTGGCTCTATGGCGTTAATCATGGATAGATTGTTTCAGCGTACTTTTGGCGTAGCGAAACAAGTGCGCACAGATACCGAAATTGGCGCAAATGCAGTGTCGGTTGCCTTTGCCAGTGTGAACTTAGCTAAGCATATTTTTGCCAGTTTAGAAAAAACCCGTGTTTTACTCGTTGGTGCGGGTGAAACTATTGAATTAGTGGCAAAACATTTATACGAAAATAATGTTGGCAAAATTACGGTCGCCAACCGAACGGTTGCTCGTGCTGAAGTTATGGCTAAACAAATCGGCGCAGAAGTAATCACTTTAGCGCAAATTCCTGAGCATATGAGTAAAGCTGATATTGTTATTAGCTCTACTGGTTCAACTTTACCCATTATTGGTAAGGGTATGGTAGAACAAGCTTTGTCTAAGCGTCGCCATCAACCTATTTTTATGGTTGATTTAGCCGTGCCTCGTGATATTGAGGAGCAAGTAGGTGAGCTAGATGATGTGTTCTTATATACGGTAGATGATTTGCAAAGTATTATTGCACAAAACCTAGAAAACCGCCGTAAAGCCGCTGTTGCTGCCGAAAGTATTGTTAATAGTCAATCTGATAGCTTTATGTCTTGGCTTAGAGGTTTAAACACCCAAGACACTGTGGTTAACTTTCGTAAGCAGTGTTTAGCCGAACGTGATCAATTGCTTGAAAAAGCCTTGTTACAATTAAAAAGTGGTAAAAACTCTGAAGCCGTTATTGGCGAACTTGCTACCAAACTCACCAACAAATTTATGCATGCGCCCACCAGTGCTTTGCAGTCTGCTGCACAAGGAGGCGAGCTTGATAAGCTTATTTACCTTCGTGATATTTTCAATATTGATAATGAAGACAAGTGTTAGACGCTAGCAACCAACATCAATCTTTGCCAACGATAAACTAGCTGCTGTGTAAAAATAATGACTGTGCTAGAATAGCGCCAGTTTAGTTTTTCCTAGTTTAATTACTCCTATACAAAAAAAGATTATTTTAATGAAATCGTCCGTTTATCAAAAACTTGAAGCTTTAGTTGAGCGCTTTGAAGAAGTTCAAGCCTTATTGTCAGACCCTGAAACTATTAGCGATCAAGAAAAGTTTAGAACCCTTTCTCAAGAGTTTAAACGCCTAGAAGAAGTTACGTCAGTATTTCAACATTACCAAAGTGCAGAAGATGACTTTGCTACGGCAGAGTTAATGCTAAAAGATGACGATCCTGATATGCGAGAAATGGCACAGGAAGAATTTAAAGACGCTAAAAAAGCGGTTGCTGATTTATCTGACGAATTACAAATTCTATTACTGCCACGTGATCCTAATGATGATAACAACTGTTTCGTTGAAATTCGTGCTGGTGCTGGTGGTGATGAAGCGGCCATTTTTGCTGGTGATCTCTTTAGAATGTACAGTCGCTATGCCGAAAAGCAAGGCTGGAAAATTGAAGTGATGAACACCAATGAGAGTGAGCAGGGCGGCTATAAAGAATTGATAATGAAAGTTAATGGTGAAGGTGTATATGGCCAAATGAAGTTTGAGTCAGGTGGGCATCGCGTGCAACGTGTTCCTGAAACTGAATCTCAAGGTCGAGTGCATACTTCTGCTTGCACTGTGGTCGTTATGCCTGAAATCCCAGAATCTCAAGCTATCGAAATTAATAAAGCTGACTTAAAAGTGGATACCTTCCGTGCTTCAGGGGCTGGTGGACAGCATGTTAACAAAACAGACTCGGCTATCCGGATTACCCATATTCCAACGGGTGTAGTGGTTGAGTGTCAAGATCAACGTTCACAACATAAAAACCGTGCGCAAGCGATGTCTGTATTGCAGGCTCGTTTACAGCAAGCTGAAGATGAAAAACGTCGAAGTGAAGAAGAATCTTCACGCCGAAACTTGGTTGCCAGTGGTGATCGCTCAGAACGTATCCGCACGTACAACTTTCCTCAAGGGCGTATGAGTGATCATCGTATTAATTTAACCTTATACCGCCTAAATGAAATCATGGAAGGTAACTTGCAATTGGTGATGGAGCCTATCATGCAAGAAAACCAAGCCGATTTATTAGCTGAGCTTGCAGAGCAACATTAATTAGTGGGTGGTCAAATAGAAAAGGTGTTGCATTCACCAAAGGTTAAGTTGCGATTGTTGGGTGATAACTCTGTTGCTAATTTGATTAGTCAGGGCCAGTTATTGCTGCAAAGTGTTTCAGATAGCGCAAAACTCGATACTGAAATTTTATTGTGTTTTGTGCTAGATAAAACGCCTAGCTATCTGCTTACTTGGCCTGAAAAAATACTCAGTGACCAAGAATTAAATGACTTTCTAGTGTTATTGGCTCGCCGTAGTCAAGGTGAGCCAATTGCTTATATTACCGGAATAAAGGAATTCTGGTCTTTACCACTGGCAGTATCAAAAGCCACATTAATTCCTCGACCAGACACAGAAACCCTTGTTGAGCTAGTACTTGATCATTACCAACAATGTGAAAACATTCGTTGTCTTGATTTAGGCACAGGAACCGGTGCAATTGCCTTAGCGTTAGCCAGTGAAAAGCCTAATTGGGACATTGATGCGGTAGACTTTAATGCCGATGCGGTAAAGCTTGCGCAAGCGAATGCACATACACTGCGGTTAAACCAAGTTAATATTTTTCAAAGTGATTGGTTCTCTCAATTAGAGGCCAATAAACCGTACCATGTTATTGTGTCAAATCCGCCTTATATTGATGAAAAAGATGACAATTTAAGTCATGGCGATGTTCGTTTTGAACCTGACTCTGCCCTCATTGCTAAAGATAATGGCTTAGCTGACATCAAACATATTGCTGCCAGGGCGCAACATTTTTTACACCATCAAGGTATGTTATGTTTTGAGCATGGCTTTGATCAAGGTGCGCAGGTTCGCCAAATATTACAGGATTTAGACTATAAACAAGCACAAACAGCGCAAGACTTAAATGGCCATGATCGTGTTACCTGGGCTATTTTTGCTAAAAGTAACAATAACAATAAGTAAACCAATACTAACCATAGGAATTTACCATGTTTAAACACTTACATATGACACTTGCGGCACTCAGTGTTGCCTTATTTACTTTACGCTTTATCTGGTTGTTATCTCATTCTGCTAAATTGAACGCTAAATGGGTCAAGATAACACCGCATATTATTGACACTTTATTACTTGGTATCGGTGTAATGATGGCAGTACAGTATTCAATGAACCCTTTCGAACAGTTATGGTTAGGAGAGAAATTACTCGCAATAATTGCTTATATTTTTACTGGTTATTACACCCTTAAGCTTGCCAGAACTAAGGCTATGCAAATATTTGGCTATTTGGGGGCCATTGGTTGGGTGATGTTAATTGTGCGCTTGGCGATGACGCGTGAACCGATGTTTTTCTTATAACGATCACTATTTAACGATTAGAAGACAATAAAACCCTTATGAATACCTTGTTAATATCTGAACTTCAATCTGAGGAAAAAGACTTACTACAGGCATTAATATTGCTTGAGGAGCATATTTTTCATGCTTATAAGGCTGATGGTCAGTCAACTGATATTGAGCCGTCCTTGGCAAGTTTAGAAATCATTATTGAACAATGCCAAGCTGTTATCGCTGAAATTGAATCACCGTTAGAGCAGGCAGAAATATTGTTGAATGAATTGTTTTATCAACATCTGTTTATTGACCAGCATAAAGCTCACTGGCCGATTAACGCGTTTAAAGTTGCGATGAGCTTAAATTTGCGTTTAATGTCACCAATAGTAAAAGCGGCGATGGTGTGTGAAATTGTTAACGCCTGTGGTTTTAACACCGATTTAGTTTTTGTGCCTAATAAAGTGATGGTACGACTATGTTGCGATGAACATTATGCGATAGTATTTGACGCGATCACCGGTGAGTCGCTTGATTGGCATGAACTGGATCTTCGCTTTGATGAACTTGATGGTGATCCTAGCCAACAGCAACTCATCAGCATGAACCGTCAAGCCATTTTAGTTGAGTATTTAAGTGGATTGAAGCAGGTATTAATTCGAGAACAAGCATTTGACCAAGCGTTAGTGTGTGTTGACATTTTATTGTCATTAAATCCTGACGATCCATTACAAAGAAGAGACCGAGGATTTTTGCTTCACCAGTTAGATTGCTTTAAAGTGGCGGTTGATGATTACCGATACTTTGTTGAGCAATGTCCTAAAGATCCTGCCGCACAATTATTGAAAATTCAACTTGATAATATCACGCTTAGTGAGCCTACCTTTCATTAATTTCTTTACTAAGCGATAACTAGGAAAATAGATGTCTGATCCATTAGCTACCCCCTTAATTACAAATGATGCGACCGTTTTAGGTTTGTTGTCACTTATTTTAGGTTTCGTATTTTATAGCTCTAATAGCCAACACCCTGTGTGGAAAAAGTTCTATCAATATGTGCCTGCATTATTAATATGTTACCTATTACCATCATTGTTAAATACCTTCGGTATTGTCAGTGCGAAAGTGAGCCAGGTGGATGAAGTTGCCAAATACTTTTTATTACCTGCGTGCTTGGTTTTGCTGACACTGAGTATTGACTTGAAAGCCATTGGTGCCTTAGGCAATAAAGCTATTATTATGTTTCTTACCGGCACAGTAGGTGTGGTTATTGGTGGCCCTATTGCGTTGCTAGTTATTTCTGCCATGTGGCCTGAGCTTATTGGTGTTAGCGGCCCTGACGCTGTATGGCGTGGTATGGCAGCTTTAGCAGGAAGCTGGATTGGCGGTGGCGCTAATATGCTGGCAATGAAAGAGATTTATGGCGCTGATGGTAAAATATTTACCATTATGGTGACGGTCGATATTGTTGTCGCTAACTTATGGATGGCATTTTTGCTTTATTTTGCTGCGAATCATAAGCGAATTGATGCTAAAAGTGGGGCTGATACTTCGGGTATTGATAGGTTGATTAATAAGGTTGAAGCGTTTGAACGAGAGCATGCTAGACGCCCAGAATTAAAAGACTTTATGTTTATTCTTGCTATTGGTTTTGGTGCCGCAGGATTTGCACATTTAGCAGCCGACTTTTTAGTGCCATTTTTTAAAGAAAATTATCCTAATTTAGAAAAGTTTAGCCTGCACAGTAAACTATTCTGGATAATTGTTTTAGTTACCACTATTGGCTTGATACTTTCTTTTACTAAAGTGAGGCAGTTAGAAGCAGTTGGTGCTTCAAAAGTAGGTAGCAGCTTTTTGTATGTGTTAGTAGCAACTATCGGCTTGCATATGGACATAACCCAAATAGTAGAAGCACCTAAATATGTGGTAATTGGCCTGATATGGATGGCAGTACATGTGATCTTACTGTTCATTGTGGGCAAAATGATTAAAGCGCCAATTTTTTATTTAGCCGTTGGTAGTAAAGCCAATATTGGTGGAGCTGCGTCTGCACCAGTGATAGCATCAGCGTTTCACCCGTCGTTGGCGCCTGTTGGCGTGTTGTTAGCAGTTTTAGGCTATGCGCTTGGTACTTATATGGCTTGGATTTGCGGCCAGTTGCTTAGAATTATTGGCAGTTAGTTTATAAAAGGCAATATGCTTGTTATTGTGGTTTTTTTTAAAGAATAATAGGAAAGGTTATGACAATAAAGTCAGTTAGTGTAAATGATATTAATGTGGCCAATGATCAGCCATTTGTCTTATTCGGCGGCATGAATGTGCTTGAATCACGTGACTTAGCGATGAAAATCGCAGAGCATTACGTTCAAGTAACACAAAAATTGAACATACCTTATGTGTTTAAAGCGTCATTTGATAAGGCTAACCGCTCCTCTGTTCATTCATACCGAGGACCAGGTTTAGATGAAGGTTTAAAGATCTTTGAAGAAATTAAATCTACGTTTAATGTGCCAATCATTACTGATGTTCATGAGCCGTACCAAGCGCAGCCGGTTAGCGAAGTGGTTGATGTTATTCAGTTACCGGCCTTTCTCGCCCGACAAACAGATTTGGTGGTTGCCATGGCAAAAACAGGAGCAGTGATCAATGTTAAAAAACCACAGTTTTTAGCGGCTCATGAAATGAAACATATAATCAATAAGTTTGCTGAGGCAGGTAATGAGAATATTATCCTTTGTGAGCGCGGCAGTTGCTATGGTTACAACAACCTTGTGGTTGATATGTTAGCAATTGATGAAATGCGTCATTATGCACCGGTTATGTTTGATGCAACCCATGCATTACAAAAACCCGGTGGTCGCAGTGATAGTGCCGATGGCAGACGTGCTCAAGCAGCTCAGTTAACGCGTAGTGGTATGGCTATAGGTATTGCTGGCTTGTTTATTGAGGCGCACCCTGAGCCAGCTAAAGCGATGTGTGATGGCCCATGTGCTTTACCACTAGATAAACTTGAGCCTTACTTAGCGCAAATGAAAGCTATTGATGATTTAGTTAAAGGGTTCAAGCCGTTGATCACTGACTAGTCAGCAAGGAGTAGCTAAGGTTTTACTTAGCTACAGATAGCAACAAGGGGCGCAATACTGATGGTATTGCGCCCCTTGTTTTTATAAACTTGTAAGCTTTAGTCACTTATGAGCGAAGCTTTATTATTGATAGTGATGCTTTTTTTATCGCTAGATATTTTTGTCATTGCAATCAATTCTTTCGCACTTTGTTGTACAGAGTTAGCGCTTAAGTTGATAGAGGCAAATGATGACATTAAATCTGCTTGTGCTTGATTGATTAAACTAGCTTGCTCGATTGGCTCTGCTTTTAATAATTCATTTGCTTGCGCAATTGATGCAAGGCCCGAGGCAAAATATGCCATAACTAAAGAGGTTGCAACAATGGCGAGTTTGTAAGCATAAGTGTTTTTCATAATGGTTATTCCTAAATTAGACCTAATAATAAATACTGCGTTGTTCGATAGATTTATTAGGACTTTATCTCGCACTTGTTCTTTTTAGGAAGATATAAGCTGTGGGTTGGGAGAACACAGCTTTTATCTATTGTTTCTAGAACGTTGAGATGATGTCCTTCATCTACGGTGGCTATAATACTTAAGAGCCTTGAAAAATAAAAATGATAAATAGTAATCTTATTCATTAGAAAAACTAATGAAAAATTGTTATGCTATGTTTTTAACTGTTTATGCATTATATTTACTGTAATGTGAAAAAGGATTAGGTGTACTTTGGCTAGCAGACTACCGCCATTAAACGCGTTGCGAGCATTTGATGCTTCAGCAAGACAACTTAGCTTTACCCGTGCTGCTGATGAATTATTTGTCACTCAGGCGGCGGTAAGTCATCAAATAAAAGCTTTGGAAGAGTATTTAGGCATAAAATTGTTTATGCGAAAGAATCGCTCACTACTTTTAACAGAAGAAGGGCAGTCGTATTATCTCGATATCAAAGAAATTTTTAATTCGATTCAAGATGCTACCGAAAAGCTATTAGCCCGTGGTGCAAAAGGGGCGATTACTGTTAGCTCACAAGCCAGCTTTGCTATTCAATGGCTTGTACCCAGATTAAGTGCGTTTAATGCATTACATCCTGATATTGATGTCAGGATTAAAGCGGTGGATCAAGCCGAAAACTCATTAACAGAAGATGTTGATGTTGCTATTTATTATGGCAGAGGGCGTTGGGCTAACGTTCATGCAGATAAGTTACATACCGAGTATTTAATTCCAGTGTGTTCTCCCTTACTAATGCAAGAGAATGCGGCCAGCGGTAAACCACCACTGCTTAGTTATGATGACTTACAACATCATACACTATTACATGACACGTCTCGTAAAGACTGGAAACGTTGGTTTAACCAAGTAGGGGTTAAAGGGGCTAATGTTAATCATGGTCCAATTTTTAGTCACTCAGCTATGGTTGTTCAGGCGGCATTATACGGGCAAGGGGTCGCGTTAGCTTATAGCGTGTTGGCTAAACCTGATATAGATTCTGGTCGCTTAGTTTGCCCGTTTAATGATGTATTAGTCAGTAAAAACTCATATTTTGTAGTGTGCAGAGAGAGTCAAAAAGATATTGGTAAAATTGAAGCGTTTAGAGCTTGGTTACTTGATATGGTTGCCGCAGAGCAAGAACATGTCGAAGATGGTCAAATTACTTAATTGCCTTTTACATTTTGTGCTAATTAAATCCAAAAATAACAACAGTATTGAATAATATTATTTATGATATCGACCATTGAAAATACTATAGAAAACCCTATCGCACAGGTTATTTTTGCTCATGGCGCAGGTGCTGATAAAGCACATGAGTTTATGGAGCAAATAACGCTGCTGTTTAATCAAGCTAATATTAATGTGCTAAGGTTTAATTTTCCTTATATGGACAAACGTATTGCATTAGGCAAGCGTTATCCACCGGATAGAATGCCTAAATTGCTTGAGTGTTATACTCAAATCATCCATGATTTTTTATTGTCAGATAAGTATCACAGTAACATCCCACTATTTATTGGTGGAAAATCTATGGGCTCTCGGGTTGCAGCAACCCTTGCGGGTGATGATGAAATAGTAAAGAGTATTCAGGGCGTTTTTTGTCTAGGCTATCCTTTTCATCCTGCGAAAAAGCCTGAAAACCTTCGTTTATTGCCTTTGCAAACAACACAGGCCCCCTTGATTATTGTACAGGGCGAACGTGATGCCTTAGGATCACAACAAGAAATTACTGAGTATGATATTTCTCACTTGTGCCATACTGTGTTTTTAGCTGATGGTGATCACAGTTTAAAGCCCCGTGTTAAATCAGGCTACACTTATCAACAACACAGAGAAAGTGCTGTGCAGGCTGTTGTTAACTTCATTCAGGAGACGAGTAACAATGACACCGATAGCGCCAGTTAAACATCCGTTAGTGAAATCTTTAATGATTTTTGTTGGCGTTAGTGGTTGCTTTTCTGTACTATTCGGCGCTTGGCTTGCCCATGCTGGGCAAACATTGGCTACCGAAGTGTTGGCAACATTAGAAACGGCCTTACAATACCAGTTATTTCACACACTGGCTTTAATGGCTACCCTGGTTTGGGCTATTGCTAGTTTTGCAACTGGTTCACCCTCTAGAATATTATTAGCAGCTGGTATTGCCTTTATGGTGGGTATTGTGTGTTTTAGCGGTAGTATTTATATTAAAATTTTTTATGGTGTTGCCTTGATTGGTAAACTTACACCATTTGGCGGAATATCGTTGGCAGTAGCTTGGTTATTACTGTCGATTGAAGGTAAAAACAACTTATGACATCTATCGTATTATATTGTCGACCGGGCTTCGAAAAAGAATGCGGCGCTGAAATTCAAGAAAAAGCAGCATGGAATGAAATGTATGGCTATTTAGAGCTGAAAAAAAACCAAGGGTTGGTTTTTTTTCATTTACACGATCCTGCCCATGGTGAGGCATTAATTAAAAAGTTACCACTGAAACGTCTAATATTTACTCGTCAATGGTTTGTTACTTTGACTGAAATAATAGCGCTGCCAGACTATAACCGTGTTGAAGCGATTGTTGAGGCGTTGGGAGAAGATTGGCAGTATGATGATTTACGCATGGAAACCGCAGATACCAACGATGGTAAAGCATTAAGTAAGTTCTGCCGAAAACTGGCTGTACCATTGCGTCAGGGCTTACGAAAAGCAAAAGTATTGACCGGAAAAAATGTCAACTTTACGGCCGAAGAAGGTAGTGCGGTTCTGCATGCGCTTTTCTTATCAGGACAAGAGGTTGTGTTAGGTTTTTCTTTTGCCCACAACAGCTCGCCTCATGTTATGGGCATACCTCGTCTTAAATTTCCTAGTCAAGCGCCGAGTCGGTCAACGTTAAAGCTAGATGAAGCATTTTTATATTTTATACCACGTGATCAATGGGATACTCGTTTAACCTCGGGAATGAATGCCGTTGATTTAGGCTCTGCTCCTGGCGGTTGGACTTATCAATTAGTGCGTCGCGGTATGATGGTGACGGCGATAGATAATGGTCCAATGGCTGAATCTTTAATGGAAACAGGTCAAGTGAAGCATAAAATGATGGATGGTTTTAAATACTTGCCGATGAAGCAAAATGTCTATTGGCTTGTTTGTGATATGATCGAAAAACCCCAGCGAGTAGCTAAACTTATGAGTGAATGGCTGTTAAATGGGTACTGTAAAGAAGCGATGTTCAACTTGAAATTGCCGATGAAAGGGCGATATCAGCAAGTGACAGAGGATTTACAAAGTATTAAAGATGCCTTTAGCGAGCATAATGTAAAATATGAGCTGTATGCGAAACACTTGTATTATGATCGTGAAGAAGTCACGGTTCACGCAAGATTAATCTAATACCATATATGGTATGAATTTTTTGCGCAGATTATTGAGTTAAAAAAAGGCGATATGGTGTTGAAACCTTATCGCCTTTTTGTTCTGTTCTGTTTTGTTTTGTTTTTTACAGTCTATCTAACAAAGCGTCAGTGAAGTCAGTTGTACCATGGCTACCACCTAGATCACGCGTAGTACGATCGCCTGTGGCAATAACATCAATTAATGCATTTCTAATTTTTTCTGCTTTATCACTCATTTCTAAATATTCAAGCATTTGTAACGCGGCTAAAATTACCGATGTTGGATTAGCTAAGTTTTTGCCTGCAATATCAGGTGCACTGCCATGAACCGCTTCAAAAATAGCGCAGTCTTCACCAATATTGGCACCTGGTGCCATGCCTAAACCACCAACTAAACCGGCACAAAGATCAGATAAGATATCGCCGAACAGGTTTGTGGTAACTATGACATCAAATTGCTCAGGGTTCATCACTAACTGCATACAGCAGTTATCAACAATCATCTCAGTTGATTCAATTTCAGGGTAACGAGCCGCGACTTCACGGGCTACTTTTAAGAATAAACCAGAGGTTGATTTCAAAATATTAGCTTTGTGAACAGCTGTTACTTTTTTACGACCTTCTTTACGCGCTGTTTCATAGGCAAAAACTAAGATTTTTTCAGCACCTTCACGGGTAATAATACTTGTCGCTTCAGCATGTAAACCATCTTCAGAAACGGTTTGCCCCGCACCAGAGTACATACCTTGAGTATTTTCACGAACGGTTAAGATATCAATGTTTTCATAACGCGCTTTTGTCCCTTTAAAAGATAATACTGGGCGTAAGTTAGCGTATAACTTAAATTGCTTACGTAATGTAACATTAATAGAGGTGAAACCTTCACCTACTGGCGTTGTTAAAGGACCTTTTAAGGTGATTTTATTTTTTTCAATAAGGTTTAACGTTTCTTGTGGTACCAATTCACCATGATTTTCTAACGCGGTTAAACCGGCATCAGCAAATTCATAATTAAAATTACAACCGGCTTTATCTAAAACTTTGATGGTTGCTTCAATAATACTCGGGCCTATTCCGTCGCCTGGAATTACTGTGATAGTTTGCTTGGTCATATTCTTTGCCTTGTGATAGAAGATAATAATTAACTAAAAATATATAAATAACTCAAAAATATTATTTATGCTATTTTTCGTTTAATAGCCTTTTGGTTTAATATTTTTTTGTTTCATCATACGTTTCATAATATAAAGGTGCGCTTTATACCATGTAAATATTTGGTAAGCGAGCTTGTAAGTTTTCTTTGTGGACTTTATTCTCGAACGCTTAAAGGCGTAGCTTAGCAAACAATGGTAGATGTTTACTTGGTTTGCATCAAGGTTACTTTAGTCTATAGTAAAATAATAACCCATGTGCTCTGTATGCTGTTGTTGCTTATTGGTGATGTTGAACTATGCCCCAGTTTGCAGGGTAGTTATCACCTAGGCCTATCTCTTTTAATACCCCATTAACAAATAACAAAAAGGTACATTCATCTTGTGTAGTGATACCGTCTGACTTAACGTGTTGAGTGCGATAAAACATTACCTGAAAATTATTTTCGCTGAATTTTCTTGCTTCGGTTATGTCGGGGCTGCCTAGCGCTTCAATGGCTTGTTCAAAGGTAAATTGCTCAAGTTGTAACTTGGCGATAAACTGTCGATTATAAGCTTCTCTGTCTTCCCATTGCATTTTTTCTGGGCTATCATCGTAAAATGAAATCACTAAGAGTACAAAAATACCGTAGGCGGCTAATGCGAGTAGAATGTGCGTGATTACTTTTTTATTCATTGTTATTCCGAGTTTTATTAAAATAGTTATGGGGAGGCAAGTTGTTAATAGAATGATAACCAGTTATGCATGTATTTTAAAGTGTTAACTACTTGCTTTAGTACACATTAGTTTGCTTAACGCGAATATCTTTTAAGTTAAAGCCAAGCGGAATATCTTGTTTTAAGGTCAGCAACTTTCTAGTTAAGGTTAATTGCGCTTCACTGTTATTCAATTTATCTTTAATCGTAGGTTTTATGCTATCACTTTTTAATATAGCACTCAGTGAGCCATATTCATTCAGTAAGTTTGCAGCAGTGATTTGACCAATTCCTTCAACACCGGGTATTTTATTGGTGTTGTCACCTGTTAGCGTCCAAAGATCAATAAGTTGAGCAGGCCTAACATCAAATTTGTCTTTAACGTATTTATCATCAAGATATCGGCGATTAAAGTAGTCATAGACTTGAATATGAGGGCCTAATAAAGATAAGAAGCCTTTATCAGTTGATACAATAGTCACGTCCTGCCCTCGAAGAGCCATTTTTGTAGCGAGTGTTGCAATAAGATCGTCAGCCTCGTCTTCTGCAGGAATCAACGAATCAACGCCAAGGTGTAAAAAAGCGTCTTGAATAGGGGGGAGCTCATCAGCCAAATGTGCGGGCATTTTCTTACGACCTTTTTTATAGTCGGCATATAGTTGATAGCGCCAACAAGGTTGTTCGCTATCAAATACTACAAGGGCATGGGTGGCTTGTTGATGCTGTAAAATATTATCCAGTGCTTTAGTGCACGCTTTTTTAGTATTAAATAGCACCTGTTGCTGTGTTTTATCGGCAAGTTCACCTTCTAGTTGATGTTTGCTGTGAACAAAAGGGCGTTCTTGTACTGCATAAATACGTCGAATCAAATTTAAAGCGTCAATTAATACTAAATGAGCGGACACATTTATTCCTCTATGACCTGATAACAAGGAACGTACTCACTGCCAGGTAATTTCATCCGTTGTTGACTAACGAATGAAGCCAGTAATTTGTCCATTAAAGCCATTATTTTTTTGTCACCTGAAATCTGAAACGGGCCTAAGTTTCTAATGGCTTTAATACCGCCAGATTTGACATTACCTGCTACTATTCCTGAGAAAACTCTTCGCAGGTTTGCGGCAAGCTCAGCTGTAGATAACGCATGACTGATCTTGAGTGCCGACATGTTTTCATGACTAGGCTCAAAGGGTTGCTGAAAGTCATGCTCGATAACTAAAGACCAGTTAAAGTGAAAAGCATCGCCGGTTGCTTTACGGTGGTCAAGCACCTCTACTAACGATTTTGACATCTCTTGTGCTACTTGCTCTGCATCATCAATAATAATTTTATACAAACGTTGTGCTTTAGCACCGAGGGTTGCGCCAATAAATGCATCAATTTCTTTAAAATAATCACAGGCAGTACTCGGCCCAGTTAAAATAATAGGTAAAACTTGGTCGCTATTTTTTTCGTTTAGTAAAATACCTAAAATATAAAGTAATTCTTCTGCGGTACCTGCACCCCCAGGAAAAATGATAATGCCATGAGAAACGCGAACAAAGGCTTCTAAACGTTTTTCTATGTCAGGCATGATAATGAGCTCATTAACAATAGCGTTAGGTGGCTCAGCGGCAATTATACTTGGCTCAGTTAATCCAAGGTACCTTCCTTCTTTATTGCGCTGCTTAGCATGACCGATAGTTGCCCCTTTCATTGGCCCTTTCATTGCGCCAGGACCACAACCAGTGCAAATGTTGAAGGCACGTAAACCTAATTGATAGCCAACATCTTTAGTGTACTTATATTCATTTTGCTTAATGGAGTGGCCACCCCAACAGGTGATTAAACGCGGCTCGGTTTCAGGTAAAATTGCATTGGCATTGCGCAAGATGCCAAAGGTAGCATCTGTTAAAGACTGAGCACTAGATAACAGGTTAAAATTGCGACTATTAATAAACAAAATATCACGTAGAACTGCAGATAAATGTTCACGAATACCTCGAATGATTTTTCCATCGACAAAGGCATGTTCAGGTGCATTGTTGAGTACGATTTTAACGCCGCGCTCATTACTTTGTACCTCAATAGTAAATTCTTTATATTGTTGATAGATAACTTCAGCGTCATCGGTATGGCTGCCGGCGTTAAGCACCGCAAGAGAACAGTTACGATAAAGATTATATAACTCGCAAGTAGATGATCTTTGTAGTTGATCTATTTCAGCCTGCGACAAAATATTCATATTGCCGACAGGGTTAAGCTGAGTATCCATTGTGGACTCCTTTTTGCTGCTTTGACACCCTTGAATGTGTTCAAAACAATGCAGTATATGGGCAAATAATTAAGAATAAATGACTTGGTTCTTTCCCTGAGATTTGGCTTTATACATAGCTTCATCGGCACGCTCAAAAGCTGTATGTATATTATCCTCTTGGGTAATATGAGTTACCCCCATAGATAATGTGATACTCACCTTGGTATTTTTAAACTTAAAGGGCAATTGAGCAATATGTTTATTGAGTAAGTTCAGCTCGTTCACTAACGCCGCTTTTTTTGTGTGCTTGTAGATAATTACAAATTCTTCACCGCCATAACGTGCCACAAATCCATTTTTACTGACCTTCTTTTGGATTGTTTTTGCAATGACTTGTAAGGTTTTATCACCAGCAGTATGACCATAAGTATCATTGATATTTTTAAAATTATCAATGTCCATAACCACTATCGCTAAATCAAATGGTTCATTTTGAAAATGCACCATTGATAAGGTGAAATATTCATCAAAGGCTGCGCGGTTGTGTAATTTAGTGAGAGCATCAAATCTATTTTTACGGTGCTGCTCAGCTAGCTCTTTGGCAAACTGTTGGCTTTGTTTTTCAAGTTTGGCTACTTTGCTCGCCATTTCGTTTAGCTGACTTGCTAAAAGTTGCTGTTGTTGTTGTTCAAAGTTTGTTTTTTCTTCAAGTGTTTGGGCAATACTTGATAATTTGCTGTTGATATCAATTTTGACCATATCTAACGACATTGCTTTTTTTACCGTATCTGTCATATCAGACATCTGGGTTTGCAGTTTTATATTTATTTTAGCGTTAGTTTCTTGGTTTTTTTCACACGTTGAAATGGTTTTTTTTACTGCAATTTGAACGGTGCTTAACGTCTCGCTTAACTTAGTTAAAAAGATTTTAGCGCTGTCTCTTTCCGTTTTTAAATCATCAACAATGACATCAAACACTTCGATTAGATGTAGCAACACATCATCATTAGATACGTCTTTCAATAGCTTTTTATTGATTGCAAGGATAGCTTGGGTATGCTGAGGAGATAAATGTATTTTACTTAAGCGTTTTGATACTTGCTTGATAAGTTCACTGTTGACTTTGTCGTTGGTGGAGTTACTTGCTCCGAGGCTTTGCTTTGACTGGGTCATCGATAACAGAGGAGCTTGCTCTGTGCTTTGTGCCTTGGCCTTTAAGGCGATATCATACAAGGACAATAATTGACTTAATAGCGGTGCATATTGAGATAAACTCTCTTTTGATGACTTGGTGTCAGCTAATAAAGCTCGGAGTTTTCTCCTAAGGTCATCGGGTAAGCCATTAATTTTTTGTAAATTTTTACCTGATTGATTAAACTGCTGATGAAGCTGGGCAATATTTTGTTCATTAGTCACAGAGTGTGTTTGCAATAATTTTGATATGTCAGCAATTTTCAATTCAATGTCGGTGATTGGTGCTGATTTTTTAAAAAGTGTGCGTAACTGGGCTAAACGATTATCTAACTTTAAGTTTATCCCTTTTGATACTTGAGAAAGTTTATTGATAAACTCAATTAGCAAGCTGGATTGGGCTTTAAAGTCTTCTTCAAGAGCAGAGCGAGAGGCTATTGCTGTTTTTAGTTTCTGCTGTAATGCTTGAGACTGTTTATCAGCAACAGTTTTAGTACTCATATGTCCATGTAATCCTTAATAAATAGCTTTTAAAAAAAATAATGTATTCCTTGATTTCTCACCCCATAATTTACACCATTATCACTCTAAATGTTAGTCACAGCGCTCAAAAAACTAAATTAATTCTCTTCGCTGCTGTTTTTTTGATTACTTAAAAGAAGAGAACTCGATAAACTATAGCAATATTCTTTATTTTTTATGGAAACTTAGTTAACTATGAGCAAAATATTTTTGTTATTTCGATCCTGGGTTAGTGTAGTCATTTATTGTTTAACTTTTTCTGCTATTAGCGCTCATGCTACAGTGGTTGTTGATATTGCGATTGATCAACCACAACATCATTATGCTCAAGTCGCGATTGAGTTTGATACATCTACCAGCTCAGAAGTTGATTATCATCTACCTGTATGGCGTACTGGGCGATATGAAATACTAAATTTGGCTAATGGAATTCGCAACTTTACTGCAGCAGACAGTCAAGGTAATCAGTTACCATGGCGCAAGCTAGATAAAGATACATGGCAAGTACAACAAACCTTAAATAAAAAAATCACCATAAGCTATCAGGTTTATGCAAACCAGTTAGGGCAAAGAACTCGGCATATTGATGATAGTCATGCGTTTATTGATGCTTCAACCGTGGTAATGTACAGCGAGGCTGCAAGAGCTGAGCGGCACCTTATTAATTTGCATGTACCAGCGACTTGGAACAGTGTTTCAGGTCTTGATAGTGTTGCAGTTTCTAAGTACAAAAACACAGATGCAACGCATCAATTTATTGCGAAAAACTATGATGTATTAGTTGATTCTCCCATTGAAACGGGTCTCAATGAACATCATAAGTTTAAGGTTGATGGTCGTGATTACGAGCTAGTTATCTGGGGAAAGGGTAATTATGATAGCGATAAAATGGTGGCAGATTTAAACGTTTTAGTTCAGCAAAGTAAGCATGTTTGGCAAGGGTATCCTTTTGAGCGTTATGTATTTATGGTGCACGCCACCAGTGGCGCGCGAGGTGCGACAGAACATTTAAACTCAACCATTATTCAACGGTCACGGTTCAAGTTTTCAGATAGAAAAGATTACCTAGGTTTTATTTCAACGGCAGCTCACGAGTTCGTTCATACTTGGAATGTTAAGCAATATCGCCCTAGTGGTTTAGTACCTTATGACTATCAAAAGGAAAACTATTCCACCTTGCTATGGTTAAGTGAAGGCTCCACTAGTTACTTACAAAATCAGTTGCTGTTACGCGGCGGTTTAATGTCAAGTAAAGAGTTTTTAGAAAACTTAGCAAAACGCATCACAGGCTATCTTCATAAACCAGGACGGGCGAGCCAAACTGTTGCGCAAGCAAGCTTTGATAAATGGTTAGAAGAAGGTGGAGACTATGATAAAAATCATAGTGTTAATATTTATTCTGAAGGGTTTTTGATCTCTTGGTTGTTAGATTTTTCTCTTATGGAAAAAACCGCATTAAAGAAAAGTTATCGCGATGTTCATAATACCCTTTATCAGGATTATAAAATACCTAACAGCTTTGATGAACGTGATCTATTATCAATTTTAAGTGATATAACCAATGAAGATTATCAGCAATGGTGGCAACAAAATGTGCATGGTTATGCCTCAGTAGACTTTAATGAGTTGTTAGCAAAAGCCGGATTAACTATGTCTTATGGTGAAAAGGACGAAAAAGAACAACAGAAAGTGAAAGCGTGGACTGGCATTACCACCAAAAAAGTCACGCATGGCTTACAAGTAACCCGAGTTGAAAAAAACAGTCCAGCATGGAAAGCAGGTTTAACCCTTGATGATATTATTGTGGCTGTTGATGGTTTACGTATCTCTGATAAAGATATGACTACTAGATTAAAAAACTTTAACCCAACTGATAGCGTTAGTGTGACCTTTTTCCGTCGCGATGAGCTAATCACACGCAAGGTTATTTTAGGTGAAATACCTAGCAATAAGCTGAAAGTTGTGACGGTTAAACACGCGAGTGATGAACAAAAAGCGTTTTTTAACTATTGGACAGGTATTGAGTTTCCAACCAGCGATAACTAAAAGTCATCGCTGTTTATAAGTTATTGCCTTAGAGTTCTTGCTTGTGGAGCAGTGTCGAGATGTGTGCTTCTAAAAGGATTAATATCTAAACCGCCACGACGAGTATAACGAGCAAACACTGTTAACTCGTCTAGCTGGCAATATTTTTGTAGATCACAAAATATTCGCTCAACGCATTGTTCGTGAAATTCATTGTGTTGACGAAATGAAATTAAATACTGTAATAAGACCTTGTGATTTATCGCTACGCCTTTATAGCTGATATAAACACTTGCCCAGTCAGGTTGATTGGTGATTAAGCAGTTGGACTTCAACAAATGACTCACTAGTTTTTGTTCGACTACTTTATCCGTCCCGGTTTTTTGGGCATTGCCTAGTATTTGTGCTTGATATTGGTAGTTGTCAACGCGGATATCTTCATGATCAATACACTGAGTGTCAGGTGCCATGCTATTTATGGCTAGAGCAGGGCAGTGGTCAACAGGGTAGAGACTTACTTGCGCTTGAGCACCTGCAGTTGCCGACAAATCATGACTAAGACGCTGTTGCACCTCATCAAAACTAGCAAATTTACTTTGATTAAAGCTATTTAAATAAAGTTTGAATGATTTTGATTCAACCAAGTTAGGGCTAGTACAGGCAAACCTAAATTCGGCCACAGCGACCACAGGCTTACCTTGATTATTTAA
The DNA here is from genome assembly GCF_040362745.1 of Colwellia sp. KU-HH00111. Classification (NCBI taxonomy): domain Bacteria; kingdom Pseudomonadati; phylum Pseudomonadota; class Gammaproteobacteria; order Alteromonadales; family Colwelliaceae; genus Colwellia; species Colwellia sp. KU-HH00111. Next base: position 1,619 of record NZ_BAABWO010000008.1, on the reverse strand, counting down.
CCAAGACAACTCATATCCATACCAAACATCTTCACCAACAAAAGGTAATTTATTGTTGGTTAACGATAAATCATCCCTATTTAAGCTTCTTGGTACCGCTTGTAGCAATTTTGGGTTATATTCACTGCAATATTCGGTAGTTTTGCCAAGCGTTAAATTGCTTAGCGACTTTGCATTTTGATAAGTTTCCATAAATTATTTCTATTGTTTACCGTGCTAATCATTATATTTGTATTTTAAAGGATCTCTGAATTAGATGACATCATCAAATGAAACTAAAACAACTTTAGCGCAAATTTTGCAGCAATTATCTCAGCAATACCTGAGTCAATATCAACAAGTTCATGCGCATTTGCCAATAATTGATCATGATGATGAATGGCCATCGCCATGTGAGGTTGATAATGAAGAAGGCGATAATGTACTAGCCAACGGGCAGGTGTTTTGGCGGCCGGTTGATATTACCGATACAGATCAGTTAACTTTCAATAATGTCGAATCTGCATTGGGGATAACTTTGCACTTAGATATCAAAAGTTATTTTACTAGCCTATACAGTGAAAGCTTAGATATGAGCTGCGAAGAAGGCGCATTGTCGTTATTATTTGCTTGGAATAAAGATGATTTTGATCGCTTACAAGAGAACGTCATCGGTCATATTTTGATGAAACAGCGACTTAAGCAAAAGATAACGGTATTTTTTGCGGTAACTGATGAAGAAGATATGATTATTTCAATTGATAACGATTATGGCTCAGTTTGGGTTGAGCGTGTTGGCTGCGAGCCACATAAAAAATTAGCTGATTCGTTAACTGACTTTTTAAGTGAACTTTCCCCAAGCGTTCATTCAGCCTAAATTAGCTTTGCTGACTAATAAGCTGAGCTATCAATTTTTTTAATGCTATTACTTCTTTTTTTAGATCTGCCAATTCTTCATGTATAACATTACTACTGGTCTCTGTTGTTGTATTGGCTTGATATTCTGGGGTTGTTTGTTGGTGCTCTTCAGGTAAAGAAACAAAATCTGGCTCATGCTGCCAGGTTTTTAATGTCGATATAAGTACAGGTAATGCTACCTTACTCTTCAATTTGGTTTTGATTAAAGCGACCGTGGGTTTATTGCCATTATTGGCGATTTTATTGGCTATGATTAATATTTCGTCAGTTATTGTCATTTTGGTTACTTGTTTTGTAATATTAACTACATTTTAGCTAATGTAACTAACTCTGTCAGCTGGTATATTAGGAAGATATAAATTAAGCAAATAAATCAATGTGTTACAAAACTTTTAATCTTGGTTTGTTTTTTGCTTTTATTACAATGAAAAGAAACCACAATGAAATGAATTATTAATCATTATATATTTGGAGTAAAAGATGAAAAAAACATTATTGGCACTCGTTGTTGCATTACCTTTAATATCGACGTTATCTGGGTGTGTTATCGCAGTGAATGATGGTGACGTTGATCATTCACTGATGGGAGATAGTGGTGATAGAAGCTATGAAAACCGTAAAAAAATAGCAGGCATTCAACTAGGTTCAAGCTTTGTTGATATACAGGACAAATTAGGTGTGGCCGATTTTTCAGAAACCTATAAACATAATGAAGCCACTAT
>NZ_BAABWO010000007.1:0-282233 GCF_040362745.1 Colwellia sp. KU-HH00111 | reverse complement strand
ACTTCATTTTAAAACGTTAAGTTAGCTAATAGTCATTAAATGAAAGTAGATAACTTATCAAAACAGCCAGTTGATTGAGCTTTTTGCCTCAACCCCTTGGAACTGGAGCGCATTGTAGAGACTTTTAACTTTAGGTCAAGCATAAAAAGCCTCTTTTTCAATTTTATTTATCAATATTAGCCCAAGTGTTCAAAGCTTGCACAATTTAATTAAAATCTATCCAATTAAAATGATAAATCGGCTTACATTGATAACCCACCATCAATTTCAACGACTCTTCCGGTAAAGAATTCATTTTCGAAAATATACTTAGCGGTATGAGCTATTTCTTCAGCTTCACCTAAGCGACCAACAGGTTTCATTTTTTCCAACCTGTCTCTCATTTCAGGTTTCATAGCGTCAGTCATAGCGGTACGGATAACACCTGGGGCTATGGCACCAACTCGAATACCATGACGGCCTAACTCTCTAGCCCAAGTTGTTGTCATAGCTACCACTCCAGCTTTTGCTGCCGAATAGTTGGTTTGTCCCATATTCCCACCACGTGCGATAGAGGACATATTAACAATTACACCTTTGCTACCATTTTCTATCATATGAACTGCAGCTTCACGGCCACATAAAAATACTCCGGTTAAGTTAACATCAATAACAGATTGAAACTGTGCCAGTGACATTTTCTTACTCACCACACCATCTTTCGCTTTAACAAACATGCCATCACGTAAAATGCCAGCGTTATTAATCAAACCATCGATACTTTTAAAGTCATCATTGATTTGTTTAAACGTGCTTTCAACTTGCTCTTCATTACTGACATTAGCAATATAGTATTTTGCGTTTGCCCCCTGTCCTTCAACAAGCTTGACTGTTTCTTGTAATAACTCTTCATTTAAATCAATTAACGCGATATTAGCACCGCTTTTTGCAAAATCTATTGCCATGGTACGACCAAGACCTTGTCCGCCACCTGTAATAACAATGGTTTTATTCTCTAAATTCATAATATTCTCTATTGGTATCTTTATACCTTTCTATATGTCTATAGCTATATTGACAACCGTATTTACTTGTCGAACAAATTAAATATACTGGAAAAGTCTTTACCGCCATTACCTGATGCTGCATGCATTGCATATAAGTTGCGAGCCAATGCTCCCATAGGGGTTGATGATTGGCTAGTGACAGCTGTATCCATAGCTAAACCTAAATCTTTTGCCATCAAATCGACCATAAACCCTCCTTGATAATTATTTGATGATGGCACATTTTCCATTACATCAGGGCAAGGGTTATAAACATCTAATGTCCAGTTACTGCCTGAACTTTTACTCATGATGTTAGATAACACTTTTGCATCTAATCCATTTGCCAACCCAAGTTGCAATGCTTCACTTGTGCCAACCATTAACACAGACAACAACATATTATTACAGACCTTGGCAATTTGACCTGCGCCATGATCTCCTGCATGAAAAATATTTTTTCCCATAGCACCTAAAATTGGTTCTACTTGGTTGAATTCATCGTCACTTCCGCCAACCATAAAACTTAATGTGCCAGCAACCGCTCCGCCAACACCTCCTGAAACAGGTGCATCAACAAAGTTAATACCTTGTTCTGCTAATGCTGTTGCTACTTTGCGTGACGTTGTAGCATCTATAGTAGAAGAGTCAATCACAGTACTGCCTTTAGCAATATGATTAATCAGCCCTGTTTCTGGTGACAAATACACAGCATCGACATGTTTACCAGCAGGTAGCATAGAGATAATAAACTGAGCATCTTTAACACAGTCAATAGCACTTGTTTTTGTGCTAGCACCTTGTTCAACCACTTGCGCTACTGCAGATTCTGATAAGTCAAAAACACAAACTTGATGTCCTGCTTTAACTAAATTAGTGGCCATAGGGCCACCCATATTTCCTAAACCAATAAATGCGATATTTGCCATTGTTCTTTCCTTATTAATTACAAGAGAAGTTCTTTAAAATAGTTTTACTAAAATACACGTTGACTAATTGTCTAAACCAACTAACGGATGTTGCTCTTGTGACCATTTCGATTCAAAGAACCAGTCGATAATTTTATTATCAACGGCTTCTACTGAATCAAAACGCCACTTTGGAGAATTATCTTTATCGATTAACAGCGCCCTAACCCCTTCAACAAACTCACCAAATTGCCCTGACTTAACGGATAGGTTTAACTCCATGCGAAAACAATCCGCCAAAGATAGTGACTCGCCTGACTGTAGTTGTTTATAGGCCAAAGAAGCACTTAGTGCACTGCCATGCTTAAGAGATTTTTGCGCTCGAGCGAACCATTTGTCTTCACAGTCAGCAGTGACTATAGCCTCGACAATGTCTTTCAGATTATCGAAGCTAGTCACTTTTTCAATTAAAGCTTTATGCTCAATAAGTTTAGCATCAGGCATGTGACTACTTGAGTCTTGTTCAAACTGAGTTAATAAATTTGCAAGCTTCTCATGGTTTAGCTCTATTGACTCTTGCCAATCTAACTGAGTTAACTGATTAATCAATAATTCTTTATTATCATTAACAATGAAATAATCAGCTAAATGACAGTGTTTAGCATCAGTTGCATTAATAGAAGCCCCTGTTAGCCCTAAGAATAAACCACAGTTATCAGGCATACGGTTTAAAAAGTAACTACCACCAACATCTGGGTATAGACCAATGCTAATTTCAGGCATGGCAATGCGTGAATTCTCAGTAACTACGCGATGGCTGCCGCCAACCATCATGCCTAGACCTCCGCCCATGACAATACCACCACCCCAAACAATAAAAGGTTTATTGAACGTATGGATAAGATAATCAAGCTGATACTCTTTGGTAAAGTATTCTTCAATGCCGGGTGCGAATTCACCTTGGTGCGCTTTCATTTCATTGTACATATGCACGATATCGCCGCCTGCACAAAAAGCTTTTTCGCCTTCACCTTGTAGGAAAACAGCAACAATATCACCTTGCATTTGCCACTCTTTTAACTGCGGAAAAAGTAAATCAATCATTTCACCACTTAAAGCATTTAATGAACGAGGTGAATTTAACGTGGCAACAGCAATTTTTTTGCCATTTGCACAATCAAGCTCTTGGAAAGTCACTACTTGAGTCATATAAAAATCCTAATTATTATGCTGCGATTAGTATAATCGCTATTTATTTAACCAAAGAGGTTTGCGTTTTTCCAAAAAGGCTTGCACACCTTCTTTTTGATCAAGCGAATCAAATAAATCAATAAACGCCTGACGTTCTTGTGGTAATGCTTGTGATATTGGCATGGCTCTATTTTTTTGAATAAGAGTTTTGCATGCCGAAACTGCAACAGGACTCTGCTTAGCTACTTTTGCTGCTAACGAAATGGCAGCATCCTTACCTTCCCCTTTAGCAATCACTTCTTCGACTAAACCTATTTGTAGTGCTCGCTCAGATTTAACACGCTCGCCACATAATATCATTCGTTTAGTCCAACCTTCGCCAACTAAAATAGCTAAATTTTGAGTCCCACCAGCACAAGGAAGCAAACCTACTGTAGCTTCAGGTAGTGCCATAACTGCATGCTCTTCAGCGATTCGGATATCACAAGCTAAGGCAACTTCTAGTCCACCGCCCATGGCATAACCGTTAATAGCAGCAATAGACACACCACGAAAACTTGATAAGGTTTCAAAAGCTTGACCAAAAATATCACTCATATTTTTAGCTACGTTCTTATCGCCATCAGCAAACACATTGAGATCTGCACCAGCAGAGAAAAACTTATCTCCACCGCCCGTAAGCACCAATGCATAAATGTTTTTATCTTCATTTAGTGATAAAACTAAGTCACGTAAATCAGTTAAGCTTTGCTGAGTCCACGTATGTGCTGGAGGATTATTAAAGGTAACTACCGCGGTATGCTCTATTACTTCTACCGTTAAAAATTGTGATGAATAATCAGACATTTTTTTGTTCTCTTTTCTTTATTGATATACTTACATCTTAAAGCTTATAACCTAAGGATTATAAGATTTGTCCAGCACCTTCAGTTAATAAACGACGAGCAATAATCACTCGCATAATTTCATTAGTACCTTCAAGGATTTGATGGACTCGCACATCTCTAAAGTGACGTTCTAATGGGTATTCTTTGATATAACCATATCCGCCATGAATTTGCAGCGCGGCATCACAGACTTGAAAACCAATATCCGTAGCAAAGCGTTTGGCCATGGCACAATAAGCAGTTTTTTCAGGATCGTTTTTATCTAATTTATCCGCAGCCAAACGTACAAGCTGACGAGCAGCAACTAATTCTGTTGCCATATCGGCAAGTTTAAACTGTAACCCTTGAAAAGCAGCGATAGGTTTACCGAACTGTTCACGTTCTTGCATATATTCCATCGCAGTATTCAAGGCTTGCTGTGCAGTACCTATTGAACAGGTAGCAATATTAATGCGTCCGCCATCAAGTCCTTTCATTGCCATAGAAAAGCCTTCGCCTTCATTACCTAATAAGTTCTCTACTGGCACTTTTACATTGTCAAAAGTAATTTGCCTGGTTGGCTGTGCGTTCCAGCCTAGTTTCTCTTCTGCTTTACCATAAATAATTCCCTCTAAATCAGCAGGAATAGCTAGCGCTGAAATACCTTTAGGACCCGCAGCCCCTGTTCGCACCATAACCACTAAAACATCAGTAGAGCCAGCACCAGAGATAAACACTTTCGAGCCATTAATAATATAATGATCGCCATCCTTCTTGGCAGACGTTCTTAAAGACGCCGCATCAGAACCTGAGCCAGGCTCTGTTAAACAGTAAGAGGCTAATTTTTCACCGGTAACTAATGATGGACACCATGCATCTTTCACCGAATCTTTACCCCAGGTAGCTATCATCCACGTAGCCATGTTATGAATCGTCATCATGGCTGTTGTTGCAGTACAGCCCATGGCTAGTTGTTCAAAAATGATCGATGAGTCTAAACGGCTTAAATTCAAACCGCCTGCATCTTCTGGCGTGTATAATGCACAAAAACCTAATTCACCTGCTTTGGTAATAACGTCTTTTGGGAAAACATGTTCCTGATCCCAGTTGGCACTATTGGGCAATAATTCGCTGTCGCTAAATTGTTTAGCGGTGTCAGCGAACATTTGTTGATCTTCTGTTAAATCAAAATTCATAATTATTTCCTAACCTTTAAACCAGTTCTACTGCAATAGCGGTAGCTTCACCACCACCAATGCATAAAGATGCCACACCTTTTGACAAGCCTTTATTTTTTAAAGCATGAATCAGTGTTACCATAATACGCGCACCACTAGCACCTAGTGGGTGACCAAGGGCACAAGCGCCACCATGAATATTGACCTTATTAATGTCTAAATCCATATGTTTAACAGCAAGCATAGTAACCATAGCAAAGGCTTCATTGATTTCGAATAGATCAACATCTTGTGCTGTCCAGCCAGCCTTATCTAATAACTTGTTCATTGCGCCAACAGGGGCAACAGTAAATTCAGCCGGTTTTTGAGCGTGTGTAGCATGAGCAACTACTTTACAAAGCGGTGTTAACCCTTTAGCCTTCGCTGTTGATAGTTTCATCATCACTAATGCTGCTGCGCCATCAGAGATGGAGCTAGAGTTTGCCGCTGTGATAGTGCCATCTTTTTTAAAGGCCGGACGTAATGATGGTATTTTATCTGGGCGGGCATTACCTGGTTGTTCATCGGTATCAATGACGGTTTCACTTCGTCGACTAGTAACTGTTACTGGCGTAATTTCATTTTTAAATGCACCACTTTCAATGGCTGCATTCGCTCGAGATAATGAGCGAATAGCAAACTCATCCATCTCTTCACGAGTAAAACCTGTTTCGTCAGCAGTTTCTTGAGCAAAACAGCCCATTGAAATGCCATCGTAAGCATTTTCTAAGCCATCAAGCATCATATGGTCAAGTACTTGACCATGCCCCATGCGCATACCAGCTCTTGCTTTCGGCAGTATATATGGCGCATTGCTCATGCTTTCCATACCACCTGCTATAGCTACTTCAATTGAACCAGCAAGTAAGGCATCATGTGCTTGCATTGCTGCTTTCATGCCTGAGCCGCAAACTTTGTTGATAGTGGTGCAAACGGTTGATAGCGCTAAATCTGCAGAAATAGCAGCTTGTCTCGCCGGAGCTTGTTTTAAACCTGCTGGTAATACACAGCCCATAATCACTTCATCAATTTGATCATTGCTTAATTTGGCTTGCGCCACGGCAGCTTTTATCGCACTGGCACCTAACTCAGGCGCAGTAACATTCGCTAAACATCCACTAAAACCACCCATTGGGGTTCTTAGTGCTGAAACAATTACAATAGGATCACTATTAGACATGAGGTTCTCCAAAATATAGAAGTGATTTGATTTTTGTTAATAATAATTAAATAGGTTAACCCAATATTACGTTTACGCCAACGTAAACTTTAGTACTAGTCTTTTGTCCACTTTACATTTTTGTAATGACATAGTTACAGTAACTCTGATTTTATAGAGAGAAAAAATAAGCGCCAAAATGCCCGTTAGTAAAATTACTCTCTATGCTTAACTTGCAAAAATCATAAAATAATAGCCCAAAACAAACTTTACGTTTACGTAAACTTCATGTAGAGTTATTTTAATTATTTGAGATAACTACACACAAGTTTAAACAAGAAATGACTATGATAAAAAAAGCAAGTCAAGCGCTCTACTCTATCGGGGACTTATCGAAAGAGTTTGATATTACTACCCGTAGTATCCGTTTTTATGAAGATCAAGGTTTACTTGCGCCAACGCGCAAGGGGCAAACGCGTATTTATAATCAGCGAGATCGGGTGAGACTAAAATTAATATTACGGGGGAAACGGTTAGGATTTTCACTTGCTGAAACGGGTCGACTATTTGAACTATATGATGCAGATAAATCGAGTGCCAAACAATTATCAAGCATGATGGCATTAATAGCTCAGAAAAAGAACGAGTTGAAACAACAACTCGATGATATTAATGCGGTATTGATTGAACTCGATGACTTAGAAAGTAATTGTCAAAACATACTGACTAAACTTACTCATTAAATTATTCATTAAATAAACAAATAACACTGATGGTTAACTTTACAATAGTTAATCCAATAAAATACAAAAGGAAAAGCCATGATTTCTTCATTTAGCTCACTTAATTTTAACTTAGGCGAAACTGTCGATATGATCCGCGATCAAGTCAATGCTTTTGCTCGTGATGAAATAGCACCGCGTGCCGAACAAATAGATATTGATAATGAATTCCCAAGTGATTTATGGAAAAAATTTGGCGACATGGGCCTATTAGGCATGACGGTTGAGGAAGAATACGGCGGTTCGGGTTTAGGCTATTTAGAACATATTGTCGCAATGCAAGAAATCTCGCGTGCTTCAGCATCTGTAGGCTTAAGTTATGGCGCAATGTCTAACTTGTGTTTGAACCAACTACGAAAAAATGGCTCTCATGAACAAAAATTGAAATATTTACCTAAACTTTGTACTGGTGAGCACATTGGCGCACTTGCCATGAGCGAGCCTAATGCAGGCTCTGATGTCGTTAGCATGAAACTACGTGCTGACAAACAAGGTGATAAATACATCCTTAATGGTAATAAAATGTGGATAACCAATGGCCCGGATGCTGATGTCTATGTCATTTATGCAAAAACTGATACCTCTGCGGGTTCAAAAGGGATTACTGCCTTTATTGTTGAACGTGATTACCCAGGATTTTCTCGCCACCAAAAATTGGATAAATTGGGTATGCGTGGTTCAAACACTTGTGAGTTAGTTTTCCAAGATTGTGAAGTTCCTGCCGAAAATATCTTAGGTCAAGAAGGCAAAGGTGTTCGTGTATTAATGTCAGGCTTAGATTATGAACGAGTGGTTTTATCTGGCGGCTCACTTGGGATTATGGATGCCTGTATGGACTTAGTTGTACCTTATATTCATGATAGAAAACAATTCGGCCAATCTATTGGTGAATTTCAGTTAGTACAAGGAAAAGTTGCTGACATGTATACACAAATGAATGCGGCCAAATCTTATGCTTATATGGTAGCTGCAGCTTGTGATCGTGGAGAAACAACTCGTAAGGATTCTGCCGCAGTTATCCTTTATGCTGCAGAATTAGCAACCAAAATGGCGCTTGATACCATTCAGTTACTTGGCGGTAACGGTTATATCAATGAGTTTCCTGCTGGGCGTTTATTGCGTGATGCCAAGCTTTATGAAATTGGTGCCGGTACTTCAGAAATTAGAAGAATGTTGATCGGACGTGAACTATTTAGCGAGTCTAAATAATTCATTCTATAAATTAATAAACATACTGAAAAACACATAAGGTATTCCCGTGGCTAAGATCATTTCAAAAATTAACACCCGCAGCCAAGATTTTTTAGACAATGCGGCTCACATGCAATCTCAAGTTGATGATTTACGAACTCAGCTTAATGAAATCAAGCTTGGCGGCGGCGAACGCTCTCGCGAGCGTCACCTTAGCCGCGGTAAATTATTACCCAGAGATAGAGTCAATGCCCTGTTAGATGAAGGCTCTGCATTTTTAGAGTTTTCACAACTGGCTGCTTACAAGGTTTATCAAGACAATGTCCCAAGTGCAGGTATCATCACTGGTATTGGTCGTATTAGTGGTCAAGAGTGTGTCATTGTTGCTAATGACGCTACGGTTAAAGGCGGCACTTATTACCCACTTACCGTTAAAAAACATCTTAGAGCGCAAGCTATTGCCCAAGAAAACAACCTACCTTGTATTTATTTAGTTGATTCTGGTGGTGCTAACTTACCTAATCAGGATGATGTTTTTCCTGATAAAGAACACTTTGGCCGTATTTTCTTTAACCAAGCCAACATGTCAGCAAATGCCATCCCACAAATTGCGGTAGTGATGGGGTCGTGTACTGCTGGCGGTGCTTATGTGCCAGCCATGGCCGATGAATCAATTATCGTCAAAGAACAAGGCACTATATTTCTTGCTGGACCACCATTGGTTAAAGCAGCAACGGGTGAAGTCGTCAGTGCAGAAGATCTTGGTGGTGCTGATGTGCATTGTCGTACCTCAGGTGTAACTGACCATTATGCTCAAAATGATAATCATGCGCTTGAAATAGCACGCTCGGTCGTTGCTAATCTCAATAGAGTTAAGCCTACTAACATTAATTTTCAACAGATGAGCGAGCCAGCCTACTCTAGCGAAGAAATATACGGCATTATCCCCAAAGACACTCGCCAACCTTATGATATTCGTGAAATTATCGCCCGTATTGTTGATGGCAGTAACTTTGATGAATTTAAAGCGCTTTATGGTAATACCTTAGTGTGCGGTTTTGCGAAAATATTTGGTTACCCTGTTGGCATTGTCGCCAACAACGGTGTGCTATTTGGCGAATCAGCAGAAAAAGGCGCACATTTTATTCAGTTGTGTGCTCAACGAAAGACACCATTGGTATTTTTACAAAATATCACTGGCTTTATGGTGGGCAAACAATATGAGTCAGGTGGTATTGCCAAGCATGGCGCGAAAATGGTAACTGCGGTTGCAACAGCACAAGTGCCTAAATTCACCATTTTAATTGGTGGCAGCTTTGGTGCAGGTAACTATGGCATGTGTGGTCGCGCCTACGATCCTCGCTTTTTATTTATGTGGCCAAATGCTCGTATATCGGTAATGGGCGGAGAGCAAGCCGCGGGAGTAATGGCACAAGTAACCCGTGATAAAAAAGAAAAGTTAGGTAAAAGCTGGAGTGAAAGCGAAGAGCAAGCTTTTAAACAACCCATTATCGATAACTATGAACATCAAGGTCACCCATACTATGCGTCTGCTCGTTTGTGGGATGACGGTATTATCGACCCTGCTGATACTCGACAAGTATTAGGTTTAGCCATTTCAGCCGCTTTAAACAAGCCAATTGAAGAGACCAAGTTTGGTATTTTCCGAATGTAAACAACCTCCTTAGAAAGCATATACAAAAGCGCAGATTAATACAGTGTATTAAGGTTAGAAATATGAACACAGCAAATAACAAAGTACTGGTAGAATTTAACAAACAAGGGGTTGCTACCGTTACCTTAAATACCCCAGAAAAGCACAATGCTTTTGATGATGAAATCATCATGCTATTAACAGCTATTTTTACTGACATTAGCAAGCGTGAAGATATCAGCATCATGGTGTTAGCATCAAATGGTAAAAGTTTTAGTGCTGGTGCAGACTTAGCCTGGATGAAGCGCATGGCTGAATACTCTTACGAAGATAATGTAAAAGATGCCAATGCCTTAGCGCAGATGTTAAAAGTCTTAAATTGTTTACCACAAACCACTATAGCTCAAGTGCAAGGGGCTGCTTTTGGCGGCGCAGTAGGATTAGCCAGTTGCTGCGATATTGTTATTGCTAGTACTAAAGCTAGTTTTTGTTTGAGCGAAGTTAAAATAGGACTTATCCCTGCCACCATCAGTCCTTATGTCATTAATGCAATAGGTGTAAAAGCCAGTCGCCGTTATTTTCAAACCGCTGAGCGATTTTTTTCCGATAAAGCACAACAACTTGGGTTAGTTGACGAAATAGTTGAGCCTGAATCCTTAAAAAATGAAGTTAACGCTATGATAGCCACCTTATTAGCCAATGGTACTCAAGCTCGACGTCAAGCTAAAAAACTTAGCCAAGATATTGCTTTTCGAACAGTTGATGATGATTTGTTAGCCGATACCAGTGAACGTATTGCAAAAATTCGAGTATCACAAGAAGGGCAAGAAGGGTTGAGTGCTTTTTTTGAAAAACGTATGCCACAGTGGTAATAAGCTGCAATCAATGGTTTTCCATTGGGAAACCGATAGATAAACCAAACACCTAAACCATAAAGTCACTAAACCTTGAATAAATAAGGGTAAAAAATGTTTAATAAAATATTAATTGCTAACCGTGGCGAAATAGCCTGCCGCATTATGAAAACAGCCAAGAGAATGGGTGTATTAACAGTGGCGGTATACTCTGATGCTGATAAAGATGCCTTGCATGTTCATATGGCAGACGAAGCAATTTACATTGGCCCTTCACCTTCACGTGAAAGTTATCTTTTAGGTGACAAAGTCATAGCTGCAGCGATAAAAACCGGTGCTCAAGCTATCCACCCTGGCTATGGGTTCTTATCTGAAAATGCTGACTTTTGTCGAGCTTGTGCGGCCAATAACATTACCTTTATTGGCCCGCCAGTTGCGGCTATTGAAGCTATGGGCTCAAAATCAGCGGCTAAAAACATCATGGAAAAAGCAAATGTGCCATTAGTGCCTGGCTATCATGGTGATGACCAATCAAGCACTATCATAAAAAAAGCGGCAGATGATATGGGATACCCTGTATTATTAAAAGCAACCGCAGGTGGCGGTGGTAAAGGCATGCGACAAGTATGGAGCGAGCAAGAATTTGAAGAGGGTTTAGCTGCTGCCAAGCGTGAGGCAATGTCATCCTTTGGTGACGATACTATGTTAGTAGAAAAATACTTAACTCAACCTCGCCATGTTGAAATTCAAGTGTTTTGTGATAATCATGATAATGCAGTGTACTTATTTGAACGCGATTGCTCAGTACAGCGTCGCCACCAAAAAGTAATCGAAGAAGCCCCAGCATTTGGTATGAGTGAAGAGTTACGCGCTCAAATGGGTGAGTCAGCAATAAAATCTGCTCAAGCAATTGGTTACCAAGGTGCTGGTACCGTTGAATTCTTACTAGACTTTGATGGTTCATTCTATTTTATGGAGATGAACACACGCCTACAAGTAGAACACCCTGTTACCGAGTTAATCAGTGGCCAAGATTTAGTTGAATGGCAATTGCGTGTTGCTGCCGGTGAAAAATTACCAAAAACTCAACAACAACTCGTACTCAATGGTCACGCCTTTGAAGCACGAATTTATGCTGAAGATGCCAATAATGATTTTTTACCTGCAACGGGTAAATTAACTTTATTACAAACACCAATTGAAAGTGAGCATGTGCGAATTGATACTGGCGTACGACAAGGTGACGAAGTAAGTGTTTATTACGACCCTATGATTGCCAAGTTAATTGTATGGGATGAAAGCCGTGAAAAAGCCTTAAAACGCTTAACTAAAGCCCTGACTGAATACCGCATTAATGGCGTAACGACCAATATTGACTTTTTATATAATTTAGCCACATCAAAACCTTTTATTGAAGAAGATATTGATACCGGTTTTATTGAGAAAAACCATGAGGTAATTTTTCATGATACTCAACAAGTGTTAAAAAACGAATTACCTATAGCCGCTTTATTTTTAGTGTTGTCTAATAAGAAAAAAGCACAACAAAACGCCCTGCAAAGTACAGATCCATATTCACCTTGGCACAATGCTGATGCTTGGCGTTTAAATGAAGCCCATACCCACACTTTGGTGCTCGCTCATAACGAAACTCATTATACCGTTGAAGTTGAACAAAAAAGACACGCAAGTGATACTTACTACTTGATTAATATTAATGGCGAGCAATTTGACTGCCAAGGCACAATGACTAATGACATTATTGTGGTAAATATCAATGGTCATCGTAGCCAAGCCACTATTAGCTGCAATGAAAACCACATCAGTATTTATAGAGAAAACGGTGTCTTTAATTTCAGCCATATTCTGCCAGATTGTGGACAGCATGAAAGTGACGATGGCCATGGAGGTTTGACCGCCCCCATGAATGGCACCATGGTGAGTGTCTTAGTAAGCCGAGGCGAAAACGTCAGTAAAGATCAACCCCTAGTGATTATGGAAGCCATGAAAATGGAGCACACTATTAAAGCTCCGAGTGACGGCATAGTTAATGAGATATTCTTCCAAGCAGGTGAAATGGTTGACGGTGGCGCTGAATTACTCGCTTTTTCTCAACAGTTAAATGCAGACGATGCGTCTTAAGGTAGAAAGTATGAATGACATTTCACTTCCCCTTCTTCCTGAACAGGTAAAGATAGTTGAAGTTGGCCCACGTGATGGGCTACAAAATGAAGTAACTCCGATCAGTGCACAAGATAAAATCGCATTAATCGAAAAACTTAGCACCGCAGGTGTCAGCTATATTGAAAGTGGTAGTTTCGTTTCACCTAAATGGGTGCCACAAATGGCTACGTCAACTGAAGTATTTCAAAAACTTAATCGTAAAGCCGGTGTTACTTATGCAGCCTTAACTCCCAACATGCGTGGTTTTGAAGGTGCGATAGCAGTGAATGCAGATGAAGTGGCTATTTTTGGTGCCGCTTCAGAAAGTTTTAGTCAAAAAAACATCAATTGTTCAATTGAACAGAGCATTGCTCGGTTTGCGCCTATTATGGACGCAGCTAGGAATGCAAAAATCAAAGTCAGAGGCTATGTTTCTTGTGTTTTAGGTTGTCCGTATGAAGGCGATATTGCACCTGAACAAGTAGCAAAAGTCGCTGAACAATTATACCAAATGGGCTGCTATGAAATATCACTTGGCGATACCATTGGTGTTGGCACCCCTGCCAACGTAACTAAAATGATACAAGCCGTAAGCGCACGCGTGCCAACAAGTAAGTTAGCGGTACACTTTCATGATACCTACGGACAAGCGTTAACCAATATTTACGCTGCACTACAAATGGGTATAAAGGTAGTCGATAGTGCTATTGCCGGATTAGGTGGCTGCCCTTATGCTAAGGGCGCATCAGGTAACGTTGCCACAGAAGATGTGGTGTACATGCTTAATGGTTTAGGTATTAATACTGCAATTGACTTTGAGCGACTACTTGAAGCAGGCTGGTTTATTAGTGAAAAGCTAGGTAAAACGCCTATTTCGAAAGTATCCAATGCTTACCTTGCAAAAAAATGTTCATAACACTTTATATGCATAGTGATGTATAACAAATAAAAGCAAACATTGAGGAGAAAATAATGGCAGGATTTGACAAAGTAGTCTCAAGCTACGAAGAAGCCATGGCAGGGCTTACAGATAATATGACAGTAATTGCCGGCGGTTTTGGTTTGTGTGGCATCCCCGAAAATTTAATTGCTGAAATAAAACGAAAAGGTACTAAAGGCTTAACCTTAGTATCGAATAACTGTGGTGTAGATGACTTTGGCTTAGGTATTTTATTACCAGACCGTCAAATAAAGAAAATTATCGCCTCATATGTTGGAGAAAATGCTGAGTTTGAACGTCAAATGATGGCGGGCGAACTGGATGTAGAATTAACGCCACAAGGCACGCTGGCAGAAAAAATGCGTGCTGGTGGCGCAGGAATACCTGCGTTCTTTACTGCCACTGGTTACGGTACACCTGTCGCAGAAGGTAAAGAAGAACGACAGTTTAATGGTCGTAATTATATCCTAGAAGAATCTATTGTCGGCGACTTTGCTATTGTTAAAGCATGGAAAGCTGATAGATACGGCAATTTAGTGTTTAGAAAAACGGCGCGAAACTTTAACCCAATGGCAGCGACAGCGGGTAAAATTACCGTTGTTGAGGTTGAAGAAATTGTTGAACCCGGTCAGCTAGACCCGGATCAAATTCACACCCCTGGCATCTATGTTAATCGCATTATTTTAGGCACTTTTGAAAAACGTATCGAACAACGTACTATCCGACCTGCTGATACCCGCCCATTGACAACACAAGGAGAAAAATAATGGCTTTAACAAGAGAACAGATTGCCCAACGTGTTGCACAAGAGCTTCAGGACGGTTATTACGTAAATTTGGGCATAGGAATTCCAACCCTTGTTGCTAATTATGTGCCTGAGAATATGGAGGTCATGTTGCAATCAGAAAATGGCCTGTTAGGCATGGGGCAATTCCCAACCGAAGATGAAATTGATGCAGATTTAATCAATGCCGGTAAACAAACAGTAACTATGGCAACCGGTGCATCAATTTTTGATTCAGCAGAATCTTTTGCGATGATCCGTGGTGGTCATGTTGATTTAACCGTACTAGGCGCGTTCGAAGTTGATGTAAATGGCAATATCGCATCTTACATGATCCCTGGCAAACTGATTAAAGGCATGGGTGGTGCAATGGATTTAGTTGCAGGTGCTGATAATATTATTGTCACTATGACACATGCGTCTAAGCATGGCGTGTCCAAACTTTTGACTAATTGCTCCTTACCACTCACCGGCAAAGGTTGTATAAAAAAAGTACTGACCGACTTAGCATTTATTGAAATTAAAGACGGAAAATTTCATTTATTAGAGCGAGCTCCAGGTGTTTCAGTTGAAGAGATTATTCAATTAACTGAGGGTGAACTGATTGTTGGTGATACTGTTCCTGAAATGCAATTCTAACTACCTTCTGCTCATCTTCAAAAAAAACAGGCACTTGTAGTGCCTGTTTATACAATAATACTTCAATCGCTTAAACTAAATTTTTTGTCTATCGTTTGTAACAATAAAGCGCAAACTCTGAGCAAAGCTGATTGCTCAATCGATTGTACTCTAACTAAAAACTTAAATTACAAATAGTTATATTATATTTGCTTTTTAAGCAAAAATTAGCGATACTTAAAGTTGACAAAGAAAAGGCAAACCCCACGAAAGTGTGTTACGCAAAACCACCGGCCTAAGGGGTTTTCTAATGTTAGAAAATCTACGGCAGCGGAGTCACCTCGTTAATAGGTACATCCCGTGGTTTTTTCTTTTAATAATCCATTTATATAAAAGGTTACTAAAATGAAAAAATTATTAATAGCTTCTACCATCACTGTTTTAACATTAACGTCTGTTGTATCGACGCCTAAAGCACACGCTGCTGACATTGCGCAAAGTATATGTGAGTATGTTGCTGCTGACGACAAGAAACGCATGCGTTCATTTTTAAAGACGAATAAATTAAAAATTCGTCGTATCTTCGACGGTATTCAGTGTAATGGCAAGAACATATTAGAGTTTGCATCGAATAGCGGTTCTGTAGAAACAGGTTCTTTGATAATTCGTAAATTACCAAAGAAAGTTGTTTCTGATAACTTAGCTGCGTTACAAACTGGATCGAAACCATTGATTGATGCTGCAAACGAACGCGTTAGCAGCTAATAAATTATTTTCAGCTAGGCATGCTGCTTAACTCTTTTTTATCCTTTTAGGCTAAAACAGTAATAAGTAGAAGATTAATTGTTAATAATTCTATGTCATTTAAAAAGCCAGCTTAATCGCTGGCTTTTTTTCATCTGTATTTCAATTGAAACTAGCAGTTAACTCTAAAACCACTTACACTTAAATCAACTATAAAAAAAATATCAAACAGATTAATGGTATAACAATAATCTATGACTAGAAGATGTAATTATGTTGCCAGTAATAATGCCCTAGTATTAACAGGCGGTGGTGCTAGAGCCGCCTATCAAGTTGGCGTACTTTCAGCCATAGCTAAATTTGTCCCTAGAAATCACGCAACCCCCTTCCCTATTCTTTGCGGTACTTCCGCCGGTGCAATTAACACCACCGCGTTAGGTTGCTATGCCTCTTGCTTTCAGCTAGGTGTAAAAAAACTAGAATGGGTTTGGAAAAATTTAAATACCAGTAAAATTTATCATAATGACACCTCGCGCGTATTTGGTCATATAGCAAGCGGTGTACTTGCCAGTTTTCAAGCTGATTATGCCAATAAATCACCCCATAGTTTGCTTAATAATGCACCACTTAGGCAGTTATTAAACTCGGTAATGAATTTTAAACGTATAGATAATAATATTTTACGTGGTTACTTATCCGCAGTTTCGGTAACCGCATCCAGTTATAGTACCGGAAATTCTATCAGTTTTTTTCAAGCTAACGATCATATTAAGCCGTGGCAACGTGCAAAACGTTGTGGACTGCCAATGCAACTTAATAATGAGCATTTAATGGCATCCTCCGCCATTCCATTGGTATTTCCATCAGTTAAAATAAAAAACCACCACTTTGGTGATGGCTCTGTTCATCAACTTTCGCCCTTAAGCCCTGCGATTCATTTGGGGGCAAAACGTATTTTTGTCATTGGTGTAGAGCAACCTAAGGAGCCTTTACATAGTAATGAGAACAATCCTCACCCGCCTACGGGGGCGACAATTGCCGGCCATTTATTAGATTCTATTTTTGCAGATACCATGAGTAGTGATTTAGAGCGGATGGCTCGTATTAATGAAACATTAAAGTTGATACCTAACAGCAAGCAGCAAAACATGGAAGGTTTAAAGCACATCGATAGCTTTATTATCAATCCCAGCCATGATTTTAATGCTATCGCCTTAAATCATTACCAAGAACTCTCTCTACCTGTAAGGTTGTTATTAAGAAGCGCAGGCATTAGTAATGACTCTGAATCAAGTATCATTAGCTATCTGTTATTTGAAAAAAACTTTTGTAGTGAGCTGATAAAATTGGGTTTTGAGGATGCGATGAAGCAAGAAAATAAAATAAGACACTTTTTAAACTTATCCCCAGTGAATATCTAGGGTAAAAAAGCTTGCGAAATATGATTAACTATTTATTATCAATTACTTCCTTTTACTAATTTGACAATAACAATGAAAAACATCCTTTGCCTTGCTCTTTTAGCCCTATTTCATTTTTCTGCCTTTGCTCAAACTACGCTAATAAAAAATATTAATGGGTATACCATTAACGATACAGGACAATTAATACAGTTTTCTGCGATACAATTTACTGATGATAAAATTGACCAGCTTTTTTCTGATAACAAAACACTACCATCAAATAATATACACATCATAGATGGCCATGGTAAAACGCTTTTACCAGGTTTAATAGATGCCCATGGCCATGTACTATCTTATGGCTTAAGTTTAATGCAAGTTAATCTAAATGGTGTTGTATCTGAGCAAGCAGCGGTTCAACGTGCAATAAAATTTCAGGGCAGTAACAATAAGTCACAATGGCTGCTTGGACGAGGTTGGAATCAGGTATTATGGGAAGATCAGCAATACCCAAAAGCAGTCTCACTTGATGAGTATTTCAAGAACACCCCTATCTGGTTTAATAGAATTGATGGTCATGCGGGTTGGGCAAATTCAAAAGCAATGCAATTAGCCGGTATTGACCGCACTTCTGTTTCACCCGATGGTGGTGAAATAATCAAAGACGAAAACGGTGAGCCAACAGGGGTTTTTATCGATAATGCCATGAACTTGATCACTGATAAAATACCTCCACTGTCTAACCAAGCATTGAAATCAGCCTTAGTTACCTCAATGAAAGCCCTAGCAAAATTCGGGCTAACTTCTGTTCATGATGCAGGAATTGATCATACTAATATTGCCGCCTATAAAGCCTTAGCCGACGAAGGCAATATGCCTATTAGAGTAAATGCAATGATTGATATTAATGACAGCAAACTTAACGCTTTATTAGCACAAGGTTGGTTTAAAACTGTCGATGATAAGTTTAACATTAACAGTGTAAAAATATCTGCCGATGGCGCGCTAGGCAGCCGAGGAGCGGCATTAATCAAAGAATACTCAGATCTAGCAGAGCATAAGGGTCTATTGCTTTATGATCCAAAAACCTTAGCTTTGTTGATGCACACTGCAATGAAAGCAGGTTTTCAAGTAAATACCCACGCAATTGGTGATAATGCCAATAAAATAGTGTTAGATCTTTATCAACATTATATCGCTGACACCAAAACCAAACACTTGCGACACAGAGTCGAACACGCACAAATTCTGCAATTAAAAGATATACCTCGCTTTGCCAAACTTGGTGTTATAGCCTCGATGCAAGCAACACATGCAACCAGCGATAAAAATATGGCACAAGATAGGTTAGGTAGAGAAAGGATATTAGGTGCTTATGCTTGGCAAAAACTAACTCAAGCCAATGCTATTATTGCTGGTGGCTCTGACTTTCCTATTGAATCAGCCAATCCTTTCTTTGGTATACATGCCAGCGTCACTAGACAAGATCATAAAAACCAACCTGAATCTGGCTGGTTTCCTGAGGAATCACTATCAATAAAACAAGCCTTTAAAACCTTTACCACCCAAGCTGCTTATGCTGCACATCAAGGGCAAATTATAGGCTCTTTAAGTAAAAATAAAAAAGCTGACTTTATCTTAATTGACCAAGATATTTTTAACGTCGATCCTTCAATAATATGGAAAACTAAGGTATTACAAACTTGGGTTGATGGTAAAAAAGTAGCCTATGAATAACTACCTCCCTTCTTGTACAAAACACTCAGCTCTTTCAACTCGCCTTGGTTTGCCGCGAACGATTAAAGTATCCTGAGCTTGCAATAATGTATTTTCAGCGGGTAATTCTATTTCATTACCCGCCCGCTTTAGGGCAACTACATTAACACGCCTTTTATCAAGCTTTAATGAGCCAATGGTTCTACCGCAACCATATGAGTTGGTGTTAATTAAAATTGCGTGGGCAAATTCAATTCTGTCAATTGCTTGAGAGCTCATATCAGTATGCTCTCCTTGGAAAAAACCATGTAAATGGTTGTAGTGGTTTTTACGTTCAGCTTGTACACAACGCATAATTCTTGAAAAAGGGACCCCCGTTAATGACAGTACTTGTGAAACTAACATCAAGCTACCTTCAAGGCTTTCTGGAACCACTTCATTTGCGCCTGCATCATGTAGCATTTCTAAATGGTCATCGTTACGTGTGCGCACCAAAATAGGCACCTTAGGAGATAATGTCCTAACCTTTTGTACAACCTCAGCAGACTGTTTATCTTCACCAAAAGCAATCACCACTAATTTTGCTTGTGATAAATGCGCGGCATTAAGTAACTCTGTTTGTCTTGAAGAGCCAAACAACACATTTTCACCTGCCTCACGTGCTTTACGAGTACGTAAGGGATCAATATCTATGGCAACAAAATCAATAGACTCCTGTTTTAAAAACCGACTGACTGTTTGCCCTACTCGGCCAAAACCACAAATAATCACATGATCATTTAAGTCTTTATTATCTGGCAGGTGCTCTAAATCAGTTGTTTGGGGAGATTTTTCCTGACTCAAAAATAGTGACCATGAACGTGCATGATCGATCATATAAGGAGTAATGGCCATACTAATGACCCCTGCTCCCAGTAACATGGAGGAAACATCACTAGGTAATAGAGCTACTTGGTTGGCAAGTGCAATCAGTACAAAGCCAAATTCTCCCATTTGAGCTAGCATTAAACCAGCAGCCCACGCATCCTTAGTTGACTCACCAGCCCGGCTAGCCAGCACTCTGACTACCATCACTTTAATTAACATAAAACTCAGCATTAGTGCTAGTAAATCGAGTGGCGACGACAATAACAAGCCAACATCTAACTTCATACCAACGGTGACAAAAAACAACCCCAATAAAATATCACGGTAGGGTCTTATATCTGCTTCTAATTGGTGTTTGTATTCACTTTCACCTAACATCATCCCTGCTAAGAATGCACCAAGTGCCATTGACAAACCAAACCATTGTGTCAGCGCAGATGCTAGCAAAGTCACTAGTAACGTTGTTAAAACAAAGAGTTCATCTGTTCTCACACTTGCAACTATATTAAAAACTTTCGGCAACAACCATTTGCCAATAAACAATAACAGAGTAACCACTACTACGCCTTTGAATATGGCAACAGTTAACGCCCATGTCATAGACGTCCCATCATCTAATGCTAACATTGGAATAATGATTAATAGTGGTACTACCGCCACGTCTTGAAATAAAAGAATAGCAACAGAAAGTTGCCCCGATTTTCGTTTCATCGCCCCGCTTTCACTCAACTGACGAATAACAATCGCGGTAGACGATAAGGCGAGAATGCTACCAACCACAAATGATGCTTCAAAACTCAGCCCGAAATACATACTGGCAACCATAAAAATCAACAGCGAAATGCCCACTTGCAAGCTGCCAACGGCTAACACTAAATGACGCATCGCCATGAGTCTAGGTAAGGAAAATTCTAACCCTAAAGTAAACAATAAGAATACAATCCCAAGCTCTGCAAAGTGATCATAATCAACTTGGTCTTGTGCTAAATTTAAACCATGCTCACCGACCAGCATGCCAGCTACTAAGTAAGCGAGAATAGCGGGTAACTTCAAACGACGAAAAACCCAGACAATCAAAACTGCGCTAGATAAAATGGCAAGTATTTCAAGATGACTGTTCACATACTCTCCTTAAAGGTTGATGGCATCATTGCCACACGGCAAATTATTGCCGTCAAGTTAATGACTCTTTAGTTTTTCAGAACAACCTAAAAAATCTTTTGTTAATACTGTCAATAAATAAACGAATAATCAAATAGTTATATAAAATAAAAAAAGCTTTATTTCCCTAAAACACAATACTTTCTGTTTGGAACGTTTTTTGCTTATTTACATACATTGACAACAAAGCCGACAAAGAGACACAAGTATGCAAACCTTGAATATACTTGATAATACGACTTCCACACTTGATACATACAATGCATTGGCAAACAGTATTACTGCTAACAACAGCCGTGCAAGCTTGCTTGAGCAACTTCAAACAACACTTGATTTAGATAAGTTGTTTGATATTTTTTCTATGGAAGCTGCTCGTTATATCAAATTTTCAGGTCTGTACTTTAAAAGTCCATTGGTCAGTAAAACACTGCGAGGCAGCCGAAAATCAAAACATGAACGTCAATTTGAATTAAAGCTCAATGATGAATTTATTGGTACTATCAGTTACAGCATTAATAAGCCTATCAGTATGCATCATTTCAAAGACTTACAACGTATACATCAAATTATACTCTACCCTCTAAAAAATGCACTGCAATATCATCAAGCAATGCAACTGGCGATGCAGGATAGCTTAACAGGCTTAGGCAACCGTAGATATTTTGATGAACAACTTAAGCGAGCCATGCATAATGCTAATAGGCATCATGCTCATGTTGGTCTAGTTTTAGGGGACTTAAACAAATTTAAAGCGATTAACGACACTTATGGTCACAGTGTCGGCGACCAAGTTTTAGTCCAATTCGCTCAGGTTTTAAGAGCCTGTGTTCGCGATTCAGACAGTATCTTTAGGTTTGGTGGTGATGAGTTTGCAATTATTGTTGAAAATGCCAGTGAATACGCATTAGATGTGATCCGCAGTCGTCTTGATAAGCAATTAACAAGTAACCCTTTATTAGCCAAATATCAGGTAGGCTGCAGTTTAGGTACAACCTTTATGAACAGAGCAGATAACGAGCACTCTTTATTTGAGCGCGCAGACCAAGCGCTTTACCGTCAAAAAATGAATATGTCAAAACGCTTTAGTCTTGTTTAATAAAAAAGAAAACCTAGCGTTTCTTTTTTATTTTGGCATTATATTTTTTATTAGCTGAAGCTTGCTTCTTTTTAGCAACACTTTGATTTTTTTCTTGATTAGCACGGTAACGATTTTTACTGGCACGCTTTTCACTAATTTTTTGCTGCTCAAAAATTTCATCTTGTTGTAATTCATAACCCGGCATAATGATTCGTTCAAAATGACGCCCTATCAAGGTTTCAATATTCTCTAAAAAACGTTCATCTTTTGGGCTAACTAAAGAAATTGCCGTACCTGACTTTCCGGCTCTTCCAGTTCGACCAACACGATGAACATAATCTTCCGCTAAAAATGGCAAATGGAAATTAACAACATAAGCTAAGTTTTCAATATCTAAACCACGCGCTGCGACATCAGTAGCCACTAGCACTCTTACCTTGCCTTCAGTAAAGTCACTCAATGCTTTATTTCGCGCACCTTGGGTTTTATCTCCATGACAAAGTGTTGCTTTTATGCCATCAAGCTTTAACTCATTAGCAAGTTCGTTGGCACTTTCTTTGGTGCCGGCAAATACTAATACTTGCTGCCAATTATTAACACCAATTAACTCTGACAATAACTCTCGCTTTCTTGCTTCACTCACCCAATAAACCGACTGTTTAACTTTTCCTGAAGTAGAGTTTTGTTTTGATACACCTAAAATTTTTGGCGTTGATAACAATTGAGTCGCTAAAGATTTTACTTTGTTTGAATAGGTTGCTGAAAACATTAACGTTTGATGTTTTTGTTTCATCGCTAAGGAAAGTTTTTCTATATCTGCCAAAAATCCCATATCGAGCATGCGATCGGCTTCATCTAAAATAAGATATTTTACTTGTGACAGGTTAACATTCCGCAGGGTTAAATGTTCAAGTAATCGCCCTGGAGTGGCCACTAAAACATCCAACCCTCGTTTTAACAAATTTGTTTGTGATGCCATTTTACCGCCACCATAAACCACACCAACTTTCACAGGCAAAAACTGACTATATGCCTTCATATTTTCGGTCACTTGAGCTGCTAACTCACGCGTAGGTGTAAGCACAAGCACCTTGATATTTTGCCCGCTTTGCTCTTCAGGTGATTGAGTAGAAGAGGAGGCAACCAACACATCTAAAACAGGTAAGCTATAGGCTGCTGTCTTTCCAGTACCGGTTTGGGCACTAGCTAACAAGTCAGCACCAGAGCGAATAATTGGGATCGCTTGTTGTTGAATTGGCGTCAAGTTTTTATAACCACATGCTTTAACTGCCTTTAATAAATCGGCCGACAAGCCAATTGAATCAACACTCATACATCACCTAAACCACAAAACAAAAAATAAGGTTGCGGATTATATACTATGCGAAGTCAAAACACAGTTTTTATATGAAAACACAAAAATTTAGCAAAAAAAAGCCCCGCAATAATTATTTGTCGGGGCTCAATAATACTTTAGGTAAAACTATATGAAGTTAATAAAGTGGGCTTATAGCAGTGCCGATAAAATAGTATTTAGCGTTTCACTAGGGCGCATAGCCTTTTCTGCTTTACTTGGGTCAGCAAAATAATAACCGTCAATCTCCATTGCTGGACCTTGGGCATCATTTAACTCTGCGACAATTTTCTCTTCTTGTTTGCTAAACGCTTGTGCAACGCCAGTAAAGCATGCTTTTAACTCACCATCACTGGTTTGTTGTGCTAATGCTTTAGCCCAATACATTGCTAAGTAGAAATGGCTACCACGGTTGTCTAACTCACCGACTCTGCGTGATGGTGATTTGTTTTCATCTAAAAACTCACCCGTAGCTTGATCTAAGGTATCAGCTAATACTTGTGCCTTTGCGTTACCTGTTGAAACGCTCAAATGTTCCAACGAGGCTGCAAGTGCCAAGAATTCACCTAGAGAATCCCAGCGCAAATGGTTTTCTTTTTCAAACTGTTGTACATGTTTGGGAGCACTACCACCGGCACCCGTTTCAAAAAGCCCCCCGCCATTCATTAACGGAACAATAGAAAGCATTTTGGCACTGGTTCCCAGCTCTAAAATAGGGAATAAATCAGTTAAGTAATCACGCAATACATTACCGGTAACAGAAATAGTATCCTCTCCTTTGGCAATTCGCGCTAACGTGAATTGACAAGCGTCAACTGGATTAAGTATTTTAATCGATAAATCGCTGGTATCATAATTCGCTAAGTAAGCGTTAACTTTTTTGATCATTTCTCTGTCATGGGCGCGATTTTCATCTAACCAGAATACCGCTGGCATGCCCGAAGCTTTTGCACGTGTAATCGCTAATTTCACCCAATCTTGAATGGGTAAGTCCTTCGCTTGACACATACGCCATAAATCACCACTTTCAACTTCATGCTCAAGTAAAGTGGTTCCTAATGAATCAATAACGCGCATAGTTCCCACAGCATCCATCACAAACGTTTTGTCATGAGAGCCATACTCTTCCGCTTTTTGTGCCATTAAGCCAACATTAGGTACTGTCCCCATTGTCGTTGGGTCAAATGCACCATGCTCTTTACAAAAATCAAATACTGCCTGATAAACACCTGCGTAACATCTATCAGGGATCATTGCTTTGGTATCTTTTAACTGGCCATCAGGTCCCCACATTTGCCCAGATGAACGCAATGCTGCTGGCATTGAAGCATCCACGATAACATCGCTTGGAACATGTAAATTAGTAATGCCGTTATCAGAATCAACCATCGCAAGTTCAGGGCGATTAGCAAAAACAGCCGCTAGATCCGCTTCAATTTCCGCTTTTTTATCTGATGGTAAACGTGAAATTTTACTATAAACATCACCAATACCATTGTTCGCATCAACACCAAGTTGTTCAAATATTTGGGCATGTTTTTCGAAAACATCCGCATAAAACACTTTAACAGCATAACCAAAAATAACGGGATCAGATACCTTCATCATGGTTGCTTTTAAATGCAACGATAATAAAACATCGTCATTTTTAGCATCTTCAATTGCTTGTTGGTAAAACTCAACCAATGCAGATTTACTTAATACCGATGCATCGATAATTTCACCTGTCAATAACGGTAAGTTATCTTTCAGTACTTTGACAGAGCCATCTTGTGCAACAAATTCAATTCTCGCATTTGTTGCATAGTTAATAGTGGTTGATTGCTCAGAGGCATAAAAATCACCGCCAGACATACTTGCTACATGAGATTTTGAATCACTTGACCATGCGCCCATTGAATGAGGATTCTTTTGTGCATATTGTTTAACTGAACTTGGCGCGCGTCTATCTGAGTTACCTTCACGAAGCACAGGGTTTACAGCGCTCCCTTTAATTTTATCGTAGGTATACTTTATCGATTTTTCAGCTTCATTTTGCGGCTCTTCAGGGTAATTAGGTACGGCAAAACCTTTTGCTTGTAATTCTTTAATCGCTGCATGTAACTGAGGAACTGAGGCACTAATATTAGGAAGCTTGATAATATTAGCATCTGGACTAGTCACCATGTCACCTAGCTCAGCTAAAGCATCGGCTATTCGTTGTTCTTTGGTTAAATATTTGGGAAAGTTTGCTAAAATACGCCCAGCTAAGGAAATGTCACGAGTTTCAACATCAATACCAGAAGATTTGGTATAAGCTTGAATAATAGGTAATAAAGAGTACGTTGCTAAGGCTGGCGCCTCATCAGTAATTGTATAAATAATTTTTGAGTTATTAGTGCTCATGAGCTTCCTACTTATTTAACTTGAATTGATTAGCCAAGATTAGCTAATCCACAATACAAATTCAGATTTAACATTTATTTTTCGCGCGCTATATTATAATAATTCACATCATATTAATATAGCTGAGTATAAGCACTAATTGCTTTTTGATACTTAATATAAGACTAAAATGAACAGCAGCAAAGATAAAACAAGACATAGAGCTAAGCCTTTTAAAGAGGTACGACCAGAAAAAGAAAAGCGAAAAATTGTGCTTTTCAATAAACCTTTTGATGTTTTATGTCAATTCACTGATGAAAAGCATCAAGGGGGGAAACAGCGGCAAACGTTAAAACACTTCATTCCGATTGAAGGTATTTACGCCGCGGGTCGATTAGATAAAGACAGTGAAGGATTACTGCTACTAACTAATGATGGAAAATTACAGCATAAACTAGCTAACCCACAAAAAAAAACGGCTAAAACTTACTGGGTTCAAGTTGAAGGTAGTCCTACCGAGGCTGAACTAAGCGAGCTACGCAATGGCGTGCGGTTAAAAGATGGCATGACGCTACCCGCCAAAGTAAAACAAATAAAGCAACCTAAAATATGGCCAAGAGATCCCCCAATAAGAGAACGGATTAACATTCCTACAACATGGCTTGAAATAACAATTAAAGAAGGCCGTAATCGCCAAGTGCGTCGCATGACCGCGCATATAGGTTTTCCAACTCTGCGTTTAATCCGCTATTCAATCGGTCAGTGGAGTCTAAATAACATTAATAATGGCTCATATAAAATAATTGAATGAGATGGCTATTTAACCAAAGAAAGGGGCGTGGTATAATTCTGCGCCTTTTTATCTAGTGCTTTGTAAGTACCTTATATATAAGTACCTATAAGTAAAGTACCTTAATTTTTTAAGACCAAGAGTTTTTCATGTCTATTGAGCGTCAAAATCCAAGCCAAACAACATCGCAACAAGTACCACGCAACACCAAAGTTATCGTGGGTATGTCTGGTGGTGTCGATTCTTCTGTTTCAGCTTATTTATTAAAAGAGCAAGGTTATCAAGTTGAAGGCTTGTTCATGAAGAATTGGGAAGAAGACGACACCGATGAATATTGTGCAGCCGCCCAAGATTTACAAGACGCACAAGCTATTTGTGACAAGTTGGAAATTAAATTACATACGATTAATTTCGCGACCGAATACTGGGATAATGTGTTCGAGTATTTTTTAGCCGAGTATAAAGCTGGTCGAACACCAAACCCTGATATCATGTGCAATAAAGAAATAAAATTCAAAGCATTTTTAGAGTTTGCTTGTGAAGATTTAGGCGCTGATTATATTGCGACAGGTCACTATGTTCAGCGTCGATTTACTGATGGTCACTGGACTATGGTAAGAGGTTTGGATAATAACAAGGATCAAAGCTATTTTTTATATACCTTGGATGAGAAACAATTATCTCATACCTTGTTTCCAGTAGGGAATATAGAAAAGCCCCAAGTACGTGCTATAGCTGAAAAAGCAGGCTTGGTAACACATAATAAAAAAGACAGCACCGGCATATGTTTTATCGGCGAGCGAAAATTCAAAGACTTTTTAGGCCAATACTTACCTGCCCAACCGGGTGTTATTGAGTCTGCAGAAGGTGAAGCTGTAGGTCATCATGATGGTTTAATGTATCACACCTTAGGACAACGCAAAGGGTTGCGCATAGGTGGTTTAGCAAATTCATCAGAAGAACCTTGGTACGTCGTAGAAAAAGATTTATTGCGTAATGTACTGATTGTTGGTCAAGGCCATAACCACCCACGTCTGTTTTCTAAAGGCTTAATTGCCAATCAATTGCACTGGGTTAATAGACAACCATTATCGGCTCCCTTAAAATGCACCGTCAAAACCCGTTATCGTCAAGAAGACGTTGCCTGTACTGTAACGCTTGTAAATACTGGGACCAGTGAAAACACATCAGAATACCAAGTAGATTTTGAGCAACCGCAAAGCTCAGTGACTCCTGGACAATCAGTGGTATTTTATCAAGGAGACGTTTGTCTTGGGGGAGGTATTATCAATACCCTTATTCGCTAATAATTCGTTAAAGTAAACTATTATCCCTAAATTAAATAACCCCATAGATAAGAAATTAATACGATAAATGAATGATCAAACGATAACTTTTGCAGCGATTTGTCAGGTAGCACAATTAGTACAACAGGTGTCTCGTACTGGCCAAATTGATGAGCATGATCTTGCAACTTTGCTTAATAGCATCACGCAAACATCACCCGTAAACACGCTAAGTGTCTATGGTGGTGAACTAATAAATTTAAAAGCTGGGCTTAAATTATTGCTCGGCCATTTAGGTGACTCTTCTAAAAGTTCGGCCCGAGGTAATCAAGCCAAAGATCCCGAACTAACTCGCTATATCATCAGTTTAATCAACCTCGAACGTAAATTAGCAAAACAGCCGAAAAAATTAGCTCAACTCGGCGAACGTATCGAAGCAAGTAAAAGACAGCTTGATCATTATCAAATTACTAGCGAAACCTTAATTTCTAGTTTTGCTAGCACCTATAGCGATATCATTAGCCCATTAGGCTCACCTATTCAGGTCACTGGCGAGCCTAATATATTAAAACAAACCAATAATCAGCACAAAATAAGAGCGCTATTACTAGCTGGCATTCGTGCTGCTGTTTTGTGGCGACAAGTTGGCGGTAAACGAAGAAACATATTATTTAACCGCAGCAAAATAGTAAAAAATGCTGAACAGCTTTTAAATACGCTGTAATCGTTTTTATTATAAGTAGACATTTTAACCAATATTTTTTGACATTAATTTTACCTAGGAACACATTATGGAACTTTCAGCATTAACCGCAATATCGCCAGTTGATGGCAGGTATGGCAATAAAACAAGTGACTTACGTCCTATCTTTAGTGAGTTTGGGTTAACCAAATACCGTGTAACGGTTGAAGTGCGTTGGTTACAAAAATTAAGTGCAACCACTGCTATTGATGAAGTTCCTGTATTTAGTGATGCCGCTAATAAAGCTTTAGATACAATTGTTAGCGATTTTAATGAACAAGATGCACTACGCATTAAAAAAATTGAAGCAACAACTAATCACGATGTAAAAGCCGTAGAATATTTCTTAAAAGAAAAAATTGCTGATAATGCCGAATTGAATGCAGTGACTGAATTTATTCACTTTGCTTGTACATCTGAGGATATTAATAACCTTTCTCATGCGTTAATGTTAAAAGAGTGCCGTGAACAAGTATTACTACCTGCAATTGATGAAATCCTTCTACAAATTAAAAACCTAGCCATAGCATATAAAGCTATTCCAATGATGTGTCGTACTCATGGTCAACCTGCTTCACCAAGTACCTTAGGTAAAGAAATGGCCAACGTATATGTGCGTCTACAGCGTCAACGTCAGCAAATTGAAGCGGTGGAACTTTTAGGCAAAATTAATGGTGCTGTAGGTAATTATAATGCCCACCTGAGCGCTTACCCTGAAGTAAACTGGCATCAATTTGCTAATGAGTTTGTTAACTCATTAGGCTTGACATGGAATGCATTTACCACACAAATTGAGCCTCATGATTACATTGCTGAGTTATTCGATGCCGTTGCTCGTTTCAACACGATCCTAATAGATTTTGATCGTGATGTTTGGGGCTACATCGCGCTGGGTCACTTTAAACAAAAAACTATTGCGGGCGAAATTGGTTCATCAACGATGCCACATAAAGTTAACCCGATAGATTTTGAAAACTCAGAAGGTAACTTAGGTATCGCAAACGCAATTTTCAATCACCTTGCTCAAAAATTGCCTATTTCTCGCTGGCAACGTGATCTAACTGATTCAACCGTATTACGTAACTTAGGTGTTGGTTTTGGCCATGCAGTTATAGCCTACCAATCCACATTAAAAGGGATCAGTAAACTCGAAGTGAATGAAGAAAACCTTGCCAAAGAACTAGATAGCAACTGGGAAGTATTAGCTGAGCCTGTTCAAACAGTTATGCGTCGTTATGGCATTGAAAAACCATACGAAAAACTTAAAGAACTTACGCGAGGTAAACGTGTGGATGGTGAGTCTATGCGTACCTTTATTAATAACCTTGAGTTACCTGATGCCGTCAAAGCAGAATTATGCTTATTAACACCTGCAAGTTATATCGGCCGCGCAGTATCATTTATTGATGAATTAAAATAATTTTATTGCTAGAAAAAATTAATTTTTTCTAGCTAGTTCATTGATGATAAATAAAAAAGAAGACGTCGGTCTTCTTTTTTATGTTAAGAAGGTTAATTTTTTCACTTAAAATACATTTATTGTTTGAAAAACAATAAAACCTTAACTACGTTTAAAGTAGTGTTACGATTTTCACAATGAAAGCAATAAAAAAAACTGTTCGTATAATCGTCTTACCAAACTCATAAATTAAGTGGCAAAAATCTTGTGTGCTAAATTTATGTAACGTTAAACAATGACAGGAATGGTTGAGTCTAATGTCTTATAGTGTTTGTAGAGTTCCTTGGCAAGAAGCCGAATCCTTATTAAAAGATGTTCGAGAAAAAGTCTTTATTTGTGAACGTCGTATTCCAAAAAATATTGAGTTCGATCGTACTGACAACTCAGCTTTTCATATGTTAGTTTGTGATGATCATTCTCAAACGCCTATTGCCACTGGTCGTATTTCTTGCGCTGGTGAAATTAGTCGGATTGCCGTTCTGATGGAGTTCAGGGGTGCCGGCATTGATAAAATCATCATGCAAGGTTTGTTTCGGGTGGCAAAAGATCTCGCTTTAGATGAGGTCTATATCTATAGCCCTCTCGACAATGTCAGTTATTTTATCGAGCAGAATTTTTCACCTGTCGGCGCTGTATTTATGGAAGCAGGTATGCCTAAACAACGTATGGCCTGCCCAATAACAAACGCCCTAGCAAGTGCGGAGCAAACTAAGTACTACTTAAGCCACTAGTTTTTAAAACTGATGTTTACTATTTATAAGCCACAAGCATACGCTAAGGCTTTATTTCTTATTGTTGTGCTAAGTATAGGTAACTTATTTACAGCGAATAAACTTGCATTGCGTAAGGTTTTAACCAGTGGTGATGGATGGCTAAATGCATGGTATAAAGCATCCATAGTTGATTGCATCAATAAATTATCGTTTCGTCTCATTGCCTCGTATCGTTTTAACACGCTCTGATCATGCCAACACTCACCTTGAGCAATGGCACTAGCAATAATGACTTGCAAGGCTTTAACATCTTTGAACCCTAAATTCACACCTTGACCAGCCATTGGGTTAATGGTGTGTGCTGCATCACCAAGCAATAAAACTCGATTATTGTGGTAAGTATTGGCATGACAGCGCGTTAATGGAAAAGCCGCTTTAGCCAATACCTCAATTTCACCTAATCGTTTAGGAAATACGGCTAATATTGCTTGTTGTAATTGTTGATTTGACAGTGCTGATAAGCGTTTAATTTCATCACGCTTGTGATACCAAACTAAAGACCCGTAGCCAGCTTGTTCAATATTCTTTCCCTCTTTGTTAGCCACAGTATGCGCTTTAGCTAATGGCAGAAAAGCCAAAGGCCCAGAGGGTAAATATTGCTGCCAGGTAATATCTTGCTGAGGCAGTTGCGTTTTAATATTAACCAACATTGCTGATTGCGGATAATCCCATGCTGTGATGCCAATATTAGCAAACTGCCTTACAATAGAATTAGCGCCATCTGCAGCGACAACAAGTTTAGCCGTTAAAGTGCTTTGTTCTAACACCAATGTTGCTTTATCTTCATTTTGACTGAGTGAAAGCAAACGTTCTGGGCAAAAAGTTTCTATATTACTTTGCAGTTTAATTTGTTGCCATAACGACAGTTGCAATAAACGGTTTTCAACAATATGCCCTAAGTGCTTTTGCTTAATATCATCGGCATTAAACTCTACATAAGCATACGCTTGCTCCCATACGCCTAGACGTTTATAGGGACAAGCACGCCATTGAACAATTTGCGACCACGCATTAATTTGCTCCAAGAGGTATTGAGACGCTAACGAAATAGCAGAAACACGTAAATCGAAAGGTTGTTCATCGTTATAGCTTTTAGGCTCACTTTGCTCAACTAAACCAACGGTTAAACCTAACTGGGCCAATGTTAGCGCACTCGCTGCACCAACCATGCCCCCACCGATAACAACACAATCAAAATGTTTCATATTGTACTAATTCAAATCAGACCTAATAACGGTTATTGTAACCAAGTGAAGCTGTTAAGCCTATAAATATAAAAATACTTTCGCTACCTTTAAATAAACAAGGCAAGGGTAACCAACTCGTTTTAAGCCTGCCAATACTATATGAAACTCAAATTCCCTTAAAACAAGTATCAGCAAGCTCGAAATCCTGATCTATTTAAGCTAAAATACGCCTCCTTTTATCGACTCCTCAACTAAAGTGCAGCTTCCGTTAAGGTTTTTGGTCGATTATCATTATTAAATCAATGCGCAAGAGTAAAGTAAATGAGTAAAAAGCTATATATCAAAACTTGGGGCTGTCAAATGAACGAGTACGACTCGCAAAAAATGGCCGAATTATTAGACTCAACTCATGGTTTTGAACTAGCACAAGAAGCAGAAGAAGCCGATTTTATTCTGCTAAACACTTGTTCTATTCGCGAAAAAGCGCAAGAAAAAGTTTTTCATCAACTTGGCCGTTGGAAAAAATTGAAAGATCATAAACCTGATCTAGTGATTGGAGTTGGTGGCTGTGTTGCTTCACAAGAAGGTGATGCCATTCGTCAACGCGCACCTTTTGTTGATATGGTTTTCGGCCCACAAACATTACATCGTTTACCTGAAATGCTAAATCAATTAAAGCGCAATGCTAGCCCAATAGTTGACGTAAGCTTCCCTGAAATTGAAAAATTTGACCGTTTACCTGATCCGGTAGCAGATGGGCCTAGTGCTTTTGTTTCCATTATGGAAGGTTGTAGCAAATATTGCTCTTTCTGTGTTGTTCCTTATACCCGCGGCGAAGAAGTAAGTCGCCCACTAGACGATGTACTTTATGAAATAGCACAACTAGCTGAACAAGGGGTACGCGAGGTCAATTTACTGGGTCAAAATGTCAATGCCTATCGTGGTGAAATGCACGATGGTAGTATCTGCCGATTTGCTGATTTAGTGCGTTTAGTCGCAACGATTGATGGCATTGATCGTATTCGTTATACAACCTCACATCCCGTTGAATTTACTGACGATATTATCGAAGCTTATGCCGACGTACCCGAGTTAGTAAACCATTTGCACTTGCCTGTACAAAGTGGTTGTGATCGCATTTTAACGCAAATGAAACGTGGCCATACTGCGATTGAGTACAAGTCTCAAATCAGAAAGTTAAAGAAAGTCCGTCCTGAGCTATGTATGTCATCTGACTTTATTATTGGTTTCCCTGGTGAAAGCGATGAAGATTTTATGGACACTATGAATTTAATTGAAGCGGTTAACTTTGATCTAAGTTTCAGCTTTATTTATAGTGCTCGTCCCGGCACACCCGCAGCTGATTTACCTGATGATATTAGCGATGAAACAAAAAAACAACGTTTGCAAATATTACAAGATAGAATCACACATCAAGCGTTGCGTATCGCCAGGCAAATGCTCAATACCGAACAAAGAATTTTAGTTGAAGGGCCATCAAAGAAAAACCCGATGGAGCTTCGTGGAAAAACTGAAAATAACCGCACCGTTAATTTTGTTGCACCACATTCTGTTATAGGTCAGTTCGTTGATGTTAAAATTACCGATGTTTATGCTAATTCATTACGCGGTGAGTTAGTTCGTCAAGAAAGCGAAATGGGCTTGCGCATAGCACACTCACCTGCGGATATATTGGCCAACAATCATCATAAAACATCAAAATCAATTATCAATAAAATTGACGACTTAGGTGTTGGAACTTACACACCTTAAATACGCTTTACTTTACACGGGATAAACTTTGACTGTTTCAGCAAAAAAATTAAAAACACATCAACTTTCTCTAGAGCCTGTTGATAATGAACGACAAGCAAATTTATGTGGACCAATGGATGATAACCTAAAAACCATTGAACGACGTTTAGGGGTAGAAATTAGCTATCGTGGTAACCAGTTCAAAGTATTAGGCAAAGATATACATTGTGTTGCAGTTATTAATTTGTTGAAAAATTTATACCTCGAAACAGTACCTGTCAAAGGGCAAAGTAAAATCATCACCGGTGAAATGGTTCATCTTGGTATTGTTGAAGCAAATATTTTAGAACAAGATAACACGGATATAACTAGCGCTAGTGCTAAAGAAACGGCTGAACTCGGCGCAAACTATGAAAAAATGGTAACCATTAAAACTAAACGTGGCATAGTCAAACCGCGTAATGGTAACCAACAAACCTATGTGCAAAACATTATTACCAACGACATTAGTTTTGGCGTTGGTGTTGCGGGTACAGGCAAAACCTACCTTGCTGTGGCTTGTGCAGTTGATGCGCTAGAACGTCAAGAAGTCCGCAGAATTTTACTAACTCGTCCTGCAGTAGAGGCAGGAGAAAAGTTAGGCTTTTTACCCGGCGACTTATCACAGAAAATAGATCCCTACTTAAGGCCTTTATATGATGCACTATTTGAAATGTTAGGTTTTGAGCGTGTAGAAAAGCTTATTGAGCGCAATATGATAGAAATTGCACCTTTAGCTTATATGCGCGGAAGAACCCTAAATGATGCCTTTATCATTCTAGATGAGAGCCAAAACACCACAGTGGAACAAATGAAAATGTTCCTAACCCGTATTGGCTTTAATTCTCGTGCAGTTATTACCGGTGATATCACCCAGATTGATTTACCTCGACATCAAAGCTCAGGGTTACGCCATGCGATTGAAGTGTTACAAAACATTAATGGTATTAGTTTTAACTTTTTCCAAGCGAAAGATGTAGTTCGACACCCTGTTGTAGCAAAAGTAGTCGAAGCTTATGAATCTTATGAGCAAAAATTAAATAGACAAAAACAAACTGCTAATACTCAACTAAGCCATGAGGATTAATGAAACACACCATTGATTTACAAAATGCCTGTGACTCAGCCGTCACTCCATCGCTTGAGCTTTTTCAAACATGGGTTTCTACCGCGCTATCAGCGGTAACTGAACAAGCATTTGAGATAACTATCCGCCTTGTTAATACTGATGAAAGTCAAGAGCTTAACAAACAATATAGACATAAAAACAAACCTACCAATGTGCTATCTTTTCCTTTTGAAGTTCCTGAAGGAATTGAGCTTAATTTATTAGGTGATTTAGTTATTTGTTCGCAAGTCGTTGAACAAGAAGCTAAAGCCCAAAACAAATCATTATTTGATCATTGGGCACACATGGTCATACATGGATGCTTGCATTTATTGGGATATGATCATATAAACGACACTGATGCCAACGAAATGGAGATGCTTGAAGTACAAATATTAGCTAAACTATCGATTGGTAATCCGTATGAATAACTTACAACAATTAAGTAACTAAAGGATATTAAAAAGCTCTATGAGCGATGACAACCCCCACCAGAATAACGGCTCAAATAAAAAGTCTCTGTTGACTAAATTTATCCAACTTTTTAGCTCTGAGCCGAAAAATAAAAATGACTTGGTTGATGTATTATCTGATGCTCAAAGTCGTGAACTTATTAATCCTGAAACCAAACTAATGATTGAAGGTGTATTGGGCGTTTCAGAAATGCGTGTTCGAGATATCATGATACCTCGCTCGCAAATGGTTACCATTGATAGAAACCAAGTTCTGGAAGAGTTTTTACCTATTATCTTAGAGTCAGGCCATTCTCGATTTCCCGTAGTAAATGAAGATATTGACCATGTTGATGGTATTTTGTTGGCAAAAGATCTGCTCGCTTTTGGGTTTGGAAAAAGTACTAATGATGAGTTTATTTTAAGTAATTTCATCCGTCCTGCGATTATTGTTCCTGAAAGTAAAAAAGTAGAGCCTTTATTGAAAGAGTTTCGCTCTAACCGTTATCACATGGCATTAGTTGCCGATGAATACGGTGGTATTTCTGGTGTGGTTACCATTGAAGACATTCTCGAACAAATAGTGGGTGAAATTGAGGATGAAACCGATGATGATATTGAAGAAGACATCAAAATACTTGCCGGCAATGTTTATCTAGTCAGAGCATTAACGCCACTGGCAGACTTTAACGAATACTTTAACAGTAAATTTAATGAAAAATCGGCAGATACTATTGCCGGTATTGTTTTACAAAAAATCAATCATATGCCGCAAAAAGGTGAAAAAGTCACTATAGGTGCTTTTGAATTTAAGGTGGTTGCTGCAGATACCCGCTGCATGCAAATGCTAAAAGTAACCGTCGCGAAAAAACATAAAATCAATGGTAAAGTGAGTGATTAAAACTAGCGTTACTGCATGGTATTCTCGCTTTAAAAAAAGTATAAGCTATAAAGAATACTGGTTGTGCTTTATCACAGGTTTAAGCTTAGTGCTTGCTTACGCACCTTTCTCTCAGTGGTATTTAACCTTGATACTCCCGGCGTTTGTTTTTAATCAAATTCAACGCCAACCACCTAAAAAAGCCGCTAAACTCATGGGGGTTTTTGCTTTTGGCTGGTTTGCCAGTGGTATCAGTTGGGTGCATGTGAGTATTGATCAGTTTGGCGGCTTGCCGTTAATGCTATCACTTGGCTTGATGTTATTACTTTGTTTATATTTAGCTATCTTTCCTGCTTTAGCGGCCTATTTAACGGCGAGGTTTTCAAAAAAACGTCAGCTTAATTTGTGGCTGCTACCCTCGTTTTGGCTGATTAGCGAATACTTACGAAGTGTATTTCTGACTGGTTTTCCGTGGTTGTCGTTAGGTTACAGCCAAATAGATAGCCCATTGGCAAACTTTGCTCCTATTATTGGCGAAGTCGGTATCACTGCCTTAGTGATCATGATCAATGTTAATTGGGTTAATCTAATCAATCGCAAAAAAATCAATCGCTCCAAAAATACAAGATACGCTGTGGGGTTATTCCTTATAGTAGCTTCATTAAGCGTTATTTTGGGCAAAGTTAGTTGGGTTTTACCGACAGGCACAACGACAAAAGTCGCTTTAGTTCAGGGGAACATCGCTCAATCAATAAAATGGGCACCCGAGCAAGAATGGCCAACCATGCTCAAATATTTAGATCTAAGTAGAGTAAACTTCGATGCAGAGCTCATTATCTGGCCTGAATCAGCTATTCCAGCACAAGAGCCAACAGTGCAGGATTATTTAAGCACTGTAAATCGCTCAGCCCTGTTAAACGATAGTGCTATCATTACCGGTATCCTTAACTATAATTTTGAAAGTAAAGAGTACTTTAATAGCCTTGTTGTATTAGGTAAGCAGCAAGCGGATGATGAACAAGGCTATTACTATAATCATCGCAATCGTTACTCCAAGCACCACCTATTACCCATTGGCGAATTTGTTCCT
Organism: Colwellia sp. KU-HH00111; assembly: GCF_040362745.1. Lineage (NCBI taxonomy): Bacteria > Pseudomonadati > Pseudomonadota > Gammaproteobacteria > Alteromonadales > Colwelliaceae > Colwellia > Colwellia sp. KU-HH00111. The sequence goes on along the minus strand of NZ_BAABWO010000007.1, from coordinate 244,633 downwards.
TTTCAAGAATGGCTAAGACCTTTAGCGCCGTTATTTAACCTACCTCAATCTTCTTTTGCGAGAGGGAACTACATTCAAAAAAACTTAGTTGCTAACAATTTACATTTATTACCGTTACTTTGCTTTGAAATTGCTTTTCCACATCAACTGGCAGCCAATTACGCAAACACAACTGATTTATTATTAACGGTAAGTAATGACGCTTGGTTTGGTGGCTCTCATGGACCTCACCAGCATATGGAAATTGCTCGAATGCGCGCATTAGAATTTGGCAGGCCATTATTACGCGCAACCAACAACGGCATTACGGCTGTCGTTGATCATCAAGGACAGTTTATTGCTCGCGTTCCACAATTTCAAGAAATAGTCCTAAATGCAGAAGTTCCGTTAGTCACTGGAAAAACACCTTATAGTCAATGGCCGCAACTAATATTACTATTGCTAATGATCATTCCATTAATCATAGCAAAGGCACTTGAGCGTAAAAACGTTACTTAGTGAAGCAATTCAACCATTAATCTGATTTATATATACTAACCTTATTTCTTCCATTTTCTTTAGCGTGATACAGTGCAGCATCAGCGCTTTCAATCCAAGCTTCATAATTTTTAATTGACGAATCAACCTCAGCTACGCCCAAACTAATGGTGTAGTTAAGTTCAATATCATTATATTTGACCACAGCAGCCTCGACTTCTTTACGTAAACGTTCAGCAAAAACAAACGCATTTTCTGCAGAAGTATCAGCAAGTAGAATGGTAAACTCTTCACCGCCATAGCGTCCTGAAGTATCTGTTTCTCTAACATGCGAGCGGATCAAAGCCGAAATATGGCGAATCACTTCATCACCCACCATATGCCCATGATTATCATTTACTGCTTTGAAGTGATCTATATCTAACATAACTAATGAACTCGGGTTTTGACTGCGTGTCCATCGCTTATATTCTGTTTGTAAGCAGTTTTCCCAATGGGTACGATTAAAAAGCCCTGTTAGACCGTCAGTTTGACTTAAGACACCAAGCTCTTCATTAGCCGCTTCCAAACTCATTTTATGCATTGCATTATCGGTCATATCATAAACAAGCAAACATAAATGACTCACTTCACCCGTTGTTGAGAGTAACGGGATAAAAGTGGTATTTTGATACATATAATTAGCGCTACCTGTGATCGGACGATAACTGTTAAATTTAAACAAATAAGGTCGCTGTTCCCAAATGGTAAAGGCTTTATTTTTTAATAAAAATACTGATTCAGCTTTGCGTTTAAACCACTCCTGTGGAATTTCATCAAACAAATCAAATAACACTTTCCCTTTGACTTCTCTAGGTAAATAACCACTATGGTTTTCCATAAAGCCATTAAAAATTTGTACTTTATAATCTTTATCTAAAACAACTAAGCCAACATCAATGTTGTGGAGCATCTCCATTAACCAGTGTAATTCATTTAATTGTGAAGATTCTAATGTCATGGCTGATCCCATTTCTGTGTATGTATTAGTTTTACTTAACCTAGATGAAATTACTCAATTAGGTACATGAGCTTATTATTTAACGCTATCATTGAGTGCTCGGTGAACAATAACAATAAGTCACATTTAATTGGATAATTTTCAATACTATAGCTTATTTCAATGGCTAAAGTTTTTGCCCATTTATTGGCATTGTTGGCAACTAATTCTGAGATTTTTCTATGTTGTCCTAACACCACCGGATGACCTTGGCTGAAATCAATATCAAGTTGCTCTGAAAAACCTTTTAAACAAGCACCAATTAAAACGTTAGATAAATCCATCAATAACTCTAGCTCTGTGCCTTCATTTTCTGCATACTGATAATTCATCAAGGATGCAACATCTTTAAAGCTTGAGTCATTTAAAATTAATAATGCTTCACCTGAAATACCAGCACTAATAAAGCCCTGACAAATACCCGAAGTACTTTCATTTGATTCAACATCCCTCAGAGCCATGCTTAGCTCACTCACTTCAATAAAGTTAACGTTTGGAATAGGCAGTTCAACAAATACATTAAGCAAGCGTGCCAACAAATCCCCTGCTCTGCCCATTGCTACATTCGATACCTCTTGATAACAATCTCGTAAATCAGATGAAAGTGTCAATGGTGCTTCGTTTGAAACATCAGAGGTTTCCACTTGAGGAGTTTGAGGCGACAAAGGTGTATCAATGCTAGGGTTATCCTTGGCAGATTGCTCAACTTTAGGCTCAGTAATTGGAGACTGCTCTGCCACTTCTACTGACTCAGCAGCTATATCAGCTTCAACTATTGATTGCTGATCTGCTTTAGTGAACACGCCATAAGCGAGTAGCACTTCCGTTAATTTCTCTTTATTCACAGGTTTTTGTATAAAATCCAGTGCACCTAAGCTGGTTACACGTTTGTGAGCTTCCGGTTGTATATCACCAGAAACAACGATAGTTAACGTGGGTAAATCCTGCTTTAAAATAGCTTCAAGTACTTGATATCCATCCATCTCTGGCATATTTAAATCAAGCAATAGCACATCACCTTTGCCTTCTTTAATTGCAGCAACCCCTTCAACACCATTGGTTGCAAAGCTGACATCGACATCCCAACCATCAGGCAAAGAGCGAGCTAGCTGTTTACGTGCCATATTTGAATCATCACAAATTAATAGCTTAGTTGACATAAAAAGCATCACCTTTGATAAATAAAAATTAATGAAAAGCAGCCTCTACATTAACCTTTGTTGTTATTTTTCTCATGTTAATACTAACAATAGGTTATTTTTCAATATCTTTACAGTAATTTAAAAAAATAATACAGAAATCAAACAAGAAAAACGGTAAACTTATTTTTTCCTTCAATAACCTGAAAACATGATGAATTTATTTATTGCAAAAAAACTTTTATTTACGCTGTTTTTAACCTGTTTAAGCTTTACTGTAAATACATTAGCATTGGCTAATAACAATTTGACGCAAACACAAAACTTAGTAAAAGCAAACAACAAGTACGTCACTTTATTAGGTACTCAAGTTGCCATCAATGAGCAAGCACCTAATTTTAAAGTAGTAGATAAAAACTTTACCCCGGTACAATTATCAGACTTTAAAAATCAAACCGTTTTAATCTCTGTGGTGCCAAGCTTAGATACAGGTGTTTGCTCCTTGCAAACCAAACGCTTTAATGAAGAAGCAGCAAAATTACCTAAGAATATTACGTTACTAACCATTAGCAATGATTTGCCCTTTGCACAAAAACGCTTTTGTAAAGTAGAAAGTGTTGAGCAAATAAAAGTATTGTCAGACTCAGTTTGGCGAAATTTTGGTGAAAGCTATGGTTTAATTATTAAAGATATGGGATTACTCACCCGTGCTATTTTTATTATCGACAACCAAGGTTTAATAAAATATAAAGAATTAGTAGCTAATATTTCTGAGCACCCAGATTACGAAAAAGCATTGGATGCAGTAAAAGCTATTGCCCCTGCACTAGCTGATGTACAAAGTATTAGCACGGAAAAAAAATAATATAAATCAGGTGATATTAGCAACATATAGAACCACTCCAACGGCCTTTTCATAAAATTTTTTCGTTAATCTCCTTGAAAAAGAAAACATCGTTCCCATCTCTTATAGTGTAGTCGCCTTAGGGGCTACACTATACCAAAGGGTATAAACTCATTGCCTGTTCATTTAGAAAGGCAGCATTATTTTTCAATGAGTTTCGCTCAGTTTTCTCTATAGCACAGAATTATTTTGTTTTTATGCAACCTCGTTGGTAAAAATAAAACGCTGCAGAAAAGCTTAGTTAACGTCTCTCATTGCTTGATAATATTATTATTGCTAATTATTAGGATATTTTACTATGCGTACAACTACAGATTTCAGCCCACTTTATCGTTCATTTATTGGCTTTGACCACTTAGCTGGCTTAATAGACAAGGCATCACGTGCTGACAAACAATCATCTTATCCCCCTTATAACGTAGAGTTATTAGCCGAAGATAAATACAGAATCACCATGGCCGTTGCAGGGTTTGCTGAACAAGACATTGATATAGAGTCAAAAGACAATAGCCTCATTATTATTGGTACCAAGGCGAACAGCGTAAGCACTGATAATAAAGAACAACAAACCATGAGAAAGTTTTTACACCAAGGTATTGCGGAACGCAATTTTGAAAGAAAATTTCAACTTGGAGAACATGTTAAAGTAGTAGGTGCTTTTATGGAAAACGGTTTATTGCATGTTGACTTGTTGAGAGAAATTCCTGAAGCGCTCAAACCACGAAAAATAGCCATCAACGGCAAAAGCTTATTACACGAAAGTTAACCTTTACTCGTTTATTCAGTGTTCCTCCCCTTTGTTTATATTTTTGCCCAGTCATTGACTGGGCTTTTTTATTGTCTTTGGCCAAAAAAGCATTAGCAAGGCTGCAATAAAAGCTGAAACACTAGCGGTTAAAAATGTTGTGCTTGCCCCAAGGCCATCAAGCCATAAAACCCCAGCAATATAGGCACCTATTGCCCCTCCTACACCATATACACCACCTAAATACACTGCTTGCCCCCTCGATTGCTGACAACGCGTAAAGTGCTCACTGATAAAAATCATTGACGCGCTATGAAACAGCGCAAAACTTGCCGCATGAATCAGCTGTGTCAATGCTAAAAGCCAAATTGACTCTGCATATAATGCAACAATAAACCAACGAAGCGCAGTAGCAGCTAAACTAACAATTAAAATAGCCTTTAATGTAAAGGCTTTAAAAAAGCTACTGGCAAAAATAAAAATAAGTATTTCGGCGACCACGCCAAGAGAAATCAACAAGCCAACAGCTACCCCAGGGTAAGCTAAATCACGTAAAAATAACGCAAAAAAACCATAGTAAGGCCCAAAACTAATTTGTAATAGCACGCCTGCCATAAAAAAAATGATGAACCTTAGATCAAGTAACTTACCAGTTATTGCCAACGCTTGTTGTTGTGGTTTATTCACTATTCGCTGTGGCTTGATTACCATGGTAGAGATTAACAAGCACAATAAAATAACCGTGCCCATCCACACAAATGCATTGGTAAAAAGATTAGCCTCGCTATTTAATAAATTGCCAGGTGCGTAGTACTCCATTACTTGACCAGCTACCACGGCTAAAACGATAAACCCAAGACTTCCCCACAAACGAATACGAGCGTATATTTTGCTACTATGTCGTACTGACGTTAAGGTAAACACTTCAAGTTGCGGCAAAATCGCCGTCCAAAACAAACTAAACAAAGCTAAACAGAAGCTAATTGGCCAATAACTATTTAACCAAAACAACACGATAAAGCTTAATAATGCCAACAATGCGCCAAGGCGAATAATCAGTAATTTTTGGCCTGTTTTATCAGCTAATATTGCCCATAAGCTAGGTGCCACAATTTTAGTAGCGGTAAGAATAGCAAAAATTTCACCTAGCTCAACCGAGGTAAAACCTTTGCCATCAAGGAACACTGAGAGATAAGGTGATATTAAGCCTAAAATTGCAAAATAAAAAAAGTAACTTGTAGCAAGTCGAGTAAATAATGACAACGTAAATCCTTAACTTCCCGACTTATATCTCGTTAATTTTGTGTAATCACAGGTGTATCACAAACAACATCGGCATTTTGTGCTCTATGTCTTAAATAATGATCCATCAAGGTTAACGCTAACATGGCTTCAGCAATAGGCACAGCGCGAATACCAACACAGGGATCATGTCGGCCTTTAGTGATAATATCTGACGCTTCACCTTGCGAGTTAACAGTTTTACCACTAACGCCAATGCTTGACGTAGGTTTTAATGCCAAATGGGCAATAATATTTTGTCCTGAAGATATTCCACCCAACACGCCACCAGCATGGTTACTACTAAATCCTTGGGGGGTAAGTTCGTCTCTATGATCAGAGCCTTTTTGATTAACCACTGCAAAGCCATCGCCAATTTCAACACCTTTAACCGCATTGATACTCATCAAACCATGAGCAATTTCAGCGTCAAGTCGGTCGAAGATAGGCTCACCTAAGCCAACAGGTACATTGGTGGCAACTACACTGACTTTCGCACCGATTGAGTCTTTAGCACGCATAACATCACGTAAATGCTGATCTAATTGTTCAAGTTTGCTGTTGTCAGGAAAAAAGAATTGATTTTGTTCAACATCTTGCCAATTGATGTCTGCAAAATCAAGTGTCGAACCGTCTGCCGATGTGGCAGTAATGTCACCAATTTGTGTAACACAGGCTTGTATTTTCATGCCAAATTTTTGCAAAAGATATTTTTTTGCTACGGCGCCAGCAGCAACTCGCATAGCGGTTTCTCTTGCCGATGAACGGCCACCGCCACGATAATCTCTTAAACCATATTTTTGTGTGTAAGTGTAATCCGCATGACCTGGTCGAAAACTTTGGGCAATATTACCGTAATCTTTTGAGCGTTGGTCTGTGTTTTCAATAAGTAGGCCAATGGGTGTACCTGTTGTTTTTCCTTCAAATACTCCTGACATTATTTTAACTTTATCCGCTTCGTTTCTTGCGGTAGTAAAACGAGATTTACCAGGACGTCTTCTATCAAGATCACCTTGTAAATCCTCTTCGGATAATTCAATGCCCGGGGGGCAGCCGTCAATAATAGCGCCAAGGCCTAAACCATGGCTTTCACCAAATGAGGTTACGGTAAATATTTTTCCAAAGGTATTGCCTGACATTCTAACTCCGACGTCTATTTAAGTTTTTAATATTTCAAATTAATGGTGTTCTAAAGCTGCAGTAAAAACATCTGCAAACTCAATCAATTGAGCCTTGGTTAACATAAACACACCATGACCACCACGCTCAAAATTAAGCCAAGTAAAAGGCACCTCTTGGTAGAGAGCCCTCACATGAACCTCTGAATTACCCACCTCACAAAATAACAACCCACCCTCATTAAGGTATTGTGCACTTTGCGCTAAAATCACACGGACAATATCTAAGCCATCGTGACCACAACCTAACCCTATTTCAGGTTCATGCTGGTACTCTTTCGGCATACTATCAATGTCTTGTTGATCGACATAAGGTGGATTACTGACAATTAAATCATAACTTTGCCCTTCAACCCCAGAAAAAACATCAGATTGAATTGGAATAACTTGTTCACAAAGCCCATGGTTTTCAATATTCATTTGCGCCACATTTAATGCATCGATTGATAAATCAACGGCGTCAACTTCAGCCTCGCTAAAATAACTCGCACAAGCGATTGCTATACAACCACTACCTGTACATAAATCTAAAACACGCTTAGGTTCATTATTGGCGGCAATATAGGGGAAAAACTTATTTTCAATTAATTCCCCAATAGGTGAGCGCGGCACGAGTACCCGTTGGTCGACGTAAAAAGGTAATTGCGCAAAGTACGTAATATTTGTGATATAAGCCACAGGTATTTGTTCTTCAATACGGCGGCTAAACAACGCTAAAATGTTTTGTTTTTCAGACTCAATCAGATGACAGGTCATTATACTTTCATCTACATCATTAGGTAAAGACAACGCATACATCACTAGGATATAAGCATCGGTAAATGCATTATCACTACCGTGACCATAAAAAAGCTCTGATTGGTTAAACAGCGTCGCACCATATCGGCAGTAGTCTGCAATAGTGTGTAATTGACTTGTTACTGAGGTTAATTTAGCCACGATATTTTCCTAAAAGTTATTGATTCTTGCCATTCATTACTTGTAAAGGTTAGCAGATATTTTTAAACTGCCACTATGATAATGAAAACATCCCTAAAAGAGCCCAAATGACCGATGACAAACTGTTATTTGAACAAGCAATCGGCAAAGTCAAGCCCTTAAAAGGGGACACCATACACTTTGCCAAAAAGGTCAGCAAGCCTAAACATTACTTGCATAAAAAAAATAAGCTAAAAGACAATAATAAAGCCTTGGCACAGTTTCACTTTTCTGATGAGTTTGAGCCCAATCTAAACACACAGGGACCAATAAAATATGTGCGTACCGATGTAGATAGTTTTGAGGCGAAAAATTTGCGTCGTGGTATCTATAGCCCGGATCTCATTCTAGATTTACACGGATTAGATCAGCACCAAGCAAAAAAAGAAATAGCGGCTCTTTTGTACGCTTGTCAGAAAGAGCATGCGCAGTGTATTTGTATTGTGCATGGTCTTGGTTCAAGAGTACTAAAAAATAAAGTTCCCCATTGGTTAGTACAACACCCTGACGTGATGGCCTTTCATCAAGCACCATTGGAATGGGGTGGTAATGGAGCACTATTAGCCTTGATCGAATTAAAAGATAAATTCACTAAAAATTAAATCTCTTTACCTAAAATCAATTTAAATATCTTGTGGTGATATCATAGTAACAAACTGCCCGTGCATTTGCTTCACATCATAATCGATAACGGCAATAGCGCCTGTAGCAAATATTGGCATATTCGACGAGCCCGTTAATTCTCCAACCAAATAACTAACAAAAGGCATATGTGAAACAAACATAATCCCTTGATTATCGCTTACACCTTGCTCTTGGGTCATATCAAAACCACCTTGTAATAGACCATCTATATAATCATGAAGCTGAGGTGCTTTTCCTGATGGCGTTATAAAATCTAAAGTAGTTATCTCAGTGTTAACCAGCAGAGACGCTTTTGATAGCGCCTCTGTGATATGAGTACATGTCTGCTGAGCTCTGACATAAGGACTCACAAAAACTCCTATCATCGCAAGTTTACTATCCGCCAACCAATGCCCCATTTTTTGCGCTTCATAAGCACCATGCTTTGTAAGTGGTCTCAAAGAGTCTTCACCTGCAGCGTTTGCCGCTTCTCCATGACGCATAATAAATATTTTCATTTTATCTCCCGCACATTAGCTTGGTATTAGGCGGTTTAGTTCAAATAAATCCTCTAAATATTTGAGGATATAATAATTTTCCGGCTATAGTAATAGAAACTATACTCCTTTAATATTAACTGTTAAGAATAAAATTATCTCTCGTTATTCCATAAGGTAATTTAGATAATATAAACCTATAATTTTTCGACGCTATATTTAACTATTTCATTTCAACGCGAGGAGCCATCTACTTGAAACAAAGTCCAAATGATTTTAAAAAATATCAATCACTTACCTTGGACAATGGTTTACGGGTTTTATTGATTAATAATGAAGATAGTGACAAGTGCGCTGCAGCACTTGCAGTAAATGTAGGTCACTTTAACGATCCTTCAGATAGGCAAGGATTAGCTCATTTTCTTGAACATATGTTATTTCTAGGGACAACTACATACCCTGATGGCAGCGAATATCAAAAATTTATTCGTCAACATGGTGGCAGCAATAATGCTTGGACCGCTACAGAACATACCTGCTTTTATTTTGATATCCACCACCAACACTTTGAAGAAGCACTCGATCGCTTCAGTCAATTTTTTATTTCCCCACTGTTGGCCGAAGAGTTTATCGCTAAAGAACGTAAAAATATTGAAGCTGAGTTTAAGCTAAAACTTAAAGACGATGTTCGTCGATTATACGATGTACATAAAGAAACGATTAATCAAAAACACCCTTTCTCACAATTTTCCGTCGGAAATATCGATACCCTTAACGATAGAAATGGCCAAAGCATTAGCCAAGAAGTGAAGGATTTTTTTAATTATTATTATCAAGCAAGCTTTATGACTTTAGCCATAGAAGGTCCCCAATCCTTAGGCGAATTAGCCAGCCTAGTCAAAGCAAGATTTAGTCAAATCAAAAATAGTAACTTATCACTACCTGAGATAACCGAGCCTTTATATTTACCTGAACACCAAGGCATCTATATTGATGTTCATCCGGTCAAAAATGAGCATCAATTAATTATCAGCTTTGCGATGGAGAGCATTGATAAATATTACCAAGATAAACCTGAATCTATTTTAGCTTATTTAATAGGACACGAAGGTGCTGGCAGTATTTTAGCAACATTAAAACAAAAACAATGGGCTATGGAGTTAACTGCGGGCTCTGGGATAAACGGCTCTAATTTTAAAGACTTTAACATTAGTATTAGCTTAACTAAGTTAGGTGAAGAACACACCGATGATATTGTAAGTGTTGTTTTTTCGTATATTGGTTTGCTCAAATCCGCCAACATTCCTCATTATTATTATCAAGAAAAAAAAGCGCTCGCTGAATTGTCATTTACCTATCATGAAAAAATCAGCCCGTTAGATAATGTCAGTCAATTAGCGATAAATATGCAACATTATCCTTGTGAGGATTACATTTTTGGTGATTATATTATGACCGGAATGGATGATGACAAGGTGAACCACTTACTGAGTTATTTGAATGCCGACAATGTTAGAGTGATACAAATCAGTCAAAAAAAACAATTCACTAAGACAAGCTTTTGGTATCAAGTGCCTTATCATGTCAGTAATATCCCATCAAAATTACTGGCACATTGGCGAGAATTATCTTCGTCAAACAATAACAATTCTGTTGCTGAGATGCGGTTGTTTTTACCTAAAAAAAACACCTATATCAACGGTATACCTCAAGTTTATGATAATGTATCCCCCTGTAAATCACCTAAAAAAATAGCAACATCAGATGGTTTATCTGTCTGGTACAAACAAGACACCACCTTCAAGGTACCCAAAGGGTATATTTATATTGGTATTGATTCACCAATCTCTATCGCCAGCATTGAAAATATTGCAATGACACGCTTATTTGTCGATCTCTATACTCATACTGTGGTAGAAGAAAATTACGACGCAGAACTCGCCTGTATTCATTATCACCTCTATGCCCACCAAGGCGGTATTACCTTGCAAGTGTCAGGTATTAGTGAAAATCAGCCAATATTAATAGAAAAACTGCTATACCGATTAAAACACCATCAGGTGAGTCAAGAAAACTTTGCACTTTTAAAGCAAGAGTTAATAACACATTGGCAAAATAGTGATAAAAACAAGTCTATTTCACAACTTTTTTCTACCCTAAGCTCTCTAATGCAACCAAATAACCCAAGTGCTGAAGCGTTAGCCTGCGCACTTAACCAAATTACCTTTGCTCAATATCAAAAATTTACTCAGTATTTATTTGAAAAAGTCACACTTGAAGTATTAATTCATGGAAACTGGCTCATCAGCCATGCCAACCAAATCGTCAGTTATATCAAACATGCTTTTAACCAAAACTATCGCTCCACTCATGCTGTAGAATGCCCCGTTATTGACATGAACAACAAACAAACTCAGGTGTTACCCCTAAAGATCCCTGAGCATGATCATGCCACGGTAATCTATTATCCGCTTGCCAACAGAGATCATAGTTTAGTCGCCCTCACCATGGTGACTAGCCACCTTTTATCCCCTTTGTTTTTTCAAGAAATGAGAACAGAAAAACAATATGGCTATTTAGTTGGAGTAGGTTACGTGCCAATAAACCGCTATCCTGGTATTGCGTTTTATATTCAATCACCACATACCGACGCAGTGACCTTAACAAAGGCTATTGATGATTTTATCACTGAAAGTTTATCTATGTTAGACGAAGTGGGTGAACAAAATTGGCACCATTTAATCCATGGATTAGCGGGGCAACTTCAAGAAAAAGACAACAACCTGCGGATAAAAAGTCAACGTTTCTGGGCCGCAATATGCAATAAAGATTTGCTTTTCACCCATAAAGAACAGTTAGTTTCCGCCATTTTAACGTTAAAATTTTCGCAGGTGAAAAGCTTCATCAATAATCAATTACTCGCGATGTCTAATCCAGACCGCATCATACTATTATCAGTACCAGAGGACAGTACTGACTTAGCAGACCAGATCAAAAATGAATTAAACGGTGAAAATATAAGCAAACACACTGATTTCACTATAAATAACAAAAGAAAATTTTAACTCTGCCGATAAAGAGACAATAAAAGAATAGTTATTAAAAAATCAATCGGTAACAAACGTTGACTTAAAACAACACATGATTTTTAATGGTCTGTCGCTTGATTTTTATTTTATCTTACAATGATTATAATTGTCATTTTCTCTATATTTTAGGTTGATTTGTGTTTTCATATTTTTTCAAATTATTTATCATCTATTTTCTAAATAGAATAACTGTTAGCACAACACCTACATTTGCTAGAAAGCAGCTAATCTGCTTTATTTTATTTAGTTCTTGCTCAATCACCGCAACTGCAGCTCAAAGCACAACTGATACCACAGAAACCATTAAAAGCACGCTAATTGAATCAGGAAAAAACCCATTAAAGTTTAGTCAATTATCTACTGCAAACGGCCTTTCAAACTCTAATGTATTTGGGGTAACCCAAGACCAGCAGGGTTTTATATGGTTTGCAACCGAAGATGGCCTAAACCGTTTTGATGGTACCAACTTTGTTATTTATCGACATGATGCCAATAATCAACATTCCATTGCCGATAATGTTATTCGCAAAATATTTATCGATAGTGAAAACACTTTGTGGGTCGGCACCCAAAATGGTTTAAGCCGTTATAATATCGAGCTTGACAACTTTGATAATTTTTACAACGAGAGCCATAATGAATCGTCACTTAGAGATAATGTTATTTGGAATATTTATCAAAATAAAAATACTGAAATAATCAAATCTAAACAAACGCCGTTGCTCTGGGTATCAACTTCTGAAGGACTGCATACCCTGTCAGTTGCCACAGCGATTAAAGACATCAAGTTTACCCGCATCAAAGTGAGGAATTATGATGAGCGTATTCGAGAAATAAAAACTATTTTTCAAGACAGAAAAGAAAACTATTGGCTTGGCAGTTTCGACAAAGGAATACACTTACTGAGTAAAAACCTTAACTATATTGGTTCGCTCAAAAGGCAAAATAAATTTCATTTGAACATTAATGCCAATGCATTATTTGATATGGAGCTCATTGATAATAACTACTGGTTAGCAACTGATAATGGTTTATATATTGTTGATGAACGCTATCGTTTAGTTTCACACTTAACCAATCAACCCAGACAAGATAATACAAAGACATCGTTATTATCAAACACTGTCCGAGCCATTAATCAATTCGATGACAACCAGGTTTGGTTAGCCACCCAAAATGGTTTAAATGTCATCAACCTATTAAACAACCAAATTGAAAGTTATCAAAGTAACCAAAAACCAACATCTTTGAGTGAAAACTGGTTAATGGATATTTTTCAAGATAAGAATAACAATATGTGGTTAGCAAGTTATGGTGGGGGGCTTAATAAGTACTCAAGCCTTGCTAATCTTTTTCACCATGGGTTGGTTGGTGATAGCACTATAAGTTATCGAATTGAGTCTTTTGCTGAAGCGCAAGACGGAACAATATGGCTCGCAACCGAGCAAAATGGCTTATTTCAAATAAATAATACTCTTCAAGTAAAAAAACTAGATTTCAGCACACATAAAAACATTAGGCAAATATTGGCTGGCGACAATGGAAGTATCTGGTTACATACTGATAAAAATAATCTTTTTAATTTTTTCCCTGAGACTAACAAATTAGTAGAACATAAAAAATGGCTTAGCGAATCTGGCTACATTGATAGTAAATTAATAAAAACAATTAATAACAACCTTTGGTTTATAAATGAAAGTGGTGTTTTAACAAGTTACATACCTAGCAAACAGACTTTTATTAAGTACTCTAAAAAAGGAATACCACCTCTAATCAACATAGAAAAAGATGAAAATCAACTACTCTGGCTTGTAACTATTAAAAATGACCTACTAAATTTCTCAACGGCAAACAAACATTTCACTCCATTAAACACAACGATTAGAAAAGACTTCAAAAAGTCATCGATTAACAACATTAGCGTTAGCGAAAAGACTGTCATTATTGGCTCAGACTCTCACGGCCTCATCTTATTTGATAAGAAAAGTAAGAACATTAGTATTTTCAATGAAAACAATAAACTAAAAAACAACTACATTGCCTCTATTGCTTTTGACTCAATGGAAAATGCATGGGTTGCTACAAATAAAGGACTTACAGCAATTCTGACAAATAAAAATATTGTTGTTAACTTTGATGCAGATTACGGAATTAACACACCCGAGTTTACAAAGAGAGCCGTACTAAAATCGAAAAGCGGAAAATTATATTTTGGAAGCCCAAATGGCTTTTACAGTTTTAGCCCAGAAGATTTACTACAAATTAATCAGTATATTTCTCAACCGATCTTTACAAACTTATTTATAGCTAACAAACGTATTAATATTGCTTCTAAAAGCTCGATAAATGAACCTAATGAGAGTCTTTTTACCTTAAATAAACAGCTTGATGCTTTAACTGAACTTGAAATTGAATACAAGCAGTCTCCTATTAGCTTTGAATTCACTACCCCTAATATTAAATTACACAGTCAATTAAGATATCGCTACCGTTTACTTGGTCTTGAAAAGGGTTGGATCGATGCAGCAATAAATATTGGCAATAATAATAACCGAGCGACTTATACTAACTTAAACCCAGGTGAGTACGTATTTGAAGTACAAGCCTATGATGTTCTTAGCCCTGAAAATGCAAAAACAAGTCGATTAAATGTACTTGTATTACCACCTTGGTGGTTATCCACAACTATGTTGTTAGTCTATGGAGTGCTCGCCTTACTATTTTTAGCGTATGTTATTCAACAGTATAGAAATAAACGCCTGTACCACGCACAAATTAAAGAAAGTGAAGAGCGATTAAAACTGTCTCTCTGGGGTAGTGGCGATGAAATGTGGGATTGGAATATCATCACAGACAAGATATACCGCTCAAATATTTGGGGGATTTTAGAGTTCCCTCAAGATGGTACTCGCAATAAAAGTATTGAAAAAAATAGTGCCGGGCAAGTTAAAACTAACATTCACCACCATGATCTAGAGCGAGTTAAAATAGCATTAGAAGAGCATTTCACCGAAAAAACCGATCACTTTGAGGCGACTTACCGAGTAAAAAACAAACATGATCGCTGGGTGTGGATTTTAGATCGTGGAAAAATTGTTGAGCGCGACGACAACAACAGCCCCGCGCGAATGACAGGTACACTAAAAGATATTAGTCAAATAAAAAAAGCCGAAGAGCGATTAAAATTATTCGCTCGGTGTATTCAAAACATATCAGATGCGGTTGTGATTTACGATCGCCAATTTATTGCGGTTGATGTCAACAAGTCGTTTCAACGCATCACTGGAAAAACAAGAAAACAAATGGTCGGCCGGGCATTAAACTTTAGCCAATACCCCAAAAGTTTCACCCAAGACATCAAGCACCATTTAGAATCAAAAGGCAGTTGGCATGGTGAAATCGAAAGTTTACGCACCGATGGCACTAAATATTTAACTGACTTGAATATTGATATTATTCATGATGAAAACCATAATATTTCTCATTTTGTTGGGGTGTTCTCTGACATTACCAAACGCAAAGAAACCGAGGCCGAATTAAGAAAGTTAGCAAGCTCTGACACTTTAACAGGGTTACCCAACCGCTCTTACTTTCAAGCCCATCAAGCACGTTTAGTGAAAAATAATATTTCTCATGCATTACTGGTATTTGATTTAGATAATTTCAAAAAAATCAATGACTCTCTGGGTCATCAAATCGGTGACGCCATCCTATGCCAAGTGGCTAAACGTATGCTTACACTCGGGCGTAAACAGGATAGCGTTTATCGATTAGGAGGAGATGAATTTAGCCTGATTATAGAAGGGACAAATGATATTCATACGATAACATCATTGGCCAAAGCGATTTTAAAAATGGTGGCTCAACCTTTTAAAATAAAAAACCAAGAAATTGTCCTTTACAGCAGTATAGGCATTGTACTTTTTCCAGAAGATGGTGTGACGGGTCATGAATTATTAAAAAATGCCGATACTGCCATGTATCATGCCAAAGATAGTGGCGGTAATAAGTACCAATTCTTTAGTGAGTCTATGAATAAAAAGGCGGTCAAACGGTTGCAAATTGAAAGCCTTATTCGACACGGTTTAAAAGATGACTCTTTTTCTGTCTATTATCAACCAAAAATTGAAATAGCCACCGGACGAATTGCCGGAATGGAAGCCTTAGTTCGCTTTGAAACCCCAAGCAGAGGGGTTATCAGCCCAGTCGTATTTATTCCAGTCTCAGAAGAAACAGGTCAAATTATTGATATTGGTGAAATTGTTCTAAGAAAAGCCTGTTATGCTACCAAAAAATGGGTGGATTCTGGTTTATTTGATGGCCGGGTCGCCGTTAACCTGTCCGCAGTACAGTTTACTCAAAACAACCTAGTCTCTCAAATAGATAATATTTTAAAGGATAGTCAACTACCCGCTAAATACTTAGAATTAGAGATTACCGAAGGCACTGTAATGGACTCGCCACAAACAGCTATCGATACCATGTTGCAAATCCGCGCGTTGGGCGTTCATTTATCGCTAGATGACTTTGGCACGGGTTATTCATCTTTAGCTTATTTGAAAAAATTCCCTTTAAACACCTTAAAAATTGATAAAGCCTTTGTTGATGACATTGAAGAGTCTGAACAAGGCAGAAATATGGTTGCAACCATAGTGACTATTGCCCATAACTTAGGAATGGATGTTGTTGCCGAAGGGGTTGAAACCGAACAACAACTGAGCTTTTTATCTGGGTTACGTTGTGAGCAACTACAGGGCTATTTATACAGTAAACCCTTGGCGACCGAGCATTTTCAAAAATATCTACTCTCCCACAAAATCACCCATAAATCGACAACATTCAGTCGGTAATTCAGCAGTCTAACTGTATACGTCAAAAAAACGACACACCAATAATGTAATGAAGGACAATCACTTTAGGCTAGGGTCTTATATAAACGTTAAAAATCAATGACTCCTTGATTATTATCGCCATAAAAAAAACAATAATATTGGCATGGTTTAAGCATGATAATAGCTGCTAATAAACCATAATATAAATAAAAGGAAAGTGCATGTTAAGTTCAATTATTCTATCAATGGCAATGTCTGTTTCACCAGCTACAGTTACTGACACTAATTCATTAGACATCGAGACTATAGGTGATACACGTGGAACTCGTCGTCTTAACTCATCTCAAGGCATAACTTTAGAAGTAGTTGGCGATACACGGGGCACAAGACGCCTAAGTGCATCTCAAGGCATAACTTTAGAAGTAGTAGGCGATACACGGGGCACAAGACGCCTAAGTGCATCTCAAGGAATAACTTTAGAAGTAGTTGGCGATACACGGGGCACAAGACGCCTAAGTGCATCTCAAGATAAAACATCTGAAGTAGTTGGCGATACACGTGGAACTCGCCGCCTGTAAAAACCTGACTTTTTGGGAGCTAATTGATGATTAATTTATTAAAAAATTTATTCTCTACAAGCAAGCAAAAAAAAGCAAATCCAATTGCTGCTCGTATTGAAATAAAAGAAACCTCTGCCAACACTTGGTGGTCGTAACTCACTATCAAAGCTTACTAACATGGATGTTAGCAACTTTATTCCTTCAACTTATACACTACCTCAATTTCATCTTATCTGCTTTCGCTCAATACCCTGTATACCTGGTGATTATAATTAATCAATACTGAGCAAACCACTTAGGCGTCAAGCTCTACACCCAAGCTTAAACGAGTTGTTCTAGCGTTAAGACACAGACACTAAGCATTAAAAATAAGCTGTTCAAAGCCAAACAATCGATTACAGTACATCCGCTTTTTCATAATAAACATCGGCCAAATCAACGGTCCAAACACAGCCCCCGCCAAAGTCCAACGCTTTCGCCCCATACCACTAACCAATGCCTGACAGTAAAAAAACACGCCAAACAACACGCTTAAAGACAAAATAAATAGCACCAATAAAAACAAAATAGCACACCTACTACAACCACATATAGGTTAAATGAAAGCTTAAAAGAAAAAATCGGCGCTAATATAATTAAATCATGGCACTAATTCAATGCCCTTCACGCTATATTTAGCCATTAGATCGTATTATTTACGGCAATAACTTGCCGGTAAAGCAAAAACATAATTGCCACACTCCGGATCTTTATTTCCTCTAACAACAGGACCCGCTTTACTTCTATTTGCTTAAGACAAAAAAAAGCGCTAACTTCTAACAGTCAGCGCTTTAACCAGTCATTACTTGTTTCTAATAGTAACGAGTACCGTTTTCAGCCATAGTAACTAAGGCTTCACAAGGCTCATACCGTTCACCATGTTGCTTCGACCATTGGCTAAGTTGTGCAACTAACGATTGCGCGCCAATTTTATCAATATAACGTAATGGGCCGCCTAGGAATGGCGGGAAACCAATACCAAATATAGCACCAATGTCACCGTCACGAGCATTACGCACAATGCCTTCATCAACACAACGAGCCGCTTCATTAAGCATCATGTAAGTACAACGTTTAGCTATTTCATCTGCAGACAAACTTCCTTTAGGCGTAAGATTCAACAAGGTATAAATACTTTCATCAACTTGTTTGCCTTTTTTCGCTTGCTTACCGTATAAATAAAAACCTTTTTCAGCTTTTTTACCTAAACGACCATCATCAAGTAACTTAGAAAATGCCGCTGGTGCTGCAAAACGTTCACCTAAATCAGCTTGTAGAATCGGCCCTATTTTCGCGCCTACATCAATACCAACTTCATCCAGTAATTGCATCGGTCCTACTGGGAAACCAAAATTAACTAACGCTTTATCCAGCTTATCTATCGGCTCACCCGCTAGTAATAAAATAGCCGCTTCATTCATATAAGGCGCTAAAATTCTATTGACATAAAAGCCCGCTTTATCTTTAACAACAATAGGTGTTTTACCTTGCTTTTTGGCAAAAGCAACCGTGGTAGAAATAACCTGATCAGATGTATTTTCATGAGGAATAATCTCAACCAAAGGCATTTTATCTACTGGTGAAAAATAATGTAAACCAATCACGTTCTCTGGACGCTTGGCTTTTGCCGCAATATTTCCAATAGGTAAACTCGAAGTATTACTAGCAAAAATAGTCGACTCTTTTGCCTGCTGCTCAATTTCAACTACCATCTGTTGCTTTAACTCTAAATTCTCAAATACCGCCTCAACAACGATATCAATATCATTAAAACCAGAATAATCATCACAGCCTGTGATCATCGACATTTGCTTTTGCATTTGACTTTTAAGCATAAAACGACGTTTAACTTTTTTATTCAGTAAGTCATAACTGTATTTTAGCGCATGGCTAATACCTTGATGACCAATGTCTTTTATACGAGCTGGAATACCTGCTTTAGTGGCAGTAACAAAGGCAATACCTCCGCCCATTAAGCCACCACCAAGAACGCCTGCTTTAAGTATTTTTTCTGGCATAACATCAGCAACACCCTGCTCTTTTTTCATTTCTGTGGTGGCAAAAAAGAGGTTGCGCAATTGTGCAGATTCAGGACTCAACACTAATTCAGCAAAATGTTCAGCTTCAATTTGATAACCTTTTGCTGGTGTTTGCTCCATGCCTGTTTTCACACAATTAATAATTTTAGCTGGTGCAGGGTAATTGCCTTTAGTTTTAGCTAGCACTGATTTTTGTGCTTGTTTATAGACTATACTACGACCTACTGATGTTCCTTCAAGAAACTTATTAAGTATCGATGATTTGAATTTTACTGCTTGCTTAACATTTCCTGCAAGTGCCATTTGCTCAGCCGTTGCCAGCAAAATACTATTAGGGACAACATCATTAACCAAACCTGCTTTTAACGCTTGCTTAGCTCTGAGTTGTTTACCAGTTAACATCATATCTAGGGCTTTTTGTACGCCCACTAACTTAGGTAACCTTTGTGTGCCACCTCCACCAGGTAGCAAACCTAACTGTACTTCAGGTAATCCTAATGCAGTCTTAGGATTATCACTACAAACACGGGCATGACAAGCCATAGCCAACTCTAAACCGCCACCTAGACAGGCACCATTGATAGCAGCGACAATAGGAATATTTAACTGCTCAAGTTGTGAAAAAATCACCTGTCCCTTACGGGTAAGTGCAATGACTTCATCTTTGCTTTTACACTCATCAATCATATTGATGTCTGCACCAGCAACAAACGAATCTTGTTTACCACTGCATAAAACTATGCCCTTAATGGTGTTATCTGCTTTAATTTGTGCAAGTACAGCTGTTACTTGTTCAGCAAATTCAGCCTTAAGGGTATTCATGGTATCTTCAACCACATCCATAATTAAATGTGCAATGCCATTTTCTTGACGGACTAAAGTAAAAGTACTGCTATTTGTGTTCGCTTGATTGTTGTTTACTTCGTTCATTGTATCTACGTTATTATCAGTCATTAATCTGTCTCCAAAACCATCGCTGCACCTAAACCACCTGCCGCACATGCTGTCGCTAGGCCAACACCACCACCGCGTCGATTTAGTTCATTTAACGTTTGCGTAATTAATCGCGCCCCCGTTGCCGCAAAAGGATGACCATATGCTAGTGAGCCCCCCATGACATTAAACTTAGTCATATCAATATCACCAATGGCTTTATCACGCCCTAGATGCTCCTTGGCGAACTTATCGCTAGCAAACATTTTCATATTCGCGAGAGCTTGGGCGGCAAAGGCTTCATGCATTTCAATCAAATCTAAATCTGCTAATTCTAATCCAGCACGTTTTAATGCAATGGGCGTTGCGAAACTTGGTCCCATTAATAAATCTTGCCATACATCAATAGCAGCAAAACCATAACTACGAATATAACCTAATGGTTGATATCCTAGCTCTTTTGCTCGACCTTCACGCATAAGTAAAACGGCTGCGCCACCATCAGTTAACGGTGTACTACTTGCAGCGGTTACTGTGCCGTGCTTTCTATCAAAGCAAGGACGTAGTTTAGCGTAACTTTCCAATACCGAATTTTCACGAATACAATTATCTTTATCGATAAAACCTTTATAAGGTTCACTATGTGCAGACATCACTTCACCTGCAAGCTTACCTTCTGCCCAGCTTTTAGTGGCTAAGGTATGAGAGCGATGCGCTAACGCATCTTGATCTGCTCGAGCGATGTTATAGGTTTTAGCCATTTGCTCTGCTGTTTGCCCCATAGATATACCCGTAGAGTATTCCGCTACAGCAGGAGAAACAGGTAGTATGTCTTTTAGGCCTAACTTGCGAATTAGCGCTATTTTTTGACCTAAGGTTTTGGTTTTAGTGATATCCACAAGCGTTCGAGCGAATTTTTTTGAGACACCAATAGGCGCAACAGAAGACGAGTCAGCACCACCAGCGATACCAACATCAACAAAACCACTCATGATAGATTCAGCTACGTTAACCGTCGATTGAAAACTGGTGGCACAAGCACGAGAAACACTGTATGCATCAGTATGAACATTCATGCCCGTACCTAAAACAATTTCACGGGCAATGTTTGGTGCTTCAGGCATTTGAACTACTTGACCGAACACACATTGATCAATAATTGCAGGGTCAACATCATGCTTTTGTAATAACTCATTTACCACTAGTTTACCTAAATCAACGGCAGGTACACCATGAAAGGCAGTGGCTTGTTTAGCAAAAGGGGTTCGAAGTCCTGCAACTACAGCAATTCGCTCACCTTTTGAGGTGGTCATTTTTATCGTCATCTAATTTATTCTCCAGTTAAGGTGTTTTATTTAATGAAAAAGATAAAACACAAAGAGGTCTGACCTCTTAAGTACTTCCTTGATTCTAACGAACTACACGAAAATATCAATCATTGAATTTTTCATATATTCAAGCCTAGCGCAAAAATCACCTTTACTTTACTCAGTCAATCGAAAAAAAATTGTTACAACAAAGTTAAAATAGCCTTGTATTCTTTCACTATAACCCTATATAAAGTGCTAGAGTTCGTTACAGCTAATCTCACATACTTAAATAAAACTGATAAAAGACAAAAACAAATATGGCTATTGAACATTTTTCCACATTAAAAGAACATTTATCACAACAAATAATTGGTCAACCGGCTTTTGTTGAAAATTTACTTATTGCCTTATTAGCAAACGGTCATTTAATTGTTGAAGGCCCGCCAGGTTTAGCCAAAACACGTGCAGTTAATGCTTTAGCCGATGGCCTTGAAGCTGATTTTCATCGCATTCAATTTACCCCTGACTTATTACCCGCCGATTTAACAGGCACTGATATTTATCGTCCTGAAGATGGCAGTTTTGTCTTTCAAGCAGGCCCTTTATTTCAAAATTTAGTGTTAGCTGATGAAATTAACCGTGCACCGGCAAAAGTACAGTCTGCGCTACTAGAGGCTATGGCTGAAGGACAAGTAACTGTGGGTAGAAAAACCTACCAATTACCTGAACTATTTTTGGTGATGGCTACTCAGAACCCTATTGAGCAAGAAGGCACTTACCCATTACCTGAAGCACAATTAGATCGCTTTTTGATGCATTTAGAAATTGACTACCCTGATGCCGCTAGCGAACTTGCCATATTAAAACTCAATCGCGGCGAGGCACTAGCCGACTCTAGCCAAGAAAAAACACCATTAAGGGTATTAAGCCAAGCAGAAATATTTAATGCGCGTAAAGAGGTACTTAATATTCATATGGCGCCTGCACTTGAAACATACATGGTTGATTTGATTATGGCGACACGTCAACCCGAGAAGTATGATGACAAGTTAAAGTCTTGGTTAGCGTTTGGTGCTAGCCCACGAGCAACAATTGCTTTAGACCGATGTGCTCGCGCTCGCGCTTGGCTACACAACCGTGACTTTGTCAGCCCTGAAGATATTCAGGCAGTATTACACAACGTACTTAGGCATAGACTACTTCTTAGTTATCAAGCAGAAGCTGAAGGCATAACGGCCAATCAATTACTTGATCACTTATTAAGCTTAGTTGCTGTAGCTTAGTTTTTAGCTTATCGATCCGTGAATAGACTTGGTAATAGGCACTACACTCATTATGTGGTTTAAACAAAAAACAAACAGTCAAAATAAGCAATCAAAACAAGGCACATATCAACACCAACTGGCTAGCATACAAAGTAATGGTATTGAGCTTGCCATGCCAGAGTTGTTGCATTATCAAAATAAAACCGCACTGATTGACTTATCTGCGCGTAAAAACATTCATGGTCAAATGTCTGGCAATTACCTAGCGCGAAGTAAAGGCCGTGGTATGGAATTTGACGAAGTACGTCATTATCAAACTGGCGATGATATTCGTGCCATTGATTGGCGCGTAACAGCTAGAACGGGTAAAACCCACACAAAACTATTTCGTGAAGAATTAGAGCGCCCTGTGCATATTGCCACCGACTTAAGTGCGAGTATGCATTTTGGTACTCAACTGTTATTTAAATCGGTACAGGCTGCACATTTGGCATCGCTAGTTGCTTGGCACGCAAAAAATCGAGGTGATCGCTTAGGCGGCATTGTTTTTAATCAGCATCAACATATCGAGCTGAAACCTAGAAGTCGAAAAGAAGGCGTGTTGCATTATTTACATGCGCTAACTGCAATACACAATGCACAGCATCAAGCCCAATATGGCACGGCGCACAATGATAATAACGACCTGAATATTCCACCATTAGCAGATAATAATGACTTTAGTGCTAATTACTTTAGCGCTAACTGCGCACGTATTAGGCAAGTTGCCAAGCCAGGCGCTTTAGTCTATTTAATTACCGATGCTCAACAGCTAAAAATAACTCATACATCTCCACAACACATAGCGCAGCAGCAAGATGCCCTTAGGCATTTAACGCAACTAAGTCAACACTGTGAATTAGTGGTATGTTTAATAACAGATCCACTCGAGCAAGCTTTGCCAGCAAGCACAGCCAAACTTAATGTTACCTTAACTGATGGACACACACGCCAACAGCTAACATTAGGTGATAACCACACAGCTAAGTCATATCAAAAACAAGCCCAACAACAGTTTGAACATTGCTCACAATTACTGAGCAAAGCGGGCGCAAGAGTCATCACTTATAGTGCTGGGCAAACGTTAGAACAACAATTAAAAGATGGAGCACAATTTTGTCACCAGTAAACGCTCTACCCACTCAAACTACAACTCCTCTCGCATTAAAAGATATTCATCTGCCCGAGCAAGTGTCCAACTTTCCTATTGCTTATGGCTGGTGGTTATTAGCCGCCTTAATCATTATTGCTGTTACTCTTATGGTGATAAAAATAACAAGCGCCGCCAAGCTAAACAAGGTTAAAAAGCAAGCCTTAGCCCAATTAAATAAACAGAAAAACCTTAGTAGTAATGACATTATGGCTGTGTTGAAATGGGCGGCAATGCATTATTTTTCTCGTACTGAGCTTGCCAAACTGTATGGGCAATCATTACAGCAGTTTTTAATGTTAAAACTACCGGCAACTAAACAACAACGTTTTGCCGAATTAAGTGAATATGCTTTTGCAAACCAGTATCAAGCAAACACTGAGTTACAAACAGATGAAAAGCTTCAACAAGCGGCAACACTTTGGCTTACCTACGCCTTACCACCGAGACCTTTAAAAAAAGCAGAGATAAAGTCAAGTACAAATAATGAAAAAAACTACCAAGGAGTTAAGCCATGATCACCTTTGCTTGGCCTTGGTTGCTACTATTAATGCCCGTACCACTACTCATTTACTGGCTTCCTAAAAAAGAAAATACTCGTGCAAGTGCCGCATTAATTATGCCGCAACTTGTAGAAAGTTCACACGTGAAAGAAGTGAGTAATGTTAATAAAAAGTTCCCGTTAATGGTTCTAACCTTATGTTGGCTGTTAACCGTATTAGCTTTAAGTCAACCACAGTGGTTAGGCGATGCAGTAGACATCCCCACTGAAGGCCGTGAAATGATGATCGCGGTTGATTTATCAGGCAGCATGCAAATAGAAGACATGAGTCTCAATGGCAATACCGTAAACCGCCTTGATATGCTAAAAGTAGTACTCGGAAACTTTATTGAACGTCGTATTGGCGATCGGTTAGGGCTAATCTTGTTTGGTGACGATGCCTATATGCAAACCCCGATGACCTTTGATAGAAAAACCGTTAAACAAATGCTTGATGAAAGTGTGCTAGGTTTAGTAGGAAGAAAAACCGCCATAGGTGACGCCATAGCATTAGCTGTTAAGCGTTTTGATGCTAAGCAAAAATCCAACAAGGTTTTATTATTATTAACCGATGGACAAAATACTGCTGGAAAAATATCACCTGAGCAAGCGCTTGAACTAGCTGTGGCTAAAGACATTACCATTTATGCTATCGGTATCGGTGCGGATGTTATGATTCAGCAATCTCTCTTTGGCTCTCGTCGCGTTAACCCGTCAAGCGAGTTAGATGAGCGAACCTTAACAAAATTAGCAGATCAAACTGGGGGGCAATATTTTCGTGCCAGAGATAGTCAAGGGATGAGCAAAATTTACCAGCTACTTGACCAACTTGAGCCTATTGAACAAGAACAACAGCAAATGCGCCCACTCACCGCATTATTTTATTGGCCGCTGGGCTTAGCATTACTTATCAGTACACTGTATTTACTTGCTATCAACTTCCCCAACCTTAGCCGAAAATAATTTAGGGTATTTAAGAGAATAATGACTTCATTTACTTTATTTATAGACAACTTTCATTTTATCAGACCACTTTGGTTGTTAGCATTACTCGGCTTATTCCCCATGCTTTGGCTGCTCAAAAAGCATCGCTTTTATCAATCACCTTGGCAACAGTTTTTACCTTCGCATTTAAGCACAGTATTAGTTGAAGGAGCAAAAAACAGCAATAAAAATCTCACTAACAGCAATTTAGCAAGCAATACATTCTTAATAAAACCCTTGTTGATTGGTTTGTTCACTATTGTCGCACTGGCGGGTCCAGCGTGGCAAAAACTGCCGCAACCCGTTTATCAAACAGAGCGGGGATCAGTGTTGATTATGGATATGTCTTATTCGATGTACGCAACCGACGTGAAACCCAACCGTTTAACTCGTGCTCGATTTAAAGCCATTGATTTACTCAAAAAAATCAATGAAGGTGATACTGGTTTAATTGCCTACGCCGGCGATGCGTTTGTTATTAGTCCGTTAACACAAGATATAAAAAATATAGAGCTGCTGTTGCCTTCATTAACTCCTGAAATTATGCCTAATGCTGGTGCAAACCCATTAGCTGCATTAACTCTCGCCCATGAAATGCTGCTAAATGCCGGGCATTTAACCGGTAACATCTACTGGTTCACCGATGATGTTGACAATGAAGAGTTAACTGACATTTATGATTGGTCAAATGAGTTTGGTCATCAGCTTAATATATTAGGTATTGGTAGTAACAGCGGCGCACCCATTACCCTGCCAAATGGTGAATTACTAAAAGACGGAAGTGGCGCAATTGTAATTCCCAAATTACCCAGCCAAAAGCTGAAATCACTAGCCCTACGTGGCCATGGCAATTATCAAACTATTACCCATGATGATAGCGACATTGATAAACTGATCACACAAGACCCATTGCAAAACAAAAGCAATAAGAATGAACAGCAAAGCCAACAAACCGGTGACCAATGGCAAGAACAAGGCGCATGGTTATTATTAATTGTATTGCCACTGATGCTAGGATACTTTCGTCGCGGCAGTGTTATTTTAATGTTACCACTGACTTATTTACCTCTACTCTTTTTGCTGTCTTTGTCTGTGATTAGCCCTATCACCTTTGCCGCCCAAAACGAAGAAGCCTCTAACGCTGAGATGCAAAATTCAGCGCAGTCTCTCGCTGAACAGCCAAAAGCATCTCGCCTTGCCCGAGTATGGAACAATTTATGGCAAACCAAAGATCAACAAGGACAACAACTTTTCAACCAAGATAATTTTAAAAGTGCAGCAAAGCAGTTTGAAAACTCACAATGGCAAGGCAGCGCTCATTACAAAGCAGGCAACTACCAAGCAGCGTTAGATGCTTTCAAAAAAGGTGAACAAGCTAACAGCGCCAATTCTTTATATAACCAAGGTAATGCACTGGCACAATTACAACAGTACGAGCAAGCCATTAAGCATTATGAACAAGCTTTAAAGAAAAACCCTGATCTACAAGATGCTAAAGAGAATTTAGAAAAAATAAAGCAACTTAAGCAACAGCAAGAAAAACAACAAGGCGAGCAATCTAACGATCAACAATCTCAGGACTCAAAAGATCAACAAGGTGAACAGCAACAAGACCAACAGTCTCAAGATCAGCAATCACAGGATCAACAAAGCCAACAACAGTCTGATGAGGCACAACAGCAACAAAACAATAACAGTAGCGAGCCTCAAGACCAAGAACAAACACAAGAAAATCAGCAACAAGACCGGTCTAAACAAACAGACGAAGCTGCAAAGCAGGAACAACAAAACCAGCAAGCTGAAGACCAAGCCGAGCAGTCAGATAAAGAGCAGCAAGGTGAAGAAAAAACAGCGGCACAAATTGCAAAAGAGCAACAAGCAAAAGAAACTGAGCAAAAGCATATCCAACTTTTGAACAAGGTTACCGATGATCCCTATTTATTACTGCGAAACAAAATGCAATTAGAATATCAAAAACGCAAACAAGATGGTGCTAGCCAAGGAGTTAAGAAAAAGTGGTAAAAATTATTGTTAAACTATTAACCCTATTAACTTTTGTCGTAAGTTCAAGCGCATTAGCCCTAAGTAGCGTCAGCGCGAGTATCGATGCTAACCCCGTGATGAGCAATGAATCTATTGTGTTAACAGTGGTAGCTAATGACAGTGTAGAGCGTGATGCTCTAGATACTTCACCACTTTTAACTGATTTTATGATTGCTCGCTCTGAGGTAAGCTCGCAAACGAGCATAGTCAATTTTAACACCAGCAAAACTACCCGTTGGCAAATTGTACTGATCCCAAGAAAAAAAGGAAATCTGACCATACCATCATTATCTATTAACGGTTACCAATCACAAGCGATCAATGTTGAAGTGATAGAGCCCGGCAGTAAAGGCTCGCCTGTTCAGCAGGATATCTTTATTAGCGCTGAATTATCCTCTCATGATGTTTATGTACAGCAACTGATTACCTTAACCGTTAAATTACATGTTGGCGTGCAATTGCAACGCGGCAGTTTAACCGAACCGAGCTTACCAGGCGCAACCATTGAGCAAATAGATAAAGATCAAGAAAGTAATGGCATCGTTAACGGCAAGCGTTACCGAATAATCGAGCGCACTTATGCGATAACCCCAGAAAAAAGTGGTGACCTAACTCTAGATACACCGATGTTTTCTGGGGATATCATGGTGCAATCACAACGCCGCTCAGGCTTTTTAAGCTTTGGTGAAACTAAACCTGTTAATGTATTAGGTGAGCAATTAGCGCTAAAAGTACGGCCGATTCCTGATCGTTTTCCTGTTGATGCCAATAATAGCTGGTTACCCAGTGAGTTATTAACCCTGCATCAAGAATGGCAACCACAACCAAGTGAATTTTTTGTGGGCGAACCAATTACACGCACTATAACTTTAACCGCTGCAGGGCTTGGCAAAGCACAATTGCCCCAACTTGTGATGAACGCTCCTGCTGGATTAAAAATATACCCAGATCAAGCAGAACTTCATTCAAGCTTTACAAAAGAACGGTTAATTAGCCAAAAAAGGCAAAACTTTGCACTCGTGGCTAGTCGTGCAGGTGATTATGAGTTACCTAAAATGACTATAGCTTGGTGGAACACAGTGACCAATCAATACCAACAAGCGATATTGCCAGCACAAACCATTAAGGTAAAAGCTAACCCTAATGCAGAGCAGGTTGCTACTGCAACAAACACACCCGCAGCGATAGAAAATAGCACAGGACGCATCTCAGAAAGCAACTCAGCACTAGCGGCTAAACCTATTATTATTGAAAAATCGAGTAACCTGCAATGGCTGTTTTTAATATTATGGCTGTTAACTGCCTTTGCTTGGATGTCTCATGTCTGGTATTTGAAGCGTGCATCAAAACCTTCTAAACAAACAGTGAAATCAGCTAATAACCACTACCTTGAACTGATGGCTGCATGCAAAAAGAACCAAGCTGAACAGGCGCTTAAGTTAATTTTACCCTGGTTAAACACCTTAAGCCAACAACAAGATAATATTGAGATAACCACCTTATCTGACGCAATGACACAAGTAAATAATCAGCTATTTACTTGTGCTATTGAGGAAATTCAACAACACTTATATGGTAAAAAAACAAGTAATGACTCATGGCTTGGAGAGAACCTATTAAAGGCTATTCAACAAGTTAACAACTCAGGTATTCAATGTGAACACAACACAGGTTTCACATTAAATCCAAACTAAGTTCACCACAATGAAAATATTTGGAAATAAAAAAGCACCTGCTCAGGTCTCTACTAACATGACAACAAAACAAGTTAGATACGAAGCACTAGTAAAGGCCTTGCATAGCGACCTATATCGATATGGTTATTGGTTAACGCGCGATAAACAGGTTGCCGAAGACTTGGTGCAGGAAACATTTTTACGAGCATGGCGTGCGCTTGATTCATTAAAAGATGAAAAAGCGGCAAAGTCATGGTTAATTACCATTTTAAGACGCGAAAATGCTAGGCGGTTTGAGCGCAAACGTTTTGATATGAGCGAATACGAAGAAGCTACAATTATCGACACTGAGTCGACAACAACGGAGCAATCCATTGAAAATCAGTGGCTGAGAGATAAAATAGCCCAACTACCGCCTGAATATTCTGAGCCGCTAGTATTACAAGTACTTGGTGGCTATAGCGGTGAAGATATTGCCAGTATGCTTAATTTAAATAAAAACACTGTTATGACACGTTTATTTAGAGCCCGTAACCAGTTAAAAGATGCTTTAGAGAAAGAGCCTGAGAAAATGAGGTTTACCCATGAATGATAACATTCACAATAATAGCGCTTCGCAAGCACAAATGATGGATGATTTGCAGTTTAGGCGAAGTATACTTGCAGATCCCTCTAGTCAGGATGAGGCTATTTTGGCGGCAAAAAGTGCAGATCCGGCTAAAAAGAAATTCGCTGATGATCTTTGCCAATTTGATGAAAAACTCAAGCAAGCGATGAAAATTACTGTACCTGAAGATCTTGCTGATAAATTACTTTTACGCCAAAGTTTAGCAAGCCATCAACAAGAAAAGCGTAAAACACGTACTCATCTCGCATTAGCGGCTTCGGTTGCAATTATTGCCGGTATAGTAGTGAACTACCTGCAGTTTTCTAATAGTTATAGTAACTTAGGTGATTATGCTCTTGCTCACGTTTACCATGAACAAGCGGTTTTTTCCAATGGCGATAATACCCGAGTCAGTTTATCCTCACTAAATAAAAAAATGTCCACGTTTAAAGGTAGTTTTAATAGTTCAATGGGAGAGTTGATTTCTGCTGATTATTGCCGTTTTGATGGGATGAAAAGCCTGCACTTGGTTTTTAAAGGCGTAACCGATGTTGTCACCGTCTTTGTGGTTCCAAAAGAAAAACATTTGGCTTTTACTGATAAATTTACAGATGGCAAGCTAAGCGGAGAATCAATAGGATTCGAACAGGCCAACATACTGGTCATTGGCGACAAAAACGAATCCTTAACTAAATGGCAGCAAACCATTAATAATAATATCGCTTGGTCGATATAAAGACCTTGAGATTTTAACTTAACACAAATACGCAATAAGCATGCTCGCTATGCAATAAAAAAACCTATCGCTGTCATCAACGATAGGTTTTTTATTATCACCCCAACAACAGTCGACTCAAAAAAATGAGTAATAATGGTATAAACACTAAGTACCACAAAACGTTTGATAATACCTATCGCCATCAGCAGCTGTGTCTTGATAATGCTTTGTAGCATCTGTTTCAGCATAAGGAGAGCCTAGCACTGTAAGGAATTGTGTCACTATTTGATTGATGCTCTCTTGAGCTGTCAATGCTGTAGGGCTACTTTCAAGTGCAGCTTCACAGCGTGCGAGTATTTGCTCGACATGATGATTTCGAGGGATCACAACAGGATTATTTTTTGCCATTACTGTTTGAGCTACCAGCTGGCCATTAGCAACTATCGACAACCACTGATCAACCCATGCTCCTAGCACATTTCTTAAGGCGTTTTCCTTATCCTTATCGGTTAATGATTCAGTTAACAAATAAAAGGTTTGGGTATAGTCCAACCTGTTACTTTGCATAAGAGCTAATAACTCGTCAACCAAGGCCTTAGTTTCTTTATTCACCTCAGCTAACCCAAGTTTGCTCGCATACATTGTATAATAGGCTTCATCAAATTTGTCAGGATAGCGATGAATGATGGTTTCTATTTTCGCTAAGGCGAGTTGTTGCTGTGCTTGCTCTTTATCTTTCAAACTAAGGGATGCTTCATCAGCAACTGTTTGGTACTGGCAAAGCAAAGGCAATAAACAATCAGCCAGCCGTGCCATATTCCAATGCGCAACTTTACCTTGTTCACCAAAGGCATAACGGCCATATTCATCAATAGAGCTAAACACTGTTTTTGCATTATAAGTGCCCATCATGGCGCAAGGCCCAAAGTCGATAGTGTCACCACAAATAGCCGTATTATCAGTGTTCATAACCCCATGGATAAAACCAATCCGTAGCCATTGAACAATGAGGGTTATTTGTTTATCTATAACATGCTCTAAAAATGCTAACACTCGCTGCTCTTGGGATAAGGTTGCTGCTATGGTGCTGTCTTGTATGTTATCAATCTCGGGAAAATGACGTTCAATGCTATAATCAAGTAATGCTTTGACAGATGAGATGTCACCTCTTGCCGCTAAATATTGAAAACTGCCAACACGAATATGACTTGCGGCTACGCGCGTCACCACAGCTCCCGCTTTGGCTAAACCTCGGTGAATGGTTTCCCCTGTACTTACCACCGCTAAACAACGGCTCGTTGGCACACCTAGCGCGTAAAGCGCTTCACTCATAATATATTCTCGTAATGCAGGAGCTAAAGCACACTTGCCATCACCCCGCCTTGAAAATGGCGTTTGACCCGAGCCTTTTAGTTGGATGTCAAAACGAACATTATCCTTACTTAAGACTTCTCCTAATAAGTGCGCTCGACCATCTCCTAATTGCGGATTAAAATGTCCAAATTGATGACCTGAATAAGCTAAAGCGATAGGCTCTGCTCCCTCAGGTAAGACATTACCAGAAAAATACTCGCCTAGCTGCTGTGGGTCATTGACTAAATCTTCAGTGATTAATAAATCATCAGAGAGCGCCCTATTCCATAATAACAGTTTAGGTTTAGGCACTTTTGCAGGTAATACTCGTTGGTAAAACGGTTTGCCCAAAGCAATGTATGTATTGTCAAATTTCAAATAAACGCCCTATTGAGTCAAGAAGGTATAATGAATGGGGGGAATTCCCCCCCAAATGATATTCATTAGCTGTGATGCGTTAACATTTCATCGTGCTTAGCTAAGATATCAGTATCCGCTTGCGGCGACATAAGACTAACTATATAGATCACCAACGAACATAAAATAAAACCAGGCACAATTTCATACATTATCGAACTTAACGACTGCCCACCAATAGTTATTGGCGCATAAATCCAAAATAGAACGGTTACCGCACCAGTTATCATTCCCGCTAATGCCCCATTTCTCGTCATTTTTTTCCAGTACAAGCTAGCAATAACGACAGGACCAAAAGCGGCACCAAAGCCTGCCCAAGCATTACTCACCAGGGTTAAAATGGTGCTATTACGATCATAAGCTAAGTAAATAGCAACTAACGCAACTAAAAATACAGAAATGCGGCCAACTAACACCTGTTGCGATTCACTCGCTTGTTGATTTAAAAATGTTTTATAAAAATCTTCTGTCAATGAGCTTGAAGTAACTAACAGTTGTGACGAAATAGTACTCATAATGGCGGCTAAAATGGCTGCCAATAAAAATCCAGCAATTAACGGGTTAAACAATATTTGTGATAAAACAATAAATATCGTTTCTGCATCACCTAGCTTCATACCTGTTTGCGCTACGTAAGCGATTCCTGCCAACCCTGTAGCCATAGCACCAATAATAGCGACTATCATCCAAGTCATGCCTATACGCCGCGCTGTTGGCATATCTTTAACACTTCGAATGGCCATAAAACGAACAATAATATGAGGCTGGCCAAAATAACCCAATCCCCATGCCATGGCAGAAATAATGCTAATCAGGCTGACGCCACTAAAAATATCTAATAATTCTGGGTTTATCGTCGACACGCTACTTTGTAATCCACCAATACCTCCGACTTCACTAATCGTTACGATTGGCACTAACACTAAAGCAACAAACATAATACAACCTTGCACAAAATCAGTGAGACTTACTGCTAAAAAGCCACCAAATAATGTGTAAGCAACGACAACACCTGCCGTCACATATAAACCCAATTCATAATTTAAACCAAACGAACTTTCAAATAGTTTTCCACCTGCAACTACACCGCTAGA
The DNA here is from genome assembly GCF_040362745.1 of Colwellia sp. KU-HH00111. Classification (NCBI taxonomy): domain Bacteria; kingdom Pseudomonadati; phylum Pseudomonadota; class Gammaproteobacteria; order Alteromonadales; family Colwelliaceae; genus Colwellia; species Colwellia sp. KU-HH00111. The sequence goes on along the minus strand of NZ_BAABWO010000007.1, from coordinate 211,082 downwards.
GGTGTACAGCGTAAAAAACACCACAATAACAACAGAAGAAACCACTCTTAACATGCGTGACTTATCGTTAAAACGGTTTTCAAAAAAGTCAGGCAGCGTGATTGAGTCATTCGCTACCTCGGTATAGGTTCTCAGTCGAGGCGCGACAATAAGATAATTCAAAAAAGCACCTATGACTAAACCTATAGCAATCCACAAGCTACTCATCCCAGAAATATACATGGCGCCGGGTAAACCCATTAACATCCAGCCACTCATATCTGATGCGCCAGCCGAAAGCGCTGCGACACTAGGGCTCAAACTTCGCCCTCCCAACATATAACCTGAAATGTCACTGGTAGACTTTTTATAGGCGTAAAGGCCTATACCTAACATAGCAATAAAATATAAAACTAACGAAACTAATGTTCCAAACTCCAAGTGATTCTCCTAAATTTTTTCTATTAATATATCTTCCCTGCTACGCTATCAAGAATAACACTAAAAATAAACCCGTCCCCGTATGTGTTTATATGCACCAAGAAGAACCTTAGGTTATTAAACATCAGAATAAATCCACTACTATCTTGCATCTTCAAGCAGAACAGGTATATTTATTAGTAACTGTTTTTATTTAAAAAGATAACGCTCACACTATGTACTTTTACGCCGCTAGACAGCCTATTTTAGATGCAAATAAAAAACTGTATGCTTATGAGCTGCTCTTTCGCGACAGCTTAACCAATGTTTTTCCTGATATTGATGGCGACGAAGCAACCAGTAAAATGATTGAAGCCAGTAAATTTAATATGGGTATCAGCGAATTTACCGGTAATAAGCCCGCCTTTATAAACTTCACACTTGACACGTTAGTTGACGGTTATCCTGAAATGTTAACCAACGAAGAAGTGGTTGTTGAAATTTTAGAAACCATCAAGCCTGGCAAAAAATTACTTAGCGTATGTAAAGATTTACACAGTAAAGGATATACCATAGCGTTAGACGATTACGAGCATCAAGCGGTTTGGCTACATTTTTATCCTTTTATTAAAATAATCAAAATCGATATACAAGCAACATCTTTTGATGAAGTAAAAGATGTGATCCTAGCGATTAAAGACTTTCCTCACATTGAACTACTTGCTGAAAAAGTAGAAACCTACCAAGAATATGAACAGGCGCTACAACTAGGCTTTAAGTACTTTCAAGGGTTCTTTTTTGCCAAGCCAGAAATGGTGAAGACTAAAAACTTAACACCATCACAATTGGCTATGGCAGAATTATTATATGAAACGTCAAAACCAGAGTTGGATCTTGCCAGTATTACCAGCGTTTTTGAACGTGATGTTTCCTTATCCTATAAGTTATTACGTTATGCAAACTCAGCTATTTTTAGACGTAGAAGCGAAGTCTCTACCATAAAACAAGCCTTAGTTATTTTAGGATCAGTTGAGCTAAAACGCTTCCTCGGTTTGATGTTTGCCGTTACCGCAAACCCAGATAAACCCTCAGAATTAATAAAACTTGCGATGACTCGTGCTAAATTTTGTGAATTGGTTGCCCATGACATGAACTCAAAGGTAGATGATTCTATTGCTTTTTTAACTGGCTTGCTATCAATGATCGATGCCATTTTAGATGAAGAACTTGAGAGTGTACTGGCTAAACTACCATTAGCAGCAGAAATAAAAGATCCTTTACTAACGCGTAAAGGCACCATGGCAGCCATTATAAAATTAGTTGAGTTTATTGAACACGCACAATGGGATAAGACCAATTTAGTAATGGAAAAGCTAAAACTTGATAAAGAGCAAGCGGTTATTCATTATAATCAAGCGTTAGCTTGGGCTGATGAACAGAGCCAATTAACAGGCTAATATATCAAGTCAGTAGTTGTAGTTGTATTTGTAATTAGCAAACTATGATGGTACTCCCTCTTAACTAAAAACCTTGAGGGTTCTGTGATTGCCAACGCCAAGTGTCTTCAATCATAGTGTGTAAATCTCTCGTTGCTTGCCACCCCAGTAGTTGATGAGCTAGATCCGCATTAGCGTATACTGTCGCCAAATCGCCTTCGCGTCTTGGAACTATTTGATAAGGAATATCCTGACCACTTATCGTTTTAAACGCATTAACAATTTCAAGTACCGAGGTACCATTACCCGTTCCTAAATTAATTGCTTTGCATCCTGATATTTTATCTAAGTTCTGCAACGCTTTTATATGACCTTGAGCCAAATCTACCACATGAATATAATCTCGAACCCCAGTACCATCAACCGTATCATAATCATCACCAAACACTTGTAATTGTGCTAGCCGCCCAACTGCAACTTGTGCAACGTAAGGTAATAAATTATTAGGAATACCATTTGGATTTTCACCGATTAATCCAGAGTGATGAGCACCAATTGGGTTAAAATATCGTAAACAGGCAATTGACCAATCGCTATCACTGTTAGCGAGGTCAAACAAAATATGTTCAACCATCAATTTTGTTTGGCCATAGGGGTTAGTCGCTGACGTTGGCATTGTTTCATTTAGCGGAGAAACATTATCGCCATAAACAGTTGCTGAAGAGCTAAAAACTAATTTTTTAACCTGATGCTCCGCCATAACTTGCAACAAGGTGAGTGTGCCTGCAACATTATTATGATAATAACTTAAGGGCTTTTCATTAGACTCACCAACCGCTTTGTGCCCGGCAAAATGAATAACTGAATCAATGGTATGCTGAGAGAAAACAGCATTCATTGTCTCATAATCACAAATATCTGCTTTAATAAAGGTCACTGTTTTATTGGTGATTTGTTCCATTTTTTCAAGGACTTTAGTCGATGAATTTGATAAATCATCAACAATCACAATATCTTGAGTTTCTGCTAAGGTGAGTAGTTCAACTACAGTGTGACTACCAATATACCCTGTTCCACCGGTTATTAATAAACTCATGTTATTCCTTTAAAAAGTCTCTTTAAAATATGAAAAATGTAAACTATGAGTAATATTTTGCCACGGTATCAAAAAAATCGCCAAGCATTTCTGCTGGTAAGGTATTTATTCCCGCTGCAGCAGCTCTTCCTCCGCCTGTTGGGAAACGAGTGCAGATCTCGCCAGCGCCTTGCTTATTATGCAAGGGTGCTCTTAAACTTATGGTAAAAGTAGGCGCTTGCTCATCATCACTTTCATTCTGGGTTACAACTACATGGGCTTTATTAGGTGCCGCATTGGCTAGCTCATTGCCAAAAACACCACTTACTCGTCTTGCCCAAGGCTCATCGGCTAACTGTACTGCCGTTAATTGTTTATTGTTGACAAGAACCTCTGAGCCTTTCGCTTTCGCCATATCAGCGAGGTAAGCTGCTTTAAGTTGATGAAATATAGAGCCTGTTTCATTTATCAGTGCAAAAGGGTTTGCGTATTGCGATAGTTTTTCCAGTAACTGCGCTGGATGGAAGTGTAAATCTTCAACATTACGACCATAACCATTGTAATTAATATAAATACCAAGCTCTTTTAGTAATGCTTGTTGTGCAACCGATAACTGGTATTGCTCAGCCAGTTTTTCAGCAGATGTTTGCATATTATCGCCAAACGCTGCTGCTATAGCCCACGGTGCAAATTCTCCTTCAAGGTAATTATTGACCAACAAGCTAGTACAAGTATTCGCATCGGTATCAATTAAACTGGTTAAATTACTTGATTGTGGCAGTTTTCCAGCTCTATGGTGATCCACATAAAAAACGTTAATGTTTTTATTCAGTAAAGCAGTTAACGCTTCGCTGTTTTTCTCAAGTGATATATCTAAAACCGTTACCGAAGTCGCCAAACTAACATCAACTTGCTTTAACAGGCTGATATCACGCTTTACACCGGTAATTAACCTTGTGTCTTTCGGGTGCGGCTTGTTGTTCGATAAACGTAGTTGCACTAATGCAATAATACCGTCTGCATCACCATTAAAAACATCATAATGCATAGTATTACTCTTGATTCTTATTAAAGGTAATAAAGCCTTGTTCAGCTAAGTAGTTAACAATTTGCTCGGCACATTGTGCTACCGATAAGTCAGCTGTTTTCACGTGGATTTCTGGTTTTTCAGGCACATCATAAGTTGAATCGATACCAGTAAAATCTTTAATTTCGCCCGCACGTGCTTTTTTGTATAAACCTTTTGGATCGCGTTGCTCACAAATACTTATGGGGGTATCTATGTACACTTCGATAAATTCACCTGGCGCAAGTTTTGCTCTTGCACTCGCTCTGTCTTGTGAAAAAGGTGAAATAAAAGCGGTAGAGACAATAAGTCCAGCATCTATAAATAATTTTGAAACTTCGCTAATACGGCGGATATTCTCAATACGGTCTTGATCATTAAAGCCCAAATCACCATTCAACCCATGACGAACATTGTCGCCATCAAGTAAATAACTATGACAACCTAAACTAAATAATAATGCATCAACCGCGTTGGCAACAGTAGATTTTCCCGAGCCACTTAAGCCGGTATACCAAAGTAAACAAGGTTGTTGATTTTTAAGCATTGCTCGTTGTTCTTTAGCGACATGCTGTTGATGCCACACCGTATTTTCTGTTTTCATCTTGCACTCTTTATGCTGTTTGCATGTTATTAGGCGTTAGTCTAAAAAGGAAAGACTAAAGGGATCATTATTAAAACGGTTACGCTATAAACGACTGACACTGGCAAACCAAACTTTACAAAGTCAGTTAGTTGGTAATTACCGGCATTATAAACCATCACATTGGTTTGGTAACCGTAAGGGCTAATAAAAGAACCACTAGCAGCAAACGCCACCGCCATAACAAAAGGTATAGGGTCAACCCCTAGACCTATGGCAATGTTATAAGCAATTGGAAACGTTAGTGCGGCAGCAGCACTATTAGTGATTAATTCGGTCATTAACAAGGTGATAATAAAAATAGCAATAAAGGCAAGATAGACGCTGCGCCCATCAAGCAACTGCTCAATAGAGCTGGCTATTATTGACGCTAGTCCAGTATTTTCTACTGCACTAGCTAACGTTAATGCGCCAAGCACTATCATCCAAATTTCTAACGGGAAACGTCGTTTAATTTCGTTCACAGTGAGCGCACCACTAAAAATAAGCGCCGCGACATAAACAAACAAACAACTCAATAAGGAAACTGGCGTTAATACTGATACGGCAATAGCAAGTAAAAACCCCCAAATGGTGCCATAGTCACGCCAGCCACTAAGCATATTAACGGCTTGATGGCCTGACAAAATAAAAAAGTTTTTTGATAAGTTGGTTCTACTAGCAAAGTCTTGTCCAACAGCCAGCACTAAAAAATCACCCGGCTTTAGCACAATATCACCTAACTTACCCGATAAGGCACAACCTTCACGACGAACAGCAACGACAGCAGCATCAAATCGCGCGCGAAAACCTGCTTTTTTTAAGGTTTTCCCCGTAATAGCCGAGTCAGACTTTATTAATACTTCGGTTAAATTATCACGTAACAAATCATCTTGCTCAGCAAACAGGGTCAGTCCATCAAATTGCTGTAATATTAGCACCTTAGATATGTCACCGCTAAAAATAAGCTTGTCGCCTGCTTGCAGATTCTCTTCAGGGGTCACAGGTGAAATTAAACGACCTTTACGCACAATTTCTGCCAAAAATAAGGAATCTAAATTTCTTAAGCCATTTTCTTCAATACTTTTATTGATCAGTTTTGAATCGTCGGCAACTTCAGCTTCTAATAGGTAATCTTGCGTAGATAACGCTCTTTGCTCCATATGAGGTAAGGTGCGAGCGCGGAGTACGATAATTAACAAACAAAAGAATAACGCCATTAACCCAATGGCTGAAAAATCAAAAAAACTAAAACCTTCAGCACCATGCTCAAGCAATAAACTATTAACAATAAGATTCGTTGAAGTGCCAACTAAGGTCAACGTGCCACCTAAAATGGCAGCATAAGATAGCGGCAGTAACAGTTTACCAGCATTCATCAGCTTATTATTTTTAACACTGTTAATCAGCGTTGCCACCACAGCGGTATTACTCATTAATGCCGAGGCGAAAGCTGTGCCAATAAAAAGCCTCAGCATAGACCTGAATTTAGAGCCGTTAAAAACACTGTTGCTCAAGCGACGTAAAATACTGGTTCTTTCAAACGAAAAAGAACAAATTACCAATAAAAGTAAGGTGACCAAACCCGGGTTAACCGCATTGGTGAGAATATCGTCAACACTGACAAACGACAAGGCTAAACAAGCAAGTACCGTGAGTGAAAAAATTCGTTCTGGTAAGCGTTGATATTTTAACAACCCCACAAACGTGGCGATAAAAACCGCTATCATCAACCACTGTTGTATTGTCATCATTGTCCTTAAACGTCATCAGTAGATATTACCGATTAACCGGTAATATCTTGTGCTATGACTTGGTTATGTCTCTAGCACCCCAATGAGGAAAATGCTTGCGAACCAAGGTATTAAACTCAAGCTCAAATGCTGAGTATTCATGCTCTTGTTGGTCAAGCACATGAGTGATCATACCTGCGCCAACTGTGATGTTACTTAATTTATCAATAATGATAAAAGCACCGGTGCCTTGATTGTCTTGATAGGCATCAAAATGCAACGCTTCTTCAACAACAAAATCAACTAAACCAATATCATTCACCGCTAACTGCGTACTTGACTCGGTTTCCATGGTATTAACATCATACTTACTAACAATAGTTTGAGCATGACCCGTAGTTGTTTTGCTGCCGTGCTTAATTAAATATTCACGTCCTGGCTCTAACTCGTTTTCATGCATCCATACCACTGTGGCATTAAACTCTTTCGAAGAAATAGGTAAACACCCTTTCTTAACAATCATTTCACCACGGCTAATATCAATTTCGTCTTCAAGGGTTAAAGTGACAGCCATACCTTTATCAGCACGCTCAAGATTACCATCAAAGGTCACAATCTCTTTGACTACACTTTCTTTACCCGATGGCAAAGCAACAATAGTATCGCCAACCAAAACGTGCCCAGAAGCAATAGTGCCGGCAAAGCCACGAAAATCAAGATTAGGGCGGTTTACATACTGAACTTGAAAACGAAATTGGGTAAATTCATCCTGTTGATCAACATCGATAGTATTTAACAATTTCATTAAGGTAGCGCCCGGGTACCAAGGCATGTTGTTACTTTCTTCAACAACATTATCACCATTTAAAGCTGACATTGGTACAAAACGTACGTCACTAAAATTGAGCGATTGTGCAAATTCACGGTACTCTTTTTTAATTTCTTGATAACGCTCTTGCGAGTAGTCAACCAAGTCCATTTTATTAACCGCAACGATAATATGTTTAAGCCCTAATAACGAACAAATAAAAGAATGACGTCGAGTTTGCACTTGAACCCCGTAACGGGCATCAATTAGAATAATGGCCAAATCACAAGTTGAAGCGCCCGTTGCCATGTTGCGGGTATACTGTTCATGACCGGGAGTGTCAGCAATAATAAACTTGCGTTTTTCTGTCGAGAAATACCGGTAGGCTACATCAATAGTAATGCCTTGCTCGCGTTCAGATTGCAAGCCATCTACAAGTAAGGCTAGATCTACCGCTTCACCAGTAGTGCCTGATTTTTTTGAATCTTTTTCAATTGCGGCTAACTGATCTTCAAAAATCATTTTTGAATCATGCAATAAACGTCCAATCAAGGTACTTTTACCATCATCTACGCTACCGCACGTTAAAAAGCGCACTAATTCTTTGTTTTCATGTTGCTTTAAATAAGCTTGAATATCATCTTCAATTAAGCCTGACTGGTGACTCATAATGTTCTCTCAAAATCTATAATTTGGTTAGGTAAAGGTCATTGTTAAAACAGAAGAATTGTTTAGAAATAACCTTCCATTTTTTTCTTTTCCATTGAACCTGCACTATCGTGATCAATGACACGACCTTGGCGTTCAGACGTTTTTGTTAAGAGCATTTCTTGAATAATTTCAGGCAAGGTCGTTGCTTTAGATTCCACCGCGCCTGTTAATGGGTAACAACCTAGCGTTCTAAAGCGAACATCTAACATTTGTACTTCTTCATCTTCAGCAATCTTCATACGATCATCGTCAACCATGATCAAGGTGCCATCACGCTCAACCACAGGACGCTTTTGAGACAAATATAGCGGGACAATAGGAATGCTTTCTAAATAGATATACTGCCAAATATCAAGCTCAGTCCAATTAGACAATGGAAAAACACGAATGCTTTCACCTTGGTTAACTTTACTATTGTAAATGTTCCATAACTCTGGTCGTTGACTTTTAGGGTCCCAGCGATGATTTTTATCGCGAAAAGAATATACACGCTCTTTTGCTCTCGACTTTTCTTCATCACGTCTAGCGCCACCAAATGCCGCATCAAAACCGTATTTATTAAGCGCCTGCTTTAAGCCTTGGGTTTTCATCACGTCTGTATGTTTAGCACTACCGTGAGTGAATGGACCCATGCCCATTGCAATACCTTCAGGATTTTGATGAACTAGCAATTCAAAACCATAGTCTTTTGCCATTTGATCACGAAATGCGATCATCTCTTTAAATTTCCAATTTGTATCAACATGCAATAACGGAAAAGGGATTTTACCTGGCGCAAAGGCTTTTCGAGCTAAGTGTAATAATACTGCCGAATCTTTACCTACAGAGTAAAGCATTACAGGGTTGTCAAATTCTGCTGCGACTTCACGAAAAATGTGAATAGATTCTGCTTCTAATTTTTTTAAATGGGTTAAATTCATTGCCAATACAAATGTTGATGAAAATTAATAGAGCAAGAATGCCATAATCAGACAAGTTATTCCATATAAGAAATCAATTTTATATAACCAAATAGAATAAAAGAGTTTGTTTTATACTTTAGCTTTTCAAATAAAAAAGTCAGCAAGCTGCTGACTTTTAAGTTAAAAGCTTATACTTCCATTAAATCTTAAGCCGTGCTTTATTATCAATAAGTACTTTATTGCCTATACCTTTCACCTTAGCTAAGTCGGCTACCGATTTAAAATCACCCACTTGTTGGCGATAGGTTAAGATCGCCTGTGCTTTTTTATGACCAATTCCTTTTAAGGTCAATAAATCATCGATAGTTGATTTGTTCAAATGAACCACTTGCTGTTTAACTACTGCCTCAGTAACTGGTTTAGCGTCAGTCCCTGTTTTAGTTTCAGCTACAGCAAGATTGCCATTAAGAAGTAAAGTAGAGGTTAATAATGCACAGGATAGTGCTTTAAGTGATAAAACTTTCATATTCATTCCTTGTAATTGATTCCATTAATGTAGTAACCATTTCATCAAACGGTCACTTATAGGTTTAGATATAAAATTTATTTTTGTCAAATTCATTTAAAATTACCGAAAAATAGTTAGAATGTGCAGTCATTATTTTCGAATTACCATTTTAATTACACTATGAGCAAAACAAGCTGTTTACTAACGCCCACACTGGCTAAAAATAAAACAACTACCGTTGATAAAAAAACCTGGCATAATTTACCAGGCTCTAGTGCGAGTATGGCCTTATATCATGGTGCGCGCTCAAGTGATGCTCCAATTGTATTAATTACCCACGACACACCTTCTGCGTTAAAGCTATCACAAGAGTTGCACAGTTTACGCACCGATGATGATGACTTACCTATTTACTTATTTCCTGACTGGGAAACCTTGCCTTATGACACTTTTTCTCCTCATCAAGACATTATTTCACAACGCCTAGCCACACTGTATCAACTACCTAGGCTAAAAAAAGGTATTGTGATTGTCCCGGTGACAACGTTAGCTCAGCGCCTAGCGCCCAAACAATACATTGAAGCTAACAGTCTGATGATTAATAAAGGGGATAAAAAAGAGTTAACTAAACTTAAGCAAGACCTAGAAGCCAGTGGTTATCGATGTGTTAATCAGGTGATGGAGCATGGTGAGTTTTCAGCGCGAGGGGCAATCTTAGATCTCTTTCCCATGGGAAGTAATACACCATTTCGTCTCGACTTTTTTGACGACGAAATCGATGATATTCGCTTATTTGATCCTGAAAACCAACGTTCTAATGCGCAAGTCGATAACATTAATTTATTACCTGCACATGAATTTCCAACCGATAAAGCAGCCATTAGTTTATTTAGAAGCCAATATAGAGAACTTTTTAAAAGCTCTATTGATAAAGAATCTATTTATCATCAAGTGAGCAATGGCATTTTGCCACCTGGCATAGAGTATTACTTACCGCTGTTCTTTGAAAATATTCAGTCGGAAAACCAAAACACCAATACCTTATGCGACTATTTAGCACCAAACACACTTATTGCAATTTCGGGTGATTTAGATACGTCATTACAACAATACTGGCAAGATATTGAATATCGTTATGACAATAGACGTTATGACCCAACACGGCCATTACTTCCGCCTCAGCAATTATTTTTAAGCCAAGAATCACTTTATGCCGCATTAAAACCATTTGCTCGAGTCACAATAGTCCCGAACCAAGAAACAGAACAAGTAGTCGCTAACGATGAAATACTCGCGTTGGAAAAAAAGAAAAAATCGAGCGCTATATATTTTGACGTAACTGCCCTTCCTGATCTCACCATAGATCACAAACTCAAGCAGCCTTTTGAATTAATAAACCATTTTATTAATTCAAAAGATACGCCCAATAAAGTGTTATTTATTGCTGAAAGCCAAGGACGTCGTGAAAGCGTATTAGAGTTACTAGCTCGTGATAATATTAAGCCCAAAGTTTTTAATTCTATTGCCGAGTTTATTGAGACTGACGAACCACTAGGAATAAGCGTAAACGCCCTTAACCAAGGTTTTACATTCCAAGCTAAAGGCAGTGCTAAAAAGAATGCTATCGCTTTAATTACAGAAGCAGAACTATTGGGAGATCATGTTCGCCAATCAAGACGACGTAATCAATCTCAAGATATTGAAACTGATGCTATCTTTAAAAACTTGGCTGAACTATCTATTGGTCAAGCTGTGGTGCACATCGAACATGGTATTGGTCGCTATTTAGGGTTACAAACATTAGAAACAGGCGGGATCACAACGGAATTTTTGATGTTAAGCTATGCAAACGACGCAAAACTATATGTACCGGTTGCCTCATTACATTTAATCAGCCGCTACTCAGGCGCCGATGCTGATCACGCACCGTTGCACAAACTAGGTACCGATACCTGGAGTAAAGCAAAACAAAAAGCAGCAGAAAAAGTCAGAGATGTTGCTGCCGAACTACTTGATATTTATGCTAAACGAGCCAGTAATCATGGCTATACTTTTAAACGAGATAAAGACGATTATTTATCCTTTAGTGATAGTTTTGGCTTCGAAGAAACCTTTGATCAACAACAGGCCATCAATGCCGTAGTCAGCGATATGTTATCTCCAAAAACCATGGATAGACTAGTATGTGGTGATGTTGGTTTTGGCAAAACTGAAGTAGCTATGCGCGCCGCTTTTATTGCGGTTAATGATAGTAAGCAAGTCGCTATATTAGTGCCTACCACCTTGTTAGCGCAGCAACATTATGAAAACTTTCGCGATAGGTTTGCCAATTGGCCCGTTTCAATCGAAATGTTATCTCGTTTTAAAAGTGCTAAAGAGCAAAAAGAAATCATCAACCAAGTCGAGTCAGGCCAGGTTGATATTTTAATTGGCACCCACAAACTATTACAAAATAGTATCAAATATAAAAACTTAGGCTTACTGGTTGTTGATGAAGAGCATAGGTTTGGTGTTAAACAAAAAGAGAAGATCAAAAAGTTACGCAGTAATGTCGATATTCTTACTTTAACGGCTACTCCAATACCTAGAACGCTTAATATGGCAATGGGCGGTATGCGTGATTTATCGATAATCGCCACACCACCGGCGAAAAGATTAGCCGTTAAAACCTTTGTTAGACAACACGATGACGCATTAATTCGCGAAGCTATTTTGCGAGAAACCTTACGTGGTGGTCAGGTTTATTATTTGCATAATCACGTTGATACTATAGAAAAAACCGCTGCTGATATTCAGGCATTAGTGCCCGAAGCCCGGGTGGTAACTGCACATGGGCAAATGCGTGAACGTGAACTCGAACGCATTATGAGTGACTTCTACCATCAGCGCTTCAATGTGATAGTTTGTACCACCATAATTGAAACCGGCATTGATGTGCCCAGTGCTAACACCATTATCATGGACAGAGCCGATCATTTAGGTTTAGCCCAGTTGCATCAATTACGAGGACGTGTTGGACGCTCTCACCATCAAGCCTACGCTTATTTATTAACGCCTCACGAAAAACGCATGACTAAAGATGCGAAAAAGCGTTTAGAGGCCATCGCATCCTTAGAAGACTTAGGGGCTGGTTTTACCTTAGCAACTCATGACTTAGAAATTCGTGGTGCCGGTGAACTGCTCGGTGAAGATCAATCAGGGTCAATGAGCCAAGTGGGCTTTAGCTTATATATGGAAATGCTTGACCACGCAGTTGCCGCGTTGAAAGAAGGCAAGCAATTATCGCTCAGTCAAGTCACTGCCAAGCAAACAGAAATAGAATTAAGACTACCCGCTTTAATTCCCGACGATTACATTTTTGATGTTAGTCTTCGCTTAAGTCTTTATAAACGCATCGCCAGCTGTAAAAACAAAACACAGTTAGACGATATTCAAGTCGAGTTAATTGACCGCTTTGGTTTACTACCACAAGCAACAAAAAACTTAGTCAATATTGCTAAAGTTCGTTTAAAAGCGCAAGCTATTGGTATTGCACGTATAGATATTAGCGAAAAAGGCGGCTCTATCGAGTTTAATGATGATACCAGCGTGGATCACATGCGACTCATTAGCTTAGTGCAAAAACAACCAACAATGTATAAGATGGTACCACCAAACAAACTTAAATTTAGCCATTCAAGTGAAGGTGAACAAGCACGATTTAGCTTAGTCGCCACACTACTCAATGAGCTAACAACAACCAAGCAGTAACGAACAAGCGCGTTACTGCACAAATAACTTATTAAATCCTATACAAGGCAATTGGACGGTTAATGAAATTTAATTCAGCTTTTTTCTCTTCACTGATTATTTTGAGTAGCTCACTATTTACAATAAACAATGCTTTTGCTGCTGGACAAGTTAGCACGGAGCGTTGGTTCGAAGTTGAAGTGATTTTATTCAAACAACTCGGTGATAAAAACACACTAAAAGAAAAATTCCCGGATAATATCACACCAGAAACATTGCCAAACTACACAAAGTATTTTGACTTGTTAACGCCTTATTTGCAGCCAGATTTAACACAGTTAAAACAATTACTGCCCTCTTGTGCTGAGTATAACCAACCTAAGCCACAATTTGAGGCTATGCCAGTTATCAGTGCTCAATTTGCTGAAAATTTAGCTCAAATAACACAAATTACAAGCTTTACCTCACCTAATATTAATGAGCAGGTAACCGCCATTACCGAGGCTATTGGTACGAGTCAAACAAGCAAAGAAAATGAATTAATAAGCGCTAGTAACAATACGGTAAGTGAACACGCTGTTACAGCAGAGCTAGAGCACGCTACAAGTTATAATTTTGATTTAGATTTAGATTTAGATTTTGAAAATGACGCGCTCGATAAAGCTATTTTCTCAACCGATAATTTATGCATAATCGCGCAAAATGATATTGACGCTTTATTTGATAAACAACACCTCGTTGATTTCAATCTAGATGCTTTTACTATCGACGCTTTACCCGCAAAATTATCAGCAGCAGGAGCACATAATGAAAGTTCGCCCTATTTAATTGCTGATAACTCATTATTACTGAAAGATATCTACCAAAGCATACGCTGGAGTAAAGAATTTCAACCGTTATTACATTTTGGCTGGCGTCAGGTGGGGATCACTGAAAGTAAAGCGATCCCTCTTAAGATGTTTGCTGGTGAGCACTTTCAAGATAAATACCAACAAGCTTTGGCTACTTACCAAAAAGATCTTGAACAAACACAGGTGCCCCACACTTTGGCGTTAGCAAATAACCATGATGGCGATCTCAGCAAGCTGACAAGCAATGATAATCTATCGATTGAGGCTAATGTTCAAGCATCACAAGTACAAAGCAATGATAAACAAATAGTTATCAATAAGCTTTTATCTAAAACACAATACCTAACTCAACAAGATAACGCGTCTATACCTGATGATGCCCTTGCTGCTATTATTGAAAAAATTGACAACCAAACCATTGATGATCTTATTACACCACAAGCGGCTACGCTGCCCCATGAAGAAAACACCTTAGCGTTTGCAGAACCACCCAAAAAACCATTACAACCTTGGTATTTAGATGGTTTCTTTAAGGTTCACTTAGATCATTACCTTTATATTACCGCTGACTTTAATATATTTAATCAAGCACCCGTTAACCAAGTGACTGAGCAACTAAAACAGTCATCAAGAAAACTAATTAATTTCAATCAAAATAGACGTGTAATCACGGGTGAAATCCATTATTTTGATCATCCTTATATCGGCATGATTGTACAAATAAGGCGTTTCGACCCAAGTAAACCAGCCGATGAAGCCGTTAGCCAAGCCATTAAATAAGCCTTTAATGGACGGGAAATAATTCAAATACTGACAGGTGATTGCAACCATATTAACAACCAACAATAGCACAACAAAGAAGATAATTATGAATAAAGAAATTGAAATTCAAGCCGCCGTATTTCGCCGTTTATTAGCGCATTTAGACAATCGAAAAGATGTACAAAACATCGAACTCATGAACCTTGCTGGCTTTTGTCGTAACTGCTTTAGTAAATGGACCGTCGCCGAGGCAGAAAAACTAGGTGTCAGTGTTGATATTGACACTGCCAGAGAGCAAATATACGGCATACCATACAGTGAATGGAAAGAAAAACATCAACTGCCTGCTACTGAAGAGCAATTAGCTAAATTTAATGAAGTAAATAAAAAATAGGCTAAGCCTGAAAACTACCGCTAAACATACCTTAAACAAAAAAATTCACTTCAGTTTTATTGATTTTCAACAACAGGATTAAGTTGCGGCAAGCGCAACCTATCCTTTATTTATTAGGTGAATTTTGCTTTAGTAAATTTTAAACCATGTTTTAAAGTGCTGTAACCTGAACCTACTAATAAAATTAAACACATTGCGAATAATGCCTCATTGGCAGCAAAAATAGGGAGCAGAATTGATAATATTAAAACAGGTAACCATAACTTAAGTTTCTTCTTGTGAAATGACAGTACTTGATATTTTTCTTGCAATATAATCACTTGATCAATCAAGTTACTGGCTTGAGCCTTACCAAGATCATCGATAATATTTTGTTCTCTGAAGCCAAGTTCCCACAATTTTTGCTTTTGCTTCTGAGTCGCATTACCTTCATAAGGTTGCTTCTCAGGAATATTTACATTGGTTTGAAAGATATCCATTTTTGAACACTCCTTGATTCACCTAACGACCTGTAGAATAACTCGTTTTTTAATTGTTTTTTAATAAAATCACTTTAACTGGATTATTTTCTTTTAACAATCAAAAACGTTTACGTTTTTGGTGATTTTATTTTTTACCTTGAGGGGATATGAATTATTGCTGATTTAGGGAGATAATTTAGTATTAATGTAACTATTCACCAAGGCTAATTATTTTCGAAGGATCTTTTTTAACTATTGACCGATCCCGCCAGTATGCCAAACTAGGGCCAACTTATCAGGCCACCCATAATAACTTTTGCAACTTCCCCAACATAAACTACACTTTATGTACCTCAATCAAGTATGGACGCTATGATGCCTGAACCCCGCTCACAACAAATTTGTTTACTCGATACCCAGTATTATCATATTTGCAGCCGCACCGTGCGCAAAGCCTTCTTATGCGGTGTAGATACAACAACCGGCATCAGCTTTGAACACCGACGTAGTTGGATTGAAAAACGCCTGTTTCAACTCACGCAAGTCTTTGCTATTGATATTTGTGCCCATGCTATTATGCATAATCACCTGCATTTGGTACTGCATGTGGATAGCGAGCAAGTAAAACGTTGGTCAGTCTTGGATGTGCTACAGCGCTGGCATCGCTTATTTAAAGGCACTCACCTCACACGGCAATACCAAAACAACCAACCCCTTGATAAATATCAGCTAGCGATGGTAGAAGCAACTACACAAATATACAAACAACGTTTAATTGATATCAGCTGGTTTATGCGTAGTTTAAATGAGCCTATTGCCAGACAAGCCAATAAAGAAGATAAATGTACAGGGCACTTTTGGGAAGGTCGTTTTAAATCTCAAGCCCTGCTTGATGAAGGCGCCTTATTATCTTGTATGGCTTATGTTGATTTAAACCCCGTACGAGCAACTATTGCGCCTACACCCGAGCAATCAAGTTTCACCAGTATTCAATTACGCATCAAAGCGGCCATTAACGGTAAACAACCTAAACAATTACGCCCTTTTACTGGTAACGAACACCAAGACAAAACTCAGGGTATTACCTTTAGTTTAAAAGACTATTTAACCCTAGTAGATGAAACAGGAAAAGTAATACGCAGTGATAAACGTGGTGCTATTAACCCTAATGCAGGCAATATACTCACAAGACTACATATTAGTGATGACAGTTGGTTAAAACTCACCACACAATTTGAATCTATTTTCACTGGCGCTGTAGGAACCGCAGCGCACTTAAGTGAATTTAGCGAACATGTTGGCTTAAAGCGCACCCATGGCATTGCAAATGCTCAAGCCTGTTTGAACAGTGCCTAATTCTAGTTAGCGATAAAAACAAACAAACAAAAAACAAAAAGACAACACATCAAAAAACAACGTTTCCCAAGCGTGACGGCAGACACTCATCTAGAATTCACCTTAACGTCAGAGAAAGCTTGGTCAAGGGGAATAAAGCAGCTCACTAAGCCACTTTTCTCATCATCGCGTTAATATTTATAATAAAAGAATTGCCGGTTAACGGTTAGTTTTTGCTGAAAGTAATTATGGGTGGCTTATTTAATTTATGAAACTAACTGAAACCTGTTTAGCAATAAGTAGTCATGATACTTGAATAGTGCCAGCAAAAGGTTAACCGATGAATGTCTAGTGCCCCTGCTTCCAAAAGTGATAATGAAAGCAGGCAGTGATGAGATCACAACAAGAGAGCCTCAATATGTGTTTGCCGTAAACGGGTGTTTAATGGCTAGCTGACATAACGAAGAAGACGAATTTACTGATTGAAAACAACTAGCTGCCTAGCGGCAGCTAAAAGAACACTATTGTCTATTGACGGGAGATAGGCTCATATGTGTTATGTCACTGTCCCACTTTACCAGGTGCATTTCCATATGGTGTTTGACAGTAACACAGTGAACCCACTACAAGTGGTTGATACATTGGGCAGCCGCCGGCTTGGGAATAACAGATTTGACCGTAATCAACTTTTTGGACAGTAATAGGAATTGATGTACTCGCATTCCCACCATCACCATTTCTAGAATTCCCACCAACAGAACAACCAGACAAAATTAATACAATTATAAATATAGTAATAAATTTCATTTCCTTTCTCCTAATTGTCCTTGCTGTCCTTATTACATTCGACAGTTGTTCCAACACATGTATCTATATCCGGTTTTACATCCCCTACTTCAACAGAAGCGTCACCACCATCTCTTCCACCTTTTCCACCAACGGCACACCCTTGAAAAACAAACACAGCAGCAATCAATAAGATCAAATTTTTCATAATAATTTCCTTTTTAATTATTTTAAATATCACCAAACAGAGTTGATTATTAGTTTAGCAACTTTTCTGAAAGGCGTGTTTTATACACACAAACTACAGTAGCACCAGTTTGTTTTTTAACCAACAATAAATTCTGAGTATAGATTTGAGCATACTTCAAAGTGACATAACAGCTTAATAGAGAGAATAATTCCGTGTTTAAACACGGATATTTTCCGTCTATCATGATTTTTATTAAAACATCCTGTTTCGTATTAAATATCAAAAGCTTTTACAATATATAAACTATTTAAGCTTTGCGTGCATTACGGAATTATTCCGTCTATCAAAGACACATTTTTATTTTCTGGTATACTGTACACAAACACAGCACTCAAGTCTTTTTTTACTATGCCTCAATCTTTATTTTTAAATAGCATCTACGAATTTATGATCACACATAGATTTGCCAAAAGAACTATTCAAACATACATTTATTGGATCAAGCGATATATTATTTTTAATAATAAGCAGCATCCTTCAAACTGAACAATAATCAATTTAATCAGGCCTGCCATAGCAGCCATAGTATATTTCCCTAACGTGACGGCAGACACTCTCCTAGAATTCAGCTACAAGAGTTATCATGGGTGGCTTTGTCACTTTTTCAATTTTTGCTGATTACTCTCCACCACAATCGCCGCCAGATCCCCCACCGTCACTGCCACCAAAAAAACCACCTGAGCCACTACTGCTGCTTGAACTTCCACCACCAAACAGACCTAATTGATAAAAAATCCTAAACGCTGCAATGAATGCAGAAAAACCAAATATTAAAGGAGCTAAGACACTTTCAAATGAGCTACCTGAACGTAAATCGATAGAAGTCCATGTAAAATACATAATAACAATTATGATTAACCAAAATTTCATTTGAGCCTCGATACTCTTTTCAACACTTAAAGCAGGATACACTTCATGTTTTCCCACGAAGATTACCCTTCTTTCATAAATTTATAAAAATCTACAGTACGATAAATATCTTATTCCATCAATAGCTTAACATTAAAGCCCTCAACTGATTAACGAGTAAAAAGTGGTTAAATCCATTTTCATACAAATGATATAAGCCTGAACCAAACTGGTTTTTAACTGTATAAAGGGTACAGATCAACAACGGGCTTGCACAATAAATAAAGGACTAAGTTGCGACAAGCGCACCCTATCCTTTATTTATTAGGGGTAGGGTCAAACAAAGCGACTTCTTGTTCGGTTAAACTGCGCCATTGTCCGGGAGCTAAGTCGCCAAGTTCAATACCACCAATTTGTTCACGGTGTAAGCCAACCACTTTATTGCCTACTGCAGCGAACATTCGTTTTACTTGGTGATATTTGCCCTCAGTAATGGTTAGCAAAACTTGGTCATCAGTCACTTTTTCTAAGATGGCAGGACGAGTTAATGAACTCTCTCCTTGCAATTGCAGACCTTGCTTAAATTGCGCAATTAACTCATCCGCTTTATCATCATTAATGGCATTTCTCAGCCATACTCGATAAGTTTTACTGCAGTCTTTTTTCGGTGATATCACATTATGTGACCACCGGCCATCATCTGTAATTAACACTAAGCCTGTAGTATCAGCATCAAGCCTGCCAGCAATATGCAAATCAAACGCTTTGTCAACGTCGAGAAAATGTAAAACCGACGGATACACTTCATCAACATTAGAGCAAATAGAGTCGACCATTTTATGAAGCATAAAATACCGTGACGTTCTTGGTGTTAAGGCTTGGCCATCAACGGTAATCGTATTATTCTCATGTACCTGCATTGCTGCGTTTTTAGCAACTTCACCGTTAACACGAACATCACCACTTTTAAGGAGTTTTTTAGCTTCGTTTCGCGTTAGTTCAGTGCTTTTACAGATAAATTTATCTAAACGCATGTTTTTCCTTATCAGAACAATTTTCAGACATATACCTAAGCCACCTCAAGGTGCTCGTTTGGGTATATATGAAGCAGATTAACTATTATGCCTCTTATGCCTCAGTCCAAAACCAAAAGCCTTGATCCAATAATTTGATCATAAGATCGAGGAATTGTTCATTGTCACGCCAAGGTGCTAAATCATTCGGCATAATAACAAGCTGATTGCATAATAATTTAACAACTGGAGCTATTTCTTTAGCAAACATCAGCTGTTCGCCATTGATATAGCAAATGCCCTCATCAATCGTATCATCAAAGTAGAATGCTCTTAGCCCACCTAAACGTTTAATGGCATGTATAGCAAGTAACTCACTCACTTCATCTCGCTCAAAAGGTTCATCACTGGGCATTAAATCTAACTCATGCTTAGCACTGGTTAAGAAGTTTCCGACGAAGTGTTTGAAGGTGTTGTCGTCATCAAGTAAGTTTTGCAACTGGGCTTTTATGCTTTGATAGTCTTGATGACTAATTTCACCACTATTAGCGATTGCTTGTCTGTGGGGATCTTCAAGTAACTGTCCGCCTAACTCATTATCAATTAAATGATCCGCAAAACCACTTAACAAACTAATAGCTGAATTAGCCCGAAAACCAACAGAAAAGCTCATAGATGGCTCAAGCGCTACACCTTCATGCGGGAAACCCGGTGGTATATATAAAATATCGCCTGTTTCAAGTTCAGCATCAATAATGGCGTCAAATGGCTCTACATGTAATAAGGCTTCATGGGCAATCAATTCTGCATGCTGCCCTCTATCACCCACGCGCCAATGGCGTTTTCCTGAGCCTTGGCAAATAAACACATCATAATTATCAATATGAGGCCCTACGCCTCCGCCTGGAGTAGCAAAGCTTGTCATTAAATCATCTAAGCGCCAGTGTGGTAAAAATCGAAACGGTTCAATAAGTGCTGCGGCTTCTTCTGAAAAATTATCAAGCGCTTGTATCACCAAAGACCAATCACGTTCACCTAAGTGTTCATAACGTTCAAATGGGCCAAATTCAGCTTGCCATTGACCGTCTTTTTTATAAACCAAGCGCGACTGCACGTTTTCTTCCATGGCAATACCCGCAAACTCATCGGGTTCGATAGGGTCTACAAAGTTTTTAAAACCTTGGCGGATCACTACCGGCTTTTTTTGCCAGTATTTTGTTAAAAACTCATTCTGGCTCATTTGGTTTAAATTTAAGGTATACATAAGGTTCTCTTTTAAGCGCTTAATATTGTTCAGCTGTTACAGGCAGCGTTTAAGCAACTGACATACCAGCAATTTTGTGCCAGAAACCGTTACATTCGTGTTCTTGATCTAACGGGTATTTCACAGGTGACACTAATTGTTGTTTAAATTTGTCAAGTTGACCAAAGGCTTGTTCATTATCACTGCTGATACGAACAATATCGACACCCATCTCTTTTAGCTGATTAACTTCGTTAATGAGATTATACTGGTAAGCGGACATAGTTTGAATGCCATTTAGCACAAAAACTTGTTCGCCTTCACGAGAGTTCATTTTTCGACCTTGTGGATAGTTAATACAGCAATATTGACAATCATCTTTAGGTCTATCCTCAGAGCGCGCAGTAAAGCAACGAGCAGAGTATGCTAATGGTAAATATCCCCATGAAAACACTTCGCATTCAAACTTATCTCGAATATTTTCATCAACAGCTTGAGTCAAAATAGTGTTTAACCAATCACCTGAAAGCTCAACAGGCATTAACCAACGCGTCATTCCTTGCTTAAGGAGCACTTTTATCGTTGATAAGTTATAGCAGTTAATCGCCGGGCCTGCGACAAACGGCATTTTTAAATCGTGCATAATTTGCACAGCACTTAAGTCATTGGCTTCAATGAGTAAGTCACCGTTTTCACACAGTTTTTTCATAGTGATGATTTCAGCTGGCGACTCTAATAAGGTCATGGTTGAAATAACAATTTCTTTATCTGTGTCATTGGCTAATTCACGACCTAACGCTAACCAGTCTTTCGCTTTTAACTCACGGCGCTTAGAACAAACCGTTTCACCCAAATAAATAATATCTGCACTAGACTCTTTTGCTTGATTGTAAAACTGTTCAACGTCATTTTTCGGCCAAAAAAACATATTAGGGCCAAGAGAGAATTTCATAATTTTTCCTAAATCTTTAACTATCAATTATTGTATAGATTGTCAGTTTTAAGTTGTACGGTTACATTGAGTGAAAGAAGCACCTGGTTGACGTTAGTCGTTACTGTGTACATCTGGTATTTCACCATTCACGCCACCGTTTAAGTGTTCACATGCTTTCCCGAAGAGTTAATGAGCACTTCTAATCAATAAACGGGGCAATACAGCACAAAATGCATACCAATTACTGCCACTTTCTGTGATATGCACCTAAGGTTGTTTGCGAGCCTTCCGACAGGTTTGCCAAGGTTTGCATCCAACTACCTTCCACTTGAAAATTGTCTGGTGATTGTTGGTATCTGTCTAATGCCATGCGCCACGTTTTTGCAACTTGTTCAACATAAGCAGGGCTACGTTGACGTCCTTCAATTTTTACTGAAACAATACCCATAGCAATTAAATCAGGAATCAACTCTAGGGTATTTAGGCTGGTAGGCTCCTCTAAGGCATGATAAACATCACCATCAACATCAAAGCGACCTTTACATAAGGTAGGGTAACCCGCATTTTCATCCGGTTGATATCGATCGATTAGCACGTTATTCAAACGTGACTCTAAGCCTTGCTCTGTTTCTTGCCAGCGTACATACTTTGCCGGAGAACACGCACCCATAGTATTAGGTGACTCACCCGTCATATAGGATGATAAATAACAGCGACCTTCAGCCATAATACAAAGGCTACCAAAAGCAAAAACTTCTAATGGTACTGGGCTTGATTTAGCTAATTGCCTTACTTGCTGTACCGATAATACTCGCGGCAACACCACACGATCGACGTCAAAATTATCTTTGAAAAATTTAATGGCCTCAAGGTTAGTGGTAGAAGCCTGCACTGATACATGACGCTCAACATCAGGGTATTTATTAGCCGCATAATCAAGCACCCCTAAATCAGAAATAATTAATGCGTCAGTGCCAATAGCTACGGCATTGTCTACCGCTTTTTGCCAACGTTCTTCGCCGCTGGCATGGGCAAACGTATTAATTGCTACGTGTAATTTCTTTCCCCGTTCGTGGACATAATCGGCCCCCTTCGCTAATTTACCATCATTAAAATTTAGTCCGGCAAAATGGCGGGCATTAGTATCATCTTTTAAGCCGATATACACGGCATCGGCACCATTATCTATAGCGGTTTTCAAGGCGGGTAAATTCCCCGCTGGGCATAATAGCTCCACAAAAAACTCCAAATTGTACGACATAATAAACTTGGCCAATAGTCTAGAGCTTTCTCCGTAAAAGTTTATTGATATGTATTAAAGAAAATTTGATCTAGTTCAGCAAAGTTTTACTATTGGCTGTTAAACTATCGCCTATTCTTATATAGATGGGCCAATATCGTGCTAAATTTACCCTCACTGCCTCGTACTGCTATTAAAATGACGTCAATGGAAAAGCTACCATTACATTGGCGTGCTCGCATGATTGAAACCATGCCAAAAATATTACGCCCCAGTTTGCGTTTATTACCTTTTAAAGCACAAAAAGCAGTGTTACTTCCCGCGTTAACTTCAGTGTTTAGAGAAGCGCTTGAAGACGGTGATTTTGAATTTTTGCAAGACAAATGGCTGAAAATTGCAATTACTGACTTAGGACTAACGTGGTGGTTAAGTTTTGACGAAGACCAGCTGATTATGGCCTCACAAGCAGAAATGGCGACCAACAATCAGCATGAAGATGTTAGTTTTAGTGCCACAGGCGACGATTTAGTATTAATTGCTGGGCGCAAGCAAGACCCAGACACCTTGTTTTTTCAGCGTAGATTGAAAATTGAAGGTGATACCGAGCTTGGTTTAGAAGTGAAAAACTTAATTGATGCTATCGATATAGATCAACTACCAAGCACAGTACACAGCTTAGTAGAATACAGTGCTAACTTTTTACAATCGACCAAAGATGCACTAGCTAACACCGAGTAAGTGCACGTTCTTTCTTGAGGTTCTATTCGTTGAGCTTGGCCGCATATTGTCTTGCTTTTTCAAGATCTTCGGGTGTATCAACCCCTTCAACTGGCACATTTGATTTGGCTACTGCCACATGAATTTGTTCACCTTGATAGAGCACTCTTAATTGCTCAAGTGCTTCAATTTGCTCTACTTGACTCGTTGGCCAATTAACATAGTCCTTAATAAAGCCCGCTCGATAGGCATAAATGCCAACGTGGCGTAAATAAAAATCGCCTATGGTTTCGATGCTATCTTTGCCTAAAAACCTTTCTCTGTCATAAGGAATAGTGGCTCGACTAAAATACAGGGCATAACCGTCTTTATCGGTAATGACTTTCACTGCATTAGGGTTAAATGCTTCTTCAGCTGAGCCAATGTTGATTGCCAGCGTGGACATGCGTGACACTTTATTCACATGAGATGATTGTTGATTGGCTAAATTATCAGCCACTTGGGCAATATTTTCCGGTGGGATAAAAGGCTCATCACCTTGAACATTCACAATAATTTCATTGTCGCTAAATTGATATTGCTCCATCACCTCAGCTAAACGCTCTGTGCCTGATTGGTGATCACTACGTGTTTTGCAGACCTCACCACCAAAACTTTGGACTACTTGTTCAACGTCATCATTATCTGTTGCTACGATAACTTTTCTGGCACCACTTAATTGCGCCTTTTCTACCACCCACTGGATCATGGGTTTGCCACCAATATCAGCCAACACCTTCCCAGGTAACCGAGATGATTGAAACCGAGCAGGAATAACAACAATAAACTCAGCTGAATCTGCTCTAGGGGTATCTGTGGCAACCGTCATAATTAACCTTCCTGTATATTAGATGTTGCAGGGTCATCAACAGAAATATGACGCGCTTCGTTTTCTAACAACACTGGAATATCACTATCAATTGCATAAGCTAAGTTGTCAAACTTACAAATAAGCTCTTGTTGCGCTTTGTTATAATCAAGTTTACCTTTACACACAGGGCACGCTAGTATTTCCATCAGTTTTATATCAAAAGCCATAATTTATTCTCTATCTTTCTTTAGTTAATTTGTCGGGGTAATTCATTGCCCGTTTTTTGTCGGAATAAATTCCGCCCTACCTTGGTGTCTCATTTTGTCGGGATAATTCATTGCCCGTTTTTGTCAGGGTAAATTCCGTCCTACATGGTTTGCTCTTTGTAGGGGGTAATTAATTGCCCGTTTTTGTCGGAATACGCTACATGGATGTAGCTTATTAGAGAATGCAGGACGCACATTCTCCTAAATTCCAACCTACCTTGGTTATTCATTTTGTCGGGATAATTCATTGCCCATTTTTGTCAGGGTAAATTCCGTCCTACATGATTTATTCACTTTGCCAGTGCTTTTAACATTGCCTGTAATGTTTTTGCATCTTGCTTACCAAAATGAGCACTTACGGGTAAATACCACCAGTGTTCGCATGCGAATGCTTGGCATTTTACCGCATCTTTCTCTGTCATTAATAGCGGTAAATCGGTTTTAAATTGATTAAAATCATCAAGAGCGAAATCTTTATGATCAATAAAACCTTGCTGCTGTGACAAAGTAAAACCAAGCGTGTGTAGCGTATCGAAAAACCGCTGCGGATCTCCAATACCAGCAAGCGCATTAACGGTTGGCTGTGCTGTGAGAAAATCAGCGAGTAAAACTCGCTTACCGGTGTGAATCTGAATAACCTCAACGGCTGCTAAAGTCATTAACAAAGCACTTGGGTTTAGCTGATTAAGTTTTTCAGGTTGACCTCCGTTAAAAACAACCAAATCGGCTTGTGGTAATCGCCAAACACCTTCACGTAAAGGACCCGCAGGAAGCAACAAGCCATTACCAAAAAGCCGGTTACCATCAACAACTACTAGCTCAATATCACGATGTAAACGATAATGCTGCAAGCCATCATCGCTAATAATAATATCACAGCCTTGCTTAATTAAGCATTGCGCATTAGCAATACGATCAGCCCCTATCGCAACAGGCACCTGACAGCGTTGATAAATTAATAAAGGCTCATCCCCTGCTTCTAAACTGGTACTGTATTTATCAAGCATATAAGGGTAGCTTTTTGCGTGCGCACCATAACCGCGTGAAATAACCCCGGGGTTAAAGCCGAGAGCTTTACATCGTTGCACTAAATCGACAACTATGGGGGTTTTGCCATTACCACCAATACCTATATTACCTACCACAATAACCGGCTTGGAGACTTGAATCGACTTAAACAAACCTAACTTATATGCAAGCCTGCGCGTTGCACTAAGTAAATAAAACACACCCGACAATGGCAGTAATAAGGGTACTAGCCAATATTTTGCCCGATGTTGTTTAAACCACACTTTTTCAATTAAGCGCACATTGTCTCCATGGCGTTTTTGGTTGCGTATCAGACAACTTAAGACTCAAATTGAAAACTATGTAATTGCGCATACGTGCCTTTTTGCTCAAGCAATGATTGGTGGGTACCTTGTTCAACAATTTTACCTTGATCCATCACGATAATTTTATCCGCACTTTCAATCGTTGATAATCGATGCGCAATTACAATAGAAGTACGATTTTGCTGTAATAATTGCAGGGCATCTTGAATATGGCGTTCAGATTCAGTATCTAACGCACTGGTAGCTTCATCCAAAATAAGAAAAGGGGCATCACACAATAGTGCTCTAGCAATGGCAACCCGCTGTCGTTGGCCGCCAGAAAGCATTGCACCATTTTCACCAATATTAGTATCTAGACCTTCTGGCAAGCTTTGGGCAAATTCCATTACATGGGCATTTTTAGCCGCCTCGATAATTTCATCCATTGTTGCTTCAGGTTTAGAATAGGCAATATTATTCGCTAAGGTATCATTAAACAGCACCACTTGCTGCGACACATAAGCAAACTGCTGACGTAAGTCTTTTAAGTGATACTGTTCAATATTAACATCATCAATTAACACTTCACCTTCACTGGCATCATAAAATCTAAGCAATAAAGCACTTGCGGTTGATTTACCACTGCCAGAGCGCCCAACTAAGGCCAGCGTTTCACCGGGTTTTAACTCAAAAGACACATCATTTAGTACCCAGTTTTGCTCATTGGCACCCTCTGTTGAAATAGGATAATCATAGGCAAAATTTACGCCCTTAAAGGCAATTTTACCACGTGCTTTGCTCAAGTGTTTGCTGCCGGTATCCTTTTCTTTGTCTTGATCTAATACCGCAAAAATACTGACGCAAGCGGCCATTCCCTTTTGGAATTCACTATTGACATTGGTGAGCATTTTTAACGGTCTTAACAACATTGTCATGTAAGTAATCACACTGACAAAGCTGCCAGCTGAAATACTTTCTCTTAGGCTTTCGGTATTAACAGCATAAAATACAAACGCTAACGCAAACGAGGCAATAATTTGAATAACAGGTACACTGCCTGCCTTAGTAGCTACCAACTTCATGCGTTGCTGGCGATTGTGCTTATTGATGGCTTCAAAGCGCGAAAATTCTTTTTCTTGACCACCAAAGGTTAACACCACTTTATGGCCATTAAAGGTTTGCTCTGCCGCAGTAGTTACCTCGCCCATAGCCCCTTGAATACTTTGACTAACTTTACGAAAACGTTTTGAAACTAAATTAACAATAATGGCAATAAATGGCGTGATCAGTACAAAAATCACCGACAACTGCCAGCTGATATAAAACATTAAGCCAACCAAGCCAATCACAAGGGCACCTTGCTGGACAATAACCAAAATTGATTTGCTCACTGAATTAAGTACTTGCTCGGTATCATAGGTGAGTTTAGAAATTAACCCGCCAGTTGATTCTTTATCATGAAATGCCACTGGCATTCCCATAATGTGTTCAAAAAGTCGTTGTTTTATATCGGTAACCACATGGTTACCAACCCAAGCCAAGCAATAATTACCAACAAAATGAAAAATCCCGCGAAATAAAAAGGCCACCACAATAAACAGCGGCGCCCATTGCATAAACGTTGGATTTGCCCCACCTAATCCTTCATCAATTAAAGGTTGCAGCTTAGATAAAAAATAGACATCAATGGCCGCATAGCCCAACATACCAACAATAGCACCAACAAAACCTAATTTATAAGGTTTAGCATAACGCATCAAACGTTTGAAGTTTTGCCAGGTGGTGGCTGTTAAAGATTCGGTCATGAAGAAGTTGACTCATTACATAATGATGTTATTACAATGCCCTGATTTTAACGTGATTTAGCTAAACAACCAACTAAATATCTTTATCAATAAGTATTTGCAAACCAGAATGGCCATAAATCATCATGGTAGCTTTGCAAAGCAAGTCCTTTTTGTGAAAAATTAACAATCAGCTGACCTGATACAGCACTGTTAACTAATTCAACTTGATGTTTTTTATAGCGCTCTACTACCTCGGTAACAGGCATTTGCCAGCGATTTAAAAAACCAGCGCTAACAATGGCAATTTTTGGTTTAATTTGCGCAACAAACGTATCACTGGATGACGTTTTAGAGCCATGGTGTGGCACTAGCAAAATATCAGCGTGTAAATGAGGATAAAGTTGCAGTAGTTTAGCCTCAACTTGCTGTGAAATATCTCCGGTTAATAACACCTGATGCATACCGTCTGAGATTAATATCACACAGGAATCATCATTTTCTTTTGCTACGTTTTTCTCTGGCCACAGCATAGTGAATGTTAGCCCCTGCCACTCAAAGCTTTTTCCTTGCATACAAGCATTCACTGACATCACAGCACTATCATTAACTGATTCATTGTTATAAATAAGGCTGTTGATTGATATTGATTGCTGCAAAATATTTAATCCGCCAGCATGATCATTATCGCTATGACTAATGATCACCTTATCTAGCGTTTCTATGCCTGCATGTTGTAAATAAGGCAACACAACCGCATCTATCATATTAAAGCCACTGGGGTATGCTGCACCAGTATCATATAAAATGGCTTTATTGTGTTTTTGTATCAGTACAGATAAGCCTTGACCAACATCAAATGCAATCAATTGCCAGTTTTTATCACTAGTATTGGCTAGGTTCACCTTATCCGTTTGTTCGCTATAATCCGTTTTTTCGCTATACCCCATGGTCGTCAACAATACTATGGCACTACAACAGAGTGTTATAAGCCTATTATGCTTATAACAAAAGGAGATAATGTGTAATCTGGGTTGAAGAAATAGCCAAACGCCACCGAGCAAACCTGTTATCACTAACAGCTGAATTTGCCCACTTGATAACGCTATAATCGCCCAAGATTGTTCAGACAAAAAAACCAAATAAGACCAAAGCCATTGCAAAGACACTAAGCAAAATTCTACCAGTAGTTGTGATAACGTATCTGATATAGGTAATAACAATACAGACAACAAACATGATGGAATGCTAACAAAACTCATCCACGGCACAGCAATGATATTTGCCAATAAAGCCACCACGGAGATTTGCTGAAAAAATACTGCACTTATCGGTAATAACATCAGTGTTAAGCTTAACTGTATAATCACCAAGCCCTTTAAAAAACGCCAAAATGTAGGCCCACTTGCAAGTACACTTTTAAAGCGCCACAGGGTAACAAAAATAATGATAACCGCATAAACCGATAACCAAAAACTTGCGGTGAATAAACTAAATGGTGTTGTTAACGTTAATACACATAAAGTTAACAACAACCAACGCATCATTGACAATTTTATTGCCATTAATCGCATCGCCGAATACAGGCTTACCATCACCAAAGCACGAATTGTCGGCAGTGAAAAACCCGCCAAATAACCATAACTAACAGCAACCAACAAGCTTAAAGCAATTGCCATATAACGCACATTAAAACGTTGCAGCGCCCCACTCTTAGCAAACATAGACAAAGGCAACAAACGTACAAACAGCATAAATAAAACATAGCTCCCCGTTGCTACAAGACCGATGTGTAAGCCAGAAATGGCAATAAGATGTCCTGTACCTGTGGCTTGTAATACCTGCCATAAATCTTGATTCAATGCCGTACGAGAGCCAAAACCCAAAGCTAATAATAATGGCGTTAATGGATGTGCTACCCCATGCTGGCTTAACAAGCTAGAGTAGTCATTAAAGTGTTGTTGTCGGTAAGTGTTTGTTGGTGAAACCACCTTGTTATTTTTATGATTGAGCACATAACCAGTAGCGCTGATGCTCTTACTATTAAGCCATGTTTGATAATTAAACCCGCCGATATTAGCTAAACCATGCGCCGGTTTAATTTTGGCTTTCAAGTAGGCTATTTGCCCTTGTTGTAAAAATAGCGTGGCATTTTTCCAACTTAAGCGCACATCTACTGCTTTATTTAAGGGGTGTTGATTAATATGAGTCACCCTAAAGTTAAATCGTAAACGTTTGTCTGCAATTTTTTTACTCGTTATGGCTTTATGGGTATTTGCTAGCGTAATAGGCTGCTGTGGCAACTGTAGACTAAGTACTTGTCCTTGCACCCAATGTGCTTTAGTTGAAAGTGCTATTGCATTTATATTATTATCTTGCCAAAGGTGTTGAAAACTGTAGCCATTAAACAGCATCCAAATTGCGCCTAATAATAGTCCAGCACTAGCACGTAACGGCTTAGTGGCGTGCAAACGATAATAAAAAAAACTGATCGAGAGTAACAGAAGTAAAAATAGCGCAAAAAGATCTGGCACTATTGGTAAAAATAGTGACAATATAGCACCGAGAAAAAAACTAGCTAGCCACCAATCCATAGTGAATTAAATACTTCCTGTATTGATATTGGGTAGAAAAGCAAACTTAAAGTAGTAACAGTATATGCCAAAAAAGCTAATTAAGCGCTTTATGCCAAATCATCAAAGCATTAAAGAGAATAAACACTTAAAAATTTTTGGCCGTTTATTGCATAATCCACATTTATGGCACATGAATCGCCACTCGGTCGCTAAAGCATTTGCGGTTGGTTTATTTTTTGCTTTTATACCCGTACCATTTCAAATGGTGTTAGCTGCTGGCACCGCCATTTTAGTTCACTCTAATCTTCCACTTTCAATCGCATTAGTGTGGTTAACCAACCCACTCACCATGCCTGCTATTTTTTACGCTTGTTACATAGTCGGTGCTTGGGTAATTGGCGCGCCTGCCCAGGAATTTTTATTTGAAGCCAGCTGGCAATGGGTGGTTGATAGTTTATCCACCATAGGCCCTGCATTTTTATTGGGCTGTGGGATTTTAGCCGTAGTGTTCTCAATAATAGGATATGTGGGTATTCAAGCGCTGTGGCGCTTTAGTGTCATTAAAGCCTGGCAACAACGCAAAACACGGTAATAGCTTGCTACTCAAGCTTGGTTTACTTTATTTAGGCTCAGGTCGAGTTATTGAAAAATGTTGATAGGCTCTATCGGTAGCAATTCTTCCCCGAGGGGTGCGCTGCAAAAAACCTTGTTGTATCAAAAAAGGTTCAATAACATCTTCTATGGTTTCGCGCTCTTCACCAATGGCTGCTGCGACATTATCTAAGCCCACAGGTCCGCCCATAAATTTATCAATAATGGCATGTAATAACTTTCTATCCATGATATCAAAGCCTTCATTATCAACTTCTAACATATCAAGGGCAGCTGCGGCCGTTGCTTGATTGACTAAACCATGCGTTTTCACATCAGCATAATCTCGTACCCGGCGTAATAATCTATTCGCAATACGAGGCGTGCCTCGAGAGCGACGTGCCACTTCAAAAGCCCCTTGTTGATCAATAGTAAGATTAAGAAAATGAGCTGAACGCGTCACGATTGATGTTAAATCTTCTACATTATAAAACTCTAAACGCTGAACAATACCAAATCTATCCCTCAAGGGTGATGTTAACGCACCAGCTCTTGTAGTAGCGCCAATCAAAGTAAACGGCGGCAAATCTAATTTGATTGAGCGGGCAGCCGGTCCTTCACCAATCATAATGTCGAGTTGATAATCTTCCATCGCTGGGTAGAGCACCTCCTCAACAACTGGGCTTAGTCTATGTATTTCATCAATAAATAAAATATCATTTTCTTCAAGATTGGTTAACAGTGCCGCTAAATCACCGGCTTTTTCTAATACAGGCCCAGAGGTAGTGCGAATATTCACGCCCATTTCATTGGCAACAATATTTGCTAGTGTGGTTTTACCTAAACCTGGTGGTCCAAAAATAAGGAGATGATCAAGGGGTTCGCCCCGCTTTATTGCTGCAGGAATAAATATTTCCATTTGCGCTTTAACATGCGCTTGACCGGTATAATCCGCTAACATTTTAGGACGAATAGCGCGATCAACACCTTCATCTTCAATGGTGGCTACGGGTTCAATTAAGCGATCTGCTTCGATCATTGCTTTTCCTATGTATTAATTCTTGTTAATTCTATTGTCGCTAGTTTGTCATCGATACTTTGTTATTGGTAATTGGTTGTTGGTAAGCACCTGATAGAGAACTACCGAACTTACTGTTACAACATCGATTTTAACGAAAGCCTAATAAGGTCTTCACTAGACATGCCTTCACTAAATACTCGTTTAACGGCTTTATCAGCTTGCACTTGCTTGTAACCCAGAGAAATAAGAGCGTTAATTGCATCACCTTTACTATTTCGAAAAGGATCCTCCCCCGTGTTAACAAACGTGTGCTCGGCATTAAGCTGCACCGGCATAGCGTCGGTTGCCGGTGTAGTCGATGTTATTTGCCAGTCTTTTAATCGATCACGCATTTCAATTAATAGTCGCTCTGCTGTTTTTTTCCCGACTCCTGGAATTTTTACAATACCAGAGACATCGTCATGTGCAACACAGCTAACAAATTGATCAGCGGACATGGCCGATAAAACCGCTAAGGCTAATTTAGGCCCTACGCCATTCACTTTGATCAATAAGCGGAATAATTTACGCTCGGTAGTGTTGGCAAAGCCATACAACAGTTGTGCGTCTTCTCTGACCACAAAATGGGTATAGATGATTGCCTGCTCGTTAAGCTCTGGCAGTGCATAAATACTGGTCATTGGCATAGTTACTTCATAACCAACCCCAGCGCATTCAATCAGGATTTCAGGAGGAAATTTTTCAGCTAAGGTGCCAGATAAACGACCGATCACAACATAAACCTATAGATAATGAGTAGTATGGCAAAAGCATACCACTAGATATTTATACAGTAAAGCGCTGTTTTTAGTTAACCTGCAAGCTATCTTAATCTGCCACGCACGGTTTTTTGTGCTTGGCCGACAAGTTTTGCTAGACTTTGGTGGCTATGGGCATGACAGAGAGCAACCGCTAAGGCATCAGCCGCATCCGCTTGTGGTGTTCCCGGTAACTTGAGAATTGTTTTAACCATATGCTGAACTTGTGTTTTATCTGCCCCGCCATTTCCCACGACCGCTTGCTTTATTTGACGTGCAGAGTACTCAGCAATGACTAAATCATTATTGGTCGCGGCAACAATAGCTGCGCCGCGAGCTTGGCCTAGCTTTAGCGCAGAATCAGGGTTTTTCGCCATAAACACTTGCTCAATAGCAAACATATCCGGCTTGAATTGTAAGATGATTTCAGAAACGCCCGCAAAAATGGTTTGCAAACGTGAGCCAAGATTGTCACCTTGGCTTAGCGCTTTAATGCAGCCACTACCAAGATAAGTAAAGCTGCGACCTTGCTGACTAATAACGCCATAGCCAGTAAAACGAGAGCCGGGATCAATACCAAGAATAATAGCCATTAATCTAACCAATAAATTGTGGCGATTAACAAGCTAATGTTCTCACTATTAATCCTATGGCTCACTAGCATCTAGGCCTGTTGCTCTTTGTCGTCAACTATTGGCGAAATGCTTAGTTCTGTTAATTGATCAGGGTTAGCATTACCCGGTGCATTTGTTAATGGGCAAGCCGCCGTTGTGGTTTTAGGGAAAGCCATCACCTCACGAATTGAACTAGCCCCTGTCATTAACATCACTAGTCTGTCTAAACCAAAGGCTAAACCTGCATGTGGTGGCGCACCATATTGTAGCGCTTCAAGTAAGAAACCAAACTTCTCTTGTGCCTCTTCTTCACCAATACCTAAAATTCTAAACGCGGCAGATTGCATCGCTTGGTCATGAATACGTACTGAACCACCACCTAATTCACAACCATTTAGCACCATATCGTAAGCATCAGATAATGCGCCAATAGGGTTTGCTTCAAGTTGCTCTGGGGTTAAATTAGTTGGTGCAGTGAAAGGATGATGCAAGGCATGCATACGACCATCAATTTCTTCAAACATTGGGAAATCAACAACCCACAATGGTTTCCAGTCACCTTCAAGCAAATCTAAGTCTTCACCTAGTTTTAAACGCAGTGCGCCTAACGCTTCGGTAACTACAGTTTGAGTATCGCTACCAAAGAAAATAATATCACCAGATTTAGCATTAACACGTGTTAACAGTGCATTGACTACATCTTCAGACAAGAACTTCAAGATAGGTGATTGTAAGCCTTCTAAACCTTTATCAATGTCATTAACTTTTAACCATGGCATGCCTTTGGCGCCATAAATACCAACAAATTTAGTTAATTCATCTAAACCTTTACGTGAATAAGCCGCTGCACCGCCCGGTGCACAAATAACCGCAACACGGCCATTTTCATCATTAGCAGGGCCAGAGAATACTTTAAACTCGACCTCTTTTAATAAATCAGCAACATCAACCAATTCTAGCGGGTTACGTAGATCAGGTTTGTCTGAGCCATATTTTGCCATAGCTTCAGAAAATGGCATGCGTGGGAACTCGCCCAAATCAACATCAAGCATTTCTTTAAATAGCTCGCGGATCATGGTTTCAGTAACGGCCATCACCTGTTCGCTTGACATAAAAGAAGTTTCAATATCAATTTGAGTAAATTCAGGTTGTCTATCAGCACGTAAATCTTCATCACGGAAACATTTAACAATTTGATAATAACGATCCATGCCCGACATCATCAACAACTGTTTAAATAACTGAGGTGACTGTGGTAAGGCAAAAAATTTATTTTTATGGGTACGACTTGGCACCAAATAATCACGCGCGCCTTCGGGAGTTGCTGCCGTAAGCATAGGTGTTTCAATATCTAAAAAGCCTAATGACTCTAATGAACTACGTACTTTTGATGTAACTTTAGCGCGAAAACGCATGCGTTCAGTCATTTCTGTACGGCGTAAATCAAGGTAACGATATTTTAAACGTTGTTCTTCAGAGTTCACTTGATTAGAGTCAAGTGGCAAGGGTGCTGATTTATTTAAGATTGTCAGCTCTAAACCTAGTACCTCAATCGCGCCAGTTTTCATATCTTTGTTAACTTGACCTTCAGGACGAGCGCGCACTTTACCTTTTAACTGCACACAAAATTCATTGCGTAAGGTATTAGCTACTGCCAACACTTCGGGTAAGTCAGGATCATAAACTACTTGAACTAGCCCTTCACGATCACGAAGATCCAAAAAGATCACCGCACCTAAATCACGACGACGATTTACCCAACCACAAAGAGTGACTTCTTGACCAATATGAGATTCATTAACCTCACCACAATAAAGACTACGCATGTATTTTGCCTTGATACTTAAATAAGTTATAAACTGGTGCTAGCTGGTAATGCTAGCTAGCAAGAAATGCGGCTTATTATATAGAATTAGCCATGAAAGTCACCCTAACTGGGTGTGATTATTTTTATTGATTAAAATTTAGCTTAGAGTCACGATTTATACAAAATAGAGTTATTTATCTGCTGCAATTTCGGTTAAAATAAGCAAACTTACCTAAACAATCACTAATAAGCATTATTTATTATGCACAGCTCTGATACTGATTTAATTTATTCAAACCCAAAAGCTCAAGTAAAAGATTTTGCTTTTGACGCCCAGGTGGTGGAAGTTTTCCCTGATATGATTTCACGATCCGTGCCTGGTTATAATACGATTATTGATACTATTGGTCGTCTTAGCCAACGCTTTGTCAAGCCGAACACCAAAATATATGATTTGGGTTGTTCGTTAGGCGCTGCAACCTTGGCTATGCGTAAAAGCATAACTGCCAAACAGTGCCAAATTATTTCTGTGGATAATTCACCCGCTATGGTTGAACGTTGTAAAATGCACATTAACGCATTTAAGGGCGATACTCCTGTTGATATTGTTGAAGCCAATATTCAAGAAGTAACAATTGAAAATGCATCAATGGTTGTGCTGAACTTTACTCTGCAGTTTATTGATAAAGCTGATAGACAAACCTTAATTCGCGACATCGCCAACGGTATCAACTCTGGTGGTATTTTAGTTATCTCTGAAAAAATATCTCATGGCGACCGAGTTATTGATGAAAACTTAACTGATTTACATCATGATTTTAAACGCGCTAATGGCTATAGTGAATTAGAAGTCGCACAAAAACGTACCGCATTAGAGAATGTTATGTTGACTGACACGGTAGAGCAACATGTTGCTCGCTTAACCGGTGCAGGCTTCAGCCACGTTTCGCCTTGGTTTCAATGTTTTAATTTTATTTCATTTATTGCCATAAAATAGTAGCAACCTAAGCTTTCAACTCCTAAATATAGAAATTTTATGAATAATTTCAGTAAGTTTTACCAACAAATAGCCGTAAACCGTTTAAGCCATTGGTTAAATACCCTGCCTGCACAATTGGATCACTGGCACAAAAATAATTTACATGGTGACTATAAACATTGGCAAAAAACCTTAGAGGCTCTCCCTCATGCCTCTTCACCATCTATTGACTTAACCAACAGCGTTACGGTTGGTACAAAAGCTGATTTTAATGAAGGCGAACATAAACGTTTAGAGAGCTTGCTAAAAAAATTCAAACCATGGCGTAAAGGTCCATATCATATTCATGGTTTACACATAGATACCGAATGGCGTAGCGATTTTAAATGGGATAGATTAGCAAAACACATCAGTGACTTATCCGGTCGATATGTATTAGATATTGGCTGCGGTAGTGGCTATCATTTATGGCGAATGCGCGGTGCAGGGGCTAAATTTGTGGTAGGAATAGATCCTACACAACTGTTTTTAATGCAATTTAGCGCTGTGCAACATTTTATTCAAGATGAAACGGTTAACTTATTACCCTTAGGTGTTGAGCAGTTACCTGAATTAGCATCGTTTGATACTGTGTTTGCCATGGGTGTTTTATATCATCGACGCTCACCAATTGACTTTCTCTACCAATTAAAAGCACAGCTAGCACCAGGGGGGGAATTAGTATTAGAAACCTTAATTGTTGATGGTGATGAAAATACCGTATTAGTGCCCGGTGAACGTTATGCTAAAATGCGTAATGTTTGGTTTTTACCTAGCGCAAAAGCCATGTGTGCTTGGCTTGAACGTTGTGGTTTTACCAATATTCGCGTAGTTAATACCGATATAACCGCCTTAGAAGAGCAACGTAAAACCGACTGGATTGATACTGAGTCATTATCAGACTTTTTAGACCCCAATGATCATAGTAAAACAATTGAAGGTTATCCTGCGCCGCAACGTGCAATTTTTATCGCTAATAAAAAATAATATTCACACCTTGCTATAACGCTAGGTAGCTATCAATAATATTTTGATAGCTACCATCAGCAATAATAGCACTGATCCCTTGATCAAATTGCTGACAAAGTTGCTTACTTTTAAACCCCGCTTTATAGGCCTTAGGCTCAAAAAAGAAATAAGTTAAAAAATCTTTATTATAAATTTGGCTGGTGGGATTTTCTCTACGTTTATTTGCTAATAAAAATTTAAAAATATTAATATCGATGATCAGCGCATCAACTTTACCTGACAAGAGCAACTCTAATTGGTTTGATTGCTCAGCTAACTCAACATAATCTACCGAATGCTCAAATACAGCCTTGTATTTTTCGCCTAAAAATCGAGTGGCGTTTTGAAAAGCAGCTACTTTTAGTTTCGATAAATCAGAAAGTTGGTTAATATTTAAGTTTGAACTAACCAGAGTAACCACTACGTTTTGATAAATAATATAAGGCTTTGATAAACATAACCCCCACTCTTTCTCATTTTCGCCTAAGGTGGTAATACCATCAAATTCTCGACTGTGGAACACATCCAAGTGACGACTCAATGGCAAATAAGTAAACTGAACAACTTTATTATTTTTTGCCAAGGCCGCTGCGATAATATCAAGCTGCATCCCTTTATCTTCACCCGCAACAATAAATGGCGGTTTTGATATACCCGCCAACATTTCTATCGTATTATCTTGTTTTGCAAACACTTTTGTTTGTATAAATGCCAAGAGAACAAATGTGATAGCAAAAACAACTGTTTTAACTAAAACTTTCAAGAAAGTTCCTTCTATTAAATAAAGACTATTTGCTACTATCGAACAATAACTATACTATCAATTTATCAAGGGTTATTCATTAGGAATTTATCATAAATGCATGAAGTGTGGCTTGAAAGACGGTTGAAAAAAGTATCGAAAAGACAACACGATCATCGAGATCCTTTTCAGCGTGATCGCGCGCGAATCTTACATTCTGCCGCCTTTAGACGCTTACAATCTAAAACCCAAGTAATGGGGAGTGGACAAAGTGATTTTTACCGTACACGTTTAACACATTCACTTGAAGCAGCTCAAATTGGCTCAGGAATCATTGCCCAACTAAGGTGTAAATATCCAGAACTTTGCCAAGCGTTATTCCCAAACTCTGACAGTTTAATTGAAGCCATTTGTTTAGCACACGATATTGGACACCCTCCCTTTGGTCATGGTGGTGAAATCGCATTGCATTATATGATGCGAGATCATGGCGGCTTTGAAGGTAACGGGCAAACCTTTAGAATTGTCACGCGTTTAGAGCCTTTTAGTGAACATCACGGGATGAACTTAAGCCGCAGAACCTTGTTAGGCCTGTTGAAATATCCACAGATACTAGAGCAACTGACTCGCCCAACTAACAGCACCCCCATTGATAACTTTAGACAACTTAAAGCAAGTGAATGGCACCCACCCAAAGGCTTATACCTTGATGATAAGGATATTATCGAATGGTTACTCACTCCTTTAACCACCGCTGATCGCACTTTGTTTCAAACAATCATTCTCCGAGATAATGCCCATAGCAAAACACGATTTAAATCACTTGATTGCTCAATTATGGAGCTTGCTGATGATATTGCTTATGGCATTCACGACCTTGAAGATGCCATTGTCACTGGTGTTGTTAATCAACAGGATTTTGAAACGGAAGTGATTGATAAACTTAGCCAACTTGATGATACTTGGCTGCGTCAGTACAGCCTAACGTTAACCACTAAATTATTTAGTGAGCAACATCATTTACAAAAAGATGCCATAGGCGGTTTAGTCAATTACTTGATTACCGCCATTGAGCTCACCGACATAAACTTGAACGACCCGGCGATAAACTTTGAAGACCCCCTATTAAGGTACAATGCCACCTTGCCTAACACCACCATGCAAGTCCTGCAAATATTTAAAGACTTTGTTTATAATTTTGTAATTAAACAAACAAGCATTCAACGACTTGAATATAGAGGACAACAGATTGTGATGGAATTATTTGAAGCACTTTCATCTGATCCGTTAAGGCTTTTACCTAGTAATAGTGCAAAAAGGTGGCAACACGCAGTAGATAAAGGTGAAAATTCATATCGAGTGATTGCCGATTATGTCGCCGGCATGACCGATGAATATGCTGGCCGCCTACACCAAACCTTGTTTGTAGCTAATTCAACGGGAACCTATCATTTAACTTAACCTGTTTGCAAAGCCGCACTAATTGTAAAACTTCAAAATCGTCTATTAATAAGGCGTCATCAATACTAATATGCTACCAAAAATAGATTTAATGCCTTAAAAAAGCTAAATCTAAAGCGTCATTGAGCTGAGAACAACGCCCTAAATTCTCAACTATTTCTTTTTGTTAATTTTAACACTACTGATATAATGATAATAATTATCATTAACAAATATAAAAGTCAAAACTGTGTTTATAACAAAAATACTATTGATCGAAGATGACACGACATTAAATTATTACCTGAGTGATTTGTTAAAAAGTTCGGGGTACCTTGTTGAACAATGTTTTGATGGTATTAACGGGTTAGCATTGGCGCAAACTCAGCAACATCAACTTATTTTACTCGATAAAATGCTCCCTAAATTAGACGGTGTTTCTCTTTTAAAAACTCTAAGAGAAACGAGTCAACAACCCGTAATTATGATTTCAGCAAAAGGCGCTGAAGAAGAAAGGATCATAGGGTTAACTCACGGTGCTGATGACTACATAGCTAAACCGTTTAATAGCCAAGAGCTATTACTTAGAATTGAAGGATTACTGAGAAGAAGCCAAGCTCATACACAAGTAAATAAACAAATCGAAATTTCTATTGATGGCTTAACCCTTAACTCTGCTAAACAAAAAATTTCAGTCAATAATCAGAATGTTGAATTTACTACTATTCAGTTTAAGTTGCTATGGGAGTTAATGTCACAACCGAATAAAACCGTCAGCAAAGCAGATTTATACCAAGCAGTTTTAAATAAAAAACTGGGAGCTTATGATCGCAGTTTAGATATGCATTTAAGCCGTGTACGCAGAAAGCTCAATGAGGCTAACTGGTTAGGTGAACGCTTACAAACAGTACATGGAAAAGGCTATTGTTTTAAATGAAACGTCAATTTTTGTGGCGCACTTGCTTAGTGGTTGCCACCGGTTTAGTAGCCTTCTTTTACATCTTAAGTGTCGTAACGTCTAAAACAGAAGATGGCATGAGCCTAATTGCAGAGCCTGAACGTATAGAATTAAAACGCTGGGCTACAAAGGCCGAAGCATTATATTTATCGGGTGATAAAGTTGCACTAAACCAATGGCTCGAAGATTTAAAACAGCAAGAAAATACTTGGCTTGCCATTGCAAGCTTTCAAATTAAGCCGATAGCCGGTGACGAAATTAATACTGCCACCATTGGAGGTTATCATTTTGGCAGAAGCATTGATTGGAAAATTCACCTATATTTTGAACGTAACCCTGTGATGGAAATTCCATTTTTTCAAACTAAAGGGAGTTTTTTAATCAAGCTACCTGATCGTATGAGGCCAGGAGCTTATTGGCTAACCACCAAAATAGTCTTACAAATACTATTACCCATGGCCATATTAATCATACTATCAATATGGCTCTACAGGCACATTATTACACCTATTCATCAACTTGAAAAAGCGACATCAGCCTTTAGTAAAGGCAATTTTGACGTTAGAGTAAAAAAATTATTAGGCAATAGAAATGACGAACTTGCCCATTTAGCCGCTACTTTTGATCAAATGGCTAGTCAAATAGGGGAATTAATTGCGAGTCAACGGCAACTGATTTCTGATTTGTCCCATGAACTACGCACACCAATAACCCGTTTAGACATTGCCGTTAATAATTTTGAAACGAACAACAGTCGCCAGCACCTTGAACGTATTTCAAGAGAATCTATTAATATTCGAAAATTAGTTGAAGATACCTTAACATTAGCGTGGCTCGACAATGAAAAACCAATAATTCAACATGAAGACGTTGATTTAGTCGATTTATTAGATGTTGTTATTGATGATGCTAAATTTGAATTTTCAGATAAAAAGCTAATACTAGAAACGCCAAACAATGCCATTATTAGCAATAGTAGCCATCAAGCACTTTGCCCAGCATTAGAGAATATCATTCGTAATGCGTTAAGGTACACGCCTGTGGGTAAAAAAGTCATAGTTAAACTTTATGAAAAGCCTGAAAGTTATTGCATTGAGGTAACAGATCAGGGCCCTGGTATTCCTGAACAATACTTAAACAAAATATTCCTGCCTTTTTTTCGTGTCGAGAACTCCCGTGAAGCAAATAATAATAGTTTTGGGCTTGGTCTTGCACTCGCTAAACGGTTATTAAACAGTGTTAGAGCTACAATATCAGCAGATAATCATGCTAATGGCGGCCTAACCGTATTGATAACAATTCCCATTACGAAAATGTAACAAATGTAAAACTAGTATAAATACTCAGATTAAATGGTAATAATTCTCATTAACAAAACTAATAGAGAATTTAATCATGCCACTAAGATATAAGTTACTAAAAGCTAATAAAAACATTCCCTTTCGAACGGCATTGTTATCTGCCAGTATATTCATGGCCATAGCAAATACTAACGCATACGCTTTTGATGAAGCGAATGAAAAAAAACCAAAGGCAATTGAGAAAATTGTGGTGGTGGGCGCAACTACCAACACAGAAATAACCCCAGAGCAACTTGACAAATACCAAGCAAATGACCTAGCAGACATCTTTCGTCAAACACCATCGGTCACAGTAGGTGGCTCATTAGGCGTAGCCCAAAAAATGTATGTGCGTGGCTTAGAAGATTCTATGGTCAATGTAACGGTAGATGGTGCTCCACAAACCAGTACCTTATTTCATCATATTGGTCGGGTGTCTATTGAACCTGAATTATTACAAAGTATTGAAGTGCAAGCGGGTGCAGGTGAAGCTACCGCAGGTACAGGCGCTGTTGGCGGCGCTATTCGTTTTAAAACAAAAGCTGCTGACGATTTGTTGAATAAAGATGAGCAATTTGGTGGCCTTGCCAAAGTTAGCTACTTTTCAAACAGTGGGCATAAAGAAAGTCTTTCACTATATGGTAAAGCTACTGACAAAATAGGCATACTGGCTTCTTTTGTTAACGTTAGCAAAGACAATATGGATGATGGTGACGGTGAAGAAATTCCAGGCACCGCAGCAGATCAAACCCTTGCTTTTATCAAAGTAAATGCCGAATTAACAGAAAATCAAGATATTACGGTGAGTTACGAAAAACGCAAAGAAGAAGGCAAATTCGGCAAACAGACTAACTGGGCACCATTAGCAGATGATCCTTTATTTCAATCTTGGGGTGATCGCGAAACGGTTGTCCTAAATCATAATTGGTATTTAAATGAGCTAGTTAATTTAGAAACTACGCTATATCAAACCGAGTCATCATTTAAACGGGAGCTTTATACTTGGGATGCCTCAATTAAAACCACAGGGTTTGATCTACGAAATACCAGCGATTTAGGCGCTCACACTCTGACATACGGCTTTGAGCAAAAAGTAGATAAAGTGCACGCACAGTCGTATGAAGACTTTGGTGGTATTTACGATGAAAAAGGGACTGTAACAGGCCTGTATGTGCAAGATCATTGGCAATTAACGGATGATTTACTGGTTAGTTTTGGCCTACGTCATGATAGTTATGAATTAGATCATACGGGTGAATCAGCTAAATGGGTAAAGGTAGACGGCTCATGGATTGTTGAAACCGATAGCAATGGTGCACCTGTAACAGAAAGTGAAGCCTTTTCAACTGATAAACAAGACGGCTTTAGTGCTAACGCTGGTGTTATTTACAATATAACCGAACATCTTAAATTTTCAGCAAGTTATGCTCAGGCCTTACGAGGCAGACAAGTAGCCGATGCCTTTACTGTGGGGGAATTAAGCCACAATGAAAACTTAGCACCTGAAGAAGTTGACAATAAAGAGCTTGGTTTACAATACAACGATGGCACATTTATTTTTGAAGTATCCGCCTACCAAAGTGAAATAAATAAGGTGGTGTTTGATAAATTTAAAGGTAGAGAAGGTGTTTTTTATGAAAACATCGGTAATTTAGAGTCCACTGGCTACGAATTAGTTGCAGGCTATCAAGCTGATAACTTTGATGTGGTTATTAGTTACAATAGCAATACCGTTGAACTAAATAACGCTCCTTTTGTATGGCCTGACGCCAATGCTGAGTCAGGGTTTAGTACCGTTGTTTTAAACGGCATCGAGTTAGCTGCTTATGAATATGGCGGCTTAGGTAATGCTGTTGGTGACTCATTAAATGTTAATTTTAATTATGAAATGAACGACCGTATCGAAATGGGAGTAAACGTCAATTATGTGGCGAGCTTGAACAATATTGAAGTATTTCATCGATCAATTGAACTGGGCTGGCTTACCGAGTTAGAAACTATTGATAAACCGAGTTATTCCTTAATTGATGCTTATATTAAATACGCACCTTCAGAACACTTCACCATAGATTTAGCAATACAAAACCTGTTTGATGAATCATACCGGAGCCATGGCAGCGTTGCTGACTATGGACACATAGCGGGCTACGAAAGTGTTGTTGGCATCAAAGAAGCTGGCAGAGATATACGCCTAACGGCTTCTTATCAATTCTAATTTACCAATAGTATTTTGGGCATATCAAAGCACGACAATGAAGTCGTGCTTTGATATTTGACCACTAACAGAAACGACGTAATGAAATTTTTTAAAGATCACGCAAACTCAATAGACATCACAGCAAGAGTACTTATCGCTCTAATTGGCGGATATATTTTAGCTAACTTAATTGCAATACTAATCTCCTATTTGCCAGCAGATAATAATGTTGATGGAATTGTGACAGGCATGATGGTGAGTTTTCTAGTTTATACCCTTGCTGTTATGGCTGTTTTTTCCACAAAAACAGCTATGAGAGCATTCATGACACTAGGAAGCTGTTGTTTAGCTACCACCGGTTTAATTACCTATATTGAAATGGTGGTTAACTCATGAAACCTCGTTTTAGACAAGCAATGAATTGGTTACACACTTGGGTTGGTTTTTCCTTCGGTTGGTTACTGTATTTTATATTTATTACTGGCACTGTCGGTTACTTTGACAGCGAAATTGATCGATGGATGAAGCCTGAAATCGTTGTGGAAAATCATGTTGTGAATCAAAATGAATTACTTGCTATCGCAGAGAAAGAATTACAAATAGCTGC
Organism: Colwellia sp. KU-HH00111; assembly: GCF_040362745.1. Lineage (NCBI taxonomy): Bacteria > Pseudomonadati > Pseudomonadota > Gammaproteobacteria > Alteromonadales > Colwelliaceae > Colwellia > Colwellia sp. KU-HH00111. The sequence goes on along the minus strand of NZ_BAABWO010000007.1, from coordinate 166,329 downwards.
CCCTGAATCACCACAATGGTACATCAGTTTACCAGCCTCACGCACGCCCTATGTACAAATTCAATGGTTACAATTAGCCAATGAAAAAACCAATACCCCAAGGGATTGGCATGAAAAGTTTATTGATATTAAAACAAAGCAGGCAAAAGATATAAGAGCGACTGCGGGTGGAGAAACCTTATACAGAATGCATTACAATTTGCATTATGTTCCCAAACTTGTAGGCTATATTTTAACGAGTTTAGCAACAATGTTAATGCTGATTGCACTAATAACGGGGATTGTAATACACAAAAAAATATTTTTTGAATTTTTTACGTTTCGTCCCAAAAAAGGCATTCGCTCATGGTTAGATATTCATAATATTTTTAGCGTATTACCTTTGCCTTTTCACTTAATGATCACCTACAGTGGTTTATTACTGCTGATGGGTATTACCATGTCATCGGTTATCGACTTCCGCTACGGTGAAGGGCGTGAGAATCATAGAAATTTTTACAATGAAGCTCAACTAGACATAAAAACACAGAAGTTTATCGATTTACCCCCCGAAACGCTATCGTTACAAGGTGTACTAAACGATGCTCAAACACGTTATAAAAATCAAAAGGTAAGTTATATTGGTTTAATTGACCAAGATAGTTCAAATGAACATTATGAAATTTGGTTTGATAAATTTGAAGGTATTCATCTTGTATCTAAAGTAGCCTATCGCGTTAAGAATGATAAAGTAGAAATTGAAATATCAACCGGCAAGGCTGGCAGTGCCGCTGAAGTCTACGATGTATTTGAACATTTACACGAAGGACTTTTTGCTAATATTTATCTTCGTTGGTTATATTTTTCCTTCGGCTTACTTGGTGCTGCTATGGTAGCAACAGGTATGATTTTATGGGTAAAAAAACGTCAAACTAATGTTAAGAGCCAAAGAATGACGTCAGTTATTTCAATTATTGAACGTATTAATATCGGTGTACTTGTTGGAGTACCTATTGCCATAGCGTGTTATTTTTGGGCAAATAGGCTCTTGCCAATATCCATAATCAATAGGCCAGATTGGGAGGTACACTGCTTTTTTATTGCAATGTTAGTAAGTATCGCTTTTGCTGTGTGTCGTTCTATCAAAAAATCATGGTCAAATTTACTTTGGTTTACGGCATTTATCTACCTACTTATACCGCTACTGAACGCTGTAACAACTCAACATAACATTTTGCTTAGCTTACAAAGTAGTGATTGGTTAATGTTAGGGTTCGATTTAAGCATGCTCTTTTTTGGCGCCTGTTTTGCGCTAGCTGCAATAACTGTTAAGGAGATCAAGGCGTAATGATTATATTTATTGAAACACTGCTGCTTGTCTTTGGGTTCACGTTAATAAGCCTGTCATTAGCACGACACTACGGCCAAGTTAATAAAAAACGTAAGCAACTATCAACACGACTTTTATGGGTATATAGGCTTAGTGGTTATGTTTTGTTATTAGCAGGAGTTGTCTTGGCAATATACGTTTGGGGAATAATATTAGGGTTAGTCTATTGGTTAGCTTATGCAACACTGGTAACATTCTTACTCTCATTAATTTTAGCTTTTAAGCCTAATTACTTATCTTTTCTTCTACTTTTCAAGCGTTAAATTTTTAAATGGGTATAAACACTTAAATTAGTGCTTATACCCATCATTAGCAATAGTACAGTCTATTAAGTACACCTTGGCTTGGTATTCGCTAAAACTTCAAACTGTTCTTTACAGGATAATGCCCAAATACTATTACGTTCACCATAATAAGCCCTGCGTTGTGTTTTAACTGCCGCATAATAAAAAGTCCCTGAAAACACCAAAGCAACAAGCTCAACCATAATTGACGAAACTTGCTTTGTTTCCCACAAGCTAATACTGGGTATAACAAGCGTAAACAAGGTGGTTATTGGTATCAATAAACAAGCTAAACTCATTGCATACAATAAATGTATAGCACTTTTGGCAGCACCAAAATAAAATGCATAAATAAGCGCAACAAAGAACACCAAGTAATAACAGCTTGTGTAATAGCTATTGGTTTGCACACCCATTAAATATAACCACTTACTTGCCAGCAAAGTCACAGCAACCGCAAGTATTGAACCTAAACATACGCCAATGGTTAACGACGCCATAAAACGGTTAGGCTTGGTTTGTACTACTTGTTTTTGTCTGCGTTTTTCTAACCAGAGTAAATTGCCACTGTAAAATAAAAATGCGCCCAATAAACCCATAATAAAATATAACCAACGGCCTAAGTCGCCACCATAGCCACCAAAGTGTAAAGAGAAAAAGCTGGCAACAAGGGGAGTATAAACGTCCACATCATTCATGGGTATACTGCTAAAACTCACATCAAAATTGTAGGGGTTCATATAAATAAAGTCGCCCGAACTATGACGCATCATTTCTTGCTTATTGATGATTGTAATACCTACTGAAGGCCGCGCTGAATTTAAACCTGAAAATGCCATAGATTCTACTTCGTAGCCGTCAGTTAACTCATTCACTTTATTAAGATAAGTATTAATAGTCGGCAATTTATCTATAGTGTAAGTTACAGCAGATTTTTTAGGTTGCTCAAAGAGCGGCTTATCACCATAACCAACACTAAGCCCACCATAAAAGGCATCATGAAAAGCAAATACAACCACAGTAATAGCAATAATAATATGAAATGGTAAGCTGATCACACCAATAAGATTATGGCTATCAAGCCAAAATCGATTAGCGCCTTTATTCTTACGTAAAGCAAAAAAACTTTTCACCAGTGTTGGCAATAAAAATATAATGCCAGAAACTAACGCTAAAAAATAAAGTACTGCAGCCCCTCCTAAAACGAGTACACCTAGATCTTCATGGCCTACTTTACCGGCTATACCTGCTGTGCGATGCAAATTATCAATTAAATCGCCTAATTCGTTACTTAAATTAGCCTGTGTAATTAGGTCACCTTGGGGTGACAATGTAGCATGCCTAACTATATGACTTAGTTGTAAACCACGGCCACCGCCCTCTTCTGTCCATGTTAAAGGCGATACAGCTTCATCAAAATTAAGAACAAAACCTTGTTGAGCTTTCTCAAAATCAGCAGAGGCTTTAGTAATTAATTCATCAAATTTTTCCACTGAAATTTGTGGTAAATGCTGGCTTGAAGGAGTCGCCCAGTATGATATCTCTTCTTCAAACATACTTAAAGATCCGGCATAAAAGCCAATAAACAGCACTAATCCTGCTATTATGCCTGTCCATGTATGAATAGATTGATAGGTACGTAATATATCCCCGCGAATTTTCATGCGCGTCCTCCTAATAAGAAAAACACACCATAAGCAAGAATATTTGCTACTAATAAATAACTCACTGCTTTTAAACCTGTTTTAAACAAATAAGTAAAACTTAAAATGAGTAACCAAATGGGACTAATCATCCACATATTAAATTGCACCTTAACAGGCGCATCAATACCACCGGGTCCATACCAAGCAAAGGTGATAACCAATGCAAAGCTCAGTGTTAAGCCCAATATTAGCCCTGCAAAAGTTTTTACCCACCAGTGCGGCTGAATTTTTTCGTGTGCTGCTAATCTAGCCATTGCTTTATCTCTTGAATTTTGAAAAAAGTGGCGTTAATGACAATAGCGGAACACAAACTAGTGCAACACTAAAGGTAAATAGCCAAGTAAAAACGGCTGAACTGACTACGAGCAACTGTAACCAGATAAATAAAGCTAAGAAACAGAATATTAAACCAATCCATCGCCATAACTTAGCTAAAGGTTTGCTGAACATAGTTTGGTGCCGGTTCGATAGATAAATAAAGGTTACCCCAATAATCGTTATTATTAATGCTATAAATTGCCACATATCAATCACTTCCATAATATAAATTTTTTACCACACATCCCCAAACGTCAGTGGTGTATTCTATCACCACCAATGCAAATAACAATAGTTTTCATTTGCATTAACGGTGTTGTTACGTTAGATTGTCGCCCACTAAAGTTCGAAGATTCAATACTACTAATAAAATCAAAGGTTCATATGAAATACTCACAATTTAAAATCAGTGCGCTGACAACCGCTTTGTTAGCAGCGCTTACTGCGCCCTATGCTATTGCAGAAGGTGACGGCCAACAACTACAATCAATGGAAAAAATTACGATATTAGGAGAAAAAACAGAGCGTAGCTTAAAAGACACTAGCTCTTCTGTTTCAGTTATTACAGAAGAAACATTAAAAACGATGCAAAGCTTAACCATGAGTAATGCAATTTCAGACATTCCAAATGTGGTTGTATTGTCAGGTGCAACGCCAGATATTCGTGGTGTATCAGGGAATGGTGGCGCGTCTGGATTTAATGCCTTTAGTGGGGGTGCCAAAGCAAGGGTATCAACCTTAATTGATGGTGTAGTTGAGCCCTTTGTGGCCTTTGTTACGGCTGACTCTGGAATTTGGGATGTTGAACAAGTTGAAGTTTTTCGTGGGCCACAATCAACCAGCAATGGCAGAAATAGTATCGGTGGTGCTGTCTATGTCAAAACTAAAGATCCTTCATTTGACTGGGAAGGTGCTGCCCGCTTGGGTTATAGAAACCAAGACAGTTATATTGATTCTTCTTTTGTACTTTCTGGGCCAATTGTGGAAGACGAGCTAGCCTTTAGAGCATCTTACCAACGCCTTGACGGTGACACTATCGATAACCCGGTTATATATGACTCTAACCCGAGTGACCATGATTTAAACGCCATCACCACCAATCGACTCAAAACCAAATTATTATGGCAGCCTAAAGCCAATGAAGACTTCTCAGCGATGTTGATGTATTCAACCAATGATGAAAAAGGTAACGCTGGCCGCAAGTATTATGCTGGCAACGATCCTTATGCTTATCAGCCCATCAACCCTGTTTATATGGATACCGAATCAGAAACTATCAGCATAAAACTTGATTATGTAATTAATGAATCTATTTCCATCGATTTTTTAGCCGCTGTTATGGATTATGACTGGGCAATGAATGCCTACGCTGAAACCGAAGCAGGCGAACAACGGGTCATCATGGAGGAAAGCAACACCACTATTGATGCTAAAATTAACTTTGGCAATAGCAGTTCCGTTGTTGATGGCTTCGTTGGCTTAGCCTATTTTGAGCGTGAGCAAGACTTTAATAGCAGCGGCTCAACTGTATACAATGGTGACGACAGTAGCGACTCAAATGCTCTTTATGGTGAAATTAGCTACACATTTTCAGATGTTTGGTCAATCATTGCAGGTGGGCGAATTGAACGAGAAACCCAACACCGTGATTTTGATATGCCTAGCAATAACATAAATCACGCTTTATTAGATAAAAGTAAAACCATTGCCTTACCTAAGTTAGTGCTGCAATATCAATTTTCAGACGACACCACTTTATCGTTAAGTGGACGTAGAGGTTATAACGCAGCAGGCGGCGCACTAAATTGGGCAACGCAAGCCTACTATTACTATGATGAAGAGACGGTAGATACCTACGAATTTACCGCACGCAGTAATATAACTAAGGATATTAATTTTACTGCAAACGCTTTTTATAATAATTTTAATGGTTATCAGGCGCTCAGTTCAACACGTGCCATAGTTAATATGGATAAAGCACAAACCTATGGTGCAGAGTTCGACATATCTGCAATGATCACCGAAGATTTTCAATTAAATGCTGGCTTAGGCTTATTAAAAACAGAAATTACCGATGCAGGCGAAAATTACGCAGATGCAACCGGTAATGAGTTAAACTCAGCACCAGAAATCACCGCTAAAATAGGCGGTAAATATTGGTTAACTGATGAATTGAACATTGGTTTATCAGTCAATTATGTTGGTGAATATTTTGGTGATTTTGCTAATACTGAAGAGCGAGTTGCTGGCGGCTATACCTTAACGCGCCTTAATGTGAACTACACAACAGACAACTGGTTAATAACAGCCTTTGTTAATAATGCGCTTAGTGAACAAGAATTTGTGAGCAATGAACCTGTTGGCAGATCATACCCCAACGGTTATTCAGCCATTGTAGATCAACGAAATATTGGAGCCTCTGTGACTTACTCATTCTAATCAACCATGCTCTAAAAAATACCAGAGATAAAATAGTAAATATAAGTTAAAGCTTTCTCATTTATTTAGGTGAAAGTATTGTAGAAAGTGGCTGTCATATTTTATCTCCTTTGTGATAAAGCGCACAATGTGCGCCAGCGGGATCTTCAATGATCACATATTGATCAGCCCCCATTGATTTTATTTCGGTCACCAACTTGCCTCCATGCTCTTTTACTTTTATAGCCGCATGTTCAATATCCGCGACTAAAAAATAGGGTAACCAAGTAGCGGGTATATTTGCATTCGTTCCTTTAGCATGGCAAATGCCGGTAGCAAAACCAGCACTTGAATCACCATCACCTGCATTTGCTATTTGTTCGTTGTTGGCCGGCGTACTCATAACAAAATCATTATATTTTTCATCTTGAGCTGTCATAGCAATAGCTTCACTTTGCCAGCCAAGTACTTGCTGATAAAAATCTTTAATGTGATTCGCATCGGGCACTGACAAATCCATCCATGCCATTTCTCCTAAATTATTACCGTACATTGTTATCTCCTGATCATAGCGATTAAATACAACGCTTACCTCCATATGACTTCAATGCTTAAGGTAAATCAGTGCGCTGAGTAAAAATAAAAAAGGGTTTGCTTTAAGTCTAGGCCAACAACAAGAAAGTGCCTGCTTGGGTTAGCCTTTATTTTTTAGTCTAGTAACAAACTACTTTTGTTATTCTTCCAACAATTTCGGGTTTTTCGGGTAAAAACGCTCAGGTAGACTGCTGATATGCTCGAAGAATCGGGTGTCTTTATACGGTAGTTTCATAAAACCTGATATTCCAATACCGTCAATACTGGGTAACAGCGCGATAATTTCAGCTAAGCATTGACGAAACTCTTGTTCTTTATCATGATTTAATAACATTAAGTAACTGTGTATTTTTAGGTGAGTAGGTAACACTTCAAAAATAATACACCCGGTATGATGAATTAAGTTAAGACGAGCCAACACTGCCATCATTTCATCCGGTAAATACAAGTATTCATCGGGATCTTTACCGTCTTCAAAATAAGAATGTAAACGAGTTATATCATCAATATCGGCAATATCGCTGACCTCAAACGCTATTTGTTGCTCCGGCTGAGCGATAAAAGGTTGATTTTGATCGTCTCGCTCTACATGCAGGGTATTGCGGGCATTAAATAAGCAGCTTTTGAACATACCGATTCGAAAAATGCCCTGTGCTAAGTGGATCATATTATTGACCGCACTTTCAAATGACGCTTTTAGGCTAAGATCAAACAGGGTTAAATTAGAATCAATATATACCCCTTCCTTCGCCCATCGAATTGCTAAACCGCCCACCACAGGAAAATTACCTAAACGACTTAAGGCTGCAATAAAGGCTTTTTCGTTATCGCCCATGCCCATTAAATAGTTTTTGTAGTATTTTTCTAACTGCACATCATCAATATCATTTAAGTGTTCTGCGCTGGACTCTTCTCTAAGAAATGATTTACGTGAGCCATAAACCACCGTATCAATTTCACCACCTTTAGCTGATGACTTGGCTTTAACCCAAATAGGAATTAGCGGCTCAGTTCGCGTAGCTGTTGGTTTAATTGCGAGCACTATTTGTTTTAAATAATGCAGGTGGCTAAAAAAATAATCCCCTGCAGTACTGCGTTTGTTTTTATCATCGCTGAGCATAGCGGTTAAAACATTGGCTAACATTTTTGGCAACCCCAATGAATTGGGCGAAATAATTCTAGTGCCATATCGACATGACTGCCCCGAGGCAATTGCATATAAAGTAGCTGCTAATCCTTGCTCATCAAAGCGTGGTGATGATAGGCCGCCATTGATTTGCTCGGGACCAATAAAATACACATCACCTAATCTGGCATTAGTATGTTGTAAATCACTGCTCATTAAGTCCATCACATTGTTGCTGGTGCTTTGTCCATGAACATCAAGTTGTGCAATTACAGAAGAGCCCCAGTCAATCAGTTGCACCAAACCTGTTTGTTCATCGAAGACGACATTTGACGGTTTGATGTCGCCATGCACATATGGCTTATTTTGCGAGTGAGCAGTGCTATCGCGTAAATACAATAGTATTTCAGCAAGTTGAATGGCTATACTGACCACTAACTCTGGCGCCAACGGCCCTTGTTGATGCGAAAGCTTTTCTAGATCAACCCCCGGTGCTCGGCTCATTTGCAAAATAGATTGTCGCTTAATTTTTTGATAATCAATTACACGCGGTATTTTAGGGTGGTTTAACTGCGCTTGAATATCGGCTTCTTCGCTAAGACGATCTTGCACATGCTGAGGTAAGTTAGAGCGGGAAAACTTAAATACCACTTCTTCATCAAGATGATTAACTGCACAAAAAACAAAACCATAAGCGCCTTTGCCTAACAAAGCGATATCTCGATAACCCAGTTGTTTTAACTGTTGCTGACAAAGCTCTACCCATTTTTTTAGTTTGGTGGCATCTTTATGATTGAGCAGGTAAATAGATTGTTCTTCAGCAATATAGAAATGCTGTAGTTTTTTTTCTTTGTGCTGCACGGCACTAGGCTCAGATAAATTTACGCTCACAAACGCTGTCCTGTTTTTAGAGATAAGTGGTTAGTTCATTAACCATATTACCTGTTCTAGCGAGGAAAAAATAATATTTAGCCAAAAAAATACGCTCAACTAGAGCGTATTTACCAAAGGATAAAATTAATGTTATAACAAGCACTATTCGCTTAACACTTATTTTCTAAAGTCAACATCAGACTGCGCAGCAAAATAAGCAAACATCATATAGACCGCCGTATTTTGTTGATAATCTTCAGGATCTATTTTATCTAAAGTATCATTAGCCGTATGGTGATAGTCAAAATAGCGCATGCCGTCAGCACCAAAATTAACACTCGGCATGCCCGCTTTACTTAACAGGCTCATATCTGATTGTGCTATTGCGTCATTTTTATCTGACATTGCCACGCCTAATGGCGTTAGCAATTGGGCCAATTCGTGAATGTTATTTAAAGCTTTAGCACCAACACCAGGAGTGATCTGATAAATTTTACCTAAACCAAAATCCCATTCTGCGCCAATAACATGTTTGTCAATTTCATTTTTATGGAGTTCCATATACTTTTTTGTGCCATAAAACCCAACTTCTTCACCGGCATATAATATCACTCGGATAGTGCGTTTGGGTTGAGTTGGTAGTTTAGCTATTTCAGCTCCTGTGGCGAGCACAATACCAATACCCATACCATCATCCATAGCACCAGTGCCAACATCCCAACTATCTAAATGTGCGCCTAAAGCGACAATTTCATCAGGGCGCTCACTACCGGTAATTTCGCCAATAACACTCGCAGACTTAATCATATTTTTAGGATAATGCTGCGCGGTTATTTTTAAATAAAAATCTACCGGCTGGTCGCGTTTTAATGCATTAACCAAAATGTCAGCGTCAGGGTTAGCCAGTGCTGCTGCTGGTATTTTATGAATATTATCTTTATAACGCATCATTCCTGTGTGCGCACTACGGTTATTGTCTGTACCAACAGAGCGCATAATAAATGCTAACGCGCCTTTTTCAGCAGCAACTGATGCGCCATTGCCTCGAGCACTAACGGCACGGCCATAACCGCTGCCATCAATAGCCGCCTGCATTCGATAAGAAACAAAGGCTATTTTACCTGCTAAGCTTCCTTTTTCAGCGGCCTTTAAATCATCAAAGGTTTTAAATTCAATCACTGGCGCAGTAATGCCCTCAGCAGGTGTTCCGACTGTTCCACCTAAACCAATAGCAGCCATGTCGTGAGGATAAGGCGCTTTAATTTGCGCTTCAATATCGCCTCTTAACCATTGGGGTGATTCCACTTCTTCAGTCCAAACCTTATCAAAGCCCAACGATTTCATTTTAGCTACAGCCCATTTTATCGCTTTTTTGTCGCCCTCAGTTCCTAGACGTCGGTGACCCACTTCAGTGGTTAATGACTCTAAAATTTGGTAAGACAAATCGGTATTTAACGCGGTTTGCTTTAGTTGCTCAATCGTTTTAATTTCTGCTTCATTGAGCGTTTTTGCCCAAGTCAGTGAGGTAACCGCATTAATACTTGTTGCCAAAATAACTATCAAGGGAAAACATTTACCAAAAGAAAATCTCATACACATACCTAATGTAGTTTTGTTATTATAATCCTCTACTATCGCTTGCTTAACTTGAATATTCAAATAGACTTAACGCGAAAAAGAGGTGGTTTAATACCAAGTTGATTCATAAAAAAATACAGTAACGCTTTCGCATTACTGTATTATTAGTATCATTTAATTGAATATTGCGCTAGTTCATCACTAGCTCATATGCACTATCATATTACTTGGTTTTTCTAAGAACGACTTCCATAGATTACAGAACCTTGCAATACTACCGCCATCAATAATTCGATGATCGCCCGACCAGCTAACTTGCATAATACTTCGTGCTTCTACCTCACCTTGGTCATTAAATCTTGGCAAGGTTTGTAACTTACCTAAGGCAACAATAGCGGCTTCAGGCTTATTAATAATAGGTGTTGCCACCGTACCACCAATAGCGCCAATATTAGAAATAGTGATAGTGCCACCTTTTAAATCAGCACCTTGCACCCGACCACTGCGTGCATCATTAGTTAAGCGCGTAATATCTGCAGCTAAATCTAAAATAGACTTAGTTTGCACCTGCTTAACATTAGGCACTAACAAACCCACTTTTGAGTCAACGGCCATACCAATATTGTGATCATTAAAATATGTTAACTCGGTGCAGTCATCATTAACTTGACTATTGATCACCGGGAACTCTTTTAATGCTAGCGAGATAGCTTTCATAAAAAACGGCATCATAGTTAGCTTAATATCTTGCTTGGCATAAACCTCTTTCAATTCTAAGCGCAGCTTAATTAGCTCGGTCATGTCGATTTCTTCACAATAGGTAAAGTGAGGAATAGTACTAACCGAATTAACCATGGCTTTGGCCATGACCGCTTTGATCCCTTTGATTTTTTCAACATAACTCGATGGGCTTGAAGTTGTGGTTGAAACTTGAACACTATCAGCAACAGTGCTGCCACCTTGTTCAAACGCAAGTACATCTTCTTTATATACGCGGCCTTTTTTGCCTGAGCCAACAACATCACTAATATTAACGTTTAACTCACGAGCAACGCGACGCACTGCGGGGCTAGCAATGGCTTTACCTTTCACCGCGCCTTGTTTAGTTTCAACACTTTTTGGGTCATTAACTAAGGACTTGGCGGCATTTCCCGCATCAGGTACTTTAGTTTCAACAGTAGTAGAAGTAGCCTTATCATCACTAACGCTCTGTGTTGCAACGGTTGCCACAGCCTGATCTGTTTTCATTGAAAACAGCGGCGCGTGCACTTTAGCAATTTCACCTTGCTTGTAATACAGTTTGTCTATCACCCCTGAGTGCATCGCCGGAATTTGCACCAAAGCTTTATCTGTCATTACATCAGCAATAGGTTGATCTTCCACTACGCTATCGCCTTCTTTAATAAGCCACTCCACCAACTCACATTCAACAATACCTTCACCAATATCTGGTAATATAAAATCAAGGCTTTGAGCACTTACAGCTGATTGTGTTTGGCTTGTTGCTGCTGGTATGTCCTGTGCAGGGCTATCATTGATCACAACGTCATTTGATTCTGTGCTAGCGCTAAGAGCACTGTCTGGGTTCATCGAAAAAAGTGGTGCATGTACTTTAGCTATTTCACCTTGTTTGTAATACAGCTTTTCTATCACGCCTGAGTGCATAGCGGGAATTTGTACCAGTGCTTTATCCGTCATAACATCAGCAATAGGCTGATCTTCAACGATGCTATCACCTTCTTTAACAAGCCATTCAACAAGCTCACATTCAACAATACCTTCACCAATATCAGGTAAAATAAAATCAATACTCATATTCTTTTCCTAATCTTTCGTTTTAGTAATGTACGCTACGTTTAATGGCTTCATAAATCTTCAAATCATCAGCAACATATTCTTTTTCAAGTGCTAATGGGTACGGCGTATCTAAACCACAGACTCGCTCAACAGGCGACTCTAAATGTAAGAAACATTCTTGCTGTATGGTTGCGGCAATTTCACTGGCAAAACCAGCGGTTAATGGGGCCTCTTGACTGATCACTAAACGGCCTGTTTTCATCACGGAATTGGCAATAGTGTCAACATCCCAAGGTAAAATACTGCGCAAATCGATAACTTCACAAGAAATACCATCATTAGCAGCTAGCTCTGCCGCTTTTTGTAAAATTTCCATTTGTGCTCCCCAAGCTAACAAGGTCACATCGCTACCTGTTTGTACAACCTCAGCTTTACCAATAGGTAATTGATAATCTTCTTCAGGTACTTCGCCAACTGATGCCCGATATAAACGCTTAGGTTCAAAAAATATCACCGGGTTATCGTCACGAATTGATGCTAGTAGCAAACCTTTCGCTTGATAAGGATTACGTGGAATAACCACTTTTAAACCGGGAGTATGAGCAAAATAAGCTTCAGGTGATTGGCTATGGTATAAACCACCAGCAATACCACCGCCATAAGGTGCTCTAATAGTTAATTTACCCACATCAAACTCATTACCACTACGATAACGAAACTTAGCAGCTTCATTTACAATTTGATCAAAGGCTGGAAAAATATAATCTGCAAATTGAATTTCTGCGATTGGACGTGAGCCTTGGGCAGCCAAACCATTGGCAAAGCCAATAATGCCTTGCTCAACGAGTGGTGTATTAAAACAACGCAGCTTGCCATACTTTTCTTGCAAACCTGAAGTTGCACGGAAAACCCCACCAAAATGTCCGACATCCTCACCAAAACATAAGGTTTTTTCGTCTTCACCCATCGCGATATCAAGTGCATTATTGATGGCGTGTAACATATTCATTTGTGCCATGATTAAAATTTCTCCGCGGTAAATGGATAGGCTTGTGGATGTTTTTTCACGTGTGCTTTAACTTGCGCTAACTGTGCTTCTAATTGTGCAGTAGGCTCATCATAAACATCGGTAATTAAAGTGTCGATATGCGGTTTATCAATTTTTTCTGATGTTTTAACCGCGGCAAGTACTTCTTCTCGTAGGCTTTCAAATAGTGCTATTTCTTGTGCTTCATCCCACCAACTTTGCGCTAACATCCAGTTTTTCATCCGTAGAATAGGATCATTGGCTTGCCACTTTTCTTCTTCTTCGCGGGTTCGGTAACCTGAGGGATCATCTGAAGTAGAATGTGCGCCCAAACGATATGACATAGCTTCAATTAATACGGGTGCATTTTCTTTCAGTGCATAAGCCCGTGCAATTTGTGTTGCTTTAATCACTGCGAGAATATCATTACCATCAACTCTTATGGTTTTAATACCATAACCGACACCACGTGAGGCAATGCCATTACCTTTAAATTGTTCGTCTGATGGCGTTGAAATTGCGTAGCCATTATTACGACAGAAAAATATCACTGGCGCTTCTTGCACCGCTGCCATGTTTAAACCCGCATGAAAATCACCTTCTGATGCTGCACCTTCACCAAAGTAGCAAAGAGTGACTTCATCTAAGCCTTGCATTTTTTGACCATATGCATAGCCTGTAGCTTGAGGGATTTGCGTACCTAGTGGTGATGAAACCGTCATATAGTTCAACTCATTTGAACCATAATGAATGGGCATTTGACGCCCTTTACCTAAGTCTTTTTTATTGGAGAACATTTGGTTCATAAAGTTTTCAAGACTAAAGCCTCGAAACATTAGTGCGCCTTGTTCACGGTACTGACTCATGATCATATCTTGGGGTTTTAACCCTGCAGCACCACCAACACTAGCAGCTTCCTCACCTAATGCTGCCATATAAAAACTCAAGCGGCCTTGACGTTGTGATGCCACCATTCGTTCATCGAGTACACGATGAAAAGCAAGCGTTTTATATACTTTAACCGCAAGTGCTTCATCCATATCAGGCATGTCACTGCCTTCATAAACAGTACCATCTTGTTTTAAAATTTTTAACTCGGGAATTTCAACACTGGTGCCGTCAATAAAGGTAGGCTTGTGCACTACCGGGCTGTCATTATAAAGTTCACTACTCATAACATTCTCTTATTCTATTGTGCAAGTTTGACCCGTTAGCTAACGAAAAACTTCACGAAGTGGATACGTATCTTTAATATTTAGTATTTTTATCCAACACTTAATGTATGTACTTGCTATTACTAACAACTCATTGAGTTATACATTTAATTTTAATGCTCTAGCAGTATAGTCAATAATACGTAATAACTGTGTAAAACTTTACCTTTACGTAAACTGATACACAAGATTGTTGCACAATGATCTTGAGAGGTTTTTGCGATAAGTGAGCAAAAATGTTTACACTGAGGTTAAATCGACTTTATTTAGCTATAGCGCTAAGTCAATTAATTGTTGAATTTGAGATTAATGAAAGCTTCCTAATAACATTAATTAAAATATGACTAAAAAGCTTATACCATATAAGGTGTTATGCTGTCGGTTTCAGGCGGTTCAAGTTATCTAACAATATTTAAACATGATTCGTTCAAATTCTTTTACGAATATATCAATATCATTGGTGCTAATATCAAGATGAGTGACTAAACGCAAATATTGACTGGGCGTTATCAATATATTCTTTTGCTTTAACTCGTTTGCAATTAACTTAGCATCTATTGTTGATGGCAGTTTTGCGAAAACCATATTAGTTTGTACTTGATTGGTATCAACGCTAATACCCTTAATATTTTTCAAAGCAGTCGCTAAATACATCGCATTTTGGTGATCGACTTTTAATTTAGTAATATTATCAGTCAATGCAACTTTTGCAGCCGCCGCTAAAAGGCCAACTTGCCTCATACCACCGCCAAGTACTTTTCTCCACCTTCTTGCTTTGGCAATGAATTCCGTTGAGCCGAAGAGTAATGAACCTATGGGGGCACCTAAGCCTTTAGATAAGCAAACAGTTATAGAGTCAAAGTGTTCTGATATTTTTTTAATATCCACATCAAGTGCTACAGCTGCATTGTATACTCTAGCCCCGTCTAAATGTAAACTCAGCTTATGTTTATCTGCAAACTCTCTTGCTTGAGCTAAATAATTCAATGGCAGCACTTTGCCATTAATGGTATTTTCTAAACTCAATAGCCTAGTCCTAGCATAATGAGGATCTATTGGCTTTATGTAACCTCCAAGTTTAGATAAGCACAAGGTACCATCTTTTTCATTTTCAACCGGCTGAGGTTGAATAGATCCCAAAACGGCGGCACCGCCACCTTCAAATTTATAATTATGCGCTTGTTGACCACACAAATATTCATCACCTCGTTCACAATGCGACATCAAAGCCAATAAATTAGCTTGTGTGCCTGAACTACAAAACAGAGCATCTTCAAAGCCGTGGTTTTTAGCTGACCACGATTCAAGTTCATTTACGGTTGGATCATCACCATAAACGTCATCGCCTAACTCAGCGGCACTCATCGCTTGACGCATTTTTTCGCTTGGACGGGTAACAGTATCAGATCGAAAATCTATCATGATAACTCCTATTTTTTATTATTTGATTCATAAACATCCCCATTAAAAAGGAACGGGATATTGTTTTAATATCTTGTTTATTTCAATAATTACTTCTTTGGATAAAAAGCGATCATAAGCCGTGATATTTTCTTCCAGCTGTGCCATTGTTGTCGCACCAATGATAGTAGAAGTAACACCATTTACTTGATCACACCAAGCAAGCGCCAGTTGAGCTGGCGTTATATGATGTTGCTTAGCTAAATCAACATATGCTTTAACAGCAGCATTACTCGTATTGGTATCCCTAAAAAGCCCCTGTCTTTGCATGTAAGTCCATCGGCTGCCTGCCGGGCGAGCGCCATCAATATATTTCCCGGTAAGTAAACCACTTGCCAATGGAGACCAAGGTAAGTAGGCAATGTTTTCATGTACACAGTTTTCAATTAAGTACGGCCAATCTTTTGTGTGCAGTAGGCTAAACTCATTTTGAATAGAGACAATGCGAGGCAAATCATATTGTTCACTTAAGCGTAAATATTGGTTGATGCCCCAAGGTGTATCATCAGAAAGCCCACAATAGCGAATTTTTCCGGCATTAACACTGTCTGCTAAACCTTGTAATATATCGAGCATTTGCTCTGTTTCAATTGTACTATCTTCGACTAAAAAGCCATCACTGTTGGGCCAATGCTTACCAAAGTGAGGGGATTGGCGATTGGGCCAATGTAACTGATATAAATCGATATAATCAGTTTGTAAACGCATTAATGATGCATCAATAGCCTGTTTCACTGTTTTACCTGAAATAGGGCTACCTTCACGGATATAAGCCAACCCAGGGCCGGCAATTTTTGATGCCAAAACAATGTCTTGTCGTTTGTCTGGGTTTGCCGCCAGCCAATTACCTATAATAGTCTCTGTTTTGCCATAGGTTTGCTCAGAAGGAGGAACTGCATACATTTCAGCAGTATCTATAAAATTAACCCCTTGAGATAAAGCAAAATCAATTTGCTCATTTGCCTGTTGTTGGTTGTTTTGAACTCCCCAAGTCATACTACCTAAACACACTCGAGACACATTTAATGGGCTACTGCCTAATGGTACATATTTCATATTATTTATAGTCCAAGGTAAAAAATCACACGGTAAAAGTAGACTAACAAAAGCGTTAGTCTTTTCACACAATCTTGTTCATTTAAAAAGGTACAAATCAAAAAGTAAAGTTTATGGCGTGGGGATTCGACTGAAAACTTAAAAGGAAATCAAACTACTAACTAATAAATTAAGTGAAACAACCACTGAGGCTGTTTCATTCATCATATTTATTGAGGGTTTATTTCTACTGGCACCACGGTTAAGAGCGCACGTTGGCCAATAGCGACATTCGCATTGGGGAAAATAATAGCTTCGCCCTCTTTCTGGGTCTTAATTTCTTGCTCGCCATCAATAGCAATCACTGTACCTACAGGAAAATCAGTGAAATTTTCAACATCGTCACTAAAGTTCAGAGTGAATTTTTGATGATTTCTATCAATAATTTGGTCTATTTCAAAAAAACTAAAATCATCGCTATTGTATTCAGGTAATGCTAGCGCTTGCCCTGAAACTAACGCTGTTAAACTAGCAGTTACTCCTGCAAAGTTGTTCATATCATTTTCGCCAAAAGGTTTAACTTTACCTAGCTCTACCGTAAAGGCATGAGCAGCAAACTCATTAGATGAAAAGTAACTAAAGGTGGTGGTTGGCGAGTTAGAAAACAAAATGGTATTAACACCACATGCCAGCATAAATTGTAATTGCTCTTTCACCCAAGGCTTATTGTGTCTAAAAGGGTAAACCGCAAATTTATCATTTTTAGAACCACGAATTGCGGTATGCAAGTCATAATGAAAACGCTGCCCTTGGCCTTGATTAAAGAAATTAGCAACAGTTTGTTCTAACAGCAATGCGCGGTGACGCTCTGAGTTTATCAACCCCACGCCTTGACCTTGATCTTGAGAATGACCACCAGAAAATAGCCGGTTTAAGTTTTCTTCGACAAAGCGTTTACCGATATTAATTGATGCCGGATTACCAAATAAGAATAACGTTCTATGCTCAAGGTGTAACTCACCTAGCACTAACTGTTTAATTAATTGACTACAAATTTCAATGGGTGCAGTTTCATTGCCGTGTACAGCACTTGATAACACAATATCCTTTTTAGATGTATGACTTAACGGTTCAAAAAGTATAATACCCGTATCAAGCACCGACACTTTAGTGTTTGCTTGAGTCGAGTGACATACCACATCAAAACTAAATGCAGGCATTGAAACTTCATGGCTACGGGTTAAATGTAAAAAATCACCATTTTGTGACAATTGTGTTTGTAATTGTTGTGCTGTTAATTGCGCTTGTGGGTAAGCCATGTTTAACCTTTAACGAATGTAATGTGTACTAACTTCACTTGCATCAGCATATTTAAGGCTATAGCTCTATCAACCAGCAAACCAAGCTGAGCAAAGCGAGTCGTTTTTATAAACAATGAGGTACTCTAGAGTAACTCTCTAATTTTTTCCACCTCGGCTTGACCATAACCTAAAGACGTTGCCGCCTTAGTTAACATCATTTTTTTACGAGTAGTATTTGAGTTAGTCATTACCCAAAACGGGCTTTGCGGTATTTGTTTAGGTTTAGTGCTACTGCCACTTTCCGCGAGTTCTGCCTCGGTACGGGCAAAATACAAACGATCGCGTCCGCATATTTCCGTGACCACGTTAAATTGCTGTGGATGAGCACGATATAAAGCAGCAAGAATTAGCAAAAAGCGCCCCACAGCCCCGCGTTGCATTGCCAGCTCTTCTTTATTAATAAAGTTAAACACGGTTTCTGAAGAAAGTTGCTTAGGTGTGGTTTCGGGCACAGTATCATGACTTTCAGTGGATTCAGCAACTAAGGGTGATTGCGTTGCAGTTACTGACGCTTCAGCTTCAGTAGTAGCGTTGCTAGATGAAACCGTGTCACTATTAGTATTATCAAGGTGCAGTAAACGACGTAAAATGCTGGACGCGCTTTCGCCAATTGACTGGGTATTGGAAACAATATGAAGATATAGTTCATCGTCTATTTCAATGTTTTTCATTTATCACTGACTTCTGTAATTTTTAATTGCGACGAGATTATAACAATTAAATGAATTAAGGGTACACCATTGAATAACAATTATTAAGTTGCCAATTAGCCACACATATTTAGCATTAGTTTTTTCCATGGTAAAATCATCTCAGTTAATAATTAATAGGTCTATACCCCTATGACAACAGAAAGCTCGGCACAACAACACGACCAACACTTAAACTATCAACAGCTAGGCAATGGCGAACACATCGTTTTAATTCATGGTCTATTTGGCAGTTTAGAAAACCTCAATATGGTAGCTAAGCACTTAAGTCAATATTACTGTGTGACAAGTGTAGACGTGAGAAATCATGGAAACTCCTTTCATAAAACTGGCATGAGTTATAACGAGTTAGCTTTGGATGTTATCAACTTACTTGATCATCTAGCCATTAACCGTTGCCACCTGTTAGGACATTCAATGGGAGGTAAAATTGCAATGCAAATAGCACTTAACACCCCTGCAAAAGTCAAAAAGTTACTAGTAGCAGATATTGCTCCCATTCAATACCCTGCTCATCACCAACCCATTATTGCCGGTTTACAAGCAATAGATTTAACTAAAGTAAAAAAACGCAAAGATGCGGATGCTCAATTAGCTCACTATGTTGATGATGTTGGCGTAAGACAGTTTTTATTACGTAACATTGTTAGTAATGCTCAAGGACAATTTCAGTTCAAGTGTAGTTTAAACAATATAGAACAGGGATATCAGCAAATAATGCAAGCTAATCAGGCTGATAACGGGCAACCATTCACTGGCGCAACTTTGTTTATTAAGGGGGGGAATTCAGATTACATTCTACCTGAACACCAATCTAGTATTGCTAAACTGTTTCCAACAGCAAAGGCAAAAGTAATTCAAGGTACCGGCCATTGGTTGCATGCAGAGAAAACTGTAGCATTTAATAAAGTGGTAACAGACTTTTTAGCAAGCTAACTGGATTGACCCATGGCTTTGATAAAGATCAACAACAATAATAGTAAAATAAGCTAGAATTTCTAGCTCAATCACCATGAAAATAATGAGTTTGTCTTCACACTATGCTATAGTGCGGCAAATTTTTAGGTTGACATATAAACTTGCATGCTAGCGGAACATATAGAGCTAATAGAGGCCATAGGTCTTAATTTATTTTTTCTTTTTATTTTTGGTTTTATTGGTTTATCTATTCATGATGTGATGAACAAAAATGATGTTCCAAAAATGGGACGTTTTGTGGTTTATTTTGTTCTATTTTTAGGCTGTGCCGGTTTTATTGCTAAAGGAATTATTCAATTCATCTGGGAAAGTCAGGGAGTTGGCTAATGGCAAAAGAGATAGCAGATTTAACCACCCTTGATTTATTTAATGATGAAAAGCGTCCTGGGCGTCCCAAAACGAGCCCACACCCACGCAGTGTTCAAATTAAAATAAATAAGCGTAATCAGGTTAAACGAGATAAAAACAAGGGTTTAAAGCGTGTCGAGTTTAAAATTCATCACAGCGTATTTGAACAATTAGAAGCTTTGGCTAAAACAAAAGAGATTAGCCGAAGTGAGTTAATAGAGTCGCTATTGATCGAGTCTTTAGCGAAAGAAAGTATTTAAATTAATAGTAAATTGAAGTAATAAGGTAAATACCCATGGCAATCGTAGGTTTATTCTTCGGTAGTGATACCGGTAATACAGAAGCTGTAAGTAAAATGATCCAGAAAAAACTGGGTAAAAAAATGATTGATGTCAAAGACATCGCCAAAAGCACTAAAGAAGAAATCGCTGAATTTGATTTACTTATTTTAGGTATTCCCACTTGGTATTATGGTGAGAACCAGTGTGATTGGGATGATTTTTTACCTGAACTTGAAGAAATAGACTTCACTGACAAATTGGTTGCTATTTTTGGTTTAGGCGATCAAGAAGATTACGCAGAATACTTTTGTGACGCAATGGAGCCCCTTCGCGATATTGTTGAAAGTAAAGGCGCAATTGTAGTTGGAAATTGGCCAACTGAAGGTTATGAATTTGAAGCATCGAAAGGTTTGGTTGACGAAAATACCTTTATTGGTTTGTGTATCGATGAAGATAGACAACCTGAGCTAACCGAAGAACGTGTGACTAAATGGGTTAACCAACTTAATGATGAAATGTGTTTAGCAGAGCTTGCTTAACCCTACCTTAATCAAGGTTATTAAGTCTATAATGTCTCAAAAAAGCCCATTAATTGGGCTTTTCTTCTTTCTACAATAAATTTTTTATAAATAATGAAACTAAGGCTTTAATCAAACCGCTTAAGCCCCTATACTTTTATTATTATTTTTTACCTTAAAGAGAATATATTTACATGGCAGAGCAAAACGAAGAATTAAAAAGAGCTGGCTTAAAAATAACCCTGCCGCGTATTAAAATTTTATCTATGCTTCAACAGCCGAAAAATCAACATATTAGTGCTGAAGACGTTTATAAAATTTTGCTTGAGCAAAACGAAGAGATTGGTTTAGCTACGGTGTATCGTGTACTTAACCAATTTGATGATGCTGGCATTGTTACCCGTCATCATTTTGAAGGTGGCAAATCAGTATTTGAACTTGCCCACAAAAAACATCACGACCATTTAGTTTGTCTAAAATGTGGCAAAGTTGTCGAGTTTGAAGATGATGTTATTGAACAAAGACAAACCGATATTGCTCAATCGCACAATATCACCTTAACTAATCACAGCTTGTACCTTTATGGTGAGTGTGAAGATAAAACAGCATGTGAAGCTTACCGAAAGGCAAACCTTTAGCACAGCTCTAGTACTAAAAGAACTTTAGAGAGCTAACAAACGTGAGCTAAAAGGGGGAACAGTTATGACGCTAGAATTAAAGGTTATCCCCCCTGTACAACTTATTATTTCCGCGTTATTAATGTTTGGCTTGGCTAAATTATTCCCTCAAAATTACTTTGAGTTATCAGCCCGCTTATACTTAGTTACTCCCATAATACTGATCGCAAGTATTATCGGTATTTTGGCACTTTATGATTTTCATAAACATAAAACCACATTTCATCCACATACCCCAGAAAAAACCAGTAAAGTGGTCAATACAGGGGTATTTGGCTACTCTAGAAATCCAATGTACATCGCTTTGGTTTTAACCTTAATCGCATTGGGTGTGTACATACAAAATTACACTAGCTTTATTATTATTCCTGTATTTATTTGGTATATAACCCGCTTTCAGATCATTCCTGAAGAGCGAATGCTAGAAAAGCTTTTTCCTAATGATTACCCAGCATACTGTCAAAAAGTAAGGCGCTGGCTCTAGGAGGCAACTTTAATGTCCTTCAATTCCTCCGCTGATACAATCACGCTTTTTTCAAATAGGCCGCCACTAACACAATACGTGTACCGTTTACTTTACCTTCAATATGCTCGGGGTTGTCAGTTAAAGTTATGCCACGGACTAACGTCCCTTGCTTGGCGGTAAAATTAGCACCTTTAACTTTTAAGTCTTTAATCAAAGTCACATCATCGCCATCTTGTAACTCTGCACCATTACTATCTCTGGTAGGGCCTTCACGTTGCTCTGCAGCAATCCCCTGCTCAGCCCAAGTTCTAACAGCATCTTCTAAGTAAATCATATCTAACGCATCTTGCGCCCAACTCTCTGTTGATAGTTTATGCAACATCCGATAAGACACAACTTGTACCGCAGGCTCTTGATTCCACATGCTGTCATTTAAACAGCGCCAGTGGTTATGATCTAATTCACTGTCACCATCAATTTGGCTTTGGCAGGTTGAACAGATATAAACACATTTCTGTGCACTTAAATCACTTTTAGGCGGAACGGGGTATAGACTTAGGTTGCTGGTTGAGGCACAAAGTTCACAGCTGTTATTACTGCGTTGTTTTAAAGCTTGTTCGCAAGGCATGGTTTTTCCTAATATCAATAAGATGAATAAAAATTAACTGTACTATTATACCCAAATAAAGATGATAATTATAAAATCATACCCAAATAAAGTTGATATTTAAAAAAATAAACCAAACCGAGATAGTATAGACATAGTAGAAAGTTAATTATCCGTTATAATGATCATAACTAATGACTCATAATTATATTTTTCTGAGGTATTGTGGAAACTGAATTACAATTAACACTGAAGAAAAAGGATTTTGAAAACCTAACTGAAGCGCTTAAATTAGCGTTTGATAACCATTTGCAATGGCTTAGTGATTTAAATTTCGCCATGATTTGCCAGCCCGAACAATTGATTCAGTTTTGCAAGAGCGCAGAGCCACATCGTGACTGTAAATTTGGACAGTGGTATTACAGTGTCGAAAATAGTGCGCTGTTAAACCACTCTTCTTTTATCAACTTAGGCAAAACACACAAAACCTTGCACCTTAGTGTGTGCAACTTGATTGACGAGTTTACTGAATACGGAAAACCAAAACAAACAACCTACCTAGATTTTAAGCGCATTGAAGAGCTTTTTTTAAATGATATAAAACGTTTTTTACATAACAATATTGAGGCAGGTGTAAATACAGATCATTTAACCGAGTTACCCAATCGCCATGCTTTAGATATATTTTTAAAACAAGAACTTAAACGAATTAAGCGTCAAAATTATCACAGCAGTATCGCCATGTTAGATATAGATTACTTTAAAGCAATTAATGATAAACATGGCCACAGTGTCGGTGATGCTGTATTACAAAAATTCTCTAATTTATTAGCTACTAATATTAGAGATTGTGATTTTCTTGCCCGTTATGGTGGTGAAGAGTTTATTATCTATTTTTCTGAAACTGATTGTACAGACTCTTTCGAAGTAGCTGAAAAACTGCGTAATTTGATTCAACAACAGACAATTGCAGTTGCTAACAATCAGTTTATTTCGTTAACCTGCTCATTTGGTATTGCTGAATTTAATGAGAATAAATCAATAAAAGAGTCGATCGCAGACGCCGATAAAGCTTTATATCAGGCAAAAGAAAGTGGTCGCAATAAAATTGTAATTAACTAAACAAACATAGTGATAACTATTGGTAGGTTTTACTTTTATGCTTTAACCACCGTGCCACATGAAACCCGTTCGGATCTTTATGAGTCCAATGAACAATATCATCTTTTATATAGATTTATTACAACAATTAAAAATTATTGACTAAAAGAGCCTCAATAGGTGTGTGCAGTAAACGATTGTTTAATAACTCACCGACAGAGCGAGGTAGATGATATTTTAAATAATCTGAAAAATTAGCGGTCACAAAGCTCACATGCGTTAGGATATCTCATAAGTGCTTCGGGCAATAGCAGTAGAAGTGCTGTAACTTAGATCATTATATTAGTGGTAATAAACAGTGTTTTAGCACTGCTTTTTTGTGTTTGTAAGGAGTAAGGCCTGTGGCCAAATGGTTTATTTTGATAATTATTGTATTTAATTATAGCAGTTTTACTAGAGCTAATACTTTGGTATTTCCCAATATCGATAATGATGTGCCTTATTCAAAGGTTAGCAGTTTACCCTACAGTGAAGCTGATGAAAGACTAAAATACGGCACAGATGACTCTCAATATGCGCTGCTGTGGCGCGGTAATGATACCCTTCGCACATCACAACCTTTTGTGGTTTTCATACATGGTGGCTGTTGGTTAAGTGCTTACGATATATCCCACAGTTATGCTTTAACATCTGGCTTAGCTCAAGCGGGAATGGATGTGTGGTCCATAGAATACCGACGTACTGGCGATACCGGTGGTGGCTGGCCTACCACTTTTGACGATATATTATTGGCAATTAAACGGATAGCTGCTTATAACTCTGCTGAGTTCGACCTTAGCAAAGCGGTTTTAGTTGGACATTCAGCAGGTGGGCATTTAGCTTTATTAGCCGGTAGTAAGTTACCACAACTACAGGCTGTAATTGGCTTGGCAGCTATTACAGACATAGCAGCATACTCTCAGGGTAATAATAGTTGTCAAAAAGTGACCGAAAAATTTATGGGTTCGTCTTTAGCTGACAACCCCGCATTATATGATAATGCTAACCCAGCCAAACAGCCGTTACATCCATTTAGCTATTTACTGCATGGTAATAAAGACACCATAGTGCCTAATAGTGAGTTACAAAATACCAAACACTTAAAAACAACATTGCCAGGCGCGGGTCATTTTGATTGGTTACACCCGGGCTCAGAAGCCTTTACACTCTTAGTCAAAAAAATAAAAAGCAACAATAAATCATGAAACTAGAACAAATTAAACAGCTAGATAGTATTGATCCACTTGCAGCGAAGAAACAGGCGTTTGCCCTACCTAAAGATACCATATACTTAGATGGTAATTCTTTAGGAGTACTACCTAAGGCAGTAAAAACACGGGTTGATGACGTATTGTCTCAGCAATGGGGTGAGGATCTGATTACCAGTTGGAACCGACATCATTGGATAGATCTTCCTATTCAAGTAGGTAATAAAATTGCACCACTAATTGGCGCCGAAACAGGTCAGGTTATTTGTTGTGATTCAACCTCTGTTAATTTATTTAAAGTGTTGTCTGCGGCATTAAAAATGAATTCAACACGGCATAAAGTGCTCTCTACAATCGACAACTTTCCTACCGATTTGTATATGGTTCAAGGACTACAGGCATTGCTTGGGGAAGACTTGTGCCAATTAGACATGGTACAAGAAGCTGAAATAACCCAACACCTAGATGAGTCTGTAGCCGTTTTAATGCTGACTCATGTAAATTTTAGAAGTGGTAAAGTGCTTGATATGCACAAGCTAACTCGCCAAGCCCATGAGCTTGGGATTCTAGTTATTTGGGATTTAGCCCACAGTGCTGGTGCCTTGCCGGTTGAGTTGGATCAGTGCGAGGTGGATTTTGCGGTAGGCTGCGGCTATAAGTATTTGAATGGTGGCCCTGGCGCCCCTGCTTTTTTATACGTTGCAAAACGGCACCTTGGCAAAACACAACAGCCTCTATTAGGCTGGATGGGGCATGCACAACCCTTTACGTTTAATGCTATTTACCAACCAGCAAATACCATCCATCAATATTTAACCGGTACCCCAAGTGTGATCGCAATGAGTGCCTTAGACGCTGCTTTAGACCTGTGGCATGATGTTGATTTACATCAAATACGGGAAAAATCACTGGCTCTTGGTGAGTTACTTGTTTCGTTGGTACAGCAGCAACCTAGCTTAAAGGATTTTAGTTTAGCGTCACCTACATCGAAACATCAGCGCGGTAGTCAAGTTGGCTTTACTCATCCAGACGCCTATGCTATTTGCCAAGCATTGATTGCTGAAAATGTCATAGCTGATTTTAGAGCGCCTAATATTCTACGTTTTGGTTTAACGCCTCTGTATACATCATTTCAAGAGGTAGAAAGAGCTGTATCAATTTTAACCAAAACAGTCCAAAGTAAGGTTTATAAACAAGCGCGTTTTATGCAAGCACAAAAGGTTACCTAGTATGGAAATGAGCTTTTTAATCTATCAGTGATACTAAATTTCATTTTACCAAATATTATGTAATTGATAGCGAAGTGACGGATGTTTCGGCTGATGCCATATAAGACCCTAATTTTAATGAAATTACTTTATTTCTTTTAACAATTAAAAACCTTTACGTTTTCGCCAAATTAATTATCGCTGGTTCACCGCAACAATGTAGGCTGATGGTGTTTATTGGCCAAAGGTTCGGGTTTTTAGCTCTAATACAGGCTGTGACCTGGTCAATAATAACCTAGCTAAATTGGTTAGCTTTGTAAACGAAGTAAAGATTCAAAAGCATTGATCTCAACTGGAGGACTACAAACGTATCCTTGATAATATTTACAGTTTAATGCCCGTAAGTAATCAACCTGGGTGGAGGTTTCAACACCTTCTGCCACCACGCTTAATTTCAGTGTCTGTGCCATATTAATAATGGTCTCAATAAATACCGAGCCTTCTTCTGTATTGTAATCATCCAAAAACGCCTTATCAATTTTCAGAGTGTCTATTGGGAATGATTTAAGGTAAGACAAAGAAGAGTAACCCGTACCAAAATCGTCTAATGATATTTGTACACCAAGTGCTTTGATTGCGTTAAAAGTTTCATGTACAGCATCACTATCATTGAGAAATATATACTCTGTAATTTCTAGAAAAACATTCTCAGCATTGACTTCATGGGTATCAAGTAAAAACTTAAGATCTGAAACAAAATCTTCCTGCTTTATTTGTTCGGCTGCAACATTAATCGATAGCTTTATCTCAATGTTGTTAGATTGCCATTTTTTAAGTTGCTTAATGGCTGTTTCTAGTACCCACTTCCCTAATTCAACTATAAAACCATTGTGCTCAGCAATAGGGATAAAAACATCAGGAGGGATAAATTTATTGTCGGCACGCTTCCAGCGAATAAGTGCTTCAGCACCAATTATTTTTCCAGTTTTGACATCATTTTGCGGTTGATAATATAGTTGATATTGATCATTGTTAAGTGCTTCACGCATAGTATTAGTTAACTCAATATATTCCTGAGTTTTGGCATTAAGTTCTTCGGTAAAGAAATGATAGCCTTTTCTGCCACGTGCCTTTGCTTCGTACATGGCGATGTCAGCATTTTTCATCAATGATAGGAGGTCTTCACCATCTTTGGGATAAAGCGTAATCCCGATACTACTTGAAACCTGTATAGGATAGGTGTTAATCAGCCAAGGCTCCATCAACTTCTGTTGTATGCGCTCTATAATTTCAGACAATTCCAGTACATCATTGTAATGGGTCAATACAATCACAAACTCATCACCACCAATGCGAGCAACCACATCATTAATCCGCAAGATATCTTTGATGAGGTGTGCAACATTTATTAATAGTTCATCACCTATATCATGACCCAGCGAATCATTAACCGACTTGAAGTGATCTAAGTCCAGAAACAACAGAGCAAATTCTCTGTTATCTCTTTTACTAATATCAATAATTTGCTCTACCCTTTCTTGTAAATGATTTCTGTTGGCAAGCCCACTTAGTGAATCAGTTCTTGATTGATTATATAGCTCTTGCCTTTCTTGCTCTAACCGTTTAAAAGTTTGCACCATAGAGGCACGTATATACTCGATTTCTTTAACTCTAAACGGTTTAGGAATTGTTGAGTTATAGTATGCGTATTGCCGCAAAATTTCTAATGGCACGGCAATAAGGCGACCAATAACTAGCCAAATAATTACAATGGCAACAAGTGGGATCAGTAAGAATAATACAACATAATCCCGCTTTACTTGGATGAAATGATGGGTGATGTAAGCCTTATCAAGATAGAAAACCAGTGTGTAGTATTTCTTTGACTTACCTTGATAATAATAAATATTCTCTGTTAATGCTGTTTTTTCATGTAACAGCGTATAGTAACTGGTATCAGAGTTTGCAACTAGCTCACCTACATTAGATATTTTTGTATGGTTTGGATCGGTTGTCATGACCATTTGGTCGCCATTAAATATAGCAATAGCACTTAGGTATTTATTATTAGCGGCCTTTCTATCCAATAGAGGTCTGGCGCTTGTAATAGGACTTTGCTTGATCTGTTTTGATAATACATAAGAAAGCTCAGAAAGGTCATTATTAATTCTGCCAACAATCACCTCTGCCGTTATATCCCGCTGAGTAAAATAGTAATGAGCGAACACAGTGAACATAATGGCTACTAAGAAAAAGATCAGACTAAAAGTAACTTGTTTAACCGTAAACTTCATAAGAGATCTATCAGTGGAAATGATGCCCCCTGTAAGCGCGTTTTTAGCGCATGATCAAGGTCTTTGTGGATCCATACTATATTGTCTAACCCTTTAAGGAATTCTTCATAACTCACGCCTACAAAATACGGGGTGATGGTGTCATAGTATTCTTTAGGATTAGTATGTAACGAGAGTATGGCTTGGTCAACTATTGTCTTCAACGCGATAAATTGTTCTCTATGGGCATCTAGCTCTTCTTTTTGGGTAAAAACTGCACCTAGAACAACTAGATCTAACTCATTTTTAGTCGATATTATCTCTTTAAAACCATTATTTTTCAGCTGAATGTCATACGGCATATAGGTCACAATAATGACGAGTTTATTGGGGCTATTATTTTGCATGGCCGATATATCATTTTGATCTCGGTCTATATAATTAATTCGGCTTTCGTCAATGTTAAACTTACGAATAAAATCATTCAAAACGATAATGTTTATTGAATCCATCTCAAGGTAGGCGTCAATTTGACGAGTACTACTTTGAAGTGCTGAAATCGATTGATTACTCATAATCATATCGCCACCATTGGAAAGGTCAAATAACATAATAGGGACTAAGTCCGGTATCTTGGAAGTTAACACTGAATGCTCGTACTGTGTACCACCAAAAGCATCAGAATTACCCGCCTTATAAAGATGCACATTCTCATTCAATGAAACCACGTTAATCAGTTTGATGTCGATAGGATCGAGTAGCCCTTTCTCTTTAGCATAAAAAAGTGGTGTATAGCCTATCCAATTGGTAACAGACACTCTAAGCGTGTGATCGTGTATATTTGGCTGACATGAGCTAATCAACAATAAAAACAGGACTCCAAGTGCTAAGCCAGCTTTCATTTCAACTCCTATTTTACTTTAAACTATAGAACTACATCATGATTGGCATATTTATTTACCGCTAAATGAGGGTCATTAGAGCCATCACCTTTGATTCTATCTTACGCCTGAGTCATGTCGAAGCACTGATTAATTAACTAAAAATGCTGATTGATACAGTATCAGGAGACGTCGTTAAATGAAATACTCTACCTGTGCTCGTTATCTCCTCTTGACACTAAAATCCTATGATTGCCTGTTTTAATTGAAGCATCCCATCGTTACTTTTGCAAATTCCATGCATTTGCCCAAAATCACTGGCATTAATCTTGACCAATTTCTTACTCTAAACTCGTCCTTCGTTTCCCAGCATTCAAAGTTTATTTAGCACCTGTTCAATTCAATTTTATTAATACCCTTTACAAAACCTTTATGACTATGCCAGCTTTTATCAATGTTATTGATGGTAAAAAGGTCCCCCTGTTCTAGAATGGCCTAATCATTTACCTCTGACGATTAAATACAATATCAATTTCGTAGCGTAATGAATATACACGATGAAAACCTAACGTGAAACTTCGAACGATTGTTTTCTCTCAATATTTTGCGGATAAAACAATGAACTCTTGCTCGCCAAAGGTAGTAAGAGATCTCAGCTAGAGTTAATTTCTGATCGCCCCTTGTCATAACTTTATGGCTAGCATAACTGATTTTTTTTTGGGGGAATTGAATAAGTGCCTACAACATGTGCTACAGGTTTAGGATCCCCTTCTGAATACAAAGATACCTCACCAACAACCAATGTTTTACCAACTTTTAATAAATTACATTCACCGATAATAGCTTTTGTAGATATAGGCTTTCGCATAAAGTTAATGGTCATATTTGTGGTAACAGTGAGTGAAACAATACCTATTTCGCCTAATATAGCAACGTATAAAGCATAATCTGCAACTGCCATTAAAACCGGACCAGCAACAGTGCCACCAGGTCTCATCTGCTCAAAGCCAATTTGTTGTTTAACAATTGATGATTGCTCACCAACTTTTTCAACAATACATTTTGCTTGAGGGAAATCTGTTTTTAGAAAGTTAATTATCTCTTCTTTAGTTGCCACAAACTTTTCCTTAATAAGTAAGCACTCCTATTATAGAAGCATAAAGGATAAATGCTTTATTAGACTGAGCTGGTAGGCACAGCCTATACGGTGTTTGTTTTGAATTATTTATCAAGAAGGAAGTTAGTGAAACTGTCAATTGAAGTTTCACTAACTTCCTTACTCATTTTTTACGCACTATTATAATGTTATTAAGCCAGTGTACCTGAACAAGTACATTTTTCAATACACCTTGATTTAGCTTAATAGTCAAAATCCACACTGATTGACCCGTGATTGATTTGATTAAAACCACAACAGTAAAAGCATGTGATTGCTGTAGTGACTGTATATTTTTAACCCCTGTTGCTAGACAAATAACATTTTCACGCTAGGGGACACTAAAGTCAAAATTCGTGCCTTTGACTTTACTGATATTGAAACTATCGCTATTTTAAATAGCCTGAACGTATAACTATAGACAAAACCTAGCAGCAATGATAAAAACCCTGCTTATAACAAATATAATTTAGGCGCAAGTATGACAACCCGCACTCCATCTAACTCATTTTCTGGTAAATTAACCTCGCTAGGTTTGGTATCACAAATCATTATTGCCATTATTTTAGGTACTATGCTCGCTGTTGCAAGCCCTGAAATAGCGCAATCTTTTGCTATGCTTGGTAGTTTATTTGTTAGCGCATTAAAAGCCGTTGCGCCTATTTTAGTATTAGTGTTAGTGGCTTCAAGTATTGCAAATCAAAAGATTAATAGTGATGCTCAGCTAAAACCAATTGTAGGCTTGTATTTACTTGGTACGCTAAGTGCTGCCTTTGTTGCTGTCATATTAAGTTTCTTATTTCCTACTAGCCTAACCTTAGATTTAGCCGGTGCAAGTGCTAACCCTCCACAAGGATTAGGAGAAGTATTATCAACGTTAGCCTTTAAAGTGGTAGAAAACCCAATCAGTGCAATAGCTAACGGTAATTTTATTGCGTTACTTGCTTGGGGGCTAGGCTTAGGTTTTTCACTCAAACACGCAAGTGTCCAAACAAAAAATACACTGCATGACTTTAGTGAGGCTATCTCAAGTATTGTGCGTATTGTTATACGATTTGCACCCGTTGGCATATTTGGTTTAGTAGCTAATACCATTGCTACTACAGGGTTTTCTGCCTTATGGGAATATAGCCACTTAGTGTTAGTATTACTAAGTGCAATGTTTATTATCGCGCTACTAGTTAACCCATTGATTGTTTTTTTAATCACTAAAAAGAACCCCTACCCGCTAGTTTTTATGTGCCTGCGTGGCTCAGGAATAACCGCATTTTTCACCCGTAGCTCTGCTGCTAACATTCCAGTCAATATGGCGTTATGTAAAAAGCTGGAACTTCATGAAGATACTTACTCGGTTTCTATCCCGTTAGGTGCTACCATAAATATGGCAGGTGCAGCAATAACAATCACGGTTTTAACCCTTGCTGCAGCGCATAGCTTAAACATTGAGGTTGATTTTGCTACCGCAATCTTGCTGTCTATTGTTGCATCAATTTCAGCTTGCGGAGCATCAGGTGTTGCCGGTGGCTCTTTGCTATTAATTCCACTGGCATGCGGATTGTTTGGTATTAACAACGATGTTGCCATGCAGGTTGTCGCTATTGGCTTTATTATTGGCGTTATTCAAGACTCAGCTGAAACAGCACTTAATAGCTCTACAGATGTTGTATTTTCTGCCGCTGCATCACATCATATAACTAAAGAGTTGTCTTAGTTAAGCAACACCATAAGCACAGACATTGAGTTTATTGAGCCCAAGTTATTTTTACACTGGGCTCTGTCGTCTCAATTTTTTGAGATAGCGGGTGTTTTTTGCTATTGGCCATATACGCTTGGCACACAAACAAACCTACTGCAGCCACTAGCGTATCATCATAATATAAAAAGGGTATGCGTTTACGTTGCCACGGGGGAATAGCTAACTCTTGCAGTACCTTCTTTAAACTTCGAGAATGCTGTCGATAATCAGGTAAACATTTTGGATTAGTATGAGTAAAACTTATAGTAATCTTTTGCCCTGGTTTGGGTAACTTAAGATACTGGCTGTTTTCATCAACCTCATTAGCCGTTGTGATCACACAGTTTACCTTGCCTAACTTATTCGGCAATACAACCTTGCTCGATGTTTTAGCTAACAATAAATCAGTTTGCCACTCACTAACATCTTCAAAGTCTGCTGTTAAAAATAAACGCCCTTTAAAGCGACGAAGATAGTATTGACCCACTTTTACCGCTGGGTTTTTATCATCAGCTGCCGCTAATTGTAAATGCAATTGTGATAACTGCTCTGAACTTGGCATAATACAATGATTTTGTTCTAAAAAATAACGAATAAGATTATTAAACCGAGCTTGAGATAATTCCGCTAATGCTGTGACTGATAAACAATCAACAGCTTGTTGGCAACGACTCAAATCTTCGTTTGCCAGTTCATCAAGCAATAGCTGCCCTTCGAGACAATGCTCACTACTGCGATTAATAGTACGGGTAATACTCGGCCAGCGCTTGTTCAATAACGGCATGATTTCGTTACGTATAAAGTTACGATCAAAACGCGTATCAGTGTTTGACTCATCTTCAATCCAAGTTAATGCATGTGTTTTTGCATAATCAATAATCTCAGTGCGCGTTATCTCGAGCAGAGGTCTAACTAACAAGTCTTTCGCTTTTTTTGTTTCAGCTGCCATTGCAGATAAGCCTTTTAAACCTGAACCGCGTTTAAGAGCTAATAGCAAGGTTTCAGCTTGATCATCACTATGGTGACCTGTAATGATTAATGAGGGTTGAGCATAAATGGAATGCAATGCCTGATATCGTGCATCTCGAGCTAATGCTTCTAATGATTGCTGAGCTTGGGCTTGCACATTAACTTGGCAAACCTTCAACGTTAGGCCAAATTTATCACAGGTTTGTTGAGCAAATAACTGCCAAGCTTGCGCATTGACGCTTAAGCCATGATTGACATGACAAACTGTTACGTTATCCAATATAGTTATAGGCGTGGGAGATTGTTGCTTTAAGGTAGCAATGGCATGCAGCAATACTTGTGAGTCAACACCGCCACTGTAGGCAATAACCAGTGGCATGTTGGAATAGTGACTAAGGGCACTAAGCAGTGCGGACTCAATTTTGTTCATTCGCTAAAAGAGCTAGCGCTAGGGTTAACAGTAACCAAACGACATCAATTTATCGTATCGCTTATCAATCAGAGCGTCTTTCTCTAGCGGGGCTAAATCAGCTAAGTCGGTTTTAATCGCTTGTTTTAACATCGCTGCCATTTGATCCATATCTCGATGTGCGCCACCTAATGGCTCTTCAACAATGCTATCAATTAACTCAAGCTCTTTAATACGCTGTGCGGTAATCCCCATAGCTTCAGCAGCAGTCGAGGCTTTTTCCGCAGTTTTCCATAAAATAGATGCACAGCCTTCTGGTGAAATAACCGAATAAGTTGAATATTGCAACATGTTAACTTTATCGCCAACACCTATAGCAAGTGCACCACCCGAGCCACCTTCACCGATAACAGTGCAAATGATAGGTACAGACAAACGTGCCATCACTTTTAAATTAGTTGCTATGGCTTCACTTTGACCTCGCTCTTCAGCGCCGATGCCCGGATAAGCACCAGGAGTATCAATAAAGGTAATAATTGGCATATTAAAACGCTCTGCCATCTTCATTAAGCGCAATGCTTTACGATAACCTTCAGGACGAGGCATACCAAAATTACGCTTAACTTTTTCTGAGGTTGAACGGCCCTTTTGATGGCCTATTATCATCACAGCCTGACCATCTAAACGGGCAGTACCACCAATAATAGCCTTATCATCAGCATAGGCTCTGTCGCCAGCTAATTCGTCAAACTCAGTAAAAATACGTGGAATATAATCTAGGGTATAAGGACGTTGAGGGTGGCGAGCAACACGCGCAGTTTGCCAAGGATCTAGGTTGGCAAAAATCTTCTTAGTTTGCTCTTTATTTTTTTCACGCAACTGGGTAATTTGCTCTTCTAAATCAAGATCAAGCTCTTGACCATTATTAACGAGTTGTAACTCTTCAATTTTTGCGTCAAGTTCGGCAATGGGTTGTTCGAAGTCTAAAAAATTTAATGACATATGCTGCTCTGTACCTAATATAAGTGCACCTAAAAAGTGACCTTAAAATGTGTAGTTAATGTGTGCTTATTACCGATATTATAGCAAGTTGACTGCAATCGATAACACTTAATTGTTAAGATTATTTATTATGTTTAACTGTTCTTAGTTACTTGAACTGTAAGGTAACGCTATCTTCACCTAATAGTTCTTTTAAATCATATAATAACATATCTGCTGGCGATACTCGCCATTGTACGCCAAGTTCTAACATGCCGCGAGCTTCTTCTCGTTGATAAAACACGCGTACTGGACACGTGCCTTCTTTATGTGGAGTAAGCACCTCGGTAAATTGCTCGATAAAACAATCACTCAACTTGTTTTTATCCACTTTGATATCTAAAGACGTAACATAGTTTTCCCGCGCATCAGCTATGGTCATGATATCTCGGGCGGTCATTGTATTACCTCCTGAGTAATCATCAAAGCTGACCTGTCCACTGCACACTAAAATAGCATCAGTTGTTAGTATTTCAGCAAACCGGTCATAATCATCGGGAAATAACCGCACATCCATGCGTGCACTTTTATCATCAAGTGTCACTAATGCCCAGCGGCGCCCACGTTTGTTAACCATAACGCGCACGCCAATCACTAATCCAACAGCAACTGCTTGCTTATCCCGCCCGGTTGGCTGCATACTGACTAAGCGCCCAGTTGCATACTTTTTAATTTCCGTTAAATAACGATTAATTGGGTGGCCTGTAAGGTATAAGCCTAAGGTTTCTTTTTCACCTTCAAGCCAAACCTCTTCTGGCCATTTCTTTACTGTTTTAAATGTTTGACGCGAGTCTGTTTGTTCATCGTTGATCAGACCAAACAAGTCATTCTGCCCTAACAATTCCGCTTTAGCGTGTTGCTCAGCAGCTTTTATTGCTTCAGGTAAGGTTTCAAATAACGCAGCTCTATGTGGTAAGTCTTTGCCATCACTGGTTAATTTATAGGTTGGTCCGAGTGCATCCATGGCACCAGATTTAATCAACTTTTCTAACACTCGTTTATTGGTTTTCTTAAGATCTAAACGCGCACAAAAATCAAATAAATCAGTAAATGGACCGCCCGCTTGACGAGCTGCAATAATCGCTTCAATAGGACCTTCACCAACCCCCTTAACTGCGCCAATGCCATATACAATTTGATTGCTATCATTGACGGTAAATTTGTATTGTCCAGCATTAACATCAGGTGGTAATAAATCGATGCCCATATTGCTGCATTCATCAACTAAAGTAACAATTTTCTCGGTGTTATCCATATCGGCTGACATTACAGCCGCCATAAATGGCGCAGGGAAATGGGTTTTCATCCACAAGGTTTGATACGAGACTAAAGCATAAGCAGCAGAGTGGGATTTATTAAAGCCGTAGCCCGCAAATTTTTCTACCAAATCAAAGATTTTAATGGCTAATTCGCCATCCACACCGCGATCTTTTGCCCCTTGCTCAAAACCTGCTCGTTGTTTTGCCATTTCTTCTGGCTTTTTCTTACCCATAGCCCGGCGTAACATATCAGCACCACCAAGCGAGTAGCCTGCCAATACTTGGGCGATTTGCATTACTTGTTCTTGGTATAAAATAATACCGTAAGTAGGCTCTAAAACAGGTTTCAAATCAATGTGTTGCCACGTTGCGTCTGGGTAGCTAATTTCTTCTCGCCCATGCTTACGCTCAATAAAGTTATCTACCATGCCCGATTGCAAAGGCCCTGGACGAAATAATGCAACCAAGGCAATAATATCTTCAAAACAGTCTGGCTTTAATTTATCAATCAGCGACTTCATTCCGCTTGACTCTAACTGAAACACCGCGGTGGTTTGTGAGGCTAATAGCAAGTTAAAGCTGGCTTTGTCTTCAAGATCTATGCGGGTAATATCAATCGGTGGCTTGCCAGCTTTAATAAGTTTTTCATCGGCCATTTCAATGGCCCATTGCAAAATAGTAAGGGTGCGCAGTCCTAAGAAATCAAATTTAACAAGCCCGGCATCTTCAACGTCATTTTTATCAAATTGAGTCACCGGATTTTTGCCTTCATCGTCACAATAAAGCGGGGCAAAATCAGTAATGGTGGTCGGTGAAATAACAACACCACCGGCATGTTTACCGGCATTTCGTGTGGTACCTTCAAGAATACGACACATATCAATCAGATCTTTAACTTCACTGTCTTGTGCGTACACCTCGGGCAATTTAGGCTCTTCTTCAAACGCTTTCGCTAAAGTCATGCCTGGGGTAGGCGGTATAAGCTTTGAAATACGATCAACAAAACCATAAGGATGACCCAATACTCGACCTACATCACGAATAACGGCTTTTGCTGCCATGGTACCAAAGGTAATGATTTGTGAAACGGCGTCACGGCCATAGAGCTCGGCAACATGATCAATAACTTCATCACGTCTGTCCATGCAAAAATCGATATCAAAATCAGGCATAGAAACACGTTCTGGGTTTAAGAAGCGTTCAAACAGTAAGTCGTACTCAAGGGGATCAAGATCGGTAATATCTAACGCATAGGCAATTAATGAACCCGCACCAGAGCCACGCCCTGGACCAACAGGAATGTTATTATCTTTACTCCATTGGATAAATTCCATAACAATCAGGAAGTAACCCGGAAACCCCATATTATTGACCACTTCAAGTTCAATGGCCAAACGTTCATCGTAGGGTTTTCTTATTTCAGCAAAGTTGTCAGCATCGCGATCAAACAGTTTATCTAAACGCTTTTCTAAGCCTTTTTCTGATACTTTAATAAAGTAATCATTAATTTCTAATCCATCAGTTGGGAAATCTGGCAATACATATTCACCTAGGGTCACGGTAACATTGCATCGTTTTGCTATTTCTACTGAGTTTAGTAATGCCTCGGGTATATCACTAAATAGCTCGCACATTTCTTGCTCTGAGCGTAAATATTGCTCAGAACTATAGCGCTTGGGGCGACGTTTATCATCTAAAGTAAAGCCATCATGAATAGCAACGCGAATTTCATGCGCGTCAAAATCATCTGGCGATAAGAACATTACTTCATTGGTAGCGACAACAGGAAGTTGAACTCGGCTGGCTAAATCTACCGCTAAGTGCAGATAATTCTCTTCATCTTCGCGGCCGGTACGAATTAATTCAAGATAAAAACAATCAGGAAAATGGGTTTGATAAAAATTAACCATGGAACTGACTAACGCCTGGTTGCCTTTGATGAGTGCTTTGCCTATATCACCTTCGCGCCCACCCGAGAGTAGTATTAGCCCAGCTTTAAACTCTACTAACCAGTCTTTATCTATCACCGCTTTATTTTGTAGGTGACCTCGCATATATGCTTTAGAAATTAATTCCGTGAGGTTTTTATAACCAACATTATTGGTAGCCAGCACTACCAGCCTTGAAAATTCAGTGCCAAGCTCTTCACTTTGCACCCATAAATCACAACCGATAATGGGTTTGATACCCGCTCCGTGAGCGGCATGATAATACTTAACTAGCCCGCAGAGGTTAGTTTGATCCGTAAGGGCGATTGCTGGCATATTAAGCTCAAGCGCTTTAGCAACAATTGGCTTAACCTTTTTTAAACCGTCGCACATTGAGTAATCACTATGCACGCGCAGATGAACAAAGCGCGGCTCTAAAGCAGTATCGGCTAACTCAGTAGCGGGCGTTAATTCAGGAAACGGTTCGTGGTTCATCTGTTCACTCATGGGTTAAACCTAACACTCTGGCAACAGGTTTAAAGCTTTGACGATAACAATCTAACACGCCATGTTCAATAATTTTTTCTAGGTGAGCTTTGGTTGGATAGCCCTTATGTTGGGCAAAGCCATAGTGTGGATATAACTTATCTAAAGCGATCATTTCATTGTCGCGGGCAACTTTTGCCAAGATTGACGCAGCACTTATTTCAGCAACACGATCATCCCCTTTGACTACGGCTTGGCTATTAATATTACCTTGCTCTGTCGCAAAACTTGGCGTGCGATTACCATCAACTAACACATAATCTGGCATCACGGGTAAATCTTGAACAGCTCGTTGCATGGCAAGCATAGTAGCATGAAGAATATTTAAGGTATCAATTTCTTCTGGGCTAGCGCGTCCTATTGACCACGCAATGGCTTTATCTTTAATTTCGTCACTTAATAGTGCGCGTTTTTTTTCCGATAACTTTTTGGAGTCCATTAAGCCTTCAATAGGATTGTCGGGGTCTAAGATCACGGCTGCAGTGACTACATCTCCTACCAACGGGCCTCGCCCTACTTCATCTACACCAGCAATACAATAAGCAATGGGGTATTCAAAATCGGGAAAAACGTGCTTTTTAGAGGTGGTTTTAGCCATAAGAACTCGAGTTAGTTTACGCTAATTAGCAAGGTTGAGAATGATACAATGCAATAACAGCCTTAGCTGCTTTTTCACTAGCATTACATTGTAACTGTTGGTGGATACGTTCAAAACTAGCATTTAGCTGGCTTTGATCTTGATATAATCGCGCTTTTATCAAAGGAATAATTTGCTCAGGACAAACCTCATCTTGCAATAACTCAGGAACTAACGCTTCATTGGCTAATAAATTAGGCAGTGAAAACCATTTCAATTTGACTAACCATTTAGCCAATAGGTATGTGAAGGTATTAAACTTATAACAAATCACCATCGGGCGTTTTATCAATGCCGCTTCTAGGGTGACCGTGCCAGAGGCAGTTAATAAACAATCGCTGGCTGCCATTACCGCTTGAGTTTCATCAATAATTACATCAACCTTTAACGTTGGCGCGTAAGTGCTTTTTAGCTCATTGAATTGTGTTGCACGTTTTTCACTCACCATAGGTGCTACCAAATGCAAATTTGGATCTTGTGCTTGCAATTGCAGCGCACTATCAAAAAAAGGTTCAAGCAAACGTGACAATTCTCCCCCTCGACTGCCTGGCATTAACGCTAAAATTTTGTTTTCAACAGGTAAATTCAGAGCAATTCTAGCCTGTTTTTTATCACTGAACATAGGAATATCGTCTGCTAGCGGGTGGCCAACAAAGGTACAAGGTACTTGGTGCTTGTCATAGAAGCTTTTTTCAAAGGGAAGCAACGAAAGTACCATATTGGTGGCTTTGGCAATGGTAAAAATTCGTTTTTCTCGCCATGCCCACACCGAAGGACTAACATAGTGAACTGTTTTGATCTTTTGCTTTTTTAAACGTAGTTCTAAGCCAATATTAAAGTCTGGCGCATCAATTCCGATGAAAACATCAGGTTTATGGGTAGTAAAATACTCAACTAAAGACTTTCTAACAAAAAGTAAACGTCGGATGCGGCCAAGTACTTCAACAATACCCATCACAGCTAGCTCTTCCATTGCAAATAAGCTATTAAAGCCTAGTTTCTCCATTTTAACACCGCCAATGCCAACAAACTGTGCATTGGGGTATTGCTTTTGTATAGCTTGTATTAAACCAGCACCCAAGGTGTCACCCGAATGTTCACCCACTACTATGGCAAACACTGGGGCTTTCGGATTAGAGTCTGTTTGGTTATTGTCAGCTACCGTAGAAAATGTCACTGTGCGAGATCCTAAGGTGTTAACGTATTATGCCACGGGTAGATTGGCTTATCGAGTTGGTAAATAGGTCAAGTGCTGGCGATGAATCATCTGATGCTGCAATGACTGATAAGGCCTCTTCAACTGACTGTTTTTTTCTGTAGACTTCTTTATAAGCACGTTTAATAGACATGATGATATCGCTTGAAAACCCACGACGCTTAAGACCTTCACTATTTAAGCCGAAAGGTTTAGCTGGATGACCTGAAGCCATGACATAGGCTGGAATATCTTTTAGTACCAGTGCATTAGCAGCAACAAAGCTATGATCACCAATATGACAAAACTGATGTACGCCTGACATTCCGCCAATAATAACGTGATCGCCCACATGAACATGGCCAGCAATAGACGCATTGTTTGCCATGATACAATGATTACCTACCATGCAATCATGGGCTACATGAGTGTAGGCCATAAATAAATTATTACTGCCTATTTGCGTTAAGCTGTTATCTTGAATCGTACCGCGATGAATAGTGCAGCACTCTCTAAAGATATTATTGTCGCCAATAATTAACTCTGTTGGTTCACCGGCATATTTCAAATCTTGGCAATCTTCACCAATGCTGGCAAATTGAAAAATTCGATTGCCTTTGCCTACCCTCGTTGGACCATTAATGACTACATGTGAGCTAATATGGCAGTCATCGCCAATAACAACATTACTTGCTATATAAGTCCATGGGCCAATCGTAACGTTCTGGCCAATGATAGCTCCCGGTTCAATAATCGCTTGTGGATGGATCATCACAAATACCTTAGGTAAAATTTCAGTTGAATTTGAAGAAAAAAAGCACGGAGTTGACCTTAGTCAATGAGTACTTTTGACGCTCAAATTACCGCAATACAACAACAAAACGAATGTTAAAGTTTTCTTCGAGCACACATAAGGTCAGCTGAACAAACTACTTTACCATCCACTCGCGCTTCACCATAAAACTTCCACATACCACGACGCTCTTTAATAAATTCAACGTGAAGATGCATAGTATCGCCGGGTAACACGGGCTGTTTAAAGCGTGCTTTATCTATAGAGGCAAAAAGATACATTTCATTATCTTCACGACCTTCGCTACTTTTAAAACCTAATATGCCGGTTGCTTGTGCTAACGCTTCTAAAATTAATACCCCAGGAAAAATGGCCGCATCAGGAAAATGACCGGTAAAAATAGGTTCATTGATAGTCACATTTTTTATGGCATGTAAACTTTTTAATGGTTCATAATCAACCACTTTATCAACCAGCAGCATAGGGTATCTGTGAGGAATTAACGCTTTGATTTCATTAAGTGAGATTGGTTTTAGTTTTTTCTCTAAATTAACAGTGTCCAAATGATTTATCCTTTCATTAGGTTGTGTTGATAAGTATGTCAAAGAAGTCAACACAAGGGGTTGCGTTATGTAATGCTGCTTTTTACAGCTTATTATTGTTTTGAAGAAATCAATTTTGACTGAATTCTATTTGTTTTCGTTCTGTTGTTCTAATGTTTTTATGCGTTTGGTCAAACTATCCAAACGTTTAACCCGGGCATTGGTTTTATTCCATTCTTTATTTGGCGCAGCAGGCATACCAGACGAGTATACACCAGAAGCAGTAATATCTTTAGTTACCATTGCCATGCCAGTAAACACACAATTATCGGTTATATTAATATGACCATTAATGCCAACTAGGCCGGCTATAGTACAGTTTTTTCCTAACTTAGTACTACCGGCAATCACACTACAGGCAGCCATCGCGCTATTTTCACCGACAACTACATTATGCGCAATTTGAATTTGATTATCGAGAATTACACCGTCTTCAATTATTGTATCTTCAAGCGCGCCTCTATCAATAGTAGTGCTAGCACCGATTTCAACACGATTACCAATTACCACACTGCCAAGTTGAGGGATTTTATGCCACTTATACTGTCCAGATACAGGGGCGTAACCAAAACCATCAGAGCCAATAACCGTGTTGGCTTGAATCAAACAATGTTCACCAATAATAACATTGTGATAAATACTAATGTTAGACCACAGCTTGCTGCTTTGACCTATTACGGCATTTTTACCTATAAAGCAACCGGCACCTATACTGACATTATCAGCAAGTATAACACCTGACTCAACAACAGTATTTGCGCCAATACTAACATTGTTACCCAATTGCGCACTAGCATCAATAACCGCACTGGCATGAACACCTTCGGAAACCTTAGGTGTTGTATCAAGTAAATTAGCTAATAAAGCATAACCCATATAAGGGTTATCCATAACCAACGCATTGACAGTACACTGTGCCAACATATCTGGAGACACAATAACAGCGCTTGCCTGAGTTGTACTAAGTTGTGATAGGTATTTCTTGTTTGCTAAAAACGCAACTTGCCCAGATTGTGCATTTGCAAGTGTTGCCAAACTATGTATGTTGATATCGGGTGAACATTGTTGTTCATCAGCAAGTACCAGTTTAGCATCAATATGTGTTGCTATTTCAGCAAGTGTATACATCATAATTACTTAAGCTTACTTACTTGTTCAACAACTTTACTAGTAATGTTAGTTTTTGGCTTTGAGAAAACAACTGCTTGCTTTGAAATCACTAAGTCATAACCATTTTTAGCTGCGATATTATCTACTGCTTGAGTAACAAGTGCTAATAATTTATTGGTTTCTTCATTTTTACGCATAGAAACCTTTTGCTGAAACTCTTTCACTTTAACTTGATACTGTTGATATAAACCAGCCATTTTAGTTTGTAGTTCCGTCTTTTCTTTTTCGCTCATTAAAGAACCATTACGTTTCAAGTTTTCATCTTCAAAGGTTAAATCTTTTTGCAGCTGCTCAATAACGGCTTTTTCATCTTTAAATTCGGCTTCTAACGTTTGCATCAATGTTGCGGCTTGAGGGATTTGGCTAATCGCTTCCTGCACATTAACTACAGCAATTTTTTGCTCTAATGCCATGGCACTGCCAGCTAATAAAAGGGTAGAAGCCGTTGCGGTAATAGCCATAGATTTAATAAATTTTTTCAATGTAAATTCCTCTTTGTTTATTTTATTTATTGCTTGCTTTAATTGATTAGCTAAGCGGTAATATTTACTAGATAAAATTACTAGCGACTTTTGGCTAGATAAAATACCTAATGAGCATTAAAACGTTTTGCCAATATTGAAGCTAAAGAATGCAGTATCATCATCTTTCTCTTCTTTGATTGTTTTCGCAAAGTTAAATATCATCGGCCCCATAGGTGATAGCCACTGAATCGATAAACCACCAGAAGCACGATAACGATCTTCTCTAGAAAAATCTGCCAGTTTGTCAAACTCCACTGGCGCTAATTCTTGATAATCTGCAATATTAAACTCAGTATCCCAAACGTTACCGATATCAACAAAAAAGCTGGTTCGGACGCTATTAGCATAACTTTCATCTAAAAATGGCGTAGGTACTATTAACTCTATACCACCAACGGCAATAGCGTTACCACCAACACTGCGAGATGACACATTAATAGTGTCATGATCTGGCCCTAAACAACAGGCCGTACCACCTGTTGGATCAGGTGTACCACCGATTGACGTTGGCCCACGATAAATTGCTCTCGGCCCAACAGTATTGTTTTCAAAACCGCGCAGTGTGTCAGAGCCACCGGCTCTAAAATTTTCCCAAAATGGTAACAATTGATCATTACCATAAATCTTACCATAGCCATTACCATAACCTAATTGCAAACGGGTTAATACCGTCCAACGCTGATTACGGGTCAGAGGAAAATAAAACTTACTATCAAAATTCACTTTGAAGTACTGCACATCAGAGCTATTCGGCGTTGTCATTTTTAACGATAGCTGTTGCGATGACCCGGCTGAGGGGAAAGTACCACGGTTTAACGTTGTTCGGGATATATTAGCATTAACATCAAAATTGTTAAATTCTTCTAATGAATCAGGGTTGTTTGGATCAGCATGCAGATCATAGAATTGCTGTATCTGCTCATAAGAGTTTAACGATG
Organism: Colwellia sp. KU-HH00111; assembly: GCF_040362745.1. Lineage (NCBI taxonomy): Bacteria > Pseudomonadati > Pseudomonadota > Gammaproteobacteria > Alteromonadales > Colwelliaceae > Colwellia > Colwellia sp. KU-HH00111. The sequence continues at coordinate 121,971 of NZ_BAABWO010000007.1, read as the reverse complement.
AAATACTGTTACTTTTAAAGCCTAGACCAAAGCCAACTCGCACATATTCATTAATAGGAAAACCCCAGTTAAGGCCAATACCATAGGTTTTATTATTATAATCTTCTAAATTAGCACTACCTGCATCGAATGCTTGATAAAAGATTTGACCACCTAATGACACCGCGTCGGTAGTAAAGTAGGGATCAGTATAAGAGATACTGGCACTTTTTGAGTACTTATTGGTGTTAATACTGAAGCCAACACGATTACCCGTACCTAAAAAGTTATTTTGCTGTATACCTGCATTTAAGCTAAGGCCCGTTCTATCACCAAAACCAATACCTGCGGTAAATGAACCCGATGGTTGCTCTTTTACGGTAAAATTAACATCGACTAAATCATCTTCACCGGGTATCTGTTTGGTGTCAACTTCAACGGTTTCCATATACGGCAAGCGTTGTAACCATGCCTTAGAAGACTCAACCACACTGTTTGATAACCAAGCGCCTTCCATTTGTCTCATTTCACGTCTCAACACGTTATCAGCAGTAACGTGATTACCGGAAAAATTAATACGGTTTACATAAACACGCTTACCTGGGTCAATTGAAATTGACAACTTAACGGTATGGTCTTCATCATTAATATCAGGAATAGTAGTTACTTTAGGATAAGCGTAGCCAAAACGGCCAAGAAACTTACTAATAACTTCTTCGGTATAAGTAATTTCTGCGCCATTATAAAGTTTATCGACTTGTAGTGGGTTAATGGCACGAATAGTTTGTTCAAATCCTGCCATATCACCAATAAATTCTACATCACTGATTGTATAAGTTTCACCTTCAGTAACATTTAACGCAATATAAACAGATTCTTTATCTGGTGTCATAGATACTTGGGTAGAATCAACATTAAAGCGAAGGTAGCCACGGTCAAGGTAATAGCTATTAATGGTTTCCATGTCACCTTGTAAAGTCTGCTTTTGATATCTATCTTGCGCCATAAAATTCCACCATGGCGAATCAAAAGTAAGCTCTGTTTTATCCAGTACTTGCGCATCAGTAAAAACTTCATTACCAATCAAGTTAATTTGCTTAATTGCGGCTGCATCACCCTCAGTAAATTTGAACTCAAGGTTAACGCGGTTTCTGGGTAAATGAGTAATAGTAGCCGTTACATCTGCATTGTATTTACCCACACTGTGATAAAAATCTTCCAAACCGATTTCAATGCCTGAAATAACTGTACGATCTAAAGTTTCACCGACACGAATATTGCTACCATCAAGGCTTTCAGTTAATTGCTCATCTTTTAGATCGCTATTACCATCAAAGGTAATACCACTGATCGTTTCACGCTCTTTTACCCGATAAATAACACGATTACCGTCACGATAGACCCGAATATCATTGAAGTGCCCAGACTTATACAAGAGTTTTATTGATTGGGAAATTCTAAACTTATTTAGATTATCACCAACATTAAACGGAATATGAGTTAATGCCGCGCCCAAAGCAACGCGTTGCAAGCCTTTGACTTCAATATCTTCAACCTGAAATTCTTCAGCTGCTTGTGCTGTTGTACCTAAAGCGCCTAATAACACGGCAAAGGCTAATTTTTTAATTATCATAAATGTTTATTCTATTACTTCTTTTAGTTTCTAAACTTAGGAGCTAGATTTAAAACCTAAAGCCTACAATTAACCCACAATTTTTAATTTTAAATTCAAATAGCTTCATTTAACAAAGCCCGTATTCAAAACGACTATTCTTTATTACCCCAGTACCCGGCTAAAATCATTAAACAGTGCGATGCCCATTAATAGCATTAACGCCAAAGCACCAACCTTAAACCCTGCTTCTTGAATGTGTTCAGGTACAGGTTTTCCTGTCAAAAGCTCTATAAGATAATAGAGTAAGTGTCCGTCATCAAGTATTGGTCACTTAGATAAAGCGTAAAAGGTTATTTTTTACTTTGCTAACACAGTTACCCTAATACCCGACTAAAATCATTAAACAGTGCGATGCCCATTAATAGCAATAACGCTAAAGCACCAAACTTAAACCCTGCTTCTTGAATGTGTTCAGGTACAGGTTTTCCTGTCAAAAGCTCTATAAGATAATAGAGTAAGTGTCCGCCATCAAGTATTGGTAAGGGTAAAAGGTTAATTATCCCTAAATTTATGCTAATTAATGCTAAAAAGCCCAAAAAATAAACAAAACCATACCCTGCACTATCACCTGCACCTTGGGCAATAGCAATAGGACCACTCAAATTTTTAACTGATACATCACCCGTAATCAATTTACCGATCATATCAAAGCTTAAGGTGACTAAGTTCCACGTACGGTGAATGCTTTCCCCTATGGCTGCGAAGAAGCCATAGCTAATTTCAATTTGATATGCTGCTGGCCATTGGTCAGACTTGGGTGAAACACCTAAATAACCTATTGTTTTACCTTGCTGTTCAACACTTTTAGGCGTTACTGCAACAACTTGTGAACGTCCTGCTCGTTCAATTGTAATATCGACAGTTTGGTTTGGGTATTGCCTTATTTTTTGAGAAAAATCTAGCCATCCGTCATCTAATGGTTCAGCATTGAGCGCAATAATTGTATCACCCACTTGCAAGCCAGCCTTCTCTGCGGGGCTTTCTTTACCTATTTGAGCCAATTCATTATAAACCTTAGGGCGATAAGGCGTAATCCCCAAGCTTGTCAACGAGGATTGCTTTTCGGGCGAAAATTGCCAATCTTTAGTCGCTAAGGTGTAACTCTTAGCATATTGGCTGCCATTATCTTTAGCTTTTAGTGTGATTGATGTTGAGCCAATCTCTCCAACTAGGGCTAGATTAACATCTTGCCAGTTCTGTGTTTGTTTACCTGCCACTTCAACAATTTCAGCATGGCTAGGTAATTGAGCTAAACCAGCAATAGAGCCCGGTTCAATATCACCAATAATGGGCTTGATGCTTGGCACACCAATTAAAAACATCAAATAAAAAGCAAAAATTGCAAAAGCAAAATTAGCAAAAGGCCCTGCGGCAATAATAGCAATACGTTGATAAACAGACTTAGCATTAAAGGTTTTATCTTTGTCCTGTGCTGGCACATCATCAACACGTTCATCAAGCATTTTAACATAGCCGCCAAGCGGGATCATAGCAACCACATATTCAGTACCATCAGCTGCTGTTTTACGCCAAAGAGCCTTACCAAAACCAACGGAAAAGCGCTCGACTTTAACCCCATTTTTACGCGCGACCCAAAAATGACCATATTCATGTACAGTAACAAGAATACCGAGTGCGATAACAAAAGAGGCGGTATTCCACAAAAATTCAAACATGCTTATTTCTAACCCTTAAATAAACCAACAAAAAACTGACTAATAATTCGCTAACAATTGTTGAGCAAATTCTCGAGCGCGTGTATCTAAGGAAATCACCTCATTAATATTACTTACCTGTTCTGAGACAAATTTTTTCACAGAAGTTTCATTTATTTTGTAAATATCAGTGAATTTTATTTTTTCGGTTAAAAATGCAGCAACAGCAATTTCATTAGCGGCATTAAGTGCGGTACAGGCCGCCTGTCCCTTTTCACAGGCATCTATCGCCAACTTTAAATTTGGATATCTTTTAAAGTCAACCGCTTGGAATTCAAAAGCAGGGGTACTAAAAAAATCTAACGGGGCAACACCTGAAGTAATTCTTTCAGGGTAAGATAACGCATGGGCAATGGGTGTGCGCATATCTGGATTACCCATTTGCGCTATCACAGAGCCATCTTGATATTGTACCATTGAATGAATAGTACTTTGTGGATGCAACACCACGGTAATATCATCTGCACGTACATTAAATAACCATTTAGCTTCGATAAACTCTAAGCCTTTGTTCATCATGGTAGCTGAGTCGACCGATATTTTTCGCCCCATCTCCCAATTTGGGTGAGCACAAGCTTGAGCAGGTGTCACATGCTCAAGCTCATCATAAGCCAAGGTTCTAAACGGACCTCCTGAGCCTGTTAACAAAACTTTACTAATGCCACTTTGAGCTAACTGACAATGCCCTACTCTGCCCTGTTCTTGCCAAGGCAAGCTTTGAAATATCGCATTATGTTCGCTGTCAATAGGAAGCAGCTGGGCCCCTGATTGTTTCACAGCCTCAATAAAAATAGCACCCGAGGTAACTAATGCCTCTTTATTTGCAAGCAACACTCGCTTGCCTGCTTCTACCGCTGCTAATGTTGGCATTAAGCCTGCTGCTCCGACAATAGCCGCCATGACTGTATCGGAATCATCAGCTTTGGCAAGTTCTATCAGCGCATCTGTGCCTGATTTTATCTGAATTGCACTAAGGTGTTGCTCAGCTAAACGCACCGCTAGCTGCTGGGCATGCTTTGTCGATACCATCACCACGGTTTTAGGATTAAATTCAATGCATTGTTCAACGAGCTTATCGACACTAGCATAGGCTGATAAACTAACAATATTAAATTTATCAGGGTGTAATCGAACTACATCTAAGGTACTTTCACCAATAGATCCTGTTGACCCTAGAACGCAAATATTCTTTGCAGGCGTATCTACTTTAGTTTTTATCACTGCCTTTACCAACCGAACATGACATAACAAAGAGCAAATACTGGTGCGGTGGCCGTTAAACTGTCAATTCGATCTAAAACACCACCATGGCCCGGTAAAATTGTACCACTGTCTTTAACCCCAGCTTGGCGTTTGAACATACTTTCATTAAGATCGCCCAACACAGACACAGTAGTAATTAATACCGTTACTAATAACACAGTAGTGACTTGATCACTGTTCCAACTAAGTTGATAAGCCACAATTGACATCAACATACACGCAAATGCCATGCCCCCCAGAAACCCTTCAAATGTTTTGCCTGGGCTTACATTTGGCATTAATTTATGCTTACCAAAGGCTTTACCAACAAAGTAGGCACCGATATCAGCACTCCACACCATCAAAAATAACAACATCAATAATTGTGCCCCCTGATAACTATCTTCAGGATAAGCATGTGTGCGTATCACCATAAAAGCAAGCCACGTTGGTACAAGCGTTAACCAACCAAAAACACCGCGAATGGAGCGATGTTTGGCCCAAAAGGCACTGGCGCTAGGATAAGAAAACATTAAGAAAGCTGACAATATCCACCAAGCTATTGCTAGCCATAACAGCATGAGTGCATATTCGTTAAGCACAGTGGTATTAACCCATAACTCATTAGGCGACACTAGCCCCCAAATACAGGCAATTAATATTAAGGTAGTAACAACAAAGCCACTACGTCGGGCTTTAGTATCAAACCCCATTAATGGTCCCCATTCCCACGCACCGATACCAATAACTGCTAGCAATAAAACAGCAAAATAGATCAAGGGTAAGTAAAAAATTGCTGCTATTGCAGCAGGGGCTAAAATTAACGCGGTAATAATTCGTGTTATAAGCAAGTTATTTCCTTTTTATATCTGTAATTACTATGTCATTAGTTATTATTTTTTTTTGACTTAATTACTTATTCTTTATTATTTTATTTAACTTGTTCGCCGGTTTTTCCAAAACGACGTTCTCTTTGATCGAACACTTCTATCGCTTTTTCAAACGCTTTTTCATCAAAATCAGGCCATAAAACTTCAGTAAAATAAAACTCTGCATACGCGGCTTGCCACAATAAAAAGTTACTAATACGATAATCACCCCCAGTTCGAATTAATAAATCCAGTGGGGGTAGTTTAGCTAAGCAAGTGTGCTCATTAAGTGAGTTTTCAGTAATATCGTCTAACGATATTTCATTATCCTGCACTTGAGTAGCTAACTGCTTTGCTGCATTAGTAATATCCCAACGGCCACCATAATTTGCCGCAACAGATAAAACCAACTCGGTATTATCTGCCGTTAATTGCTCTGATTTTCTTATGCTTTTTTGCAGTTTATCTGAAAAACGACTTAAATCACCAATCACTTTAAAGCAAATATTATTTTTATGTAAGCGTTTAACTTCTTTCGTTAACACATACATAAACAAGTCCATCAGCACACTAACTTCTTGTTCGGGTCGTTGCCAGTTTTCGCTACTAAAAGCAAATAAGGTTAATGCTTTCACGCCTGCTTTACGGGCACCCTTAACAACCGCACGCACCGAATTAACACCTGCTTTATGACCAGCAACTCGGCCTTTGCCTTGAGCTTGTGCCCAACGACCATTACCGTCCATAATAATAGCAATGTGTTCAGGAATTTTTAACTTGTCATCTACTGATGCTATGTTAGTAGGCACTGACATTCCTTATGTGAAAGGTTTTAAATGGGCAAAAGCACCTAATGATTTTCTGCATTTAAGTGCTTATCTGCAAGCTTGAGAATTAAATTTCCATTAACTCGGCTTCTTTTTTTGCCAGTAACTCATCAACTTTTTTCACATAGGTATCTGTTACTTTTTGAATTTCATCTTCTGCTTGATGGTGTTCATCTTCACTAATTTCTTTGTCTTTTAATAAACTTTTAAAATCAGAGTTTGCATCGCGGCGAATATTGCGGATGGCAATTTTTCCACCTTCAGCTTCACCACGTACAACTTTCACTAAATCTTTACGGCGCTCTTCTGTTAATGGCGGTAAAGGTATGCGGATAAGTGTGCCATTAGATTGTGGATTTAAACCAAGATCAGATTTCATAATCGCTTTTTCAACTGCAGCAATCATTCCTTTATCGAACACAGTGATTGACAAATTTCGTGCATCAGGCACTGAAATATTACCCACTTGGTTTAACGGTGTTTCCATACCATAGTAATCAACACTAATATTGTCTAGTAATGAAGCATGAGCACGCCCTGTTCTTACTTTGTTAAGGCTGTTTTTTAAAGATTCAATGCTTTTTGCCATACGCTCTTGCGCATCTTGAGTAATTTCATCTATCACTGTGTTTCTTCCTACAATAATCTAAAAAGGTTAATTGAAAATTTTTAAAATATATATCGCTACTTAAGCCATATTTTTGATAACGGTACCCTCGGCTTCACCCATGATAACCGACTTGAGTGCGCCGGCTTTATTCATATTAAACACCCGAATAGGCATATTATGATCACGGGCTAACGTAAAGGCAGCAAGGTCCATCACTTTTAATTCGTTGTCTAACACTTCATCAAAAGTCAATTCGCTATAGAGCTGTGCTTGGGGGTTTTTTACTGGGTCTTCTGAATAGATACCATCAACTTTAGTTGCTTTTAACACTACATCTGCTTCAATCTCAATACCACGTAAGCAAGCTGCTGAGTCAGTAGTAAAGAAAGGGTTACCAGTACCAGCAGAGAATATTACCACTCGACCCGATTTTAGCAAACTAATGGCATTAGACCAGTTATAACGCTCGCAAACACCTGCTAAATCGATTGCTGACATTAAACGGGTGTTAACAAACGCACGATGCAATGCATCACGCATTGCTAAACCGTTCATTACCGTTGCTAACATGCCCATTTGATCGCCTACAACGCGGTTCATGCCTGCTTCAGCAAGCCCAGCACCACGAAATAAGTTACCACCACCAATAACCAAGCCTACTTGAATATCCATCTCAACCAATTCTTTAATTTCCTGAGCCATACGATCAAGAATTTTTGGGTCAATACCAAAGCCTTCTTCACCCATTAGGGCTTCGCCACTCAATTTAAGGAGAATACGACGATAAGTTGGTTTTGAATTAATGGTCATGTGTGATAGGTTCCTGTTAGGTGATGAAATAGCGCGGTTATTTTAGTACTTTTCGCCCAATCACGGAAGTATTAACTTTAAAAACTCGTTTTTATTATGCCTTTTCAATGTAAATCATGAAAAAAGCGTATAAAAAAACGTCTACCGAGGTAGACGTTTTATAGTCATTCTAATTAATTGAGCCATTAACAACGCAAGCGCTGTGTAATTAATATTTCAAATAAAACAAATTAACTTTTAGCTGCGGCTATTTGTGCTTCAACTTCAGCTGCAAAATCTTCATCTTTTTTCTCAATACCTTCACCAACTTCTAAACGAACAAAAGAAGTGATAGTAACGCCTTTCTCTTTCAATACTTCGCCTACAGTTTTCTTAGGTTCCATGATGAAAGCTTGACCAGTTAAAGAAACTTCACCAGTGAATTTACGCATACGACCAGTTACCATCTTTTCAGCGATTTCTTGTGGTTTGCCTTCATTCATTGCGATATCAATTTGAATTGCTTTTTCTTTTTCAACAACTTCAGCAGGAACATCTTCAGGTGTCAAATATTCAGGCTTACTTGCTGCTACGTGCATTGCAATATGCTTAAGTGATTCTTCATCACCTTCACCTGCAACAACTACACCAATAGTTGCACCATGCTTATATGAAGCTAACGCTGCACCGTCAACGTAAGCAACACGACGCACATTGATGTTTTCACCAATTTTAGTTACTAATGCGATACGTTTTTCTTCAAATTGTGCTTGAAGTTCTTCAATTGAAACTTTTGAAGCTGCAGCAGTTTCAGCTACTTCATTAGCAAATGCTAAGAAGTTTGCATCTTTTGCAACGAAGTCAGTTTGACAGTTAACTTCAACTAATGTGCCATCTTTAATGATGATTTGACCTTCAGCAGCGATATTACCAGCTTTTTTAGCCGCTTTAGCTTGGCCATTCTTACGCATATTTTCAATCGCAAGTTCCATGTCACCATCAGCTTCTTGTAACGCTTTTTTACAATCCATCATGCCCGCAGCTGTGCGATCACGAAGTTCTTTAACCATTGCAGCAGTAATTGCCATGAGTTAGATCCTCAGTATTCAGTTATCCCCAACTTACTGTTTTGCGATAAGCAAGTACCAACAATAATCTAGTGGGAATAAGTATTAAATTAGGTGTCATAAAAGCAGCACATTAAACTAAAGGTTTATTGACACTGCTTTTATGTATAAACGAAATGTGTTACTTCATTACTGTCTTACACTTATTTTAAAAAGTGATAAGTGGTAATTATTCAGCTTCAACAAAACCGTCTTTTTCAGCTTGTACAACAATGTTTTTCTCACGACCAGCAATTACCGCATTAGCAATAGCGTCACAATATAACGTCACTGCACGGATTGCATCATCGTTACCCGGAACAATGTAATCAATGTTATCAGGGTTTGAGTTAGTATCTACAACAGAAATTACTGGGATACCAAGGTTGTTTGCTTCTTTGATAGCGATATGTTCGTGATCAGCATCGATGATAAAGATAGCATCAGGTAAACCACCCATGTTCTTAATACCACCTAAACTTTTATCAAGTTTTTCCATTTCACGAGTACGCATTAATGCTTCTTTTTTAGTTAAAGCTTCAAAAGTACCGTCAGTGCTTTGAGATTCAAGTTCTTTCAGACGTTTAATTGATTGACGAACTGTTTTCCAGTTAGTCAACATACCACCTAACCAACGGTGATTAACGAAGAATTGATCTGATTTAATCGCAGCATCTTTGATCGCATCACTTGCAGCACGTTTAGTACCAACAAATAAAACTTTACCTTTCTTAGAAGAAACATTGTTAATGAAAGCAAGCGCTTCATTAAACATAGGAACTGTTTGTTCAAGGTTGATGATATGAACTTTATCACGAGCACCAAAAATGAACGGTTTCATTTTTGGATTCCAGTAACGAGTTTTGTGACCGAAATGAACACCTGCTTTAAGCATATCGCGCATTGAAACGTTTGACATTGTATTTTCCTTTCTGGGGTTAAGCGTTCATACACCCAATATACACGACCCTAAACGCTGTATTCTTGTGGTATTTAATCAAATGTCCGCAAGATATTATTCAGCCGAGCACCCCGGTATACCTTTAATAGATGTATGTGAGTTTATAATATAATCAAGGTTGCCGATTGGCTAACATTGACCTGTTTAGTTGGCACTAAAATGAGTGTTTTTTGCGATTTAAAAAAAACTAAAAAACCACTAAGATTTTAGCGCGGCACTTTATACCATAAATCGATTAAATTAACCAGAAAATAATTTTTGTCCTTGTGCTTTTCTGCATTGCTATTTCCCTTCCAGAAGAAAAGCACTTAATCATATTGGTATAATTGCCTTTATCACGGTAAAATCAATAATCAGAATAGACTGATCACCCCAGATTTAATAAATTTAGGTAAACAATGACAACACCGAACATATCTGCACAACTGTTTTTCCTGTATGACAGCCATTGCCCTTGGAGTTATGTAGCAACAAAACTGGTCAATGAAATCCACAATGTTTTTCCACAGATCACCCTAAACTTATGGCACACGGCATTTTTTGACGGTAAAACCAATGATTCTTCTCGTCGTAAAGTAAATGAAATAAAAGAAGTTGAAAGGCTAGCTAATATTCAATTCTCGCAAAATTATCAGCAGCTGTTACTTGAAAGCAAAAACTCAATATTGTCGGCAAATTTAATGACTTGGGCTCAAAATAAAACCCCAGACTTGGTATTACCTTTGTTAAATGCACTGCAAGAGGCACACTTTGAACAAGGCAATCAATTAACTTCAGCCACAGACTTTGACACGATAATAAGCACACTTAAATTATCTCCACCAGCAAAAGTGTTTAAGCATGATAAACTCAGTAAAGATGCAATGATCCAACTTGAAGAAATATTTGCATTACAAGAAATTATTAATACCCAAGCAATTCCGGCATTATTGTTAGCGGTTGAAGATCAATTGATTTTACTTAATCATAATTTCTACCTATCTGAGCCAAAAGCAATTATTGAAGCAGTTCAATTAGAGTTAAACAAATACACCTAACATCTAAAAGGTAAGAGAGAATAATGGCCATACAAATTAAAAGCCAAGATGAAATTGAAAAAATGCGAGTTGCAGGACAACTTGCTTGTGATGTTTTAGAGATGATTGCTCCCTATGTAAAGGCAGGGATCACTACTGACGAACTTAATACTATTTGTGCTGATTATACTGAAAAAGTGCAACACGCAATTTCTGCGCCGTTAAATTATCACAGTTTTCCAAAGTCTATCTGCACCTCTGTTAACCATGTGGTTTGTCACGGTATCCCTGATAATACACAATTGAAAGACGGTGATATTATCAATATTGATATTACAGTTATCAAAGATGGTTACCACGGCGATACCAGTAAAATGTTTTTAATCGGCGATGTTTCGCCAGAAAACAGCCGTTTGTGCCGTTTAGCACAAGAGTCTTTATATGTTGGCATGAAAAAAGTCAAAGCAGGTGCTGCTTTTGGTGAAATAGGCGCCGCTATTCAAAAATTTATCAAAAGTAAAGGCCGCTATTCGATTGTAAAAGATTATTGTGGTCATGGTATTGGTGTTGATTTTCATGAAGAGCCGCAAATTGTTCACTACAAAAACAATGACAAAACTAAAATGGTTGAAGGCATGTGTTTTACCATAGAGCCTATGATTAATTTAGGTAAAGCAAGTACCATTTTAGACAAAGATGATAATTGGACTGTTTACACCAGCGATGGTAAAAATTCTGCTCAGTGGGAACATACTCTAGTGGTAACCAAAACAGGCTGCGAAGTATTAACTTTACGAAAAGAAGAAACCATTAGTCGCATTCTTCACAACGTGTAACACATATAAAGGTGAGCCATTGAATAATCATCCACTCTCGAACCATATTGTACCTACTGACTTTATTGAAAGTTTAGCGATTACCGCGAATGAATTATCTAGCAAAGCTATTTGCCAGTTAACGCTCAGTTTCAATGAGTGGTTAAAAACTGCATTTTCCGACAATGATGTTAATGATCTATTAGTGGCTCGAGCGGTGTTTGTTGATGCTATTCTCGCCAAACTATGGTGCCAACATCACCTTGATGAATTTCAAATCAGCTTACTTGCTGTCGGTGGTTATGGGCGTGGAGAGCTTCACCCCTATTCTGATGTAGATATTTTAATCCTTACTCAGGCAGAAATTGATCTAGAGCTAGAAGAAAGAATATCAAGCTTTATTACTCAGCTCTGGGATATAAAACTTGATATTGGCCATAGTGTACGTAGCATCGATGAATGTTTGAAACAGGCCACCAACGATGTCACGGTTGCGACCAATTTAATGGAAAAGCGACAAGTTGCAGGAAATGAAGCCTTAACTCTACAGTTACAGCCATTGTTGCATGAAGACGAATTTTGGACCTCAGAAAAGTTTTTTATTGCCAAACGGGCTGAACAAAAAAAACGTCATCAACAATTTCATGGCGCAGCTTACACGCTGGAGCCAAATTTAAAAGCCAACCCCGGTGGCCTTCGTGATATTCAAACCATAGCCTGGGTGGCAAAACGCCATTTTCTTGCTGACTCATTAGAAGAATTAGTAGAACATAATTACCTATACCCTAATGAACTGTTTGAGCTTATTGAAGCACAAGATTATTTATGGCGGATGCGTTTTGCCTTGCACTTTGTTGCAAAACGTAGTGAAAATCGTTTGTTATTTGACTATCAAACGGACGTTGCCAAAATGATGGGGTTTGGTGATGAAGGAAAAGCGCCGGTTGAGCGCATGATGAAGCGCTTCTTCCGCATAATTTCCCGAGTGAGTGAATTAAATACCATTTTATTACAACGCTTTAAACAAGAAATCATTCAAAACTCAAATCAAACAACAAGTGTCACTATCAACCAAGATTTTGAGTTAGTTGATAAACTGATTAATACCAGCAACGATCGTATTTTTATGCGGCCAGTAAAAATGATTGAAATGTTTTTGATCATCGCGCAAGAGCCTAGCATTAAAGGAATTCACTCACATACTTTACGATTAATGAGAAATGCACGTCGACGTTTGATCTCTGGCTTAATTGATTATGCCCAATGCCGTGAAATTTTTATGCAGATAATCAAACATCCTCGTGGTTTAGGTTTGGCATTTAATTTAATGCATCGTCATGGCATTATCGGCTCATATTTACCCTCATGGCGTAATATTGTTGGCCAAATGCAGTTTGATTTATTCCATGCCTATTCTGTTGATGAACATAGTTATCGTGTGGTGAAAAACCTCTATCAATTTAGTCAAAAAGAGCATAATCACAAATTTCCACTGTGCAGTAAAATCATGCAAAAAATTCGCAAGCCTGAAGTATTATATCTAGCGGGAATTTTCCATGATATCGCTAAAGGTAGAGGCGGAGACCATGCTGAATTAGGTGCAGTTGATGCGCTCATATTTTGTCAATCTCATCAAATGAGTAAGCACGATAGCAATATGGTGTCTTGGCTAGTGAAAAACCATCTTCTGATGTCAGTAACAGCCCAACGTCGCGATATAACCGACGAAAACGTGATTCGTCAATTTGGTGAAATTGTTCGCGACGAAGCGCATCTAGACTACTTATATTGTTTAACCGTGGCTGACATGCGAGCAACCAATGAAAGCTTATGGAATAACTGGAAAGCTAACTTATTACATGATCTTTATTTTAATACCTTACGCGCCTTCCGTCGTGGATTGTCAAAACCTGTAGAAACGCGATCTAAAATTCGAGAAAACCAACAGCAAGCGCGAGAGATATTAGCCGACAGCCCAATAGACGATGCAGCACTGAACGCATTATGGGCTGAATTTAGAGTCGATTATTTTTTACGTTACTCACCCGAGCAAATAGCACGTCATTGCCAACGCATTATTGGCCACGACCGGGCGCTTCCTCTAGTAATTATTAGCCCTAAGCCTTATCGAGGCGGCACTGAGGTGTTTGTTTTTGCAAAAGAAAAGGTCAACACTTTTGCAAATACGGTTGAATTGTTGGGTATGAAAAAACTCTCCATCCATGATGCAAAAATTATTACCACCAAAACTGGCTACACGGTTAATACCTTCATTATTCTTGATTCTCGCGGTAAAGCTTTAAAAGAAAGTTACCAAACTCAAGAGATTACCCAGGCATTAAGTGAAAAATTAAGGCAGGATAATTATTGTGATATTCCGCTGCAACCAGCACGTAGAGAAGTAAAACAGTTCAAGTTCCCACCAAGGGTCAGTTTTATTAAACTAAATGCTAAAAGCAAAACCATGATTGAAATCATAGCTCTAGACAGGCCAGGTTTACTTAGTAATATTGCGCAGGTTTTCCAACAATTACACATTAATATCCACTCAGCTAAAATCACCACCTTTGGTGAAAAAGCAGATGATGTTTTTACTATTTCAACCAGTGAAAACATGGCATTGTCGAAAGATGAAAAGCAGCAATTAGCTGATATATTAACCGAAGAAATCAATTAACTTTGATGAACTTTTTCAATTATCGATTACCAATTATCAATTACAGGAAATTATAAATGACTGATTTAACATCACTAGCAACCACCATAGAACAGGCTTTTGAACAAAGAGCAACCATCAGCCCTGCAACAGTTTCCAGTGAAGTCAAAACAGCGGTTTTAGACTCACTTGCGGCACTAAATAACGGCTCAGCACGTGTGGCTGAAAAAATTGACGGGCAATGGCATGTACATCAATGGTTAAAAAAGGCGGTGTTATTGTCATTCCGCATTTGGGACAATCAAGTCATTGATGGTGCTGAAAGCACTTTTTTTGATAAGGTACCAATGAAATATCAAGGGTATACACAAGCCATGTTTGAGGCTGATGGCGTTCGCGTAGTGCCCGGCGCTTCAGTTCGTACCGGTAGTTTTATTGGTAAAAATGTCGTAGTGATGCCTAGTTTTGTAAACATTGGCGCATTTGTTGATGAAGGTTGTATGGTTGACGGTTGGGCTACGGTTGGCTCTTGTGCTCAAATTGGTAAAAACGTACATTTATCAGGTGGTGTTGGTATTGGCGGAGTATTAGAGCCCTTACAAGCAGGTCCAACGATAATTGAAGATAATTGCTTTATTGGCGCTCGCTCTGAAATTGTAGAAGGAGTGGTTGTTGAAGAAGGTGCGGTAATCTCAATGGGTGTTTATATTGGGCAAAGCACTCGCATTTTCGATCGTGAAACCGGAGAGACTCATTACGGCCGTGTTCCTGCAGGCTCAGTAGTTGTTCCTGGTAACTTGCCGTCTAAATGTGGAAACTACAGTTTATATGCCGCCATTATCGTTAAAAAAGTGGATGCAAAAACCAGAGAAAAAACCGGTATTAATGAGTTACTTCGTTTAGCAGAATAACCGTAGAGTCTGTTGATTTTTGATGGTTGAATTCTGTTCGAATTAATCGTTTTGGTCACAGTGCAAGTAAAGTAGCCAGTTCCGAAAGCGATAATCATAATTTATCGCCTTTGGAACGCTTAACTTGCTTAACGCTTAACTTCTAATTGAGATTAACCATTCATTTCTTCGATTTTTACTTTCCAAATTGCTGGGCCGGTAACATGCGCTGATTCACCCGAACTATCCACTGCAACCGTTACTGGCATATCTTCTACTTCAAACTCATAAATAGCTTCCATACCTAAGTCTTCAAAGGCCACTACTCGCGCTTTTTTAATCGCTTTCGAAACTAAATAGGCAGCGCCACCAACAGCCATTAAATACACTGATTTATGTTTTTGAATATTTTCAACCGTTGCTGGGCCACGCTCAGATTTACCAATAGAGCCTAACAGGCCAGTTTTAGCTAACATCATCTCAGAAAATTTATCCATACGTGTCGCAGTAGTAGGACCGGCAGGACCAACAACTTCATCAGCAACAGCATCAACAGGGCCAACGTAATAAATAAACTTATCAGTAAAGTCTACCGGCAGTGCTTCGCCAGCGGCTAACATATCCTGAATACGTTTATGGGCAGCATCTCGGCCCGTTAAAATAGTGCCACTAAGTAACACCGTTTCACCTGTTTTCCATTCTGCAATATCTGCTTTCGTTAAGCCATCAACATTAACCCGGCGAACATCGTCACCTACTTCCCAAGTAATATCTGGCCACTCTTCTAGTTTAGGTGGTGTTAAATCGGCAGGACCGTTGCCATCTAAATGAAAGTGTACGTGGCGAGTTGCGGCACAATTAGGGATCATAGCAACAGGCAATGATGCAGCGTGTGTTGGTACGGCATTAATTTTCACATCAACCACAGTAGTTAAGCCACCAAGCCCTTGGGCACCAATACCAAGCTTATTCACACGATCAAAAATTTCTAAGCGTAACTCTTCTTCTGCATTTTGGGCACCGCGATCCATTAATTCTTGAATATTAACAGGGTCCATCAAGCTTTCTTTCGCTAACACCGCCGCTTTTTCCGCTGTACCACCGACACCTATACCCAACATTCCCGGTGGACACCAACCTGCCCCCATCGATGGTAAGGTGTTTACCACCCAATCAGCGATAGAGTCATTAGGATTTAACATCACCATCTTGGTTTTATTTTCACTACCACCGCCTTTAGCGGCAATCATCACTTCTATTTCATCACCTTCAACCAATTCAAGATGAACAACAGCAGGCGTGTTGTCTTTGGTGTTTTTACGTGCACCAGTAGGGTCAGCTACAATAGAAGCACGTAATGGATTATCTGGGTTCATATACGCGCGACGTGTTCCTTCATCAACCATTTGCTGCACTGTCATATCGGTTTTATCCCATTGAACCGCCATGCCAACTTTAACAAAACAGGTCACGATACCGGTATCTTGACAAATAGGACGTTTACCCGTTGCCGACATACGTGAATTGATGAGAATTTGTGCAATAGCATCTTTTGCTGCTTGACTTTTTTCTTTATGGTAGGCTTTTTCTAACGCCTGTATAAAATCTAACGGATGATAATAAGAAATATATTGTAGTGCATCTTCAATACTATCGATTAAATCTTGTTGTTTGATTATTTTATCGGACATCTTGCTCTCAGCTTTCGTTAAAAGTGTGTATAATATTTATCGCTTATAATACCTTGCTATTGTCAGTGCTGCTAGTAGCCAATAGTAGAATATCAACAATTTTCTAGTGAATAGACTAACGACTTTTTAGAGTAATTATTGCCTTGCTTTCCAATACCTTGTTTTCATTAGAGCCAATCTCTGTTTCCGCTGAAGCGTTGGTGATCGCTGATGGCATCATGCCAGTCGATTTATTTTCCTCCTTAGCTGCACAGCCATGGTCTATTTGGTTAGACTCTGGTGAAAGTGAGCATATCGATTGCCATTTTGACATTTTTGTTTGGCAACCTGAGCTAACCTTATGCACTTATCAAAATCAAACATCTATTCATCATATTGCTACTAACATTACACAAACAAGTGCGGATGATCCCTTAACCTTGGTGGAAAAAATCCAGTCGCAGCTTTTAGCCAAACCAGCCCCCACTAGCTATAACTTACCTTTTATGGGGGGAGCTTTAGGTTACTTTGCTTATGACTTAGGGCGACGATTTGAAAAAATGCCCACGCAAGCTTCGCCGGATATTTCATTACCCGAAATGGCGATAGGTATCTATAGCCAAGCTGTCATTTTTGATCACCAAAACCAGCAATATTACTTAGTGTGCCCCTCTGATAAACGTCAACAACTGACCCAGTTTATCCAATCATTGAACAAGAAAAATGTGGCACTAAGTACTTCTCAAATCAAGTTGTCACCATTTGCCTTAACAACAAAATGGCAAAGTAATATGGACCAAGCTAGCTATATTGAGAAGTTCAATCAGGTGCAACAGTACTTATTGTCAGGCGATTGTTACCAAATAAACTTAGCACAACGTTTTAGTGCACAATACCAAGGCAATGAGTTTCAGGCTTACTGCGCGCTGAGAGCCGAAAACAAAGCGCCGTTTTCTGCCTTTATGCAATTAGAGCAAGCGTCAATTTTAAGTGTATCCCCCGAACGATTTTTACAGTGCAAACAAGGTAAGGTTCAAAGTAAACCCATTAAGGGAACTATGCCTAGACACAGACAACAGTCTGTAGATGAAAAAAATGCCAGCATACTCGTTAATTCAACCAAAGATCGTGCCGAAAATTTAATGATTGTTGATTTGCTCCGCAATGATATCTCTAAAGTCTGTAAAGCAAACTCGGTAGTTGTACCAAAACTATTTGATATTGAAAGTTTTCCTGCGGTTCACCACCTTGTTAGTACTGTAGAAGGTGAGCTAGCGCCACAGTTTAATGCCACTGATCTTCTCCGGGGTGCCTTCCCCGGTGGCTCAATAACCGGTGCACCTAAAATTCGTGCCATGGAAATTATTGAGCAACTCGAACCCCACCGTCGCAGTGTTTATTGTGGAAGCATAGGGTATATTTCAAGCTGTGGCTCGATGGACACTAGCATTACCATTCGTACCTTAATTTGTGAAAAGCAACCGCTTAACCAGTCAAACAATACACCAGTAAATCAAATCTACTGTTGGGCTGGCGGTGGTTTAGTGGCTGATTCTATTGCGAGTAGTGAATATCAAGAAACTTTTGATAAAGTTAACCGCATATTACCCGTTTTAACTAAGTTGGGGCAGCAAGGAGGTAACTACGATGAATAAAGCTGAATTTATGTTTCGATTTAATTTAAAACAACAAAATGAATCTTGTCATAATTATCAACATCATGCGCCATTAAGATCGGCAGCTGTTCTTATTGCACTATTTGATGATGGCAAAGCAAAAGGTGGATTTTCATCAAAAGGCTTGCAAGTTTTATTAACCAAAAGAGCGAGTCATTTAAAACATCATCCTTCACAAATAAGCTTTCCCGGAGGCAAGGTTGAACCCAGTGACAAAAGCTTGGTTGACACCGCATTACGCGAAGCTCAAGAAGAGATTGGTTTAGATCCTCAAACCGTCACTATTCTGGGTCAATTACCTAGTTATCAAGTTATTAGCGGCTATCAGGTCACTCCTATTGTAGCAATGATTGACACCGTACAACCCTACCAAAAAGACGCCAACGAAGTTGATGAAATATTTCATGTTCCTTTGCGGTATTTCTTATTAGATGCCAATCACCATAGCATAACCGCCTATAGGAATGGGCGCAGTCATCAGGTACATTTCTTTCCTTATCGACATTATAATATTTGGGGAGCAACAGCCGCCATGATAAAAGATTTAATTAACCGTATTAAATGATCTAGCGCCTGTTGCCAGAAAAACACCTAATTAAAAGCTATGTCTAGCTGTGTTTTCACAAGCATGCGCTATTATTAGTTGTCATAAATAACAACTTTCAGCTATCATGGGCAATATTAACGGCAGCAAACAACGCGCCACTCAAAATTATATTCGGAAATAAGCATGATTAGTGTATTTGATATGTTTTCAATTGGCATTGGCCCTTCTAGCTCTCATACCGTTGGCCCTATGAAAGCGGCAAAATTATTTGTTGATGAACTCAAAAAACAAAAATTATTAGCTCAGATTGACCGTGTAAAATGTGAGTTATTTGGCTCTCTTGGTCAAACGGGTATAGGCCATGGTACGGGTAAAGCGGTGATATTAGGTTTATCAGGCGAAACACCTGAGCAAATACCTGTGAACGCCATTGACAGCATTTTAGCCGAAGTCGTTGAAACGCAAAAAATACAACTTGATGGCTCACATCTTGTTGATTTCCCCAAAAGTGATGCAATTATCTATCATCATAGAAAAACATTGCCTGCTCACGCTAATGCGATGACGTTGTTCGCCTATCAAGGTGACAGTATTCTGTTAGAGCAAACCTATTACTCTATTGGCGGTGGCTTTATTGTGCTTGATTGTGACTTCGAAAAAGAGAAAGACCGCGCCCTTTCTTTGCATAGTAACATTAATAAACCGCACGCTTTCACCAATGCTGCAGAGCTACTACAAGAAGCGCAAACCACCGGTCTAAGCATTAGCACTATTATGCTAAATAATGAAAAGTGCTTAAATGATGAAGCTACTATTCGCACCAAACTGATTGAAATTTGGCAAGCGATGCGGGCTAGCGTCGATAGAGGTATTGCCACAGAGGGAATTTTACCCGGCGGTTTAAAAGTTAATCGTCGAGCACCGGCACTACACCGTTCACTTATGGTTGAAAACTCTAATGATACGCTGGTTGCAATGGACTGGGTTAATCTGTTTGCTTTAGCCGTAAACGAAGAAAATGCTGCGGGTAGCCGCGTCGTTACAGCGCCAACTAACGGTGCTGCTGGTATTCTTCCTGCGGTATTATGCTATTACGATAAATTTGTTAAACCCGTGTCAGACGATGATTGTGTTCGCTACTTATTAACGGCAGCAGCAATAGGGATTTTATATAAAACCAATGCGTCTATCTCTGGCGCTGAGGTTGGCTGTCAGGGAGAAGTGGGGGTTGCATGCTCAATGGCTGCCGGTGCATTAACCGAAATACTAGGTGGAACACCAATTCAAGTGGAAAACGCAGCTGAAATAGGCATGGAGCACAATTTAGGCTTGACCTGCGATCCCGTTGGAGGCTTAGTACAAGTACCTTGTATTGAACGTAATGCCATGGGCTCAGTTAAAGCCATTAATGCGTCTCGATTAGCCCTTCGCGGCACGGGCACCTCAAAGGTTTCATTGGATAAGGTGATCAAAACGATGTGGGATACAGGCAATGATATGAAGACTAAATATAAAGAAACATCACGTGGCGGCTTAGCCGTTAATATTACTGAGTGTTAATGGCACAAGCACTAGCTAGCACAAATAGTGCTAGCGTTAATGATACAAGCACTAAGCTAGCATTATTTAGTGGGTAGCTTAGTATCTGCAAACATCTCATCAACTTCAGCATTGTTTTTCAAAAGCATAGCTTGGGTTACCACATGCTTTGTTAAATGTGGCGCAAACCGCTCGATAAAATCAAACATGTAACCTCGTAAAAAGCTACCCCTTCTAAAGCCAATTTTAGTGGTGCTCGCTTTAAATAGATGGCTTGCATCGATAGCAACAAGATCATGATCAATTTTAGGATCAATCGCCATTGATGCTATAACACCAATACCAACCCCTAAGCGCACATAGGTTTTAATAACATCAGCATCGGTTGCGGTAAATGCTATTTTAGGTTCAACACCCGCTTTTTCAAAAGCCGCATCCAATTCAGAACGACCAGTAAAGCCAAAAACATAAGTAACTAGTGAGTACTTTGCCACATCTTGTATGGTTAAATCTTGCTTTCTCGCCAGTGGATGATCTTTGCGAACAATAATACTGCGGTTCCAATGGTAGCAAGGAAGCATCACTAAATCGTTATACAAATGTAAAGATTCAGTAGCAATTGCAAAGTCAGCATCTCCTTTGGCTGCTGCATCGCTAATTTGCGCCGGTGTGCCTTGTGACATTTGCAGTGACACTTTACCGTATTTTTTAATAAAGCCTTGTATAACTTCAGGTAAGGCATAACGTGCCTGCGTATGCGTAGTTGCAATACGTAACTTACCTTCATCAGGCTGAGTGTGCTCTCTCGCCACCGCCTTAATACCTTCAACCTTAGAGAGTATTTGCTGGGCGATGTTAATAACCTCTTGTCCTGCTGAGGTTACATGAGTCAAGTGTTTACCACTGCGGCCAAATATCTGGATACCAAGCTCATCTTCTAGCATTCGTACCTGTTTAGATATGCCCGGTTGAGAAGTAAAAAGCGCCTCTGCCGTGGCAGACACATTAAGGTTATTATTTAATACTTCAACGATATAACGCAACTGTTGCAATTTCATAAGTTAACTTCTGGAACTTTCTTAGACCAAAATCATATACTTAATTGAACATTTATTCCATATCAAATTTAACTTTTTGTAAATTAAATCGACCAATTATAGAATAAATCGCTTAAGATTCTTTTGTGCTATCTTATGCCACTCTCTATATTTTATCGGTGACTGTTACTAAGCCATCATTTTTTTAACAACGTACACCTCCTATTTTTAACCTCATACAGTAACTTGGAATGAGTTAGATGACATAAAAGTTAAACAATTCATAGAAGTAAAAGTCGAAACATACTTTTATTAGCATAGGAGATACCAACTTATACATTTAATTCTATAATTAAATGTAAGTTAGACTTTGCTAAGCATGACATTTTTTGTAGACTGCATAGCGTTATCCACATAATTATATAATAAGAGCTTTTACATGGTCGCCATTATCGTAGGTTTACTCATCACCTTAATTATTATTGTGGTTGTGCTCAGTGCAGTGCAACAACACAAAGAAAAGCAAGAGGCCGACAAGAGAGTTAAGGTCGCTAAGCAAAAAGCTATTATGGATGAAAGCGAAGAACTACTGGTTAATTTAGCGAATCTACCAGCAAGCCCAACAATGGTTAAAATTTTAAACCAACGCAGTTTAAATGCAGCCAAAGCAATGCAAGAATTAATGCCTACAGTCAAAGGGATTAAAAATCGTATAAACGACCTAAGCACTAGACTTGAGGCAGCTAAGGAGCTTGCTTCGAATCAAAACAGTGATGATAACTTTCGCTTACCTGACAATGAACAGCAAATATTAGCTATTTTACAATGCATCAAAAAATTACGGGCCACTTTAAAATCAGAGCAAAGCAAAGGGGTACTCGATGCACAAACTTTTTCGAAGGAAGATCAACGTTTAGATACCATGCAGCTAAAAATAAATATAGAAAGCTTGGTCAAGCGTGGCAATCAAGCATACAGTAAAGAAATGCTTGGCTCTGCACGCCAGTACTTTGAAAAAGCTTTACAGAGTTTAGCAAATAGCCCAATCAAAACTGACTATATCACAACCAAACAAGCCGAAATATCGGGACAATTAGCAGAAATCACTGAAGCATTAAAATCAACCAATGCTTCTGATGCCGCTAAAAAAGCTAAAAATGATGAAGATGAGTTGGACATTTTATTTCAACCGAAAAAGAAATGGTAATCTCACTACCTTTTTAAGTTTTAAATTCTAAACCAGCTTTTGCTGGTTTTTTGTTGGATCTGCTGCTGAGATTGAGACGTGGATAAAATTAACTGTATCACTTTACCCTCTTTTTTACGAAGAACCATGAAAGCTTACGCTTTAAAGGCCTTTATTAGGCAGCAAGGCTGTGAGCTTAAGCGTATTGGGCGCTCACGCAATTGGCTGCTTAAGGCTAACTTTGACCAGCTACAAGCAATAACCGATTTTATCGATAACGCATCTGAGCCGAGTTGGGCTTGGCTAAGTAAATTATTAAATAAACAGTACCAAGACTTAAGTCATGATGAACTATTACGGATTGGGTCAATGTTAACAGAGATTACAGTTGGCAATTTAATCGCCAAAAGTCATTGTACCATTGCACAGGCAAGACGCGTCATAGATGAGCTTGAAGGGTTAGATTAAGCAACACTGGTTTCAAGGTTTGGCGTGAAGATTGACCAAGTGACATACTGAGCTTATATCACTTGGAAACACTTACATCACATAGAAATTCACAACCTGTGCTGCTAAATTTGACATTAACGGGGAGTCCATATAAGACCCTAACGTTTACTTTTCTTTTGAAGTGCTCTTTTTCTTAGGCGCAGCTTTCTTAACAGCTTTTTTCTTTGGCTTAGGAATATCTTCAACCCAATTACCATCAATATATTTTGCTGTCCAGCCGGTGGCTTTACCTTCAACTTCAGACATCACGTATTGCTCTTTAGTTTTACGGCTATAGCGTACTACCGCTAAATTCCCCTTATTATCTTGCTCAGGAGCATCCGCTAAGTAATAGAATTTTGGTGAAATTCTTTCTCTAAAACGCTTTAGTTCAGCCACTTTTGGCGCTCTAGTTTCACGCGAACGAGGAAACGTATTTGCCGCAAGAAAAATACCCGCAGCACCATCGCGTAACACAAAGTGAGCGTCAGATTTTTCACATGCAAGCTCGGGCAATTGAACCGGATCTTCTTTTGGAGGAGCCGCTTCTCCGTTAGCTAATAATTTACGCGTATTTTTACATTCATCATTAGTACAATCAAAGTACTTGCCAAAACGCCCTGATTTTAGCTCCATGTCAGCTTGACAGCGATCACATTCTAAAACAGGACCATCATAGCCCTTAATTTTAAATGTCCCCTGCTCTACTTCAATGCCATCACACACAGGATTGTTACCACAAACATGCAACTTACGTGTTTCATCAATTAAGTAACTATCCATTGCAGTATTACACTTTTGACAACGATGCATCGCACGCAAAGCTTCGGTTTCTTGGTCTTCTGCTAATACACTGACTGCTTCTTCACCTGGGGTTAAATTCATGGTGGTGGTACAGCGCTCTTTTGGCGGTAAAGCATAACCAGAACAGCCTAAGAACACCCCAGTAGATGCCGTTCTAATGCCCATTTTTCGGTTACATGTGGGGCAATCTATATCCGTTAATACCGGAGAGTTATTACGCATCCCTCCATCATCAACATCTTTATTGGCAAGGGCTAACTTTTTACTAAAGTTTTTGTAAAACTCATCTAAAACACCTTTCCAATCAAGCTCACCTTGAGCTATAGCATCGAGCTCTTGCTCCATATTGGCAGTGAAATCGTAGCTCATTAGTTTTTCAAAACTCATTGACAAACTATCGGTAACTATCTCACCCATTTTTTCAGCATAAAAACGTTTTTTATCTAAACGTACATAACCTCGATCTTGGATCGTTGAAATAATAGAGGCATAGGTTGACGGGCGACCAATAGAGCGTTTTTCTAGCTCTTTAACTAATGACGCTTCACCAAAACGAGCTGGTGGCTTTGTAAAGTGTTGAGCAGCCGCCAAGTTATCTAATGTTAACGTCTCACCAACGGCTAAATCAGGCAAATGCTTGTCGTCACCTTTGGTCAGTTGCGGATGAACACGAGTCCAGCCATCAAACTGCATCACTCGGCCTTTAGCTTTTAAATCAAAATCAGCAGCACCAATTGTTAACGTACTCACAGTATAACGTGCAGCTGTCATTTGACAGGCAACAAACTGACGCCAAATCAAATCATAAAGCTTTTTAGCATCGGCATCGATACCGTCCATAAAGGCAGACTCAAGATTAACATTCGACGGACGAATCGCCTCATGGGCTTCTTGTGCACCGGCTTTTGAACCATAAGTTTTTGGTTGTTCGGGTAAGTAATTTTCACCAAAACTTTTACTAATATAGGTTCGACACATTTCCACCGCATCTTTACTTAAATTAGTTGAGTCGGTACGCATATAAGTAATGTGTCCCGCTTCATATAAACGCTGAGCCAAGCCCATAGTGCGCTTAACGCCGTAACCTAACTTAGTACTGGCCGCTTGTTGCAAAGTTGAAGTAATAAAAGGCGCTGAAGGTGTACTTTTAGATGGTTTATCTTCACGTTTACTGACCAGATAATTAGCAGGGTTCAATACCGCTAATGCCGCGTCAGCTTCGTCTTTAGTTGTGGGTTTGAAAGTTTTACCTTTGTGATGAGTTACATCTAAAGTCAACGCCTCACCCGAGCTTGCATGGGTATCGGCACTAATATCCCAGAACTCTTTTGGAACAAAAGCTTTTATTTCACGCTCTTTTTCAACCACCAGCTTGACCGCTACGGATTGAACTCGGCCTGCAGATAAACCACGGGCCACTTTTTTCCAAAGCAGTGGGCTTACCATAAAACCAACGACACGGTCGAGAAAACGTCGTGCTTGCTGCGCATTAACACCCGGCATGCTTAATTCACCAGGGGTAGCAAATGCTTGCTGAATAGAACTTTCTGTTATTTCATTAAATACCACGCGACGAAATTTATCATCTTCACCGCCAATTAACTCTTTTAAATGCCAAGCAATCGCTTCTCCCTCGCGATCCAAATCGGTTGCGAGATAGACAGTATCGGCTTTATCCGCAAGTTTTTGCAGTTCAGTAACAACTTTTTCTTTTCCAGGAAGGACTTGATAATTAGCCGCCCAGTTTTTTTCAGGATCGATACCCATGCGGTTAACGAGCGCCTGTTTATCACGTTTCGCTTTATACTTTGCTTTCGCATCCGGCGACATTTTACGTACTTCAGCTGGTGATTTTGCCGCTACTTTTTTGCCCGTGCTACTATGGGGTAAATCTCGAACATGGCCGACACTTGATTTGACTATAAAGTCTTTTCCTAAGTATTTATTAATTGTTTTCGCTTTAGCTGGCGACTCGACAATAACCAATGATTTTGCCATAAAAATTTGTAATCCTACGTATTCGACTATTTATCTTAACTAAAAGATAATTTATTTTTCGTCTTTTTATTCATTTATTATTTGGGTTAAAAAGTGCGAGCGTGCTCTTTAATCTCACTCAAATAACGCTATATTTTGTCTTGTTTTAAATAATATGATTGCATACCTATTTATAGATATATCGATAAATATGCAAATTGACAAGCATTTATTTTTTCAGCTTGTTTGTCCGTCTATTACTGCTTGCTGCTTTTGGCTATAATGTTTTGGTAAAGCGATTTCTGCGCAATCATAATCGACTTTACTGAAAAAAATAAGCGTTAAATTAGAAAAGTTTTAAATTGATCTTGTCACTTACTCGCATATAGAGATACAAAATGCCGCAATTAACCACACAATTAAAAGATAAGTTAACCCAATGTTTATGTCCTCCAGGTAATGGTGTTTTTACCGTCAATACCGCGAAAGAGCGTAAGGAGCAATTACATCAAACAATTTTTGGACAAGCTACTGGCATTGAAGATTTATGGAAAAGCTCTTTAGATAAGCTTCCTGATGCCTCTAGCGCCATTATTTTAGGTGTAGCATCCGATTGTGGCGGTGGAATTTTAAGAGGCGCAAATTGGGGGCCGTTATTTTTACGAAGCACCTTACTAGAAAAATACCCACAGTTGAAGGTATTTGATCTTGGCGATATTCGGGTAATCCCTCATTTATTGTCCGATAAATATTTAAACGATGCGACTATTGAAAATTGTAGAAAAGCGCTGTACCAAAATGCAAAAAGTGACTATTTCGTTAGCCCATTAAGTATCACTGAAGATATATTACATGACTTTTATGCCGCTTTTCCTGAGAAAGGTATTTTTGGCATTGGTGGCGATCATAGCGTTAGCTATCCGCTAACCAAAGCCTATTTACAAGCTAAAAAACAGCAAGGCAAGCGCACAGGGATCATTCATTTTGACGCCCACACCGATTTACTCATAGAGCGACTTGGTATTGATTTATGCTTTGGCTCTTGGTGTACGCATATCTTAGAATACTTACCAGCCCCTGAACATTTAATACAAGTGGGTATTCGCTCAAGTGGTAAACCTAAAAGCCACTGGGAAAGTACTTTTGGGGTAAAACAACACTGGGCGCATGAAGTAAAAACGTTAGGGGTTGAAAAAGTTAT
Organism: Colwellia sp. KU-HH00111; assembly: GCF_040362745.1. Taxonomy (NCBI): domain Bacteria; kingdom Pseudomonadati; phylum Pseudomonadota; class Gammaproteobacteria; order Alteromonadales; family Colwelliaceae; genus Colwellia; species Colwellia sp. KU-HH00111. Next base: position 94,695 of record NZ_BAABWO010000007.1, on the reverse strand, counting down.
TGAGAATATTCTTGCGCAATTAGCTGAGCAGAACATCGATGAGTTATATGTCAGCTTTGATATTGATGCCATTGATGACAGTTATGCTAGTGCTACAGGCACACCTGAGCCAGATGGTTTAATGCCTCAAGAAGCAATGCAAATATTGCGCGCTATTGCCGAGAAGTACCGAATAACAGGTGCCGATATGATGGAAATAGCACCTTTTACTGACAGTTCAGGCCAAGGCGAAGTAAGCAGAGATAAAACCTTGACTGTAGCAAGTGAGATATCTGCGTTTTTGATTGAAGAAATTGCTAAAAATTAACGATAAGCAGTATCGGTACCATTACTGATATATAGAGTTATTTTCCAAACATATCTATAAAACTACAATTAAAAATGGCTCCTTTAGGAGCCATTTTTTCATTCTATCTATTTACCAATCATTACTGTGTAGTTGTACAATCTGGCAACAAACCAAACGGCCCTTTAGCACCAACATTCGCGGTAGGAGGTGAGATAAACTCACTTTGTACATCGCTAGCTGCAACAGGCAGAGTAAAGGTGGTTTTAGCTGAGCTTTCTGTGCCCTTAACCGATCCAGAAACAATAATATTCACATCTACCCAATGACCAAAGCTTTGTGGGTAGACCAAATCAATAACAATTTTGCCTTCACTGTCTGTAACCGCTTCAACGGTTGCGGTTTCTTCACCATCAGTACTAACTGCTGCTAACGAAGATAATACGTTACCCGGCGTTAGTCGACCATCGTTATTAGTATCTTCGTCTTCATCTAACACACCATCAATATCAGTATCTTCATTAATACAGGCATGCACAGGGTCCCAATCACCAGGTATCGCTGGAGCTCTTCCTAAGTCTGACCTAACTAAGCCCGCTGTTACCCATGAAATAAATTTCTCTTTAGCGGTATCTTTGTACATTTGTACCCACTGGCCTTTATAGAATCGATGCGGTACAGCAGAAATAGTCAGTTTTTGATTAGTCACGGGGTTTGAATCTACATCGGTTACAAATGCGACAAACTTTTTGGTATAAGTAGTACCGTCATCGGTTTCTTCTACTTCATTACCTGTACCAATGGCAATAAATAATTCACGATCTGCAACGGTTAAGGTCACAGTGTCGTTTACCGTGGGTTTATCCCTAACAGTAGCTTTTATTTCAATACCGTCTTGTGCTGAAACCGCATTAGAGGTATACGTTGTTGAAGCATAGCCGTTACTATCAGTCACCGCTGTCGCAGGAAAAATTGAGCCGCCATTAACATCCGTTAATTCAAAATCTACGGTTTTATTTTTTACTAAGTTACCATTAATGTCTTTAACGGTAGTTGAAATAATAGATATTTCTCCATTTGGCCCAATTGAATTGGGTGATGCTTGGGCTATAATTCTATTGGCTGTTTCAGCGACAAACTCAAATTGCACTTGGTTATTTAATTCTATGCTACCATCAACGCCTGTGAAAGTTACAATTGACTGCCCAGCATTACTTGATGTAACTGTAGCTGAGACCTTACCATTTGATACTGTACCAGAGTTAGCCGCTAACACCCCACGAGTAGCAGTAAAACTAACCGCAGTGCCATCAGGCACAGGCTCTCCTGAACGCAACCAAGTGAGAGTAATAGTTGCCGTATCAGACAATAAGACATCAGGAAGCTCTGGCGAACTCGATGGGTTAACATTGACACCATTACCATTTGTAAACTGACTAAATAAAAAGGAATCTGCTTGGACGGTAACATTTTGACTGATGGACGCCCCCAGTGCAGAAGCAGTAATAGTATTGCTACCGCCTGTTGAACCATTCACCTTAACAATCGCTTGACCATTAAAATCTGTTTCAACCGTCTCTGGAATAGTGATACTAGCAACATTACCTGATATGGCACTGTTAGAAAGGCTGATGTCTACCGTTGTTTTTGCAATAGCATTATTATCTGAGTCTAATACCTTGATGACAAAACTATTATCATCATTAATTGCCAATGCAGAAGAACCGGTCAGTGAAATACTTGTGCCTACAACAGCAATATCAACTGTATCAGCGATAGTCTCACTTACTGCAGAAACAGTAATCACTCGGTTTTCTGGTTCGCCTTCTGTTTTCAATAAAGCAGTTGCTTTACCGTCATCACCGGTAAGGTTATTAGTTGCTTGAATACTGCCAGAAGTACTGGAAAAAGCAACTGTTGCACCACTAACCAGTTGATTATTACTATCTTTAACTATAGCAGTTAAAATAATTTCATCAGCGCCACTAGAAGGAAGTTGTTGGCTACTAGCAAACAAATTAACAGTAGTGACTTCTCTGATGTTTTGATCAGTCCCCCCTGTATCTCCAGTAAGGTTCCCATCACCACCGCCACATCCAACTAATGTGGTTAGTATTATAAACAACAAAGTAAAACTTGCGTGTCGAAGTAACTCCATAAGGTATTCCCTATTCTCTTTTAATTAATCTTTATAAAGCTTCTGTAAACATATTAACTGATAAATAATAAAAAAGTACAACTTAATGCTGTATTTCAAGAAAAAAAGCTTGATCATCAAGTAAGTTAAATCAAATCAAGCGAAACTGAGGGCTAAATTTGTAAAACTGTTTTTAATCCCCTTATTTATTGTTAATCTACTCAATCTAATAATTTAAACAACGCAAATAATAAAAACTATGACATCACCCCATAAAAGTAGTTTAACTACTCGAATAGTTATCGGCATGATCTTAGGTATTGCCCTAGGTTCATTTTTACAATGGTTAATGCCTAATGGCAAAGACTTAGTCTTAAATTTATTCTTATTTGAATTATCACTACAAAACTTTTTAGTTGATGGTGTGTTAGAAATCATTGGTCAAATTTTCATGGCGAGCTTGCGGATGCTTGTTGTCCCTTTGGTCTTTGTTTCGCTTGTTTGTGGTGTTTGCTCGCTGCAAGATACCACAAAGCTAGGACGCATTGGTGGCAAAGCTATTGGTTTATATTTAGTAACAACCGCAATTGCTATTAGCTTTGCTATTTTTGTTGCCATACTTATCGGCCCTGGAGAAGGGGTTGGCATGACCGCCAATACCAGCTTTAGCTCTAGAGAAGCGCCATCACTTGCACAAGTTATTATACAAATGTTCCCAACCAACCCATTTGAAGCATTCGCTCAAGGCAAAATGCTACAAATTATTGTCTTCGCACTATTGTTTGGCATTGCCATTGCTTTATCAGGTAAAGCAGGAGAGCGTGTCGCAAGTATATTTGAAGATTTAAACGAAGTGATAATGCGCTTAGTCGCGATTCTTATGAATATTGCACCTTATGGTGTATTTGCGTTACTCGCAAGTTTGTTTACTACGGTATCTATTGAAACCTTTGGTAATTTGATTGTTTATTTTTTAGTAGTGTTATTTGTATTACTTGGTCATGCATTGATCACTTACCCGATGCTACTTAAACTGTTTACTGGGTTAAATCCACTCACTTTCTTAGTAAAAATGCGAGATGCAGCTATTTTCGCCTTTTCGACCGCAAGCTCTAATGCCACTATTCCGGTAACATTAGAAACAGCCACTAAAAAAATGGGAGTGAAAAACTCAATTGCCTCATTTACTGTGCCACTAGGCGCAACCATTAATATGGACGGCACAGCAATTATGCAAGGGGTTGCAACTGTCTTTATTGCGCAGGTATTTAGTCAAGACTTAACACTTGCGGATTATGTTACCGTGGTATTAACCGCAACACTCGCTTCAATAGGCACGGCAGGTGTTCCTGGTGTTGGTTTGATCATGTTAGCTATGGTTTTAGATCAAGTAGGACTACCCGTTGAAGGGATCGCGCTAATCATTGGTGTTGATCGATTATTGGATATGACGCGTACCGCGGTCAATGTCACAGGTGACAGCATGGTCAGCCTTATTGTTGCTAAATCTGAAGGACAGTTTGATAATGAGATGTTTTTAGATGAAAAAGCAGGTAGCAAAATTGAAGAAATAGATTTTCATCATTTGAAAGATAAGTAGTTAGCACGCTTCAATAATAAAGATAAATAAAGAGGGTTAGCATTAATGTTAACACCCTTTATTGTTGTTAATACCATAAGATGCTATGACTGCGATAATTAATGATGCGTGTCTCAATGTTTTCTCTCCTACAGTAGCACAGAAACACGCTCATATATCAGTTCGCTAGAGCAAAATGCAGAGTAAGCAATGAATGTTGTGCGCTATCATTGGCAGGTTAAAAGTATGTATTGGGTGCTAGGTATGAACTTTACAGTAGATGAATCGCAAATACGCAACATAACGATATCAGCAAGTATGGCGAGAAAAATAAAATAACAAAGCTACACCATTATTATCGCACACCCCTTTTGGAAACAGTGATTTAAATACGCTAGCGGTAGAGTTTAAGTATCAACAAATCATTTATACTTTTTGTATTATACTTTTTGTATTATACTTTTTGTATTATACCACCTCACTCAGGCTCAGGATAAATGATGAATATGAACTCATTCCCTCTCAGAATTGCATCAGGTAATGCATTCTGCAACCGAGTTACAGAAAGAAACAAGCTTAAAAAGCTGATTTCAACAGGGCAACATTTGTGGTTGCAAGCTCATAGACGACACGGTAAAACGTCATTGATATTACAAGCGCTCAACGATCTTAAAGCTGAAAACCAACACGTTCTGTTTCAGCGTGTCGATTTAGCTTTTACCACAGACCGATCATCTGCTTTGAAAAAGCTTTGTCAAACAGCAAGTAAATTAATCATTGAAACAATGTCTACTGCAAAAAATATCAATGAAACCAATAAGCTTTCAATTATCGGTCAAAGATTACAAGATGTATTTACTCGATATGCTCCTAGTTTTTCTCTGGATAGAGGTCAACCATCAATGACTTTTGGCAAAGAAGCATCATTAGATATGATGGGGGAAACCTTAAAGAAATTAAATGAACTTGGTAAAGAGCATAACATTCGTATTGTATTTATGATCGATGAATTTCAACAACTGTCTAAAGTCGATAATAAATCATTTGATATTGAGGGCGAAATTCGACATCACCTTGAATTGTCAAGCAATGTAACTTATGTGTTTTGTGGCTCAGAAAGAAACCTCATGCAACAAGCGATGGCAGATCAAAAAAGACCTTTATACAAGCATACGTATAGATTTGAAATTGAAAGAATTAGCAAAGATTGTTATCTCGACCACATAAAACCTATTTGGGAAAAGCAGTATAATAACACCTTTGATATGACTGTCTTTGAATACGCCATGAAAGTTACACAGAGACACCCCTATTACGTAAATTATATATTCTCAGAGCTTTGGTTGAGCGATACCCACCCAACGTTAGATGATGCAAATGACGCGTGGAGAAAAATCGTTGATGAGGAATTAAATGAAAATAAAAATATGATATTGAACTTAAAATCAAACGAAAAAAAGGCACTCAAAGCAATCGCGATTAAACCAACCAAACAAATTACCTCTAATGAGTTCATTCAACTTTCAGGTATTCCAACGGGTTCAGCAAAAAAAACAATTAATCAATTAGTAGACAAAGATCTCATTTACCTTAATGATGGTAAATATCATGTCGTTAACCCAGCATTAGGCGCTTTAGCTCAAGAATAGCACAACCCATTCTTGGTAAAAAAGTAGGTTATCATTTAACATGTGCCGTAGATGCTAGTTGATTTAAAAGAGGCTTCTCTGCGAATCAAGATTCAGACATTAAGCCTCTCTAACTGATACTAAATCATAAAACACTAGCTAGGGAAAATACGATTCTTCTGCATTAACTTACCTAAAACGCCTTCTGCCGATAGTGATGCTGCTTTGGCGAACTTTTCGGCTAAGCCTTTTTTAACCTCGTACTTTATAGCAACAACTTTATGGCTTTTACTGAGTTTTTGTAAATAATCATCGCTGGTTTGTATGGTATCAATTAAGCCAAGCTCAAGTGCTTTAGTACCAAACCAATGCTCACCCGTAGCAACTTTATCTAAATCTAAACTGGGTCTATGCTCATTAACAAAATCTTTAAACAGCACGTGAGTTTCTTCAAGCTCTTCTATAAATTTCTCTTTGCCCTTTTGTGTGTTTTCACCAAACATCGTGACTGTGCGTTTAAATTCACCGGCAGTAAATTGTTCAAAATCAATATCATTTTTCTTTAATAGCTTATTAAAATTAGGTAATTGTGCAATTACCCCTATAGAGCCAAGAATGGCAAAAGGTGCCGCTATGATTTTATTGGCCACACAGGCCATCATATAGCCTCCCGATGCCGCAACTTTATCAACGGACACAGTTAACGGAATGTCATGTTGACGAATTCTATCTAGCTGGGATGAAGCTAAGCCATAACCATGCACCATACCGCCACCACTTTCTAAGCGCACAAATACTTCGTCATTGTGAGTTGCCACTGACAAAATAGCTGACACTTCTTCACGCAGTGAACTCACTTCTTTAGCGTCAATACTGCCATTAAAATCAATCACAAACACTTTAGATTTTCCTTCTAAACCCTGTTCAGTACCCGATTTAGATTTTTCTTTAGCCTGTGCTTTTTCTTCCTTCGCTTTTTTCTTAGCAATAAGCTTATCTGCTTTTTCTTTTTGCTTTAACTCTTCTTTATTGAGCAAAGCATGAACTATTTCCTCTTCGACCTCTTCAAACTGTTCAGATAAGTCGGTAATTTCCAACTCACCTTTTTTATGTTTTTGTTTGATTGCGGTACTCGCGATTAGTGCGACAATAGCAAAAACCGCAATAACAAAGGTAACCGCTTTTGCTAAAAACAAACCATATTCATATAAAAATTCCAAACTTTTCTCCTGTGCGTTTCCGCTTTGATATTCTGACACCATTCATTTGATTCATTTTATATGGGGATAAAAAAGCTAAAAAAAAACCCTTAGCTTTCACTAAGGGCTTGGTTTGTCAAAATAACCACTAGTTACTGAACAACATCACCATCAAACACAGTAATAACATGCCCTTCACTACTAAAGAAATTAGCCACTTGGCTTTGCATTTCTGTTGTTGCAGCCCCAGTCATTAGCGGATCTGAAGCTTCAGCACGAGGCGCTGGACTTAAAATCGAACCATGATGACCAAACAAGAAGCGAACAGCACCAGAAACAGGAGTTTCAGCATCTTGAGTAACGTCAGACACACTTGGTAACCCTAATAATGCAATAGCGCCTTCTGTACCACCAAACGGTGTGCTAGACACTGAGTTAGGAATAACCTGGTCACTTAGGTTATCGCTACCATTGCCTACCACTTCAATTAAATGAGTAGGTGTATTGGTAGCCGCCATCATCGCAGCATAGTTTGCCGGATCACCCGAATCAGTAACTGTTTGGGCTGCAAAGGTAAACTTAGCAAAAGTAGCATCAAGTTCTGCTTGTTGCTCTGCTGATAATAACCCGTAAAACTCTTGGTATGCGACAACAAGTTCAGATTCAGAAGCACCACTAGGGTGTTTTTGAGCCACATAGCCTTGCAGTTCTGCTGATGCTGCATATGTCAGGTTTGATTTAATCACATCACCAAATGCACCTGACTCTAATAAGAAATTAGCCACCATAGTACCAGGCATTGCTTGCGAGTTAGTTGATACTGCAAATAATGGGTCTACTTGTGGATCAAGCTCACTATTGGTTAGCGCAATAAAGTTAATGCCGGTAATGGCGCCTAACGAGTGTCCTAAAAAGTGCACTTTAGTCGTGTCAACATTAATCGGATTTCCTTCAGCATGAACACCTCCAAGGAAGTTCAAACCTAAGCGCAAACCTAATAAATCTGCCGTTGATTGACGTAAATTATCACGGGTTGTTAGTAAACTAGCTAGGTTCATATAATGGGTAGCTGATTGAGTCGATGCATTAAACTCATCAACACCATCACCATCTAGATCAAAACCACGACTGCCGCCAGACATAGTGCCACCAAACACGTTTGGATCGCCATGTAACGGGTGATTAATCGCAACCGTTGCCATACCATACATTGAAAGAATGCCTGTTATTGCTAACATATCTTCTTTTTTCGAGGTGATGCCATGCTGTAAAATAACCACAGGCCAACCACTCTCTGGCTCGACTAGATCGGCTGATAAGCCTAAACCGGCACGCACTGCATTAGCTACATTAACGTCTGGTGTAGTCATTTGCACTACAACATCCATATTAGCTTTAGGCGCAACCACTGGGCTAAACTTAGTTAAATTACGCTCGGTATCAATACCTAACGCTCTTAATCCCGGTGCTGGCAACCCTTTCGCTGCAGATATCGCCATACAAGTGCCATCATCAACACTAATGGCATCAGCAGGAATAGCAGCCGGATTGACGGCTGCTAACCCAGCCAACATAGCGCCAGAATCACATAAGCTTTTCCACCAATCATTTACTGGCGCTTTAGGATTTTCAGCCGTAGGCACACCTAAATAATAAGGTAGCGTAATACTCCCTTGCATAAAGTTAGCCGTTGAATAGATGGGTAATAAACTGGCTGGCACTTGAGCGGCTAAAATATCAGCAACTGACATACCCGTATCTTGTACGCCAATGGTTGGAATACCTTCCATCGCGCTAGCAACCATAGCCGGTACATTATTCGCCATCAACGCTTTAGCTGTTGCTAATACGTCAACCGTTGATTGGGTAGTAAATGCCATAGTATAAATAAGTGCATCTTTATCTGCACCTGCGGCGGCAATAGCCGACTCATAACTATTAATGACACCTTGCAAGCCCAACTGTGCCGCTGTTGCCATTGGGTTAGTTGCTATGTCTTGACGAACAGATTCATAAGTTGTTGAACCAGCGACCGCTTTACCATTACTATCTTTTAGATTATTGGTTAGCGCTAAAATATAGGTTGTTTTCCCCTTGAACGGTTTTAGTGGCACCACAGCAACACTATTTCCTGAGGCTTTAGTCACAAAATCAACACCAAAGGTTAATTCATTCACTACGCTACAAGCTGCGCCACGAGGCACACTTTCACAGCCTGGGTCGCCGCCCATTAAGGTTTCATATATTTTTACAGAAGCCGGATCAAACGCAGAGTTACCATCTAGAGATGTACCTGCAGGAAAGGTAATATCAAGCGAAAATGGATTGGTAGTAGACCATCCATCAAGCGCACTCATTGCAACTGTTGGGTCAGAAAAATCTGTTGCATCATCAACCGGAAGATTTAAAGTACCATCTTCAGTGCCAGTAAATAATAAATCATTAGGTACTGATAGCACCCCATTAGATGGGTCAAACACAACCCGTGCCGATGCAACAACGCCTGTGCTGCTTGTTGCAACATCCGCTTTAACATCCTCGATGGTTTCACTATCACAGCCACTTAAGCCAAGTGCGCTAATAATTGCGAGACTAAGAACTAATTTTTTCATTTTATCTCCCCAATGCCTATTATATTTCTTTTGTTTTTAATAAGTTTAATGTTGTTTTCTTTATGTTAACTATTGTTATTTCGAAGCAGATACTAAACCAACTAGTTAGACCAGTTAACAAACTTAACGCAAGCCTTGGCAATGTGCCAGTTGTTTTTTACATTTTAGTTGATTTTTTTCTCGTTATTAAAAAAAAACCACGTAAAATAGACGTTATTCACTTTACAAGACTAATCTGATTTAAAATGTTTGAATACTCGATAAAAGAAAACTGTTTAACTAATAAAACTATCCTTGTCACTGGCGCCGGCGCTGGAATAGGAAAAGAAGCGGCAATCACTTATGCAAAACTTGGTGCTACGGTTATTTTACTGGGTAAAACGGTCAAAAAGCTTGAAGCAGTTTATGATGAAATTATCGCTCTCGGCTTAGCTGAGCCAGCTATAGTTCCACTCGATTTAAAGGGTGCAACAAAACAAAACTATATCGATATGTCGTCTACCATTGCCAGTCAATTTGGTAAATTAGATGGGGCGCTGCTCAACGCTTCTACTTTAGGTGAGTTAACACCTTTCACTCAAATTCATGAGCAAGTCTTTAGTGATGTAATGCAAGTTAATGTTAATGCACAATATTTACTTGCCCAAGCGCTGATCCCAACACTTTTATTGACCGAGAAAGCTTCTTTGGTATTTACTTCGTCAAGTGTAGGTAGTCAAGGCCGTGCTTACTGGGGCCCTTACAGTATTTCAAAATTTGCTACTGAAGGTTTGATGCAAGTAATTGCTGATGAGTATGAAAACTCAAGCTTACGAACTAATGCAATCAATCCTGGTGCAACCAATACTAATATGCGCGCCAGTGCTTTTCCTGCTGAAGATAAAGAGAAGTTAGCAACCACAGCAGACATTATGCCGCTGTATGTGTATTTGATGTCTGATGATAGCTTAGCAGTCAATGGGCAAACGATAAAAGCACAATAGAACGATAAGCTATTAGGCGCTAGTGGCGAAGACACTCTTTTTTAGCCGTGTACTTCGCTACTACCTCTTTAGATACTCGACACTTTTATCTGAGTTCTCTTCGTAAAATTTTACCAACATTGGTTTTTGGTAACTCATCTCTAAACTCAACCACTTTCGGTACTTTGTAGTTGGTTAAATTATCGCGGCAATGTTTAATTAGTGTTTTTTCATCTAAATCAGCTTGCTTAGATACAACAAATATTTTCACCATTTCACCGCTGGCCTCATGAGGAATACCAATGGCAGCGGCTTCAACCACACCTTCATGCATCATCACAACTTCTTCAATTTCATTAGGAAATACATTAAAGCCTGAGACAATGATCATATCTTTTTTACGATCAACAATTTTGAAGTAACCACGCTCATCCATAAAAGCAATATCACCCGTTGCCAACCAACCGTCTTTGAGTATTTCGTTGGTTGCATCCTCGCGGTTGTAGTAGCCTTTCATCACTTGCGGACCTTGAACCCACATTTCACCAGCTTCACCAATGGGGGCTTCACTGCCATCATCTAGCATAATTTTTATATCTGTTGAAGGTGCGGGTATTCCAATAGTGCCATCATAGCCTTCTTGATTATATGGGCTTAAAGATACCATAGGACAGCATTCAGTTAAGCCATAGCCTTCAAGCAGACGGGTTCCTGTCACTTTTTGCCAACGCTCTGCCACAGGACGTTGCACAGCCATACCACCGCCCATCGCCATTTTAAGGTGAGAGAAATCTAAATCCTTGAAGCCAGGAGTATTCAATAACCCATTAAATAAGGTGTTCACCCCGGTAATCGCGGTGAATTCATATTTAGCTAATTCTTTAATAAATGCAGGCATATCACGAGGATTAGTAATAAGGAGATTACTACCACCTAAAGTAAAGAAGGTGAGACAGTTAGCGGTTAGGGCAAAAATATGGTAGAGCGGCAATGCGGTAACCACAAGCTCTTCACCCTCTTTAAGCATAGGTTTTATGGCCGCTTTAGCTTGCTCTAAGTTCGAGACCATATTGCGGTGGGTTAGCATGGCGCCTTTTGATACGCCAGTAGTACCGCCAGTATATTGTAAGAAGGCTAGATCATCACCACTCACCTCTACTGGGGTAAAATTATAAGCTTTGCCCTTGTCTAAAGCTGCGTTAAATCGAATGGCGTCTGGTAAATGAAACGCTGGCACCATTTTTTTCACATACTTAACTACTGCGTTAACCACAGCGCCTTTAACAAAGCCTAACCGATCTCCTAGAGACGTCATAATGACGTGTTCAATCGGGGTGCTATCGACAATTTTTTCTAACGTTTGTGCAAAATTTTCGATGATAAGCATCGCCTTTGCGCCAGAATCTTTTAGCTGATGTTCTAACTCGCGAGCAGTATATAAAGGGTTAACATTAACCACGGTTAAGCCCGCAAGCAACGCACCAAACAAGGCAATAGGATACTGCAAGGTGTTTGGCACCATAATGGCAAACTTATCACCTTTTTCAAGGCCTAAGCCTTGCTGTAAATAAGCAGCGAAAGCAGTTGCTTGCTGCTGTAATTCTGCGTAGCTAATTTCAGCGCCCATATTAATAAACGCTGTCTTATCGCTATATTGTGCAGAATACTTAGTAAACATAGCCACTAATGAAGGATATTTATCAGGATTTATATCAAATGGAACTCCAGGGGGATAACTTTTTTCTAGCCAGATTTTTTCCACAATACTTTCCTCATTAATATTTTTTTAGCAACTACTTAAAGACTAGTGCACAGATTATAGTTTTCAAACGCAATTGAATAAACTTGTCAAAGTTAATTTTTAAACACGTGTTAAAAATCAATTGAGCATACTTTTTACTTCATATTATTTGAAGTTTAAAATTTATCCCACTGTTTTATCAAATTCCAACTGATTCTACCAGTTAAATTTAAACACTTGTTTGAATATTCGTCAAAACTTCACTATTCAGCTAAAAAATGTTTAATCAGGTGCACTGTTTTTTGTGGTTGCTCCATATGAACGTGATGCCCACCTTTGACCTCAACGCTTGAAAATTGTTGAAATAAGCGGCCAAAATCTTGAATACCTGAGTTGACAAACTCCATACCATCACTACCGTGAATCAGTTGCACTGGGCATTTTATATCACGAATAAATTGTTGCGCTTGCTTTAAGGTTAAGCGATAAGGAGAAATATTGCGTAAACGCGCATCACTTAGCCAGCGGTAACCTTGTGGTTCTTTTATAATGCCGCGCTCTACAATAAGTTTAGCGTTTTCATACTGCAGGTCTGACACACTTACTCTTGCTTTAACAGCTGAATCAAGGCTGGTGTGATAGTTATTCTTTTTCGCTCCTGAGCGCTCTCTACCTAACGCACTGCTTTTATAACGGCTTAACATACCATCACGCAATTGTTTGGTGGTTTGTTCTGTTTTTGCGCTAATAAAACCAATAGAATCAATTAAGGTTAAAGAGTTAACTTTTTCAGGGAAGGCTGCAGCAAAAGCACTTGCTACCATGCCTCCCATTGAGTGAGCAACAATATCGACTTGTTGCCATTGGTTTAACTCAAATAACTGTAAAAGATCATACACCCAATCAATAAAATGATAATGAGCATCAAGGCTTTTATGGCTGGAATTACCATGCCCTGGCCAGTCAACTGCAACGATATGTTTCTCAGGTAAATATTGTTGAAAATAGGGCATTAATGGTGAAAAACTAGCAGCATTGTCCAGCCAGCCATGTAAACATAAAACAATGTTATCATTTTGATTGTCTTTATTAGCACCACCACAAGCGATGCCATGTAAAGACATAGTGTCAAAGGTGTATTTAACTTCTTTTGTGGTATTGGTAGTCATCATAGCAAAGCGCCCTTATGTTTAGCGGTTTTATAAAGTGAATATAAGGCAAGTAAAGCAAAAGCAAACCAAGTTAACACCCAAACAATTTCAGGAACAAAAGTGACTGAGGCTAATGCCGCACCATCGCCAATATGACGACCATCAAGCAAGTAAGTGGGGCTAGACATACTATTAAGTAAAATTAATAAACCAAACAGCTGCATCAATCCTTGTAAATAGTTTATTTTTTTTAATTTAATGGTGAGTAAAAAAACAACCGCTAATATTGCTAAAATAAACCACGTTAAGATATCTCGCCCCCAAAAAATCACAGAGCAAATCAGTAAGAGTAAAATAAACACAGAAAATACCTGTGCCGCCCGTTGGTGAGCACTAGCCAATTTATAAATTCCCCACCCCCACAGTGTTGCGCCAGCATAACCAGAAAAACTGATAACGACAGCCATGCCTCCTTGGGTAGTACATAAACCTGCCCCATTGGCAAAGAGTTGAATACGTAGAATAGTTCCACCGGTAACAATAGCTGCAATACCATGACTTATTTCATGAAAATAACTTTCTAACCAATTAAAAGGAATAGAAACTAACGGTAATTGCTTAATGACAATAGCAGCAATAAGTAACATAAAAAAATGATACTTTTGCCAAAATTTTGATGAATTTGTATCGGTCCGTTTCGATGGTAAAAACGACATGTAAGCTCAACTTAATATAGGAATAAAATGTAAATAATCAGCTGCTTTTATCACTTCATACTGTTTTCAACAATACATGTATTTGACAAAAAACTTAAGCAAATAGGTCAACACCAAACAATTGCTGAACTGATTCACGCTTGGCTATATTATCAATAGCTTGATAACTGGAAACGGCGGTTTCATTCTTCGCTAGAGGTTGATCTTGGCTTGCAGAAGCTGATTGTTTAGATTGTGCAGATATTTGTGCTGATGACTGACTTTGTTGATAAAGGGCAACGGCTTGTTCATCAATAACAATACTAGGTGTAGTTTGTTTACTTGATGGGGCTGTTGTCTGTGTGTTTTGCGCTTTTTCTGCAACACCCTCGCTAGAGCGCTCCGAATTTTGTATCGGTGCTGTAGGGGAATTATTAAGCCCTGAAGTAACAGGGATATTAACAGAGCTAGAAATTTGCATACATTCAATTTAGCAAACAATGCCAATTTAGGCAATATCAGCGAATTACCTTCCCGGTAGCTTTTTCCATGAAACAGTGTCGCGTACATAAACAGGCTGGGCATATTCAGCCGTAACCCCTTCACCTTTTATAAATGCAGCTTCACCAATGTCTAACATAGCTTCAGCGCTCGGAAATAAAATCTCAGGTGAACCTTGATTGCTTTTAAATGATGATAACTGTGCTTGATAAGCATCCCAACCCGTACCGACACCATAAACAGGCGTGATGACACTATCGACCAAACGATTATTAACGAGTTCAGGTGCTGTTACCGCCTCACCCTTTTTATCTGCTAATAGTTGTTCTTGCATGATATTATTTTCATCAAGCACAAAATAGCCGTTATACACTTCATTCATGCGCGCATCAATTAAGGCAAGTACCTGTGTTTTTTTACATCTCATAAACGCTAATTGTGCCATGGCTTGCAAGCTAGAGACCCCCACCACGGGCAAGTCTGCTGCAAACGCTAAGCCTTGAGCTACACCTACACCTATTCGCACGCCAGTAAAACTGCCGGGGCCCCGACCAAAAATCAGCCCATCACATTGTGACAAGGTGATATTGGCTTCGTTTAGCACGGCATCAACCATCGGAAGTAACTGTAAACTGTGCGACTGTGGGCATAAATCATAACGACTGTATATATTGTCGTTTACTTGTAATGCGACTGAGCAAGCTTCGGTTGAGGCATCTATGGCCAAATAATTCACTTAAAATTCCTTAATTTACAGTTTATAACCATCGAATTAATTATTCCGTTGGCTATTATCGTTAATAGTTTCAAGAAAGGTTATCGCTTGAGTTAAATCTCTGCTGCGCTTCATTTCAGGTAAGCTCTTCAAAAAGGTCTGTCCATAAGGGCGATTTACTAACCTATTATCGCAAATCACCATTACCCCTCGGTCACTCACATCACGAATAAGCCTACCGACACCTTGTTTCAATGCGATAACCGCTTGTGGAAGTTGAATGGTAGCAAAAGCATCACCACCTTGTCGTCTCACCTCTTCACACCGTGCTTGTAATAGCGGATCATCTGGTGAAGCAAAAGGGAGCTTATCAATAATAACACAAGTTAACTTATCTCCACGCACATCAATACCTTCCCAAAAGCTGGCTGTTGCAAGCAACACCGCGTTATCGGTATCAACAAATTGTTCTAAAAGCACTCGCTTGCCCATTTGCCCCTGCACTAACAAAGGGTTGTCAATGTTTTCAGCCAAAATTTCTGCTACTTGATGCATCACACGATAGCTAGTAAATAACATAAAACAAGCGCCGTTACTGGCAGCAATTAACGATTGTGCTAATTGCGCTAACTGCTCAGCACGATTCTTATCATTCGCCTCGGGTAAATAACGGGGCACAATCAATTGTGATTGCCGTTGGTAATCAAACGGGCTTTGTAATAATAGTTCATTCGCACCAAGTAATCCTAAATGCTGCGCAAAATGCGCAAAACTATTATCTACCGCCAATGTAGCAGAAGTGAAAATCCACCCAGCCCCAGACTCTTTTACATAAGCACTAAACTTATCAGCAACACTTAGTGGGGTTAAGTGTAATACCACATGCCGTGGTGTCGTTTCATACCAGAAACTCATGCCACTGACATCAACATTAGCCATCACTTCATATTGAGATAACAAGTTTACAGCTCTGTCAAAGCAGTTATCAATTGCTTCATTTCGCGAAACACATAGTTTGATGACTTGGTACAAAAAGTCTAAATCAACCTTCAATCGTTGAAATTTTTGTGCACAGTGCAGCTGTTGATATTTTTCACGCCAATTACCGCGCTCAGGATCATAATTAAACAACAACCTAAATTCTTGGCAAGTTTTTTGTAACTTTTCTGCAGCTAAGCCTAATTGCTTAACATCAGTTAACTTACTGCGGTAAATTTGCATAACATCAGTACACAAATCGACGAGTTGACGTGTTGAGAACGCTTCACCAAAATAATCACTGGCAATATCGCCAATTTGGTGCGCCTCATCAAATACCATTACTTGCGCTTTTGGAATTAATTCACCAAACCCAGTATCTTTTAACGCCATATCGGCAAAAAACAAATGATGGTTAACAACAATTAAATCTGCATCTATCGCTTTTTGCCTGGCTTTCACTAAATAACAGTGTTCATAATCAGGGCAATCTTTGGCTAAACAGTTATCTAAGGTACTGGTGATAAACGGAAACACGTTTGAGTCTTCTGTTACATTGACCAATTCACCAATATCACCGCTTTGGGTGCTATTAGCCCATGTTTTAACTTTCACTAAATCGTTGAGCGCATTAGCATCTAATTGGCCTCGCGTTTCTTGATATTGAGCAAGACGATATCGGCACAAGTAATTAGCTCTCCCTTTCAATAAAGCCACTTGTACGTTACTGGCCAAAGCTTTTTTAACTAACGGAATATCTTTATGAAAAAGTTGCTCTTGAAGGTTTTTTGTTCCTGTTGAAATGATAATTTTGGTATTTAATTCATCACCACTAGCAGAGGCGTTAACACTCAAAAAAGCGGGAATTAAATAAGCAAAAGTTTTACCTGTTCCCGTGCCTGCTTCAACAATTAGTGAGGATTTTTTTTCAATGGCAGTTGCCACTTCTAACGCCATATCGGTTTGTGCTTGACGAGGAGAAAAACCGTCAATAGCTTTAGCTAAAGCGCCATTAGGTGAGAATGCTTGAGCAACATTAGTCATTAAATACGTGGTCAATTAAAAAGGCTAATTAGAAGAATGGCCGATTATACTGTTTTATCGCTAAACATAAAGGTTAAACATAAAGATCTAAATGCTTGGTACCATCTTCAGCTTCAGTGACGCCTTCGTCAGCCTGAGGTTGTTGTTTGCTTTTTGACGATTTCAAGCTGGCATCAGACTCCATTGTGTCACTTATCGCACTAGGGTCTTGCTCATGGTCTAATTTTGTTTTTTGTTTTTTGTGTTTTTGTTTTTTCTTGTCATTGTCATTGTCATTGTCATTGTCATTGTCAAAATAATACGCATGATTTTCTACATGGTCTAAATCTTCCTTTAACTCACCTGCAGCCGCGTCTTTTAATACCGCTTTAACCTTTAAATCAGCAGACTTAATTGGTACTGGTACAACGCGCGTTAACACTGTAGTAAATATATCCATAAATATTCAACTTTAATTACTTTGACTACTTTCTCTGCTTTATCTGTTTCAACTATACTGCTCCGCCAACATCCTATAACAGACAATATAATTACAATATAACACAACACCCAGAGTTTTTCTTATGACAAAGCCCGCCAATAAAAACACCAGAGCATTCTTAATACAACACCTTCTGAGAAACAACACCTGAGTCAATGGGTGATTTTTTATCAAGGGTCGCTATAATAACCGCTAATACATTCTACGAGTTAGCATCATCATTCACCAACATAAAGTGCAAAGCAGTCAACATTCTCCTTCAGTAACGCCTTCTGATGATACCGAATCGTTAATGAATACCCAGCTAAAAATTGCTACGTTTAATTTATTCAACTACCTTGAGCCCCCTAATGCTTTTTATGATTTCGAGCGTATTTACAGTGTTGCGCAATGGGCAAAAAAGCAAAAATGGATAACACACTATCTAAGCAAGTATCAGCCTGACATTATCGGCTTTCAAGAAGTCTTCAGCACGCAATCATTAAAAGCTTTACTCAGCGCCCAAGGTTATCCTTATTTTGCCGTCGTTGACCAACCAAAAGTCATTGATGACTTTATTTACCAAAGCCCTGTTGTCGCTATAGCCTCGCGATATCCTTTGCTTGAGGTCGCTGAGGTAAAACCCGATATTGAACTTGCACAATCCTTAGGATTAGCGCAAAACTTCTCATTTAGTCGTAAAATTATCAGAGCCACACTTGATATACCGCATTTAGGCCATTGTGATTGCTATGTTGTGCATTTTAAATCTAAACGTCCCATGCTTGAACTGGACGATAAAAAGTCAAATTGGACACCAGAGCAAAGTATAGTAGAACAGCTCAAATCGCAGGTTGCCGGTGGTTGGGGATCAACCATACAACGTGGCAGTGAGGCAACTTTACTGATGATTGCAATGATTGAACGCCGAGCCATGACTACTCACCCCATGGTTTTAATGGGGGATTTTAATAACAGTTTGAATGACGGCGTATTAAAGCATTTACTCACTGACAGTTTACGCTTTGTTTCAGCAATAAATTGTGCTGAGTATCTTGCCAACTATTGCTTAAAGGATGCTTGGGATTTATTTCGAGTAGCGCTAAAAAATGACAGCACTGATATTCACCGCCAAGACGCAGTATTACGCGCACCTACTCATTATTATGGTGCGACTAGCGCGGTGCTCGACTACATTTTATTGTCATATGAATTTGATGCTAGCAATCACGATAGCCTTTACCAAGTCAGCGCTTATGATACTTATGACCAACATTTAATTAATCCTATTTTCGATCGTGATGGCGAAAGTACAGATCACGCTATTGTCATGATCACCTTAACGTTACGATCCTAACAGCTCTACCTGTAAAATGATCTGCTAAACAAATATCCTGAAATTGTTTTAATTTAAAACACATGTATTAAACATTAGTTTCAAAGGCTATTAAGAGTGCTTGTTTTTTCGCCTTGTTTTAATCGGGTTCTGTGAATAATTACGGTTGATTTTCACATTTTTATTCATTATAACTTATCAGGTATGACCACTTTTTGTTCATATACATTTTCTTCTACTACAACAATAAAAAAGGTGAAAAAATGATAAAGAATATTATGCAATTCCTAGCTATATCAATACTGATCAGCTGCTGCATTTCAATGCCAGTTAAAGCAAACAACTCAGGAAATACTAAGTACCCCATCGTTTTAGTTCATGGTTTATCAGGCTTTGACTCTGCCCTTGCAGATTACTTTTACGGTGTAAAAGGCGCATTAGCATCTGTTGGTTCAAACCAAGTTTATACGCCTCAAGTGACTGGCTATGAAACCAGTGAAGCACGAGGTGAAGAGTTACTAACCTATCTTGAAGAATTAAGTGCAGTCACTGGCATTACTCAATTTAATTTAATAGGCCACTCTCAAGGAGGGATTGATTCACGCTATGTTGCATCAGTCCGTCCTGATTTAGTCGCTTCAGTTACCTCTGTTGGTTCACCACATTTTGGCTCAGGTACAGCCGACTTTATTAAAGACTCTCCTCTAGAAGGCGTCACCTTATCGATAGGTAATGCTGTTGGGACTTTTTTAGCGGCAATAACAGGTGATAGTTCCCAGCAATCTAATGCTATGGGTTCATTAGAAGCATTAAACTCAACAGATGCCGCTATTTTTAATGCTAAATATCCTGAGGGTCTGCGACAAGGTGCTTGTCAGGAAACGCCGAGCCATAATGCGGGCTCTTGGTGGTGGCCTAATTGGGTAAGTGATTATTCTGTTAATGACGGCGATCACCAAGTCAATGGTGTTGCCTATTATTCTTGGGCTGGCACCTATAATCCGTTAGTAGATTCAAACATTTTAGATCTAGCTGATGGTTTGTTGTCGGTGACATACCTAACAATTGATGAAGCTAACGACGGGGTTGTAGGCCGCTGCTCTACCCATTTAGGCAAAGTAATTCGTGATGACTACACCATGAATCATGCCGATGAAATCAATGGTATGTTTGGTTTACGTGGTTTGTGGAGTGCTAATCCATTGCAACTATATAAAGACCATGCAAGACGTCTAGCTGCTGCTGGTTTATAACAAATCAAGAAAGGTTTACTCAGGTAAGCCTTTCTTTAGTTATTTCTAGATAAGGTATTCATTTTGAATCAACACATAGTAAATGTTAGTATTTTTTTGATATTTTTAGGGGTTTGCGCAGCAACACTAAACAACAGATTTACCGCCGACGCCAATGAATCGCAACAAACGCAAGCATCTACAATAACAGAGCTGCGCAACTCAAATGCGCCTATAGAAGCGCAAGCGATCAGTCAATTAGTATTTTCCCACCCTGAGTCAACCATGCCTGATGAGTATATTCAGCACTTACCTACCTCATTACTCAACACTCCTTTACCACAACGCCTTGATATTAATGAAGATGGTAGTTTACGCATTAATAAAAAAATTCTTCATCTGTTTGAGTTCTATTTATCAGCCATAGGAGAAGAGCCGCTAGAGCGAATTATTGCCCGTATTAACCATAACCTTACAGAGCAACTAACCGCACAAGCCTTAACTGAAGCATTAGATATTCTTGACGGGTATTTACAATACAGAAATGCAATCACAGCTATTAAACAGGAACATAACCAAATGGCTAGTGATGATTACGCTTCATTTGAGCATATCATCATTAGCAGAAACGAGCTTATTGCAACACGTTGGCGTTTTTTATCAGAAGAGGTTATTGCGGCTTTTTTTGAACAAGAAGACCAGTACGAACATTATATGTTTAGCCTTGTTGAAATTAGAAGAAATCATAACTTAAGCGATGAACAAAAAAGTGATGCCATATCCGCGCTTAATACCCAAAGCCCTGATTGGCTAATTAAACAACAAAACACAGCAAATAAATTAAATGTCTATCGACAAAAATATAATGACATGGTTCAACAAGGCGCAAGTGGTAACGAGTTAAACATGCTCAGAGAGCAAGAGTTCAATGCACAAGCAGCTGATAGATTGTCAGCCCTTGATACCAAACGTGAGCAATGGCAGCAACGCATAAAAGAATATCGCATTGAATTAGCCACGCTTGTTTCAATCGAACCTGATAATCAAGCCCAGCAGGAGCTTATTAAAGCACTGCGTAATCAACATTTTAACGCCCAAGAAATAAGAAGAATACGTGCCTTAGATAGTCGTGATTTAGCGTCATACTAATAGTGAACATTGTTTTTCCAATCTGACTTATGAAAAAAAAGTAAAAACTCGCTAGTGGAAACGCTTGGTATATATCGAGTAATAACTCTAGGCAAGCACCATATAACAAATAATGATAAAAAAAAGTTATTTATTCCTTGCAGCCAAATAATTTTATCAGTAGTCTAATTGTATAGAGAAAATCCATTTATTTTTAGAGAATAACGTATTATGACTTTTAACCTGAATAGCCGACATCACCATCATCATATAGATTAGCCGTTCAGGTCTCTGTCTTTAAAATAAAGCCAGAGATACCATGAAGGGCTAAAGGCTTTTCGTGGAATTAAATTTAAGAAAACTATTTATGAACCCCCGAAAGAGCCTTAATTCTTTCGGGGGTTTTCGCATTTTAGCGAGTTGAAAATTGTATATACATGCTTAAATCCACTGAAAAAACAATTTTTCAAACAGAATTAACATTTAATAGGATAAGAAAATGACAACTTCAGAGCCACGTTTACGCATTGCGATGCAAAAATCAGGACGTCTTAGTGACGACACTCAAGCATTATTAAAACGCTGTGGATTAAAACTTAATGTGAGCGACCGCCGCTTACTTGCCCATGTTAGCAATTTACCTATTGATATTATGCGCGTGCGCAGTAGTGATATTCCGGGTTTGGTCATGGATGGCGTTTGTGATCTAGGCATTGTTGGAGATAACACCCTCGAGGAAGAAGAATTATCTCGCAAGCTAATTGGCAGCAAAAACCAATACATTAAAACAACACCATTAAACTTTGGTGGTTGTCGTTTTTCAATCGCCATGCCTGAAGAATTTGAATACACCGGATTACAATGTTTAGACGGTTTACGTTTTGCAACCACCTACCCTCAGTTATTAAAGCGCTTTGCTAAAGATAACGGCATCAACGTTGAGTTTTGTCTATTAAAAGGCTCTGTTGAAGTGGCGCCAAGAGTGGGATTAGCTGATGGTATTTGCGATTTAGTCTCAACCGGCGCAACGCTTGAAGCCAATGGTCTAAAAGAAGTGGCTGAAGTATTTCGCTCTAAAGCCTCTTTAATTCAACGTGCTGACGCTCTAGGCGATGAAAAACAGGCAATATTAGATACCTTACTTCCACGTATTAACGGCGTAATGAAAGCAAAAGAAAGTAAATACATTATGCTGCATGCACCAAAAGATAAAATTAGTGAAGTAAGTGCACTAATGCCAGGGAAAGAAACCCCCACTATTTTACCTTTAGCAGGGCGTGATGACATTGTTGCCGTTCATGTAGTTGCTACTGAAACTTTCTTTTGGGAAACCATGGAAAAACTCAAAGAACTAGGCTGTAATTCTATATTGGTTATGCCGATAGAAAAAATGATGGAATAATCCGCGTCACAATTGAAATTTAAACGGCTTTGTCGGCGTTGCTCGTTACCATCACTTAGTGTACTAAGCTCAGGCAACGCACAATTTGGCGGCTTTGCTGAAACCTCAATTCTTTAGCGGATCTGAGCAATTTATATCTTAATAATTTAGAGAAAATTATGAATACCCAAATAATCGAATGGCAATCGACCTCAGCCCAGCAAAAGAAAGATGCCCTTGCGCGCCCGGCCATTGCCGATAACGCTTTATTATCAACACAGGTTGGTAATATTTTATCGCAAGTGCAAAAGCAAGGTGACAAAGCCTTATTTTCTTTAACTGAGCAATTTGACGGTATCGCATTAACAACGCTAGCGGTCACACCTGAGCAAGTAGCACAAGCAAAACTTGCCTTAACAGACAAGCGCATAAAAGCAATCAATACCGCTTATGGGCAAATTAAGCGTTTTCATAACGCCCAAATATCACAAGATGTATTTGTTGAAACCTGTCCTGGTGTTCGTTGCATCTTAAAAACAGAAGCTATTGAAAGTGTTGGCTTGTATATTCCCGCAGGTAGTGCGCCATTGCCTTCAACGGTGTTAATGTTGGGTGTGCCAGCACAAATTGCCGGTTGTAAACGCACAGTTTTGGTTTGTCCGCCAGATAAAAACGGCCAATTAGCCAATGAAGTTTTAGTGGCAGCAGAGCTTTGCGGCATCACAGAAATTTACACCATAGGTGGCGCACAAGCTATCGCCGCACTTGCTTATGGCACAGCAACAATTCCAGCCGTTAACAAAGTATTCGGCCCTGGTAATCGTTATGTTACCGAAGCGAAAAAACAACTGTCTCAACAAGTGGCTGGATTTGCTATTGATATGCCAGCCGGCCCTTCTGAAGTATTAGTTATTGGTGACGAGCAAGCTAATGCGGCGTTTATTGCTGCTGATTTACTTTCTCAAGCCGAGCATGGCGCAGATAGCCAAGTTATTTTACTGACCGATAGTAAAGACTTAATCAACAAGGTAGCAAACGAGCTTGAAAGCCAAGTAACATTATTATCGCGAAGTGACATTGCAAAACAAGCGCTAAAACAGTCACGTTTGATATTAACTACAGATATGGCACAGGCTGTTGAAGTGTCAAACCTATATGGGCCAGAGCATTTAATTGTTCAAACCGAAAATCCGCAAGCATTATTAACTGATTTGCGTAATGCTGGCTCTATTTTTGTCGGTGCATACTCGCCTGAGTCTGCTGGGGATTACGCCAGTGGTACTAATCATGTGTTACCTACCTACGGTTATTCAAAAGTGATTTCAAGTTTATCGTTAGCTGATTTTTCTCGACGTTATACCGTGCAAGAACTTAGTAAAGAAGGGCTAAGTAATTTAGCTGAATGTATTATTGAGCTAACCGACGCTGAAGGCTTAGATGCTCATCAACGTGCGGTCACTATTCGTCTAGAAGACTCTATATCGGAAGGGAAAAATGTCTAATTTAATTAACAAATTAGCTCGTGCCGAGCTGGTAGACATGGTGCCTTACCAATCAGCACGAAGACTTTTTGCTAGTGGCGACTCTGCGCAAGCAAACAGCAAAATATGGCTTAACGCCAATGAAGCACCTGGCAAAGGTAAGTATCAAGTCAGCAGTGAAAACATCAACCGTTACCCTGATTTTCAGCCGAATAATCTACTCAAGGCTTATAGCAATTACTGCGGCCTTGAGCGCTCACAAATTTTAGCAACACGTGGTGCAGATGAAGGCATAGAGCTGATTATTCGCAGCTTTTGCCGTGCCTATCAAGACAGTATATTAATATGCCCACCAACGTATGGCATGTATGCAATTAGCGCCGAAAATCATGGCGCTGGCATAGTTAAGGTACCACTAACTGCTGATACCACGCTTGATATTGAAGGCCTAAAACAGCAAGTAGGCAAGGTGAAGGTTGTATTTTTATGCTCTCCCGGCAATCCCACGGGTAAACTGTTACCAAAAGCGCAAATAATTCAAGCTATCGAGTTATTTAAAGATAGTGCTATGGTTGTTGTCGATGAAGCTTACATTGAATATACCGGTGAGTTTTCCCCTGAGCAAACTAGCACCTCATTGTTAACAACGTATGACAATGTGATTGTACTAAGAACTTTATCAAAAGCATTCGCCCTAGCCGGCCTACGATGTGGCTTTACCTTAGCCAATACTGACGTTATCACGCTATTGAGCAAAGTCATTGCGCCTTACCCAATTTCCGCCCCAGTGGCTGAAATTGCCAGTTTGGCGTTAACTGACGATCTAGAAAAAATGACCGAACGTGTAACAACATGCAATGGCATTAAAACAGATTTATCCACCTGGCTGAGTAAACAAGGTTGGTGCAGTGAAGTTTTTGCAAGTGACGCTAATTTTGTGCTGTTTCGTTGTGAAAGTGCTAGCGAAAAAACACGAATTTTTGAATTACTGCTCCGCCATAACATCTTAATTCGTGATCAATCAAAACAACTACAACTAGAAAACTGTTTACGCATTAGTATCGGCAGCGCACAAGAAATAACCCAATTAAAAGAAGTTTTATCATGAGTAACAACCAACAGAAAATTTTATTTATCGACCGTGATGGCACCTTAGTTGAAGAGCCAGCGATTGATAAGCAGCTTGATACCTTAGAAAAGCTGGTATTTGAACCAAATGTCATCACTGAACTGTTAAAATTACAAGCCAAAGGCTTTGTGCTAGTAATGGTATCAAACCAAGATGGTTTAGGCACGAATAGCTTTCCTCAAGCCGACTTTGATTTAGCTCATGACAAAATGATGGCTATTTTTGCCTCGCAAGGCGTGGTATTTCAAGACGTTTTGCTGTGTCCTCATTTTGATGAAGACAACTGCAATTGTCGTAAACCAAAACTGGGATTAGTCAGTGAGTATTTACAACAAGGTCGTGTGGATTTTGCCAACTCTTATGTGATTGGCGACCGTGAAACCGATATGGGCTTAGCCGCAAACATGGGCATTGTTGGCCTAAAATATGATCGTGACACCTTAAATTGGTCACATATCAGCGAAAAAATTCTGGCAACTTTCGAGCAGCCACGCACAGCTACCGTCACCAGAACCACCAAAGAAACCGATATTACCATTACGGTGAATTTAGATAAAAAAGGCGGTAGTAGCATTGATACCGGCTTAGGTTTTTTTGATCACATGTTAGACCAAATTGCGACCCACGGTGGCTTTAACCTGCAATGCAGTGTCAGCGGCGACTATCACATTGACGATCATCACAGCGTTGAAGATACTGCCCTTGCTCTAGGGCAAGCATTAAAACAAGCATTAGGTGATAAACGTGGTATTGGCCGTTTTGGCTTTGTACTACCTATGGATGAGTGCAGAGCAGAATGTGCTATTGATTTATCTGGCCGCCCTTGGCTTGAATTTGACGCTGAATTTACTGCTGATAATGTGGGTACAATGTCAACACAGATGGTATCGCATTTTTTCCGTTCTCTTGCCGATTCAATGTTAATCACTTTGCACCTATCAACTAGCAAAGGTAACTGTCATCATCAAGTAGAGAGTTTATTTAAAGTATTTGGCCGCGCATTAGGCCAAGCTATAAAAGTTGAAGGTGATGAATTACCTAGCTCAAAAGGAACCTTGTAAATGACCGGTACTATTGCTAACACAAGCAGTAACGTTATTGTTGATACTGGCTGCGCCAACTTATCCTCAGTAAAATTTGCCATTGAACGCTTAGGGTTTTCTGCGACTATCACCGATGACATTGCACAAATAAAGGCAGCCGACAAAGTGATTTTCCCTGGCGTGGGTAGTGCTAAACATGCCATGGGCAATATTATCGAAAAAGACTTAGTAGAAACACTGCAAAACTTAACTCAACCCGTTTTAGGCTTTTGTTTAGGGATGCAGTTAATGACTAAGTCTTCAACTGAAGGCGCCAAAGACAACACGATCAATTGCTTAGGTATGATTCCTACACAAGTAGAGCCATTGCAAGCACAAGGTAACCGTTTACCCCACATGGGTTGGAACACCTTAACCAAAATAGCCGAACACCCGGTTTTAAAAGGCATAAACGTAGGAGATTACTTTTATTTTGTTCACAGTTTTGCCGCACCTATAAGTGAGTATACGCTAGCGAGTTGTGAATATGGCTCTGAATTTTCAGCCATTATTGGCAAAGACAATTTTATTGGCTGCCAGTTCCATCCCGAGCGCTCAGGTGATTTAGGCAGTAAGATTATAAGAAACTTTCTCGAATTACCTTCTCAGGAGCAAAAATAGCATGATGATCCCCGCAATTGATTTAATAAACGGTAAAGTTGTTCGTTTATTTCAAGGTGATTACAACCAAAAAACAAACTACCAATATACCGTGCAAGAACGCCAGCAAGCCTATGCTGCTTCAGGCGCTACCGTAATGCATTTTGTTGACCTAGACGGTGCAAAAGATAGCACTAAACGCCAATTAGAAACGCTTAAAACCGTGGTAAACCATGAAACCATGATCACCCAAGTTGGTGGTGGCATACGTTGTGAAGACGATGTTAAACAACTGCTTGATTTAGGTACAACCCGTGTGGTTATTGGCTCATTAGCCATAAAGCAACCAGAGCTAGTGATTGAATGGTTAAAAACCTATGGTGGCGACAAAATCGTTTTAGCCCTTGATATCAAAATTGACCAACAAGGCAATAAAACACTCCCTACTCATGGCTGGATAGAAGACAGTGGCGTCAATCTAGAAGACTTACTTGATGCTTATATTGATGCTGGCATTAAACATATTCTTTGTACCGACATTTCTAAAGACGGCACGCTTTCAGGTTCAAACGTTGATTTGTATATTGAACTTTGTCAAAAATATCCAAGCATTCAATGGCAAGCCTCTGGTGGTATTGGCTCTTTAGATGACATTAAAGCCTTAATTGGCTCAGGTGTTAGCGGCGTTATTTTAGGGCGCTCTTTATTAGAAGGTAAATTCACCCTTGAGGAGGCGATTGCATGCTGGCCCGCAGAATAATTCCGTGTTTAGATGTTCGTGACGGCAAAGTCGTTAAAGGCGTACAGTTTAGAAACCATGAAATTATTGGTGACATTGTACCCTTAGCGCAAAAATATGCAGAAGCTGGTGCAGACGAACTCGTTTTTTATGATATTACCGCCAGTTCAGACGGACGCGTGGTTGATAAAAGCTGGGTTAGTCGAATTGCCCAAGTAATCGATATTCCTTTTTGTGTTGCTGGTGGGATTAAAAGCGAGGCTGATGCCAAAGAGATATTAATGATGGGTGCAGATAAAATTAGCATTAACTCTCCTGCCCTTCGTGATCCAACCTTAATTTCTCGCCTTGCGGATCATTTTGGTCAACAATGTGTCGTCGTTGGCATTGACAGCTTTTATGATAAAGAAACGGGCACTTACCAAGTATATCAATTTACCGGTGATGAAACTCGTACCCAAAAAACCACTTGGACCACATTTGACTGGATTGAAAAAGTCGTCAGCCTAGGCGCAGGCGAAATTGTGTTAAATTGCATGAACCAAGATGGGGTTCGCCAAGGTTATGATATTGAACAATTAAAGCAGGCACGTGCTGTATGCAACGTACCTTTAATTGCTTCAGGTGGTGCTGGTGCAATAGCGCATTTTGCACAGGTTTACCAGCAAGCCGACGTTGATGGCGCTTTAGCAGCCTCGGTGTTTCATAAAGGCATTATTCCAATCAGTGAATTAAAAACCTATTTAAAATCAAATAACATTGAGGTAAGACCATGTTAGTAAACAAAGATAATATCAATGAATTAGCATGGCAGAAAATGGATAACCTGATCCCTGCCATCATTCAGCATGCAGCAACGGGTGCGGTATTAATGCAAGGTTATATGAGCCAAGAGTCATTAAGCGCTACCTTAGCATCAGGCAAAGCCACTTTTTTTAGTCGCTCAAAACAAGCGCTTTGGATAAAAGGTGAAACCTCAGGTAACTTTTTAAACGTTGAGCAAGTACTGAGCGACTGCGACAAAGACAGTTTGTTAATTGCTTGCAGCCCTATTGGTCCAAGTTGCCATTTGGGTACAGAGTCTTGTTTTCCTGAGCAGAAATTAACTCAGCAAAATTTTTTAAGTCAGCTTGAACAAGTGATTGCCAGCCGAAAAGGTGATGATCCTAAAGACAGCTATACTGCACACTTGTTTTCTCGCGGTACCACCAAGATGGCACAGAAAGTGGGTGAAGAAGGCGTTGAAGTAGCACTAGCAGCGGTAGCTGAAACTAAAGATGATTTATTAGGCGAGTGTGCTGATTTATTCTATCACACCCTCGTTTTACTGGCGGATCAAAAAATTGAGTTGTCAGAAGTCATGGCTGTTCTCCAAGATCGTCACAATAAATAACGGCTTATTCTCTGCAGTTTTTTGATAAATAAATGCATCCTTGTTATAACTAACAGAGATGCATTTATTAACGTTGTTTGGCTCTGTTTTGAAAAACTCAATTTCACTTACTTTTTTAGCAATCATGCTTTCATTAACAACGTTCATGATTCGTGGTAATACTTTCGCTTATTCAAACAAAGTGATTATTCCTATTCAAGATGATGTTTACCAAGATTATCAAACCTTTATTGGCAACCGAGATGTATTAGCTGTTAATGAATTCTCAAGTAAATATACCCGCCGTGATGTCATCGATATAATTATTGCCCAACAAGCGTTATATTTGGGCGGCTTTCATGCTGAGTTTCACTTGTTACCTGGTAAAGTGAATTTTAGGAATATTCAATTACTTCAAGCAGGCGAATTGTTGCTTAGTTTTGATACTTATTGGCACACTGATGCCAAGACAATTGCCGACAAACTATACATTTCCGAGCCAGTGATTAGAAATGGTGAGTATTTCGCTGGTATTTATACTAGTCCAACCAACCACAAAGTATTACAACTGAAATCATTTTCTGATTTTAACACATTGACAGCAGTATCAACCCCGAAATGGCGAACCGATTGGCAGACACTGCAAGACTTATCATTAAAAGAATTGCTTCGTGAAGATTCATGGGTTTCAATGGCGCGTATGACAAGCCTTCAATGGGTAGACTTTATGCTAATGCCCTTTACTTCAACAACTGATCAAAGTTATCGCTTAGAAAGCATTCATCTCATACCAGTGCCCAACACGGCAATTTTGTTAAAAGGCTCTCGTCATTTTGCCATTAGTAAAGCGCATCCACAGGGAAAATCTGCCTTTACTGCTATCAATAAAGGTTTGAAAATACTCAGAAGCTCTGGAACAATTGTAAGAGCATACACCGAAGCAGGTTTTTTTATTGACGCCGATAAGTATAGAATTATAAATCAATAAAACGGCCTAAAAATAAACCACATATAGTATTACTCATCGTTAACAAAATAGTAGGACACATGACTCATTGCACCACTTGGACAGCAAAAACTTTTAATGAGCTTACGCTCGATCAACTCTATGATTTATTAAAGCTTCGTATTGATGTCTTTGTTGTTGAGCAAACCTGCTTCTACCCCGATTTAGACGGTGAAAAAGGCCAACTAGACCGACACCAAGATACACTGCATCTTTTGGGCTACCACAATGGCACTCTTGTGGGTTATTTACGTATCTTAGCGTTAGGACAGAGTTACCCTGATCATATCAGCATTGGGCGTGTCGCTATTGCAAAGAAAGCGCGAGGCTCTGGGCTGGGTCATCAATTAATGTCAGAAGCACTTACCTTGTGTTCAAAACACTTTCCAGGACATAATATTAAAATTTCAGCACAAGAGTATTTAATTAACTATTATCAACAACACGGCTTCAAACAAGTGTCCCAAATGTACCTTGAAGATAACATTCCCCACGTAGCTATGATCAAGAATGTTTAAACAAGCGCTGTAATAAAAGATACTACGCTAATAAAAATAGCCGTATATTCTCAACCGCAAGCATGAGCAGTATAAGAAAAGTTGCCACAGTGCCAACAGCACGAGGTGCAGAAGTTCCTATAGATTTACTTAAGCCTAAAGCATGGAAGATACGGCCAACAAATAAGGTAGCCCCTGCAATATGCACCCATAAAGTGTTAGCCCCGCTAAGCTCATAACTGCCTAATAAAAACAGCGCCAGCGGTATATATTCAGAGAAATTGCCATGCACCCTAATGGCTTTAGTGAGCGTGCTCTCACCGCCATCACCAACGCCCACTTTTAGTTTAAAGCGTAATCTTATAATGTTAACTGAAAGCGCGATAAACAATAGCGCAAGTAAACTTGCATACAGCGCGGTAATTGTTAGATTAGTTGTCAAATTCATTTATCACGTTCCTGATTTTAAAGTAAATTATTTTTTCCGTAATGCTAAAACAAAAAACTCGCCGAAGCGAGTTTTTATTAATAATCAGAGCTGTGTTAATTACAGGAACAAAGTTAGGTTATGCCAGTTTTTCGCTTAACAACTCATTCACTTTTTCAACCGCTTGCGTACCATCAACCGTTAGGTATTGGCAGTTACCAGCGCTGGCTTCTGCTTTATAAAAATCAACAAGCGGTTTTGTTTGCTCATGATAAATAGCTAAGCGCTTACGTACGGTTGATTCTTCATCGTCAGGGCGAATAGCTAAATCATCACCAGTAAC
Source organism: Colwellia sp. KU-HH00111 (assembly GCF_040362745.1). NCBI lineage: Bacteria > Pseudomonadati > Pseudomonadota > Gammaproteobacteria > Alteromonadales > Colwelliaceae > Colwellia > Colwellia sp. KU-HH00111. Next base: position 63,254 of record NZ_BAABWO010000007.1, on the reverse strand, counting down.
ATCATCCTTACCTTCCACCTTTGGTGGATTATAAACAAGGTGATACACACGACCCGAGCCAGAATGTACACGTCGGCCTGCCATACGCTCAACAATCACTTCATCTGGCACGTCAAACTCAAGCACGTGATCAACTAAAACACCATTGGCTTTCATGGCATCTGCTTGTGGAATAGTACGTGGAAAACCGTCAAGTAAAAAACCAGCTTTACAGTCATCTTCAAGGATACGTTCTTTTACCAAGCCAATAATGAGATCATCTGAGACTAACTGTCCTGCATCCATTACAGCTTTAGCTTGTTTACCTAATTCAGTTCCGGCTTTAATTGCTGCACGCAGCATATCACCCGTTGAAATTTGAGGGATGCCAAATTTAGCCATTAAAAACTGTGCCTGTGTGCCTTTGCCCGCACCAGGAGCGCCAAGAAGTACAATACGCATATAAACTAACCTTTAAGTAATAACGTTTAAAATAAGTAAAAATAATTACAGTAGCATAATAATTTTATGCGATTAACAGCCGTATGTATGGCGATTAATTTCAATATGATCACGCTAGTGTAATAATTCTTTGGTTATTCAATTATTGCGGCAAACACTATACAAGCAAGCCTTTGTGCAAACAAGCATAGCATACAAAAAAGGAGCGATCATTTATAGTGAATTGCTCCTTTTTCCGACTAAAGTCTACGTTTTAACAAGCACTTTACTGAGTTAAACCCAACATTAACTTGTTTAATCGTGCTACAAAGCTAGCAGGGTCTTTCAAGCTACCACGCTCGGCTAACATTGCTTGCTCAAATAATACTTCAACCCATTGTACAAACTTATCATCATCTTGTTCATCAGCAACATGTTTTACTAATGCATGTTCACCATTGATTTCAAAGATAGGTAAGGTTTCAGGCACTTCTTGACCAACCGAAGCCATCAACTTTGCCATTTGACTACTCATATCATTTTCATCGGCTACAATACAAGCGGGTGAATCAGTTAATCGTTGAGAGAGTTTAACTTCTTTAACTTTACCGTTAAGCGCTTCTTTAATGCGAACCACAACAGAATCAAACTCTTTTTCTAACTTCTCTTGTGCTTCTTTAGTTTCAGCATCGTCCATATCGCCTAGATCTAAACCACCACGAGTTACTGATTGTAATGGCTTACCATCAAACTCATTTAAATGACTCACTAACCATTCATCAATACGATCAGACATTAGTAACACTTCAATGCCTTTTTTACGGAACACTTCTAAGTGAGGACTATTTTTTGCTGCTTCAAAACTATCAGCTACTACATAGTAAATTTTGTCCTGCCCTTCTTTCATGCGTTCAATGTATGACGCCAAAGAGACATTTTGAATCGCATTATCATCATTGGTTGAAGCAAAACGTAATAAGCCAGCAATTTGCTCTTTATTCGCCATATCTTCAGCTGGGCCTTCTTTTAGCACTTGGCCAAACTCATCCCAAAAACCTTGATATTTTTCAGCATCTTTTTTACCGAGTTTTTCAAGCATTTTCAACACGCGTTTCGTACAACCTTTACGAATTGCCTGTGTGATTTTGTTGTCTTGTAAAATTTCACGAGATACGTTTAACGGTAAGTCATTTGAGTCAAGTAAACCTTTAACAAAACGAAGATACGTTGGCATAAATTGCTCAGCATCATCCATAATGAATACGCGTTGTACATAAAGCTTCAAGCCATGCTGTTTTTCACGATTATACATATCAAATGGCGCTTTAGATGGTACATATAACAGCGAGGTATACTCTGTTTTACCTTCTACCTTGTTGTGTTCCCATAATAGTGGGTCACCAAAGTCATGTGATACATGCTTGTAGAATTCTTTATATTCTTCTTCTGAAACATCAGCTTTTTCACGCGTCCATAATGCGGTAGCTTTGTTAATTGCTTCCCATTTTGCAGGTACTGCATCACGTGCTTCGACTGCTGGCTTAGTAACATTACCTTCGTCGTCTTTCTCTTCAGCTACCGCCTCAACCGCAGGAACTTCTGGTGTAAGCATTTCAACTGACACAGAGATATGATCAGAGTACTTAGTAACAATAGACTTTAAACGCCAGTCGTCGGCGTACTCTGTTTCATCTTCTTTTAGGTGCAGAATAATATCAGTACCACGATTAGCTTTTTCAATTTGCGCGGTAGTGAAGTCACCTTCTCCAGCGCTGACCCATTCAACACCTTGTGATGCATCATCACCGGCTCGACGTGTACGCACTGTTACTTTATCAGCAACGATAAAGGCAGAATAAAAACCAACACCAAACTGACCAATTAATTGAGAGTCAGCCGCTTGATCGCCAGACAGCTGTGAGAAAAATTCAGCCGTACCTGATTTAGCAATCGTACCTAAATGCTCAATAACTTCCTCAAGGTTCATACCAATACCGTTATCTGAAATAGTCACGGTGTTGTTTTCTTTATCACAGCTCACACGAACTCTTAGCTCGCCATCACCTTCAAATAAATCAGCATTTGATAAGGCTTTAAAACGTAATTTATCTGATGCATCTGCCGCATTAGAAACTAATTCACGTAAGAAAATTTCTTTATTAGAATAAAGGCTGTGGATCATTAATTGTAAAAGTTGTTTAACTTCGGTTTGAAAACCATGAACTTCTGGTTGGCTTGCTTCAGACATCTGAAACCTCTCCTGTCTAATGTGTGAAAATCGTTAAAATTAACGTTAGAAAGGATGTGGGGGTGGCTAAATGTAATTCAAGGGAATAAGAAAGAAAAGTTTTAAGTAGTGAATACGCTAGTAATAAAAAGCTATGAGGTTAATGACTATTTAGCCCAGTATCCCCACAACTTTGCTGCGCCGTTCCAGTAGCACTACATCGCGCCATACATTATGCATTTCCCCAAGTTTTTCTCGTACGCCCACTTGGCGGAAATTATGCTTTTCATGAAGTTTAATACTGCTGATATTTTCAGGAAAAATACTTGCTTGCAGCATCCAAGTGCCATTTTCTTCAGAAGATAAAATAAGTTGTGATAGCAGTTGTTGACCAACTCCCTTACCTTGTGCGCTTGTCGATACATATACACTCACCTCTGCAACACCTGAGTAAACAGCACGGCTAGAGATGGGGGAAAGCGCTGCCCAACCTAAAATATGCTCATTCTCTTGGGCAACGAGACGAGAATGGCTTAACATTGAATTGTGCCACTCTTCCCAGTTTTTTGCCTTTCGTTGAAACGTAGCATGCCCGGTATCTATACCTTGTTGGTATATATTTTTGACCGCGGGGTAATCCCTTACATTAAATGACCGAATAATCACAACTTGCCCTAAAAATAGCTTTTTCGACCTGAAAATGCATGAGACAACGTATTGCCGTCAACATATTCAAGCTCGCCACCAACAGGCACGCCATGGGCAATGCGAGAGATATTAACCTGATATTGTTGCGCTAATTCAGCAATAAAATGTGCAGTAGCTTCCCCCTCAACGGTAGGATTGGTCGCTAAAATCATTTCAACAAACTGCCCTGTTGCTAGCTGTTTCTCTAACACATCTAGACCTAAGTCATCAGGACCAATGCCATCTATGGGCGATAAGTGTCCCATTAATACAAAGTACTTCCCAGAGTATTCACCGCTATTTTCAATAGCAATCACATCACCAGGGCTTTCAACAATACAAATGCTGGTAGCAATTTTTCGCTTGGGGCTTTGGCAAATTTCACATAAATCTTGCTCAGTAAAATTTCGACAACATTGGCAATGACCAATATCATTCATGGCGCTTGTCAAGGTATTAGCCAATTTGCTACCGCCGCGGCGGTTTCGCTCTAATAAATGAAAGGCCATACGCTGGGCTGATTTTGCACCCACACCAGGCAAACATTTCAAAGAGTCGATAAGTTCTTGTACTAAAGGACTAAATTTCATAAATACACTTCAATTGTGGTACTAAAAAGGGGTTAACTTCTTATAAAGGGCTGGATACTGGGTAAAGCACCTGATCTTTATAACCCGTGGAAATCGCCATAAAACCAGATAATAACTGATCTAAAGCGCTATCACCGGTATCACAGATCAGAGGCCGATTATTTAATGCTGTTAACTTTGTTTTAGTGGCAATGATCATAATGTTTTCTTTGCCCCTTGGTTGCCCAATAATATAACGAATAACTCGTGGGCTTAATTGTTGATTGCCACGACCAAAAATATGCCCTTGGCCGCCAATTAAGGTAATAACCAACGTAACTTTTTGCAGTGTTTGCTTTGCCTGCATTAGTTGTTGCCATAATTCTGCTTCGGTTAGATCATTTGCTATTAATGCTTCATTTTGCACTAAATCAACGCCAAGTAAGGTGTTATCTAGCCCCAGTTCACTCATTAAAAAATCTGTGGTTGAGCCTGAACCAATGATAAATAAACCATGTTCATCTTCTGCCATATGCGAAATCACATCTTCGCTAATGTCATGCAATACCAGTTCATCTGACTCTTTACCACCAGATTTAACTGCTTGCACATACCGCAATTCACTCGGTATTTGCATTTCACCAAAACGCTTTGCCTTTACCACCCCTTGGCGAAATAACGCCTCATCAATGTCCATCACGTCACCGTCAGTGAGGGTTACCAGTTGTTTGGTTACCATTAACTCAACTACTCGGCCTGCTGCCGTTGGAGTAATAGCATAGACGCCTGAGTGAATTTTACACCCTGCTGGAATACCCAGTACCGGTATTTGGGGTTGCTCTGACTGTATCGCGTTAGCCGAGACTATTTTGGCAATATTGCGGGCAGTACCATCGCCTCCGGCAAATAAGATAATGTCTACTTGTTCAGCTAATAAAGCGCTAACGGCTTGTTCTGTATCAAAGGCTTGGGTAGCATTAGTGTCAGTTTGATAAACTAACTTAGTGTTAAAACCCAAGTCTTTAGCTGCCTGCTCACCCATTTGATTATTGGCAGTGTAAATCATGATTTCATCTTGATAAGGTAATAATACCTTTAGCGCCGTTTGCGCGCGTGCATTCGCTTTTGGCTTTGCCCCTAGTGCCAGCGCATGTTGCGCCATGTCATCACTACCTTTTAAAGCAACACTGCCACCAATCCCAGCGATTGGATTAATAATAAAACCTAATTTAAACATTTTTTTCTTCATCTTTGTCTGTAAATTGCTCAAGCGTTAATGGCAGTGGTGTTTGATAAAAATGCGCCAAAACTTCAATAAATTGCCACGCTCTCGTAGGAAAGCCTTCTATTATAAAGGTAGCGACTTGTTGTAATACTTTGTTTTTAAAACTGGCTGTATCGGTTTGAAAACCATTTAAATTATCAGCAGAGACATTAAATTTTTTTTGAGCAGCGACATTAAAAGCCCACTCAATTGCTTGTGGGATGACCTCAACTTGTTCAAATTGCTTTTGTTGCGCTTCATTTCTACCATCGGGCTCATACCAATAGCCAAAATCTTCTAATAATCGCCTGGCTTTGCCCGCTTGGCACCAGTGGGATATTTCGTGCAACGCACTAGCGTAATAGCCATGTGCAAAAATAATTTGATGATATTGACAGTCGCTATTGGCTGGTAAATATAAGGGTTCATCATCCCCTTTCACCAACCGTGTATTATAATCGTGGTAAAAAGTGCGTTCAAATAATGTGATCAAATCTTGTGTATAGTGTTGCATGACTTGTTAATGTGTAACAATAATTAGCCCGCATTGTAACCAAAAACACCCTACGTTTCACCGCTTGTTTACATACTAAACATCATCTTCAATGTTGTCTTTACCGCTAGTACGATCTATATGGTCAAGCTTATGGTGTATTGCTGACTTAATCATCATATATCCACTGATGGGTGCGGTAAGTATTAAAAATAATGAAATTAATACTTCTTTTGCACTCCACCCTGCCTGTGTGCTACTAAAAAAAATCATTGAGGCAGTAAGCAATGATGCCATACCTAAGGTGGTTGCTTTAGTTGGTCCGTGAAGACGCATAAAAAAATCTGGCATTTTCACTAAGCCTATTGAGCCAACAAGTACAAAAAAACCACCAATTAATAAGAGTATTGATATTATCCATTCTGTCATAACTTAAGCCCTATTCTATTATATCGCCACGAAGCAAGTACTTACATACTGCTACTGTACTGACAAAACCTAACATTGCAATTAACAATGCCGCCTCAAAATACAACTCAGTACCAAAACTCATGCCGTACAAAATAATCAAAGCAATGGTATTAATATACATGGTGTCTAAGGCAAGGATCCTATCAGGGGTAGAAGGCCCTACTAATAAACGCCATAAATTTAACAATAGTGATATGCCTATCATAGCAAATACAATTAAAATCACCGTTTCTAGCATTGAAATATCTCCTTTAGCGGTGCTTCATATCGTGTTTTAATTAAGTTAATTAACGCTTGCTCATCTTCAAGGTTTAATACATGAATCAGCAGATATTGTGCCGCTGGCTCTTCCCCTGTTTTCAAACTTTCTCGCCAAGGATAAACTTCGGCACTGACTGTACCAGGGGTTAAAGATACCGTACTAGCCAAAATGGTAATTGGCATACTTTGTGTTAAATCTAGTGGTACTTTAACAAAGCCTGGCATTAACTTTTTGTTTGGTCCTAAGATCAATACCGCAACTTGAATATTGGCGGTGATGATGTCATACAACACTAACAGCAAATGACGCAATGCTAATCCGGGCTTGATAACTAAGGGTTGTTTAGTTCTAAACGGGCTAGTCATTAGAGGAATAACTATCGCTAATACTGTAGCTAAGACAAGGTGCCCGGCAGATAAACTATTATTGAGCAATAGCCAGACAATAAATAATAATAGGCTTAAAATCGGTGTTGGTAAAAATTTAAATTTGGCCTCTAAACGCATCATTGACCTCCAGAAAGAATCATATCAATATTATCGTTAAAGTCATGTAATTGGCTAGCCGCTCCTAGCGCATACTCGCTGAGCGGACCTGCAAAAATACTCATTAACGGTGCTGCTACAATGAGTATCAATAACGCAATAATCTGAGGCAGATTAACACCTTGTTGCTCATTATTTGCTAGCACTGTATTTTGATGACGCCAAAATAAAGTAACCCCAGCTTTTGTAACCCCCACTAATACCGCTAAACTTGCAATTAAGTACAACGGCCAAAACACAAAGGCATAGTTGGCATGTAGGGTTTCTTTAAGTAGCCACACCTTAGCGATAAACCCTGACAATGGTGGCATACCTATCACAGTAACAGCGGCTACTAAAAAACAACAGCCAAGTAATCTTGGTTGCATAATGGCATGACCTGCTGTGATCTGATCAGTATACTTACCTCGTTGACGACCAATTAAATCAGCTAATAGAAACAGCGCTGCCGTTACCAATGTGGAATGTATTAAATAATAAATCGCAGCAGCACTTGCTTCAACGGTTTGTATGGCGACTAAGGCTACTAATGTTCCAACAGAGACAATCACTAAGTTAGCAGTGAGTTTTCGTAAACTTTTGCTCGCTAAAACACCTACAGCCCCTACTGCTATTGTTGCTAGCGCAAACCACCACAGCCAACTTTGTGCCATATGACTTAATTCGCCAGCTTCATCGCCAAAAATTAGGGTATAAACACGCATCATTGAATACACACCAACTTTAGTCATAATGGCGAATAATGCGGCAACCACTGGCATTGCGGTAGCATATGTATTAGGTAACCATAAATGCAGCGGTAACAATGCCCCCTTAAGAGCAAAAACAACCAATAGTAATAATCCGCCTATTTTAGCAAGGTAAACATCATCTCCTTGCAACTGTGATACTTGTTGCGCCATATCAGCCATATTCAGTGTACCTAAAACACCGTATAACACACCGAGTGCAATTAAAAATATCGCAGAGCCAACTAAGTTCATAATTACATATTGCAATGCAGCACGGGTATTTTTTTTATCGCCGCCATGCATAAGTAGCGAATAAGAAGCAATCAGTAGCACTTCAAAAAACACAAACAAGTTAAAGGCATCACCGGTTAAAAATGCACCATTAACACCAAGTATCAAAAAATGTGTTAACGGATGAAAAAAACTGCCTTTTTCATCGTCCCCTGCACTTGCATATAAGGTACATACAACCCCTAGCAAAGTAGTGAGGCAAACGAGTAAAGTGGATAATGCATCAGCAACTAAGACAATACCAAATGGCGCACTCCAGTCTCCAATAGCATAGACAACCACACCGTCGGTTTGCACTTTCAGTAACAAAGCCAATGATGCAAAAAACACAACAATACTCATAGTTACAGAAGCAATTCTTCTGATCTTTTTATGACTGCCAAAAGGTGGCATTAATAAAGTAACACCGGCCAACATGGGTAATAAAATAGGTAAAAAGCTCAAATGCTGCATCATACGTTTACCTTCTTATCTTGGCTTGTTTTTTCACCATCGACATGATCTGTACCTAAATCTGCTCTACCTCTAATCGCTAAAATAACCACAAAGGCGGTCATTGCAAAACCAATCACTATGGCGGTTAATACAAAAGCTTGTGGCAGTGGATCGGCATAATCCGCACTATAACCAAGCACAGCGGCCTTATTAATACTTAACCGACCAGAAGCAAATAAAAATAAATTTACCGCATAAGAAAACATGGTTAACCCTAAAACAATTGGAAACGTTCTGGCACGTAATATCAAAAACACACCACAAAAAACTAACAACCCCACACAAGCAGCATAAAGTAACTCCATTAGCTATGTACTCCATCTTTAGGCTCATTAGCCGTTAACTTACCCAGACTTGCCAAAATCATTAGCGTCGAACCAACCACTGTTAAGTACACACCTAAATCGAAAACTAGCGCACTGGCTAGCTCAGTTTTACCAATCAAAGGAATATCAAAATAATCAAACCACGTAGTCATAAACGGTCTTGAGAAAAACCAACTACCTAATCCGGTCGAGAGAGCAATAACAATACCTGTGGCTATAATTTTACGATAATTGATAGTGAGGCGTTGGGCAATCCAGTTTGAGCCATGTGCGATATATTGCAAAATAAACGCTACCGCTGTTATTAACCCTGCAATAAAGCCGCCACCAGGTAGGTTGTGACCACGTAAGAAAATATAAAATGATACCATTAATGCCAAAGGTAGTAGCGATTGAGAAATACTCTCTAACAACAAGGGATATCGCTCTTTTGCCCAAGGCCGCCCTTCACTATCACTGCGAGGAATCAACAATGGTAAGTTAAGTAACAGTTTATATATACCCAGCGCAGCAATACCCAATACACAAATTTCACCTAAGGTATCAAAACCACGGAAATCAACCAAAATAACATTAACCACGTTGGTGCCCCCGCCACCCGTTTTGGCATTAGCGATAAAGAAGTCAGAAATAGACTCAAATGGACGGGTAATTAACGCATAACAAATACTACCAACAATAATACCTAACGCCGCAGAGATCCCTAAATCACGTAACACTCGCGTTGAGCTCGACTCCTTTTGTGTATATTGTGGTAAGAAAAATAATGCCAGCATCAATAAAATAATCGTCACTACTTCAACAGTTAATTGTGTTAATGCCAGATCTGGTGCTGAAAACCGAGTAAATGCCACCGACACCATTAAACCAACAACAGAAAGCATCAACAATGAGACAACCCGTGAGCGGTACCAAATAACCGTACTGATTGCACCAAACATTAATAATGCTGCACCTATAGCATTATGCATGTCTACGGGAGTTGCACTGTTTTGCCCTATCAATTGGCTCATTTCAAATAATGGCCAACCAGCAAAAAACAGTACTAATATAAACATTACCACTAGGTAGCGCTGTAATGAGCCATTTTCTATGGTATTTATTTTGTGCTGACACCATTTGGTTATATTATAAACACTGTCATCGAAGAATTGTTTAGCATTTACTGTAGGTAGTGATGCTTGGAATGCAAATAAATGACGGCGCTGTGTATAGAGCAGCAAACCACCTATAACAGCAAAGCCGCTCATTAACAACGGTAAATTAAAACCATGCCATAGTGCCACTTTAAATTCAGGCACATAACCGCCCAGTACAGCTGTTGACGCGGCCTTCAATATGTCATCAACAACAAAGTTAGGAAATATACCTACAACTAAGCAAAGCGCCACCAATATCTCAATCGGTACTCGCATATATCTTGGAGGCTCACTAGGTTGTTTAGGTAAATCAATAGGATCACCATTAAAGAAAACATCATGAACAAATCGGGCTGAATAAGCAACGGCTAACGCCCCTGCTACCGTTGCTAACACGGGAATCAGCCATGACATAGAACCCAACAATTGCTGATGCAAGGTTTCAGCAAAAAACATTTCTTTGGATAAGAAGCCATTAAGTAACGGTACACCCGCCATAGCCGATGCTGCCACCATAGCCAACGTTGCGGTATAAGGCATGAATCGCCACATACCATTAAGCTTACGCATATCCCGTGTTCCAGTTTCATGGTCAATAATACCGGTTGCCATAAACAAAGACGCTTTAAATGTAGCGTGATTGATAATATGAAAAATAGCCGCAACTGCAGCAAGCTTGGTATCTAAGCCAAACAACAAGGTAATTAACCCTAGGTGGCTGATAGTGGAATAGGCTAACAACCCTTTCAGATCATGTTTAAATAAGGCAACGTATGCAGCAAAAAGTAGGGTCGCCAACCCAGTTAAACTCACCAAAATAAACCACAAGTCTGTTCCTGCTAATGCGGGGTAAAAACGGGCTAATAAAAATATGCCTGCTTTTACCATAGTTGCTGAGTGCAAGTAAGCGCTAACAGGTGTTGGAGCAGCCATAGCATGGGGTAACCAAAAATGAAACGGAAATTGTGCTGACTTGGTAAAAGCCCCCAATAGAATTAAGATTAACGATACCTCGTACCACGCATGTGCTTGTATAAGCTCTTTGCTGACTAAAATCACATCTAAATTATAACTGCCTACCATATCGCCCAATAATAGTAAGCCACCCAATAACGCTAAACCGCCACCACCTGTAATGGTTAATGCCATAGTAGCGCCCTTACGCGCTTCAGGTTTATGCCACCAGTAACTGATTAACAAAAAAGAGCTAATGCTCGTTAGCTCCCAAAAGAACCAAAGCTGAATGACATTATTTGACATCACAATACCAAGCATTGCGGTCATAAATAGCATTAAATAAGCATACAGCTTGGGAAGAGAGTCGTTACTGCTGAGATAATATCGTGCGTAAAAAATAACTAAGATACCAATCCCTAGTATCATGAATACAAACAATATGGATAAGCCATCTAATCTAAAAGCAAGATCAATACCCAATAAAGGCACCCAAGAAAAGCTTTCACGGAAAATAGCACCAGCAAATACATTTGGTGCTAAAGTGATCGTCAATATTAAAGCAATGACCGGCATCAATAACGACAAAGTGGTTGATTGATTACGGGTTAATTTACCTGTTCTTGATGAAATTATACTGCCAAGTAAGGATAACAAGGGTATCCAAAGCAAAGTCATAGCGTAAGCCTTTTTTTTATTTTTCTAGTTAAAAAGAATGAAATCGATCGCCGATGGATATAGTCATAATATGTCAAAACTCATGCCGCTGGCAAATGATATTGCTATTATCGAACTTTTGATTTGTAACGACTTTATTACGATTTAAGCAAATAAAAATAGTATAAACTTAAAAATAATTCGGATAATTTAGCATTTAATGTCATAAATTCAAATATCATGCCTTTAATACTAGTCGATCTACCCTTGAAGAGTGTATTATTTATTATATTCAAGCAGTAATTAGTTTACAGGTGCCCCATGAAAAAGCTCGACACGATAGATCTTCAGATTTTAACCCTTCTATATAATGATGCAGATATCAACAATAAAGACTTAGCCGCAAAAATAGGAATTGCCCCGTCAACTTGTTTAGAGCGAGTCAAACGGTTAAAGCAAAATGGTGTGATTAAGGGCGCCTTTATTGACGTTAATCTAAATACGATTGGCGGTAATATTGAAGCTATTGCTGCTATTCGCTTGCAGCCATATTCAGAAGAAATCGTCAATAAATTTCGTGATGATTTACTAAAGTACCCTGAAATTTTAAATCTTTATCATATGGGCGGCAGTTACGATTATTATATTCATATGTCAGTTCAAGACAGTGAACATTTAAGACAGTTTGTTTTTAAAAATATCACCTCACGTGATGAAGTGACTACAGTTGAAACATCCCTTGTTTTTGAACACAGCCGCAGCGGTGTCCTGCCTAACTTCCAAGAAGACTAGGGTCTGTTGACCTTTCATGTTTAAATTTTGTTCGAATTAAATGCTTTTTGATCGCGGCGCTAGGAATGTAGCATAGTTATTCTATTTAAATTCCTCGCAACAAAGAGCAAGAAGCATTTAAACGAATCCGTAGGACAGCGTTTATTAGCCATTTCTACTGCGTTATCGCTTATTAGAGTAGAACAACTACACAACATAAGCTCTGCCTTGTATAAAAGGCTAATAAACTGCTGCAAAAATAATCAGCAAAGATCAACAGACCCTTAGTTATTTATGTTGTTTAACAGAGCTATTGCGGTGATTTGATTTTCTATTATTACGGTGCTGCTTATTTCGAGTAACAGTGCTTTTATGCTTGCTCACCACTCTAGCTGTTCTTTGCTTCACCTTATTATTTTTGGCATATAATGTGTGCGCCCCCTTTTTTGCTTGGTTACCACGATATTTACTTACCGCTGATTTTTGCAGTTTTTTCACCTTGTTATCCGATCTGCCTTTATTATGGTGTTTATGTAAACTAGCGCTTTTTTGAGATTTTGGCACCTTAGTTTTTACTACTCGGTTTGACGCAGCACCACGGTGCTTATTTAAATGGCGAACTTGCTTGTCAGCCATCTTTCTTGTTCCTAGAGCTTTTTTAATCGATGTGTGCTTTATCTTCGATGAAATACGGTTTTCATGACGTTTTACCCTGTGTTTTTGGTTGCTATTAAAATGTGCTTGATGCGTTTTTTTATTACTTCGGTGCGCCTTAGAGCGGTGAGTATAATATTTTTGACTCAAATGTTTACTACGGTAAGCAACGCCTTTTCGATGTTTAGGTTGATGTACCCAACGTTTAGCATAACCGCCACTAGCAACTAAGCGACGAGGACGTTGATGATAATAACGACGATACACGCTGTGCGAACGAGGTGTGTTAAGTACAACTACATGACGGTTATGCCAATGAAAAGCACTAAAAAAGTAATCAAATGAAATATGAATCGCTGCATGCCAATAGAAAGGTCTATGGTGATTGACAAAAACACTCCGACGAGGCGTCCAATATACCGGTGGATAAGCCGACCAATGCCAAGCTCCATAAACCATGCGGGTATCATAATATGGCACATATACTATTTCTTTTTCACGCGGCTCAATGATAATACTGTTATCAGCAAAACTAACTTCCATGTTCTCCATTTTATCAAGATTACCAGCATGCTTAGCTTGTTTCCTCAGCGATTGAATACTGTCGAGTAGTCTTTCCTCGTCTTGTAAAAAAGCATCCCCTAGCTGCTTCGTCCAGCTCAAATCTTCACTTAACCGGCTGAGAATACGTGCAAAAGGTACAAGTGCTTTCACACTAGCGTCCCACTCATAATCTTCAACAGATTTAGCTAATTGTGTGGCATTTAAGTCATTGTTTCGTTGCAACCAACGATGCGCTTCTATCACTTCTATGGGATAGGTTGAGGCAATTAAAATATGCGTTAACAAACTGTCAGGATACAAAGCTATGGGAGCTAGCATTTGAGCTAGTTCGGCTTCGGTAAATACCTGCTCTTCTGGGATTTGATCTATAGCAACATCATGGGACTTAGCACTAAAACTTGTCAGAGTACAAAACAGACAGCTGAACACCAAGGTTAATAATATGACTTTTTTCATCGTAACAATCCTTCTGACTAATGTGTAGTCATCAAGATAACAAAGCCAAACTGAACGTAAGCTGAACTGTTACCCAATTCAGCTTTGGCCTATAGTGAGTAAAACTTAGTAGTCTACTTAAGAAAGCCTTAATCTGCTTTTTGAATGTTATATTTTTTCAATTTCCGAGATATTTTGGCATGAGACACGGATAACCGCTGCGCCAACTTTCGAGTAGAAGGATAATTCACATAGAGCTTGCTCAATAAACCTTTCTCAAATTGCTCTACTGCATATTCCAGTGAACGAATATCTTCATCGCGAAAAGCCTCAAGTTCTTGGTCTGATGTTGAAGTTGAAAAGCAAATATCATCTGCTTCAATGGTACTTTTATCGCTTAAAGCTAATGTTCTAAAAATGACGTTTTGTAATTGCCTGATATTTCCCGGCCATTGAAAGTTTTCTAGTAATTGCATAGCCGGTTCTGAGAACGTTGGTCTACCTATATTAATTTGTTCACAGGCTTTAATGCTAAAAAAACTAACTAAATCATAAATATCTTCACTGCGCTCTCTTAAGGGGGGTAAATTGATATTTAACACGTTTAAACGGTAAAATAAATCTTCTCTAAATAAACCTTTTACCGTCATTTTTTCAAGGTTTCTATGAGTAGCGCATACAATTCGAATGTTGGCTTTTATTTCGTGGGTACCACCAATACGCCTGAAGGTGAATTCTTGTAGAAATCGTAATAATTTCGCTTGTAAATAAACAGACATTTCGCCAATTTCATCTAAAAAAACGGTACCATTCTCAGCCATTTCAAACAGCCCTGGCTTACCGGTTTTGTGGGCACCTGAAAAGGCACCGGGTGCATAACCGAACAACTCACTTTCTAATAAGTTTTCAGCTAAAGTTGCGCAATTTAGCGCAAGAAATGGTGCTTTTGAGCGCTTCCCTGATTCGTGTAATGCTCTAGCAAAAAGCTCTTTGCCTGTGCCTGTTTCACCGGTAATCAATACGGGAAAATCTAACTTTGCAAAGCGAAGAGTTTGTTGTTGTATATTTTTTATTTTGATCGAATGGCCAATAATTGATTGTATATTATTATCTGTATGCGCTTGTCTTTCCGATATTTTTTTCCCTAACCGTTCAGGACTTTGCAGCAATAATACAGCCCCTGTTACTTTAGAGTTTGTGAAGATAGGCGTAATATCAATCAAAAAATGTTTTTTCGCATACCAGATATCAATCGCCGGAGGATCTTCCATTAATATCTGCTGTAGACTAATAGGCAAAAGATTACAGATATTATTACCTTCTAATCTATCTTTAGTTAAACCCAGTGATTTTTCAGCCTCTATATTGGCGACGATAATTTGCCCATGTATATCTATATCAATGATTGGCTCTGGCAATTTAGACAAAATAGTATCAAGGTGTTTGCGCTTTTCCTCACCTGGTAGTAACGCTACTCGAATAACATCTGATACATCAGGAATAGCAATAAGCTCTTTTTTGATGGTTTCAAAACTTATTCCTCTTTCATTGATATGAACAAAGGTATGGTGGGTATACATTTCAACTTTTGCGAGATTCCAACCTTTTTCAACTATTACTCGAAGCATTTCTTGAGTGATGCCTAAACGATCGGCTGAAACAATATCTAAACGCATACCCTGACTCAGTTTTGTAACACATTCATTAAAAATAGCACATCTAAAGCATCACTAACAAGCTGTTTTATATAAGCTTTAACATACAAGCAACTAAAAGTGTATCCATAATGTAACAGCTGGTCATTTGGTTTTTATAAACACTAACACTAATCCACTGATATATATCGTAATTTACAAGTTGGTTCAAAACCTGCTTTTACTTAAGTTTTATAGGGTAAAAAATAGTTTTTACCCTTGCTACCTTAAGGAACTTTTATGACTGCTGCTCGTTTACTTTACGTTACCGATCCTTTGTGTTTATGGTGTTACGGTATTTCTTCTATTGTGGAAGAATTTTATCATCAGCTCCCTAGTGAGCTCTGTACCGAAACTATTAATGGCGGCTTATTTCCTGGCATACAAGCAAAGCGATGTGACAAAGATTTTAGAGACTATTTAAAAAATGCCTCATTACATGTAACTAAGCTATCAGGGAAAGAGTTTAGCCCATTATTCTGGCAATTATTAGCAACGCCAGGCTTTAGCTACGATACCGAGCCAAGCGCTAGAGCATCCGTTGCAGTGAAGAAGCTTGCCGGCGAAGAAGCCATGCTCAACTATATTCATGCTTTACAGCACGCCTTTTTTGTTGAGGGCAAGGATGTAATGCAAGCAAATACGCTAGCTAAGATTGCTGAACCCTTTGGAATATCTCAACAAGACTTTTTGAGTTATTACTTAAGCGGAAACTGCTTAAATCTTACAAAACAAGAATATGCCGAAGCAAAACAGCTAGGTGTTCAAGGTTTTCCTGCCTTAATTTACCTAAACGGTAGACAAGGTTATAAATTATCCGCTGGTTTTTCAACGTTAGAAAACCTCAAAAAAGCCTTTGATTGGGCACAAAACGAATGCAAGCAAGCTGAACACAATAATGTAGGACTTTGCTCCTCTGATGGCTGCAGTATATAAGGCAACTGTTTCAGTATTGAGCCAGTAACTGGCTCATTTATGACCCAGTTACTGAGAAATAATTCTAATTAAAAGTAACCATATAATGAATAGTAAAAACAATATCACCCAAAAGTTTTACACCTTACTCAGCTTTATTGCATGTTCACTAATGCTAAGTGCTTGCAGTATTCAGCAATTCTCGCTAGCAGAAACAGCATCCCCAAAAATTAAAGCAATGCCTCAGTTAATAAAGCAAAGTAAGTATGATAACAGGCATTATAAAGTTCTACGCTTACCTAATAAACTTGAGTTAATTCTGGTTTCTGATGCGAGTTTGGAGCGTTCTGCCGTAGCTCTCGCTGTGAAGGCTGGCTCTTATGATGAAACTAACGGCTTTTGGGGCCAAGCGCATTTTCTTGAGCACATGTTGTTTTTGGGAACAGAAAAGTATCCCGAAGTTGGCAGCTTCAATACCTTTATTTCTAGTAATGGCGGTATGAATAATGCCTACACTGATATGGATCATACTAATTATATGGCTAGCATTAAAAACAATGCTTTCGAAGGATTATTAGACAGGTTTTCAGATTATTTTAAGGCGCCATTATTAGCTGAAAAATATATTAATAAAGAGCGTAATGCTGTGAACTCAGAGTGGAGCATGAAAGGAGTGTATGACGGCGTAATTCTTGGTCATTTAAATGGTTTAACCTTAAACCCCATTCACCCTGTAGCTAATTTCACTTGGGGCAACCTAAGTAGTTTGAAAGATCAAAACGGTCAAACTTTGCACCAAGCTACGATAGACTTTTATAACCAGTTTTATCAAGCTAACCGGATGAAAGTTGCGCTTGTATCTAATCGTTCTATCACTGAATTAGAGGTAATAGCAAAAAAATACTTTGCCGCCATTAAAGATAATAATATCAAAAAATCAGCTATTATCCCTCCAGCAATAACAGAAGCACAAACCAAAAAAATTATTAGGTATAAACCACAAAAAGACCTTAAAAAAATTCAATTAAAGTTTGTTATCGAAAACAATGCTGAACAGTTTTTATCTAAGCCCAATTATTATGTAAGTTATCTACTCAACAGTAAAATGCCAGGAACTTTAGTAGACACTTTAAAAACTGAAGGGTTAATTGAAGGGTTGTCAGCATGGGCTGATCCCAGTGCATTTGGAAATTCAGGAGAGTTTTTTATCGACATAGACTTAACTGAACAAGGGCTAAAACAACGCAATATTATTATCAACTCTGTATTTAAATATCTAACCTTGATTAATCAAGAAGGCTTATCACGCAAATATTACCAAGAAATAAAGCAATCTCTGCAGAACAGTTTTGATTACCAAAGTAAATACAGTGAATATAGTTATGCTGCAAATTTAGCAGCTAAAATGCATGAAGTTCCTACTAAATATACACTCAGTGCTGATTATGAATTTTCACACTTTAGCCCAGAAAACATTAAGCACTTATTAGCTCAATTAACGATTAATAGAGTAAGAGTATTTTATATTGATAATAAACAAACCCCACAACAACCTATTGGCTATTTTGACGCAAAATACCAAATTGATGACATTTTGCCATCACAAATACAACAATGGCAAAATACAAACAGTGGCTTCCCGCTAAATTTACCCGCCTTAAATTCTTTGCTACCAGAAAACTTTGACCTAGTTAAAACAAAATTACAGCCTAAACCAACTAAAATATCCACCCCATTAGGTAGCGTTTTACACGTTAAACACAGTGAACAATTTTCAGTTGCAAAAGGCGGTATTAATATTAACTTAAATACCAATTTAGGTACTAAAAGCGCAAATGAGCAAGCTTTATTATTACTTCTTCATAAGGCTATCACTGATAAAATAAGCCCATTAAAAACTGAAGCCTATAATGCTGGGATGTCTTTACAAGTTAACCATCAGCAAGGTTTAACATTAATTAGTGCTGGATTTACTAATAAGCAGCTTGAGCTTCAATCTAAAGCAATTAATGCTTTAACCTCAATAAGCTTTAATGATAAAAGTTTTAACCACTGGAAGAAATCGATACAAACGTCATTACATAATAAAAATAAAGATGCCTTATATAACCAAGCGTTTGAGCAATACAATACTTTTTTAATTGAAGGTAAGTATCCAGCAGAAGATTTATTAAAGACTTTGTCTAAGCTTAAATTGAATGATTTAACCGCATTTGCAGATAACTTTATCCAATCCGTGCGAATCAATGCTTTTGCGTTTGGTAACTTTGACCAAAGCCAACTCAATCACTTTGTGAAATCAGTTGAAACGTCATTAAAAGTAAAAGCGACTAACAGTAAAGCACCTATATTTTTTACTCAATATCATAAGTTTAGCGACAATGAAAAAGTAAATATTAAAGTAAATGCGCAACAAAATGACGTTGCGCTTATTGATGCCAAATGGCAAAAACATACAGTGAAAAAAGAAGCTGTAGGTAAAGTGCTAGCAAAAATCGTATCGCCTGCACTGTTTAAGCAAATCCGTACTGAAGAGCAGTTAGGGTATAGTGTAGGGTTCTACACTACAGTAAAGGATGGACAAATCACCTATGCCTGGTACATACAAACACCGGTAAAATCACCAACAAAAATGTTAGCACGCTTCAAAGCTTTTCAAGCTAACTTTAGTGATGATATCACCTCACTTAATAGTGATACCCTAGAGAAATATCGACAGGCAGTATTAGTCTCTTTGACTCAAAAACCGAAAAACATTTATCAAGAGCAAAGTGAATATTTAAGTGACTGGCAAACTGGTAAGCTAACTTTTGATAGTAAACAAAAACTTATTGATGCCATTAAGAAGGTTACGGTGAAAGAGATTCAACATCTTTATCAACAAGTTATTACGCCTAATGAACTAGCACATATTATTGTACAAATTAAAGGCAGTAACTTTGCAAAAGCTCCATTCATTCAGTTTAAAAACAATACTGATAAGTAATCATTTTTAATAAAAATAAAGAATATGAATTGGTAAAAGCGCTAATAGGCTACTATTAGCGCTTTTTTGTTTTGATAGCTCAACTATTTGTTTCAAGTATGTAACGTGTTGCAAAAATGAATCTGGCACTAAAAACCATGCTAATAGTAATTTTTGTGCTCTTGAGCGCCATCTTCATATTTAATGGTTCAAAACTGTAACACCAGCCCTTTACCACCCAATAAAAAAACCAACGAACACACCTAAATAACTGATTTATATAAAACATTTTACTTGGTACGTATACTGCTAAGTTACTTTAGCATTGCAAAAACCTACTTATAAATCTGCAGTAGTTGTCAAGTGGTGCGACGAAAACACACTAAGGTACAGCCTTATAATTCTTATAAAATAAAGGTATTAAATATGTCAGTAATCCAAGGTAATAAGTTATCAAAAGCAATAGCTGTTGGTATTTTAATGATGTCTGCGCCGGGTTTAACAGCCTATGCACAAGATGAACAAATAGATAATAGTGAAGATCAAGTAGAGCGCATCTCTGTTTTAGGCTCTCGTATCAAAAAAGAAACTTTCGAGTCTGCAAGTCCAATAACTATAATTACTGCTGAAACGCTGAAAGATACAGGTTTTTCAAACCTTGAAGAAGCATTATCTGATTTACCTCAGCTTGCTGTTGGTAATAACTTAGGCAATAGCTCAGACGGTACAACATCAGGAAACTTACGTGGTGCAGGTGTTAATAGAACCCTCACATTAATCAATGGTAAACGTATTGTTGCTTCAAGTATTTCTGGTAGTGCGGTTGATTTATCAAACATTCCTATTGGTATGGTTGAACAAGTTGAAATTCTTACTGGTGGTGCGTCAGCTGTGTATGGTTCAGACGCACTTGCGGGTGTAATTAATATTCAGCTTAAAAAAGATTATGAAGGTTTTAAAGTCTCTGCTAGCACCTCTATTCCTGAAAAAGGTGGCGCAGAAGCGCAACAGTTTTCACTTTCTATGGGGGGCTCATTTGCTGACGGGCGTGGTAATATCAATGCGGGTATTAATTATTCTAATAGCGAGCCGTTACAACAAAAAGATAGAAAATTTGTTCACGGTAAAAACTTACTTGCTTCAGTTGCTAACCCACTGAGTGAAACGTCTACTGATGGCATTCCAGATTATTTAATCATTAATGATAGACACACTGGCTCATACCCTGCGACTGGGGGTATTAGGACCTGGAACTGGGATGAAGGTCAATATGATCACTATTATATCGATCCAGGTACAGGTGAACTTGCTTTTAACGACAATACGTTTTACGGCCAATACACCTCAGGTGGTCCTGGCTTTAATTTTGGTGAATATGCCTATCAATTACGTGGTGCTCAACAAGTGCTAAGTACAATGATTAACCTTAATTATGAAGTGTCAAACGAGGTTTCATTTTACTCAACCATGCAGATTGCAAAAAGTGAAAGTCAATGGTTAGGTCAAATGCCTTATACCCCCTCGCCAATTACTGTACATAGAGAAAACCCAACGTTACCTCAATCGGTTAGAGACTTTATGGATGATAAAGGCTGGGATGATATTGTTTCTGATGCGAGCCTTAGTCGTTGGGATATAGTTTATAGAACTCACGAAGACTTTGGCCGCCAAGGCAATGACTCTAGTCGCGATTTTTACAGTACATTATTTGGCTTTAATGGCGTATTTATGGAGTGGGATTGGGATATATCCATGCAACATGGTGAGTCAAAGCTAAGCCAAAGACGTAATCGTCTTTACAAAGATAGACATGACTTTGCCTTTGATGTAATTGAAGACGCCGATGGTAATGCAGTTTGTCGAGCAACCGCTGAGGGTAATCCAAGCGCTACTGGTTGTTTACCATTAGCGATATTTGGTGAAAACACTGATCAAGAAGCCATTGATTGGGTAAGCGGTGTTGCGCAATCCTCAAACAGAAATGAGCAAACTATAATATCTGGTTATATCAGTGGAGAACTATTTGAACTGCCTGCAGGTTTTGTTAATGTAGTTTTCGGTGCCGAATACCGTAAAGAGGTGATTGAATCAACACCTGATGCTGCTGAATACGCAGGTAATATTTTACTTGCTGGTTTATCACCACCAATTAAACCAACCAGCCTTGATGTAAAAGAGTATTTTACTGAAATTGATGTTCCTGTACTTGATACACTAACTATCAATGGCTCTTACCGCTACTCTGACTACAGCACCATAGGAAACGTTGATGCTTGGGGTATTGGCTTAGACTATCAAATAATTGAAGATGTTAAGTTAAGAGCAAGTGCTTCTGCAAGTGTTAGAGCGCCAACCGTTTACGATTTATTTAATCCAGGTAATATTGGCTTTTCATTTATTACCGATCCATGTAATAAACCTGGCGAAGGTGATAACCCTGAAGTAAGAACAGCAAACTGTACTGCAGCAGTAGGAGCAAACTGGGAAGATTCTCTATCAACTGCTAGCAGAGGAGTACGCTCAGGTGGTAACCCAGAGTTAAAGCCAGAAGATGCAAAAACATTAACGGTTGGGCTTGTACTAACCCCATCTGCTATTCCTAACCTAAATATCTCTATCGATTGGTGGGAAATGAACTTAACCAATGAGATAACTACCGTATCGGTAAGTCAGCTTTTAAAAACTTGTTACGACACCCCTGGTTTAGATAGCTCAGCATGTAATGCCATTACTCGACGTGCTGATGGCGCTATCACAGAAATAAAAGGTGGTTCAATCAATTTAGGCAAGTCATTACTTTCAGGGATTGACTATGAAGTTGAATACAAGTTTGATGCTGATGTTTTATTTGACAATTTAGACGGTGAATTTTTTACCTCTGTTATTGTTAACCAATGGTTAGACCACAATACTATTAGTGATCCTTTAAAGCCTGAAGATACCTATTATAACTACAAGGGTGGTTACTATTATCCTGACCTGCTAGTTAACTTTAGTGTTGCATATCAAACTGACGACTGGAGTGTAAAACTTCGCGCAAACTTGCGTGATAAGTCAGTCGAAGCACCAAACTTCAATCATGAAAATGCAAATTATGATGAAGTTTATCCAAACGGAGATGGTGTTGCACCAATATTAAAACGCTTTGATTTTATTAGCCATTACACCCTTAATGATAGTACCTCTTTCAGTTTTAGTATTCGTAACTTGACTGATGTAGAGCCGCCAAGAACTACAGGCTTGCAAGGTGGATTATATGGTGTTTCTGATGTTATCGGGCGTACCTATAATTTAGGCGTTACTATCGAAATGTAATCCCCCCTCCTCTCCTTTACTTGTGTTGTTACTTAGATAATTTCAACGCAAGTAAAGCTTTTCAATTCAATCATGAGGCAAATTCATGTTATTTTTAAAAAAAAGCATAGGTCTTTTAGTTTCGACTGCCCTACTAATCACGACACAAAACACCGCGCACAGTAAACAAAATCACGAACACTCAACAGCTGTAACTAATGCCCCTATAAAAGATGCTGGTGTTATTAATAAAGAACGTATAATTTACTGGTTAAAGAAGCGGGGGGAACTAGCTAAAGATGCCAGTAAAGAAGAAGAAATTACGGCTTTTAATCGCTATATTAAACAAAATAAAACTCAACAAAATGATTATGTTTTTGAAATTGCGGGAAAACAAGTAGTTAACTATTCAAAAGTTAAAGATAAAGGTTTACCTAAGGCAAAAAGTAAAGATGCTAAAGGTGGCAATAAAAACTCAAATGCCCATGAAGTTAATATATTAACGCTACTTATTGATTTTCCAGATCTACCGCATGATAACAACCAGTTAACTACTGACGATACAGCTATGTTTTACCAAACATATGATGCTGACCACTATCAAAATTTAATGTTTTCTCCTACTGGCTTTGTCGGACCAAACAATGAAAACCTAATGAGCGCCCACCAGTATTATGCGAGTGAGTCAGGAGAGAGCTTCAAATTTAACGGTAAAGTTTATGGTTGGTTAACCGCTGATAAAGATGCCAGTTTTTACGGTGAAAATAATGAAGCGGGTAATGATAAAGAGGCCACATCATTAATAAAAGAAGCATTAAACAAAGCGGTAACCACCTATGATATTGACTTAAGCGAGTTTGATTTAATCGATCCCGCTGACCTTGATGGTGATGGCATTATTGCAGAGCCCGACGGTTACATCGATTACATTATGGTATTTCATTCAAGTGTAGGTGCTGACGCAGGTGGTGGTGTGCTTGGCGATGATGCTATTTGGGCACATCGATGGAATATTGATAATTATGACATTCCAAATACTGACTATAATGGTACAGGAAATTACCGTGGACATGGTTATACAGTACAAGGTATTGATTCAGCTATTGGTGTAGTAACTCATGAGTTTGGTCACATGGTAGCCAATTTAAAAGACGAATACGATACTAATGATTCAGCGCCTAATTCACCCGTTGGTTTTTGGTCACTTATGTCTAGCGGTAGTTGGGCAGGTGATGCTATACCTGGCGCAATACCAACTGGCTTTAGTCCATTAGCTAAAGTTGAATTACAAGATGCATTTGGTGGAAACTGGGTAACCTCAACACCAGTCACAATAGATGAATTAAAAGACCAAGAACGTGTTATTGATATTGTAGCGGCCACAACTCATAATGAGTCGACCAATTTAATCGATATTAAACTCCCTGAAGGAAACAGCTTTGCTATTTCACCTTTTGCAGGACTTAATCAATTTCATTCTGCTATGGGTGATAACTTATCAAACTCCATGAGCTTTAAGGTAGCCATACCCAACAGTGTCGATAGTAAGCTATCAATGAAAGCTTTCTGGGATATAGAACAAGATTGGGATTACGCACAGGTTTTAGTCAATGGTACACCTATCAAAGGTAATTATACGCTTACTGACAATAAAGCTTCGGATACATTCGAATGGTATGGCTTAATCAGTAATTATATTACGGGCAAATCATCTAATATTGCAAATGGCTGGCTTGATCTATCCTTTGATGTAAGTGATTTTAAAGGACAAGAGATTACCGTCTCTATTCATTACTCAACTGATAGTAATACTGGTGGTTATGGTTTATTAGTAGATGATATTACGCTAGTTTCTGGTGATAATACGTCAATAATAGACAACGCTGAAAATGCAAATAATGCTGAGCTTGATGGTTTTAGTCGTATTGAACATTTCAAGACCAGTAGCAGTGCTACTCAAAATTATTATGTTCAGCTTAGAAGTTATGAAGATGTCGACAAAGGGCTTGATACTGAACAATATGATCATGGCATATTAATGTGGTTAGCTGACAGTAGCTTTTTTAATAACCAAGTAAGTATCCATCCCGGACAGGGCTTCACCAGTGTTATAGATGCTGATCAGCAGCTTGTTCAAGATGATGTTTATGGAATTTGGTGGACGTCAAATCAAATTAGAGATGCTGTTTTTAGCCTTTTCGACCAACGAGAAAAAGCTGCAGATGATAGGTTAACTGCAATAAGCCTATTTGATGACCAAAACAGCTATATAAATCCTCTTCAACCTGAATCAGGCGTAATATTACCAATTCATGGACTAAAAATGGAAGTTATGGAACAAGCTGAAGATTCTTCAACAGCCAAAATTCGTTTATCTGCAGAAAAACTACCATTAACAGCACAGTTTTCTACTCAAAGCATAATTAAGAACACAATTAGCTTTTCTGACAATTCATTTGGTGAAACACAATGGTTAACTTATCAGTGGGACTTTGGCGATAACAGTCCCCTGTCATTTGAGAAGTCAGCTACTCATACTTATGATAAAAATGGTGAATACATTGTAGAACTTCAAATAACTGACAACAATGGTGAGACAGCATCTGTTGAGCATAGGGTAGCAACACAGGGGGCAAAATTCACCGCTGAAATTAATTATCTTGAAGTGATCTTTAGCAATGAAAGCAGCTGGGGAGATGATACGTTAAGCTATTTATGGGATTTTGGTGATGGTAATCAAAGCGAAGAAATGTCGCCAACACACTCCTACCAATCTGCGGGTAATTATACTATTGTGCTAACAGCTTCTAATCAAAATGGTGATACCTTAACTACGCAACAAACGTTAACACTTAAGCTGGTAGAGCCACCTGAATCAAGTTTTATTACTACAACAAACTACCTAAAAGTACATGGTATTAATAAAACAGTTAAAGGTGCAGGTAAGCTTATCTATTCATGGGATTTTGGTGATGGCAGCGGTAAAAAAGCAGGTACTTCGCCAACGCATGTTTATAAAAGTGCAGGAAATTTCACTATCACCTTATTGGCAAAAGATGCGCTAGGACGAACAAGCCAATACAGCCAAGACATTTCTGTTACCAAAGCAAAAGAACATCATGCTGGAAGTATTTACTGGTTGCTATGGTTAATGGTAATTACCTACTTGAGAGGTAGTAACTTGTTATCAATAACTAGAAATTAACACCTAGCATTTCGCAAACTAAGTGAAAGCACAGAGAGTTGTCTTTGTGCTTTTTATTAGCTTAATATTTATTCATAAGGCTTATAAATATTATTACCTGCGCAATAGGTATAACCATTTTTCCAAAAGTAATTTCTACTACAGTTGCTATCATATTGAGAAGTACCTACTTGAATATAATAACCACTAAAATTATAACCTTGCAGTGACTCATAATAACCATTTTTTAGCAATGATATATGTAAGTGTGGCCCCGTTGATTGTCCACCTTCACACAGTGCCGCGCTTTTATTATTTGCATAAGTACCTATGTAAGTGCCTGCATTGATATAGCTACCAGATCCATATTGCAGATTATCCATATGATAATAGTTAGTTGCTAAGCCTGAGGCATGCGTTATGCGCATATTACAACGTGAATACCAAGTCACTGTGCCGCCATGAGATGCATAAACATAAGGCTTATTTCCTCCCCAGCCCGTATTACCACCAGGGTAATAAAAATCTAGTGAAGAAAGTGGCCATGAACCACCATCAAAACCATGAGCACCACCTGCTACCCAGCTCCAACCACTTGACCAAGGTAGGTATAAATTGGGGTAGTTTGCCGCCGCACTTGCTGGTGTTTTAATTGAACTAGACTCTTGTAAGGCTTCTTTTCCCTCCAAGCTCGACTCGTCTTTATTTTTTAAAATATCACTATTTTGTGCAAATACTGTTTCATAAGCATCTAAGATGCCATTGACTATAGGAGAAGCATTTACTTGATGGAAATTGTCCCCAGTATTTGAGCTTTTGTTGGTCATTTCTTTGTACGGATTTTTTTGTGCTGCTTTAAATTGGCTCTCCCTAGATAAAACACTGGCAAAAGCCATTGTTGCCGCGGTACTGGGCATTTTATAGCTTCTTAACACAAAGTTTTCTTTTTTAGGGTGTAAGGACAGTTTTTTATAAGCATAAAAACGTTTGCTCAACTTACTTGAAACATCTTTTATTTGTGCTTGAAAACCGCTTTCATCTGATAGATCAGCAAAAGGCATAAGATAACCTTTTTCTGAAGGGTTGCTCACCAACAAACTCTTATATTCAATCAATGCTATCAATAGCTTAGGATTTATACTGTAATAACCAGCATAGTGCATAATTGTTTCTTGATAAGGTTTTAAATGCGGGAAGTAACTCGCAAAAACGCTATCCCAATCGAGCAATGCTAACTCATTATTAAACACAAATTGATCATCACTCAGTAATGGTTGTTTAATGTTAGCTAGTTTACTTAATTCTTGTGCCGAAAAAATATAATCGTTCCCCATTTCAGTATGTTCTGTTGCACTCACATTAAGGCTTAAGATGCTAGCCGCAACAAGGCTGAGCTTTATAGTTAAATATTTGTTTTTCATAATTAGATCTCTGTTTTATTTAAATTGTTAGTTAGAAAAATAATCCTTTATTATTTTAAAATGGGCTATTCAAAACATATCGTTCAAATAAACCGCATTAATAATAATCACACAATCAGATCAAATACAAATTAAATTTCAGTATTTATTGTTTTTCTGAATTTAATCAGTAAAACAAACCAAAAACAAAACCACGTAAAAAATCGTAACACTGATGATACACGTCTCATTTATGGTACAGGCAGCTTTAATTAGAAAACCCTATAAAACTGGTCTCTCAAGCAGATATGCCCACCTAGTGTTGCAATAACAATACAGTCAGTTCTACTACAAAAACAAATAACACCAACTAAGTGATTGATATATATAAAAATAACACCAATGGCATGGTTAGTGCTCTTTCTTAATAAATTAACAATTAACCTGTGAATGAGTTATGAGAAAAGAAAACAATGTAAAAGGTGATCAGCGCAGTAAAAGTGCCCTTTCAGGCAGCACTATTTCTTGGACCAATGATTTATCTCGCCATCGTATTGAAGGCCCTGCAATAAAAGCAAAAGATTGGGGGATGTCAAATGATTCAACCATCGCTGTTCATGCAGGTACTATGGATGATGATGCTACTGGCGCTGTTGGCACACCAATCTACCAAACATCAACATTTGTATTAGGTGATAGTGAATATACAGCCGTTGAGGAAGGACATGCACGCGATAAATTTATTTACACACGTTATGGCAATCCTAGCCAATGGGCTGTACAGAATAAACTCGCCGCATTAGAAGGAGCCGAGTCAGCACTTGTTTTTAGTTCTGGTATGGCAGCTATAACTGCAACTGTGATGGCGTTAATGGATAAAGGTGCACATGTTGTTGCTTCAAATGAACTTTATGGTGGTACATATAACCTATTCAATCATGAGTTCCCTACATTTGGCATGAGTGTTGATTTTGTAGACCCAACTAATTACGAAGCTATCGAAGCGGCAATTCAACCCAATACTCAAATTCTATATTTTGAAGTATTAACTAATCCGTTATTAAAGTTAATTGATATTGCTCGTCTAGCTGAAATTGCCAAGAAACATCGCTTACGTTTAGTGGTTGATGCAACATTTGTCACCCCTATCGGCTGTAAATCTCTAGCGTTAGGTGCTGATATAGTCATTCACTCTTGTACCAAGTACCTCAATGGTCATAGTGATATTGTTGCAGGTTGTATCATGGGCAGTAGAAAACTGGTTGATATGGTTTGGCCACGGTTACTTAACTACGGCGGCTCTCTCGATCCCCATGCAGCCTTTATGCTCGAAAGAGGCTTGAAAACCTTAGCTATTCGCATGAACGCTCACCAAGACAGTGCCTTTAAACTTGCTAGTTATCTAGCATCTCATCCAAAGACATCTTCAGTTCGCTATCCTTTATTAAAAAACTACCCTCAATATGAATTGGGTAAAACAATGCTGAAAAATGCCTCTGGTATGATTTCTTTCACCGTTGAAGGTGGTGATGAAGCAGCTAAAAAATTAGCCAGCCTGTTAAAGCTTTCTAGACAAGCAACCAGCCTTGGTGGTGTCGAATCACTCGTTAGTTTGCCATTTAATACATCTCACGCCAGTTCAACTATCAAACAACGTGAAAACATGGGCATCATGCCAGGATGTGTCCGCATGTCCGTTGGCATTGAAGATGGTGAAGATTTAATCGCCGATTTTGAACAAGCATTAGCACAACTATAAGTTAACTAACTTTTAAGGAATTATCATGCGCAACAGTATTGCAGTATCAGCACTTAGTGAATATGTAAACGAGATCACAGAATTTCCCGCAGAAGGAATCGCAAAATATGGCGTAGAGCTTAATTGGGAAACAGGAACACGTTCACGAGTAACGGCATTACCGATGGAAATTGGCCCACATGTGGTCAATAGAGAATTTGAATGGGTGATTGATGAACCTCGTCAGCTCCTTGGGACAAACCAAGCTCCCAACCCGCAAGAGTATTTATTATCTGGAATGGGTGCCTGTATTTTAGTCGGGTTCACGGTTGGCGCTTCGATTATGGAAGTTCAATTAGAATCACTTAAAGTTACCGTTAAAGGTGAGTTAAATTTAGCAGGTTTCTTAGGTGTTGACGAAAATGCACCGATTGGTTTTAAAACAATTCAGTATTTAATTGAAGTTTCAGGCGATGGCACTACGGAACAATTTGAACAGCTTAGCGAAAAAGCTGTTTCTCACAGCCCAAATGCAATGACTGTCATGAAAGGTGCTGAGCTCAAAGGTGAGCTAATTATTTCATAGTTAAAGTTAAGTGAATGTCGAGCTTACCCTAACTGTTGATACACAGGGTAAGTTCAACTCTGTTGTTAAAAAAAGAATTTTCTTATGCCTAAAACATTAAAAAACAAAAAAGCAATGCAAGGTTTAGATCAAAAAAACCTTGATATGCTTATAGAGATTGAAAATAAAGTTCGCTGGTTAGCCAGCTGGACCATTCATAATGCTAACCATATTCGCCCATCGCGCGATGGTATTAAAGTGGGTGGGCACCAAGCTTCATCAGCGTCTATTTCAACGGTAATGACCGCGCTGTATATGAATGTTTTGCAACCTCAAGACAAGGTTGCAGTTAAACCCCACGCATCTCCAAATTTCCATGCTATTCAGTATTTGTTAGGGCGTCAAACCCAAGAACAATTAGAAAGTTTTAGAGCCTTTGGAGGTGTTCAGTCCTACCCTTCAATTACTAAAGATAAAACCGAAGTTGACTTTTCGACTGGCTCGGTTGGCCTAGGTGTTGCCGCAACATTATTTTCTTCAATTACGCAAGATTTTGCTGGTGATCATAATTTACTAACCAATACCGATGCTGATAATAAAGGCCGGATGATCTCTATTTTAGGTGATGCAGAGCTTGATGAAGGCAATATTTACGAAGCGTTACTTGAGGGCTGGAAGAAAGAGCTTAAAAATACTTGGTGGATTATTGATTTCAACCGTCAAAGTTTAGATGCCGTTATTAATGATGATTTGTATCAACGCATTTTAGATTTTTTTGAATCCGTTGGTTGGGAGGTTGTTACCTTAAAATACGGAAAACTTCAGCAACAAGCTTTTAAAGGCCCTGCGGGTAATGCATTGAAAACATGGATTGATGAGTGTCCTAACCAACTCTACTCAGCTATGGTTTTTAAAGGCGGTGCTGCTTGGCGTCAACGCTTATCAGCAGACTTAAAAGGCACTAAAGGCCTTAAACAGTTTTTAGATAGCCACGATGATGAGCAATTAAGTACCTTAATGGCCAATCTTGGTGGCCATGATATGGAATTACTTTGTGAAGCGTTTCATAATGTTCAAGATGACAAACCTCGTTGTTTTGTTGCATACACTGTAAAAGGTTATGGCTTACCGCTAGCTGGACATAAAGATAACCATGCGGGCATGATCACACCTGATCAAATGACCCAATTTCAAGCAGACAATAATATAGCTGATGGAGAGCAATGGCTACCTCAGGCTGGTTTATCTTGCTCTGAAACCGAATTAAACGAGTTTTTAACAACCGTTCCCTATAATCAGCGCAAAGCCCCCAAAGCAATGTTACCCGTATTGGCTGTTGACGAATTTAAAACACCAGCAGGTGATAAGTCTTCAACGCAAGTTGCTTTCGGTAAAGTCATGAGTCAAATTGCTGCTAGTAAAGCTGAATTTGCAAATCGTGTTGTTACAACAGCACCTGATGTTGCCTCATCAACCAACTTAAGTGCTTGGGTTAATAAGCGTGGGGTTTATCATCGCATTATTAAAGAAGATACCTTTAAAGATGAGCAGATCCCATCAACATTGAAGTGGCTACAATCTCCTAAAGGTCAACATATAGAGCTAGGTATTGCTGAAAGTAACTTATTCAGTTTACTTAGTTCATTAGGCCAAGCTGAAAAACATTTTGGTGAACGCCTATTACCTATTGGTACGGTTTACGACCCGTTTATTTGTCGTGGATTAGATGCACTTAATTATGCATGTTATCAAGATGCTCGATTTATGCTGATAGGCACACCCGCAGGTATTACCTTAGCACCTGAAGGTGGTGCGCATCAGTCATTTAACACCCAACTCATTGGTATGGCTCAACCTAATTTAATATCTTTTGAGCCTGCTTACTCAGATGAAGTTGCTTGTATCATGCAATGGTCTTTAGATCATATGCAAAAACCTGAAGGCTGCTCAACCTATTTAAGGTTATCTACCCGAAGTATTGAGCAACCAAAGCGTGACTTAACCCAAACGCTAAAAGATGAAATTATTCAAGGCGCATACTGGCATAAGAAACCAGCTAATAATAGTGCATTAGCAATTGTATATATCGGAGTCATTGCTCCTGAAGCAAAACAAGCATTTGAACAATTACTGGAAGAAATGCCTGATGCTGGTTTATTAGCAGTTACCTCTGCGGACAAGCTATATTCTGATTGGCAAAAAGCGAAAGCCGACCGCCAAAAAGGTGATAAATCAGCCCGTGCTCACATTGAAAACTTATTGGCCGTTTTAGCTGACAATGCCGGGTTAGTCACTGTGGTTGATGGCTATCCTACAACACTAACATGGTTAGGTGGAGTTTTGGGGCACCGCGTTGAAGGGCTTGGAGTCAATAGCTTTGGCCAGTCTGGTGACTCTATTGATTTATATAAGCATTACCGTATTGACGCTGATGCCATTCTTGATGCGTGTGCATCTTCTTGTTTAAATTTAATTCGTAATAGGTAGTCGTATGTCTATTGAAATGAAAATGCCGATGTTATCACCAACAATGACTAAAGGTATTATTGCAAATTGGTTGGTTGAAGTTGGCGACAATGTAGCTGCTGGCGATATTATCGTTGAAGTGGAAACAGATAAAGTCACCATTGAAGTTGAAGCGGCTAGCGATGGTGTAATTAGCGAAATATGCGCTCAAATGGGTGATGAAGTGCCAGTTGATGATGTGATAGTAAAACTATCTGAGCCTGGTACTGCTATTGAAAAAGTTGCCAAAAGTGACAATTCAACTGATGAAAGCCAAATCAGCACTCCTATAACAACAAGTGAAATAACTGAGCCTGCTGCTAGCACTATTACTGATACAGACAAGGTTGTAGCACCTGCCGAGCCTAGTTCAGTAGACATATCATCAATCAATAATGGTTCATTGAATATGTCGCCTCTAGCAAGACGTATGGCTGAACAGCAACACCTTGATGCAAAAGCAATAACCGGTAGTGGCGCTAAAGGAAAAATAGTTAAGCGCGATATTGAATTATTGATGGGGGTTGACTTAACTAAGCCAGTGCAAGTCAATACTACAACACAACCTGTGGCAATTGAAATTGATTACAATTTATTACCTGTTTTTACCCGCAAGAAGAATTCAGGTATGAGAACCGTTGTTGCCGATCGTTTAACTGAATCAAGCCGAGATATTCCTCACTTTTATATGACGGTAGATTGTCAAATTGACTCGCTTTTAGCCATGCGCAAGCAGTTAAATGAACGAAAAAATGCGGCTTATAAAATATCAGTCAATGACTTTGTCATTAAAGCTGTTGCCTCAGCAATGGCTATTGTGCCTGAAGCTAACTGTATGTGGGACGGTGACTCGGTAATCTATTTTGATCAAGTAGATGTATCCGTTGCTGTCGCTGTAGATGATGGTTTAATTACACCTGTAGTCAAAAATGCCGGCGGGATTGGTTTAGCCAGTATATCTAATGTTGCTAAAGAACTAGCAATAGGCGCAAGAGAGG
Organism: Colwellia sp. KU-HH00111; assembly: GCF_040362745.1. Lineage (NCBI taxonomy): Bacteria > Pseudomonadati > Pseudomonadota > Gammaproteobacteria > Alteromonadales > Colwelliaceae > Colwellia > Colwellia sp. KU-HH00111. The sequence continues at coordinate 30,041 of NZ_BAABWO010000007.1, read as the reverse complement.
GCAAATTAAAACCCGCTGACTACCAAGGCGGAACATTCACTATCTCTAACTTAGGCATGTTTGGCATAGACAACTTTACCTCGATAATTAACCCGCCTCAAAATGGTATTTTATCGGTTGGTGCTGGTCAGCAAAAACCGATAGTTATCGATGGAGAGTTATCAATAGCGACTGTGATGTCTGTGACCTTAGCCATGGATCACCGTTGTGTTGATGGTGCTATTGGTGCTCGCTTTATCAAAGCATTTAAAGAAATCATTGAAGATCCAATTTCAATTATATTGTAGGAGCCTACATGTTAGATAATAAAACTGAGCAATATAGCTTTGATGTGATTGTTATTGGTGCTGGCCCAGGTGGTTATGTTGCCGCAATTAGAGCGGCGCAACTTGGCATGAAAACCGCAATTATTGAAGCTAATCATCTAGGTGGTATTTGTTTAAATTGGGGCTGTATTCCAACCAAAGCATTGCTTAAATCTGCAGAGATGTTTCAAAAAATGTCTCATGCTCAAGACTATGGGCTATCAGTAAAGGATATTGCTTTTGATTTAGATAAAATTGTTCAACGTTCGCGCGATGTTTCTGCCAAGTTATCCGGTGGTATTAGTCATTTAATGAAAAAGAACAACGTTAGTGTTTTCAATGGCTATGGCAAGCTTATAGGCATGAATGCTCAATCGAAACTGCAGCAAGTGTCAGTGTCTAACAATGATAAGGTTGAAGCACAATTATCTGCTAAACACATCATACTTGCCACAGGCGCTAGAGCAAAAAGCTTTCCAGGGCTTGAGGATGATGGCGAGCGCGTATGGAGTTATAAAGAAGCTTTAGTTCCTAAAAAAATGCCAAAGTCATTACTAGTTATAGGCTCAGGGGCTATCGGTATCGAGTTTGCTAATTTTTATCAAACCTTCGGTTGTGATGTCACCGTGGTGGAAGCCATGGATCAAATTATGCCATTTGAAGATAAAGAGATTGCTGACATTGCACAAGGAGCAATGAAGAAACGCGGCATGAAATTTAAACTTGCTACAAAAGTTGTTGAGCTTGAAAGGCTCAAAGATCAGGTCACTGCAACCATAGAAAAAAATGGCAAAACTGAGCAATTAACTATAGAGCAAGTCATTACAGCGGTTGGTGTCATACCTAATATTGAAAATATTGGACTAAGCACCGCTGAAGTATCTCTTGATCAGCAAGGATTTATTGCCGTAGATGATTTCTGTCAAACATCTGCGCAAGGAATTTATGCTATTGGTGATGTTGCTGGTGCACCATGTTTAGCACATAAAGCAAGCCATGAAGCGATTATTTGTATTGAAAAAATTGCTGAACAGAAAACGGTTCACGCGTTAGATAAATCGATGATTCCTGCTTGTACTTATGGTTTTCCGCAAGTGGCAAGTATCGGCTTAACGGAGAAAAAGGCGAAAGATCAAGGTTTCAAAGTGCGAACAGGTAAGTTTCCTTTTCAAGCAAATGGTAAAGCCATTGCTCAAGGTGATACCGACGGGCTAGTAAAAGTTATTTTTGATGACGTTACGGGTGAATTACTTGGCGCACACATGGTCGGCAATGATGTTACCGAACTGATTCAAGGTTTTACTATTGCTAAAACAATGGAAACTACAGAAGATGAGTTAATGCACACAGTATTTCCTCACCCAACCCTATCTGAAATGATGCACGAATCAGTACTAGATGCTTTTCAACGTGCTATTCATATTTAGATAACAAAGCTCCATAAAAGTGTTTGGCATGGATGCCTTGGCTTCACGATCTCTCCCCTATTGGTCGTGGAGCCACCCTCTCTAAAACTCAATACCTACATTCAAAAAATCTTTAACCTATAACAAAAACAAAAGTGAGTAAGTCAATGAGCCAAATAGTAAATTTCATCAACAGTATCCTTTGGGATTCTTTATTAGTCTATATGCTGGTAGGTACCGGGATCTGGTTTAGTTGTCGGCTTAAGCTATTACAGTTTAGCCATTTTTTTCATATGTTTAGTGTGTTAAAAAATGGCGCTACTAGTAACTCTAAAGGTATATCTGCATTTCAGGCGTTGATGACGAGTTTAGCCGCTAGAGTGGGAACAGGTAACTTAGCCGGAGTTGCCATTGCGATTTCTTTAGGGGGTGCTGGTGCGGTATTCTGGATGTGGATTATCGCCTTACTAGGCATGGTGACTGGCTATGCAGAAAGCTTGCTGGGCCAACTCTATAAAGTGAAAGATAGCCAAGGACAATATAGAGGGGGTCCTGCCTATTATATAAAAATGGGGTTGAAAAAGCCTATGCTAGCCGCCATTTTTTCAGCCTGTATTTTTATTGGTTATGGGCTAGTGTTTAGCTCAACTCAAGCAAATACCATGGCGGATGCATTAAGCCATGCTTATCAGGTCCCCCCTTCTCTTTCAGGTTTAATTATTATACTGCTCGCTGGCCTTATTATTTTAGGCGGCGTGCGCATGATCGCTAGATGTTCTAGTATTTTAGTGCCTATTATGGGTATTAGTTATTTGGCACTAGCGTTATATATTTGTATTGTAAATTACGCATTATTACCCGATATCATCGTGATGATTTATGAATCAGCTTTTGGGTTAACCCAAGCTGGTAGCGGAGCTTTAGGTGCTGCCATCATTAACGGTGTTAAACGTGGATTATATTCTAACGAAGCTGGCGCTGGTACTGTGCCCCATGCAGCAGCATGTGCAGCATCTCGTCATCCTGCGGCACAAGGCTATGTGCAAATGTTAGGTGTATTCATTGATACTATTGTTGTTTGTACCGCAACGGCAATGATTATTTTATTAGCTCAAAATCAATTAGGCAATGAAGGGTTAACAGGCATTCGCCTCACACAAAGTGCTGTCAGCGAACATGTGGGTGCCTGGGGTAGTGATTTCATCACAATTGCCATTTGTTTATTTTCATTTACCTCTATTGTGGCTAATTATGTGTATGCTGAAAGTAACTTAGTGCTATTCAAATTTGATAACACTATGGGCCGAACTGTCTTTACTCTTGTTTTTCTTACCATGACATTTTGGGGAGCAAATGCCTCATTACCTGAAGTTTGGGCAATAGCGGATCTTTCTCTCGGGTTAACGACCCTCATTAATATTACCGCTCTCATGCTTTTATCCACTACCATTATTGCGGTAACTAAAGACTATCATCATCAACGAAAAACGGTTGCCTTACCAAGGTTTAATCGTGATAAAGTCAATGATGTGCAAGGTAAACTCGCTAAAGATGTTTGGTAAAATATAGCTAAAAAGCCTAGATGTAGATAAATATATCTAGGCTTTGCTGTAATACATCAAGGGTAGGTTGCACTTGCCGCAACTTAATTGAGTAAGTCTTAACTTGATCTGTCAGATTTAATTTACAGAACTCAATCAAATCTGACAGTAACAGTCTCTTGAGTGCCAAGAGCAGACCTTCAGATACTTAGCTATTAGGACAGCAATGATACGAAAGCGGACGTAAGCCACAGCTATAAAGATGCATGGTTTGACTATCAAATATCACCAATTAATCGAAAATCTGACTGGTAAAAAAATGCCACCCTTGCAGATACTCGGCAATAAATTTTTGACTGATTTGAGCTAAAGCAGCCATTAACTGAAATACAATTCAAGATATTTTTGTGCATCAAGCGAAAGCTAGTAGGACAATAATAATGTTTCTGCTCTTAGATAGTACTTGAAATTATGTAATGACTATTCTAATAGCCACAGAGCGAACGTTATCGGCCTGTGGCAGATAGGTATTACTAATTAGACATATTACGAAAGATAGCAAAATCTTGTATTTGAGTTGGTTGACCGATCATATCTGCTAGAAAACAAATAAAATCAACGTCCTCATCCTTGTCCACATCAAAAGGTATAATCGCACAGGGCTTAGGCAGTAAATCAGAAAATATTGGCGTAAATACTCCTGAACCATTGTTAAGTAATGCGAATGGTCGTTTATCTTGTGAAGCTATGAAGTCGTGAGCATCTGTCAAGACTATATCTTGGTCACCATCGGAATCAACATCGATTACTTTTGCATCACGAACCCATCCATTTTCCGTCATAGCTAATGAGGCAAATTCGTTAGTCATTTCATTAAATTGCCCCTTTTGGTCATTAATTAGTACTCTTAACTGCCAACCATCATAAAAATTAGGTATGTCGCGAGTAGATGACAGCAGAAGATCTTGATAGCCATCCCCATCCACGTCCATTGAAGTCATACTAGGTATTACTTTATACTTATCAGAGCTAGATAATTGAGTTGGAGCAAGAGTCGAAAAGTTACCATTGCCCGGATTCCATAACACCCAAGACTCTTGGCCAGATATACCCGCAGAAAAAACTAAATCTTGATCATTATCATTATCTAAATCAACCAAAATCAAAGAAGTGAAAAACCCTCCTCCGTTAACTTCGCTTCTGATAATTTCAGGTATCCAGTCATCATGGCGCGTAAACATTCCCAAGCCATCATTGATTAGTACATGAAATTTATTCTCAGGAATAAGTTGTGAGCCAAGCGTTGATATAATAATGTCGATATCACCATCGTTGTCAATATCTGCAACGCCTAATGCATGTGAAAAATTTGCTTCAGAAAGACCTAAATTATCACTGGCATCTTCGAGAGTCCCTCCTTGGGTTGATAACATTAATATATCAGGTTCACCAGGAAAAGGTTCTGCATCAAAACCATGGCCAATCATAATGAGATCAGGTTTACCATCTCCATTAAAATCAGGGCTTTCTGCGAATCGAGCATTAACCATTCCAGGTAACGTCCCGCTAAAAATTGTCGATGTATTTAGAGTAAACTGACCATCAGTGCTATTAGTAAATACATGAATAGGGGCTTCTTGAAGTGTCGGTCCAGCGTCAGTCCAATTATAACCAGCAAACATAAAATCTTGACTTCCATCTCCATCAAAATCATTAAAAGTCCATGCCAATAGATTACCTTCATTTGGACCAATAATATCGGGAATGGCAGCTTCGTCCAAAGTTAATGTTGCAAGAGATGAAGTTGAGTCAAGTACATTAATACTGACTGTTTTATTTGTGCTCAAACCTTGAACATCTGTAACTGTTAAAATAAATTCCAATAGTTGAGCATTGCTTGGAGCAATAAATTCGACATTTCCATTAGATAGCTCATTTAGTACAACAGTTTTTTCAGGGGTTTGTTGCCAATGATAACTAACAATATCACCATCTTCATCGCTAGCATGTGCGACTAATACTACTCTACTTTCAGAGTCAACACTCTTTTGTGTGGCAATATTAATCACTGGTGCAATTGGTGCGGGACTAATTACCACTGTCACGCTGTCATTTCCGACAGCGCCATCGTCATCTGTTACCGTTAATTCAAAAGTTAGTGTTGCTTCTTCCACTAAAGAAGGTGCAGTAAATGTGGCTGTAGAAGTTGATGCATTACTCAATGTGACACTAGCGCCACTCGATTGTGCCCACGAATATGATGCAATTGTACCATCAGGGTCTGTTCCGCTGCCCGATAGCGTAACAACTATTTCTCCGTTAACAGATTGATCAGTACCAGCGTTTGCTGTGGGAGCTACATTTGCAGGTGGTGGCGGTGGAGTGGTTGTTTTATCAGAACCTCCCCCCCCTCCACATGCAGTAATTAAAACTGATAAAAGTAGAAGTGGTAAAGTATTACTAGTCTTCATAAGAAGTCCTTTTAAGTTGACTAGCAAACCACGCTAACATCATGCTAGTTGTTTATTATTAATAGCCAATAGACTAATGCAAAACATACAAACATACAAACATACAAACATACACAGTTAAATGGTATTTTTAATTGAATTAATGTGTTGGATTGGAAGTGCTTTGATGCCTATTGAACTAGACTTAGGTAATGTCCGCAATTAGCTAGTTACTGGACCCTGTAACACATTTTGTGTAACTGCCAGGTTTAAATAACATCTTTCAAACGGTCTTCGAATTCAATCATAAATCGATTCAAGGCCGTTTTCCAATTTCTTATTGGCATCGTCCATTTTTTAGATGCTTGCTCAATCGCCAAATAAATCACTTTTCTAGCTGAATCATCGTGTGGAAACAGCTTCCGTTTCTTAATTGCCTTACGAATAACGCTATTCAGTGATTCAATCGCATTGGTGGTGTAAATGGCTTTGCGTATATCTTCAGGGTAATTGAACAAGGTGCTGACATTTTGCCAGTTATTACGCCATGAGCGGGAGATGTTAGGGTATTTACTGTCCCATCGCTGTTCAAATTGCTCAAGCGACATCAAGGCATCTTCTTCAGTTATTGATTGGTAAATTCGCTTTAAATCACTCGTAATCGCTTTGTAGTCTTTCCACGGCACGAACTTCAATGAATTACGCACCATATGAACAATACAGAGCTGAATTTGCGTATCAGGATAAACGGTATTAATCGCATCAGGAAAACCTTTAAGCCCATCAACGCAAGCAATGAGGATGTCTTTTACACCTCTATTTTGAAGTTCAGTCAGTACGTTTAGCCAGAACTTAGCGCCTTCGTTTTCCGATATCCACATACCGAGTAATTCTTTGTGGCCTTCGACATTTACGCCTAATGCGAGATAAACCGCTTTGTTGATGACTTGCTTATCTTGCCTGATCTTGACGACTAAGCAATCCAAGTAAACAATGGGATACACCGCATCGAGCGGTCTCGCTTGCCACTCAACGACTTGTTCAATGACTGCATTAGTAACACGAGAAATGAGTGTGGGTGAAACATCAGCGTCGTACATTTCTTTAAACGTAGCGACGATATCTCGCGTGGTCATGCCTTTGGAGTACAGGTATAAAATCTTGTCATCCATCGATGTAAAACGGGTTTGATTCTTTTTAACGAGTTGCGGCTCAAAGCTTGAATCTCGGTCTCGTGGCGCATCTAAATCAACTTCACCATCTTCAGTTCTAATGGTTTTAGATGAATAACCGTTACGGTAATTATCTTTGTTTGATTGCTCATGACGGGCGTAACCAAGGTGTTCGTCTAGTTCAGCATTGAGTGCTGCTTCAACGGTAACCTTGGTTAGCATTTTACGAAAGTCAGTTAAATCTGCTTCTGACTTAATTGATTTTGCTGCTTGCTTAGCAAATGCTTCTAGTTCTTTCTTATTCATAGTTTGCCTATCCTAAACCCTTTATGGGTATTAATAATAGGCAATTACACAGATTTAGTTACAGGGTCAGTTACTGCCGTTAATATATTAACAGTCAATGTCCGTTGATCGCTCATAACTGTCTGTCAGATAAAATCTAAACCTATTCATCAAAGCTGTAAGATCAGATATGAGCTACTACAACTTAATCCAGTTGTTGGACAAGCCCGTTGTTGGTGTGTACTCTTCTAAACCCAAATTAAGTCACACTCTATATTTTAGTTAATATCAGAAAATAGTGCTTATACTTATTCTTCATCTGACAATTAACATTTAAAAACAATTAATAACAATTAATTCATTACATTCTGAAAGGCTATTGTTATATTACCTTGAATTCATTTTATATAATCCCATCACTACACGGACGATTAGCATCCATGCTTGTACTAAATCAGCGTCATTCTCGGCTTTTTTTATTACTCTGTTTTATTCCTGTCACTATTTTTTCTTTCGTACATATCATAAAAGAGAATTATCTCTTAGCCCTATCATTGGTTACAGCTTCAATAGTTTTTGCTTTTTGTTTTAAAAACATTCGCGATAACAACATTAACAATAAGTATATAGCTTGTATCATTATTTCAATGTGGAGTTGTTTGGCGTTAGCGAGTTATTATGTTGGCCTTCATGGAATTTATTACGCATTTCCATCAACAGTCGGGCTATTTTTTTTAGTTTCAATCAGAATCGCTCTTTTAATTTCAATACCATCTACCTTTTTTCTTTTAGCGCTCACCATGTTATATGGAGAAGCTCCTGAAACATTAAAGCTTGTCACACCTTTCATGTTGACTATCATATTTACAGCCTATTCTGCTTACTTTTCAAGGCAACAAAAAAATGCAGTCGATCAAGAATCAAAAAAAGATTCGTTAACTGGTGTAGCTAACCGACATGCCTACAATGAATGGCTAAATGATTGCCAATTGAACCCTGATATTAATAGCATTACATCTATCAACGTGGATATTGATAACTTTCGCATCATTAATGATACCTTCGGGTTTGAAATAGGCGATAAAATAATTCAGCAACTTGCTAAAAACCTATTAAAAGTAATTGCAAATACCCCAACTGTTTGTAATGCAAACTCTCACTACTTAGCAAGATTTTCTGGTGATGCCTTTGTTCTTAACTTAACCAACCTGCCAGAAGAACTAGATATATTACCGCTCGTTGAAAGACTTAAACTAGCAGTTACTGAGTTAAGCATTTCATCAGAGCCGTCAACTAAAATTTATGCCTGCATTGCTATTGTGAGAACAAACCGTGTAAATGGTGAATTTTCAAATATTATAGATAATCTTGACGTTACCTTGAGGCAAGCAAAGCAGCTTGGTAAAAATAGCGTGCAAATATTTAACGAATCTTTAGGGCTAGAATTTGTTGAACAAAAATACATTGCAAAGGAACTTGCTCAAGCCATTAAAAAAAACCAGTTTCACATGTTGTTTATGCCTATTTTCCGTGGAGGAAAAGATACAATTGCTGGCGCTGAATTATTACTCAGATGTGATAGGAAAGAGCTTGCACAATACGGACCTGATAAATTTATCCCCATAGCAGAAAGCTATGGTTTAATCGAACAAATTGATTTGTGGGTATTGAATGAGTCGTTCAAAATTATAGCAAATACAGACGTATTAAACACAAAACATATTGAATTTTATTCTATCAACATTTCTTCAAACCAACTTCGCAATAAAGAATTTGTGCATTGCATTAAAGAAATACTTAACAAACACCAGATAGATCCAACAAAAATTGAGTTAGAAATAACAGAAACAAGCTTGATTGAAACAGATTTACAAGCAATTGAGATGTTGATTGCGCTAAGAAGACTAGGTTTCAAACTGTCTCTAGATGATTTTGGTACTGGTTTTACTTCTTTTAATCAATTAAAAAAATACCCTTTAAACTGTTTAAAAATAGATAGAAGCTTTGTCAGTGGCGACAAGGAAAACACTTTGCCACTCACGGGTATGTCTCTTGTTATATTGTCTATCGCTAAACTTTACAATTTCAATGTTATCGCCGAGGGAGTAGAAACTCAACAACAATATATTGAACTATATAATAATGGTTGTCTTTACTTTCAAGGATATTGGTTTTCTAAACCACTTATACTTGATGACTTTGTCGACATGCTGACACGATCGAATAATAAATACGGTTTAAACGAAGAACATTTAATAAATTCATTTTAAAAAAACATACTAGGCGTGCTAGTTAAACCTTAGAGTAAAAAGTGCTCCTGAAAGTGTGGTTGAGTTACCGATAGCTAATTGACCTCGGTAACTACTAACCAAATCATTCACAATAGCGAGTCCAATACCATGCCCTACTTGATAAGTATCCGCGCGCCCTCCTCGGGATAAAATAACAGCCTGTTGTGATGCTTCTATACCTGCGCCATCGTCGGCTATCTCAATGATTAACTGGTTATCACTCGTATGTACCTTAAGATTAATTTGTTGTTGCGCGGCTTTACAAGCGTTATCTAAAATATTACCTAGAATTTCCATTAAATCAGCTTCGTCACCTTTAAAGAGAGCGTTCGGCTCAATGCTCAGCTCAAAAGATAAATGTTTATCCTGATATATTTTGCTTAAGGTTGAAACCAATTTTTCAATCACTTTACTCACACCAACACCTATATGCCATGAAGATTGTCCAGCACTTTGCGCTCTTTTAAGTTGATGTTCTATAATCTGGTTGATAACCTGAAGTTGCTCCCTTGCGCTGGGAGTTACTTGGGCTTGGCTTTGCAACACTGCAAGTGGGTTTTTAAGGCTATGAGCCAAGTCTGACAATGCGTTTCGATAGCGGGTACGCTGATTTTCTTCGGTTACCAATAAATTATTTAATTGCTGAGTGACGGGTTTTAATTCACTTGGATATACCGCGTTTAATGCTTTTTTATCACCTTTTTCAATCTGTGCTAACTCGTGGGTTAACATATTAAGCGGCTTCAAAGTCCACAATAACCAAATGATTTGCACACATATAAAAACAATCATTAACGCAAATAACCACGTCCACAGTTGTCGCTTAAAATCATGTAGAACCATGGCAAAGTCTTGTTGATTTTTAATTAAATGTAACGTCACAGCAAATGATTGACCATTATCAGAAAAACTAACGCTATAGCTATAAAGTAAATGAGGGTTCCCTGCTAAGATAATTGATGAAAATTGCGTTTGACCTACCTGTGGAAAAGGGAGCTTTTTTGGTAATGACAAAGTTAATAGCGACTGTGATTGCCATAACAGCTGGTCGTTTTGCTTAATCTGAGTAGCTGGCTTGTCACCTTTAGGTAAAGCAGTGATGAGCGCGTAAAGCCCTGACTGACTGACATTAAATTGTGTTTCTAATAAAAGCTCGGGCATTAACAGTTGGTTGTTTTCAACTTCGGCAACGGTAAAAATTGAGTAGCTATAAGCCTTTAATTCACTTTGAACAGCTAGCATCAATTGCTTTTCAAATGCTTTCGTTAGAGTGAAACCAATAATTGGTAACATGACCACCGTCATAATCAGTGTACTGAGAAATAACCTTGCTTTTAAGGAGTTCATTGGTTATTTAGCTGTTTTAATTTATAACCATGACCGCGCAGCGTTTCTATAAACCCGTACTGATTAGTGGGATCTAGTTTTTTTCTTAACCGACGAATAAAAACCTCAATAACATTTGAGTCAAGATCAAAGTCTTGATCATAAATATGTTCAGTTAATACCGCTTTTGACGTCACTTCATCTAGGTGAAGCATCATATATTCGAGTAACTTATACTCAGAGCTACTAAGCTTTACTGTGTGATTATTCACTTCAACCTGCAAGCTTTTGGTATTAATGGTTAAAGGACCGTTTTTAATTAAAGGGCTTGCCTGCCCTACTGAACGTCGAATTAAGGCATTTAAGCGAGCGAGAAGCTCCTGAGGTTGAAAAGGTTTAGTTAAATAATCATCAGCTCCGGCATCTAAACCCGCCACTTTATCTTGCCAACTATCTCTTGCTGTTAGCACTATAATTGGGAAAGCAATATTACTCTCGCGCAACCTGCGTATTACGCTAATACCGTCAATTATAGGTAAACCAACGTCAATAATAGCTGCATCATAAGGGTATTCTTGACCTTGAAATAAACCGGTTTCGCCATCACTGGCTAAATCAACTAAGTAATTTGCCGAAGTTAAGTGTTCATTTAAGTTATGTTGTAAGGCTAAATCATCTTCAATAAGTAACAATCGCATCGTTAATTACCACCTGTTATGCGGCCAGTCACACCATCGACATAAACAGAAACAATATGTCCATCAGCTTTAAGTAACTTAACCCGATAACCTGATTTCGTCTGCTGAACTTTTAGCACCTTACCTCCATATCGCCCTTTAGCCATTTGTGCAGCTTGCTTACTACTTCTCACTTTTAGACGTTGCTTACTCGCATGCTGATTGACTTGAACACCAGCATTTGCAAACGCAAAGCTTCCTTGTGCTATCGCCCGGCTTGAGGGGGAAAGTACAAGAAAAAGCATGAATAGTAAGGTTAAAACAAATTTCATTTATTGTTCCTAGAAATAGCGGTGCCAAGTAGAGTGTTCATTTCAAAAAGTGTGTGAGACTGTCTCGCTATAGCTTATTTAAAATTATAAGGGTTCGCAACTGAATATAAGCTGAACACAGAAATTGAAGGTTTAAACTGTTCAGCTTGTATTCATCTTAACTGGGTTTTAATAGCTTCACTAAATAAAACCAGTAAGGATATATCATGAGCATCACTTTTAACCCAATACGAGTAGCCCAAATAAAACCAGCTAAAACATGCTTTCTATTGCTCTGTCTGAGTTTGCTGTCTTTGATGCCTGTTATGGCAAATGAATTTAGCAGTAAACAATACACCGTTTCCCAAGGTGTTTTTACAAAAAACCTTAACAAGCAACAAAGAACCGAGATTATCAAAGGAATTAAACTCACGAGCCAAGCCGACCAACTTACCGGCAAGGCTTCGGCTAAAACCAGAGAGTTTATAGTTAACAGTCGAAAAAAAGCAGTTAAATCTTCAACACCTAATGCGACATCAAGCAACTCTAGCCATATAAATTCGGCTCAGAACTATGATGCTGAATTTACTATTTATCGCGCTACTAGCTTGTTACAGGAAGATTATGATGGTGATGGCTATTATCAAACGTTTAGTGTGATTTTTGATGCAGATCTTTATAGTTATACCCACAATCAACTGGGTGAAGTTTATGCACTATTATACCTCAGTAAAAATGGCGGCCCTTGGACACACTATTTCACCACTGATGATTTTATTATTGAGGGAGATTCTGATGCCGATGAATATGAGGTTATCACCACATTTTTATCTGGTTATACTCGGGATGAATACGATGTATTAATCGATTTGTATCAAGTGGGCTACGACGACATTGTTGCCAGTTATAGCTCTGATGATAGCAATGCTTTATATGCCCTACCGCTAGAAAGTGCCGACTATGATGAAGTGTATGTTGCGCCCTACGTTGAAGTGGTTGAGGTACATGGCGGTGGCAGTATTTCAATATTACTGCTGATATTAATTGCTACCTGCTATTTTCGGTTTCTAGCACAAGACAATAAAAATAAAGAAAATTAATTAAATAGTATAAACGTAAAAAGCCACAATATTTAAATGTTGTGGCTTTTTACATTAATGACAAATTATTACTTAATTGCGTGTTAATTTAGCTTTTTAAATCATCAAAAAACTTTTTCACGCCATCAAAAAAACCTGTCTCTTTTGGGCTATGCTTTTTACTGCTTTTCCCCATTTTTTCTTCTAACTGTCGTAGTAAATCAGCTTGATCACCTGATAAATTAACCGGTGTTTCTACCACTACCTTACACATTAAATCACCCGTGGCAGAACTACGAACTGACTTAACACCTTTGCCACGTAAACGGAACATTTTTCCTGTTTGCGTTTCTTTAGGTACTTTAAGTTTAACTTTACCGCCTAATGTAGGTACTTCAATTTCCCCACCCAATGCAGCAGTAACAAAGCTGATTGGAACTTCACAATATAAGTGGTTTTCATCACGAACAAATATATCATGATCTCGAACATTAACTTGTACGTATAAATCACCTGCTGGTGCGCCGTGCTCACCGGCTTCACCTTCACCTGACAAACGAATTCTGTCACCCGTATCAACACCCGGTGGAATTTTTACAGATAAGGTCTTCGTTTTTTCAACTCGCCCTTGACCGCGACATGAAGTACAAGGATCTGAAACCACCTTGCCTTTACCACTACAAGTTGGGCACGTTTGTTGAACCGCAAACAAACCTTGACGCATTTGTACTTGGCCATGGCCATGACAGGTATTACAAGTTTTTGCTGACGTACCTTTTTTAGCGCCTGAGCCGTCACAAGGTTCACAACTAACTAAGGTCGGTACTTTAATTTCTAAGCTTTTGCCTTTAACAGCATCTTCTAAATTAAGCTCAACGTTATAGCGCAAATCTGAGCCACGTTGTGCTCGTGATTGACGACCACCGCGACCGCGACCGCCCCCAAAAATATCACCAAAAATATCACCAAAAGCATCACCGAAATCACCATGACCACCACCAAAGCCGCCACCACCGTGACCGCCTTGTTCAAAAGCAGCATGGCCATATTGATCATAAGCAGCACGCTTTTGATCGTCTTTTAAGACTTCATAAGCTTCTTGAATTTCTTTAAAGGTTTCTTCTTTTGTTTTATCACCTTTGGTGCGATCGGGATGAAACTTCATCGCAAGCTTTTTATAAGCTTTTTTGATTTCTTTCTCGTCAGCACTTTTTGATACACCAAGAGCTTCGTAATAATCACGTTTTGACATAAATCTGTTTCTTTACTTAAGTTGATTGATACTAATTTGCTTAATTTCTTTTACATAAAAACCATGAAAATTAAAATCAAATTAAAATTTATTTGTCTAACTAACACATAAAAAGCGCCGTAACCGACGCTTTATAATGAACAACTAACAGATAAATAAATGAGTTGTTACTGATTGACTCCAGAGCTAAGCGAAAGCACTGTGCGTACTTCCGCTATGTTATAAAGCTAATCAATAGACAAATAATTACTTATCGTCTTTAACTTCTTCAAATTCAGCGTCTACAACATCATCTGCAGGAGCGCTTCCTTCCGCTTCAGGAGCTCCACCTTCTGGTGCGCCTTGAGCTTGTGCTTTCGCTTGAGCAAGTTCCATTAATTTAGCTGACGCTTCCATTAATGCTTGAGATTTAGCATCAATGTCTGCTTTATCATCACCCTTAAGTGCTGTTTCAAGTTCAACAATAGCCGCTTCAATTTTCTCTTTGTCTTCGCTTGGTAAGTCATCGCCAGCTTCTTCAACTTGCTTGCGAGTCGCATGAACCATGCCGTCAGCTTGGTTACGTGCAGTTACTAGCTCTTCAAATTTAGCATCTTCATCAGCATTAGCTTCTGCATCATTTACCATTTGTTCTACTTCTTCATCTGATAAACCAGAAGAAGCTTTAATGGTAATTTTTTGCTCTTTACCTGTGTTCTTATCTTTAGCCGTAACATGTAAGATACCATCGGCATCAATATCAAATGTTACTTCAATTTGCGGTGTACCACGTGGCGCAGGATCAATACCTTCAAGGTTAAACTGACCCAGTGATTTGTTAGCGCTAGCTTGCTTACGCTCACCTTGAACAACATGAACAGTTACTGCCGCTTGGTTATCATCAGCCGTTGAGAACGTTTGAGATTGCTTCGTTGGGATAGTGGTATTTTTGTCGATAACTTTAGTCATCACACCACCCATGGTTTCAATACCTAGTGACAATGGCGTAACATCTAATAATAATACGTCAGTTACATCACCAGAAAGTACACCCGCTTGAATCGCAGCACCTGAAGCTACCGCTTCATCAGGGTTAACATCTTTACGTGGCTCTTTACCAAAGAAGTCTGTAACCGCTTTTTGCACCATAGGCATACGAGATTGACCACCAACCAAAATGATGTCATTTACATCACTTACTGATAAATCTGCATCTTTAAGTGCTCTTTTAAGTGGCTCTAAAGTCGCCTTAACCATATCTTCTACTAAAGACTCTAACTTAGCTCGAGTAACTTTAATATTCATATGCTTAGGACCAGAGCCATCAGCAGTAATATAAGGTAAGTTCACATCTGTTTGCTGTGCTGAAGACAGTTCACATTTAGCTTTTTCAGCTGCTTCTTTTAAGCGTTGCATTGCCAATGGATCTTGAGTTAAATCCATACCTTGATCTTTTTTGAATTCATCAACAAGGTAATTAATTAAACGGTTATCAAAATCTTCACCACCTAAGTGAGTATCACCATTAGTCGCTAATACTTCAAAGGTATGCTCGCCATCAACTTCATCAATTTCAATAATTGAGATATCGAATGTACCACCACCTAAATCGTATACAGCAACGACTTTATCGCCTTCTTGCTTGTCCATACCGTATGCAAGCGCTGCAGCAGTTGGCTCGTTAATAATACGTTTAACATCAAGACCTGCGATACGACCAGCATCTTTTGTTGCTTGACGTTGTGAATCGTTGAAATATGCAGGTACGGTAATAACCGCTTCAGTGACTTTTTCACCTAAGTAATCTTCAGCTGTTTTTTTCATTTTCGCTAAAACTTCAGCAGATACTTGTGGTGGAGCAACATTTTTGTCACGTGCAGTCACCCAAGCATCGCCGTTATCAGCTTTAACAATGCCAAAAGGCATTATTTTAATATCACGTTGAACTTCTTCATCTTCAAAACGACGGCCAATTAAACGCTTGATAGCAAACAAAGTGTTTTTTGGGTTGGTTACTGATTGGCGTTTAGCAGGTTGACCTACTAATGTTTCGCCCTCTTCTGTGTATGCAATGATTGAAGGAGTTGTACGATCGCCTTCTGCATTTTCAATTACACGTACACTGTCGCCGTCTAAAACAGCAACACATGAGTTAGTTGTTCCTAGGTCAATACCGATTATTTTACCCATGATGGGAGCTCCTATTCTATATGTTTACTTTACTGAACTCTTGGGTCAGTAGAAGTAAAAGTTAATCTAATTTGTTGTTGAATAGTAAGTGGGGTCAGCAAATTGCTTTTCAATGGATAATTGTAAAAAAATATTTATTTTGTAAAATTTCAGCAAGTTAAAAAACAAAAAATCCGCCAATTTGCATTAGCGGATCTGTATTTGAAAGCTTATTATCAATTAAAAGATAATATTCATGTGATAAATAGGATCACTACGCTTGAGTGTCAACACCTGCAGCTTTAGATACCATGACCATTGCAGGACGAATTAATCGACTATTTAATTCATAGCCTTTTTGCATGACCGCAATCACAGTATTCGGGGCAACATCAGGCACTTCTTGCATTGACATAGCTTGATGGAATTCAGGGTTAAAAGGTTGATCTTGAGGGTCGATTGCTTTTACCCCAAATTTCTCTAACCCGGCCATTAATCCTTGAAGCGTTAAGTTAATACCTTCAAAGGTTGCTTTTTGTTCTTCAGCTTCAGCATCAATTGTGGCTAATCCGCGTTCGAGGTTATCAACCACAGTGATCATCTCACTGGCAAATTTTTCTAACGCAAATTTACGCGCTTTTTCTACATCTTGAGCAGCCCGTCTGCGAACATTATCAACTTCAGCTTTTGCACGAACAACAGAGTCTTTTTGCTCTAAAACGGTTGATTGAGCTGTAGCTAATGCTAATTCTAATTCATTAATTCGCTCTTGTTCTTCATTAATAACTTCATGAGCATGCTCATGTTGCTCTTCAACTTGCTCTTCCGCTTGCTGCACTATTTCATCAGCAAGTTGCTCTGGTGTTAACTCTGCACCTTGTGCATTGTCAGGTGTGTTTGACTGTGTCGTCATGAAAAAACTCCAATTAAATCTTAATAACTATACAATAATAAAAACGCAATGATGCTAATAATGGGGTCGAGCTTTTACTAATCAAGCCCTTCTAACCAGAAAATAAAAATCATTTTATCAAATACAAACTTTACAAGCCATTCAAATAGGGGGAAACTTCCCTTAAAGACAATATCATCACGAAATTACTGTTATGGCTCAACACTATAAAACAATTGGCCTTATTGGAAAGCCTAATCATCAAGGTGCCAGTACAACAATATTAGCATTACACCAATATTTAGCTCAAAATAATTATCAAATATTAATAGAAAGTTCTGTAGCCAGCTCGGTAACGATTGAAAATAGTACGGTTTGTTCACTTACCGACATTGGCGAGCAAGCAGACCTAGCTATTGTAATCGGTGGCGATGGCTATATGTTAGGTGCGGCGCGTGTGCTAGCTTGCTACGATATTGGCGTCATTGGTGTTAACCGTGGTAATTTAGGTTTTTTGACCGATCTTTCACCTGATGAAATAATCGAACCATTAAGCAAAATTTTGGCTGGAGAGTCTCGGTCTGAACAACGCTTTATTATTGAAGCCGAAGTATATCGTCACGGCAAGCTAAAAAGCGCAAATGGCGCAGTAAACGAAGCCGTACTTCATGCCGGTAAGGTGGCCAGCATGATTGAGTTTGAAGTTTACATTGACGGCAGCTTTATGTTTAGCCAGCGATCTGATGGCTTAATTATTTCAACACCCACTGGCTCTACAGCCTATTCAATGTCGGCTGGTGGACCAATATTAACACCAAATTTAAATGCTTTATCTTTAGTCCCCATGTTTCCTCACACACTCACAAGCAGACCTATTGTGGTTGATGGTAATAGTGAAATAAAGCTAAAACTCGCTAATGAAAACCAAGAGAGCTTGCAAGTTAGCTGTGACGGTCATGTCATATTAGCAGTTATGCCTGGTGATGAAGTCATTATTAAAAAAAGTGAGTACACCATTCGTTTAGTGCATCCTTTAGATCACGATTACTTTAATGTTTTGCGAAGCAAGCTTAGCTGGGGTAACAAACTGTTCTAACAGCATTCATATAGTATGACAAATTTCTGTC
This sequence comes from Colwellia sp. KU-HH00111, assembly GCF_040362745.1. NCBI lineage: Bacteria > Pseudomonadati > Pseudomonadota > Gammaproteobacteria > Alteromonadales > Colwelliaceae > Colwellia > Colwellia sp. KU-HH00111. Next base: position 11,779 of record NZ_BAABWO010000007.1, on the reverse strand, counting down.
AGTAGCATCGTAAAAAACATTTGCATTATTCGTGATTACTGTATAAATTAACAGCTAAGTATTTATACAGTAATTCGGGTGCGCACTATTATGCTTTTACAACTTAACATTCAAAATTTCGCCATAGTAAAATCGCTCGATATTGATTGGCAATCAGGCATGACTACAATCACAGGTGAAACAGGGGCGGGAAAATCAATCGCCATTGATGCCTTAGGTTTGTGTTTAGGTGATAGAGCCACAACCAATGTAGTGCGCCCTAACAGCAAAAAAGCTGAGCTGGCTGCCACTTTTGATACCCACAATAATATCAATGCTCAGCAATGGTTAGCGCAGCATGATTTACAATTAGAGTCGAGCTGTGAATGTATTTTGCGCCGAGTCATCTCTGCTGAAGGTCGCTCTAAAGCTTACATTAATGGTAGCCAAGTACCCTTGGTACAATTAAAAGAAATCGGTCAATTACTGATCAATATCCATGGACAGCATGATCACCAGTTAATCGTTAAGTCATCTCAACAATGTAAACTACTCGATGAGTATGCTGACCATAAACCCCTTCTTGAAGAAGTGAAGCATTATTACCACCAATGGCATAAGCTAACGAAAGAGTTGACCCAGTTGCAACAAAATAAACAGCAACGTGAAGCACAACAACAACTACTACAATACCAAGTCAACGAACTTGATGATTTTGCTTTGCAATCAGGTGAATTTGAAACCTTAGAAAGTGATTATAAGCGCCATGCTAATGCACAAGATTTACTTGATTGTACCTTGCAGTCGCTGCAAACCTTAACTGAAAATGAACGCTTTAATATACTCGATTCCTTACAGCAATGTAGCGAAAATATTAGTGCCTTGGCTCGCCTTGATAGCCGGCTTGCTAATGTTGCGTCGATACTTAACGATTCATTAGTGCAACTTGATGAAGCAGGTACTGATCTTAAACATTATTATCAGGATCTTGAATTAGATCCCCAAGCCTATGCCATAATCGAAGAACGCTATTCTGCAGCATTACAACTAGCAAAGAAACATAGCTTACCACCCGAAAGCTTAGTCAATTTCCATCAAGAATTAAGACAAAAACTAGCAGCGATCTCCAACGATGAGTCAAGAATTGATGAAGTGATTACGCAAATAGCCAAAACTGAACAATTATACCAAGAGGCAGGATTAACCTTATCCTCCTCCAGAAAGTGTGCAGCAAAAAAATTAGGGCAATTGATTAGCACCAGCATGCACGAATTAAATATGCCTCAAGGGCAATTCCACATTGCCATAGAGCCTGCTAATGCCAACGCAAGGGATCAAGAGCATGTCACGATGAATGCCAATGGTTTGGATAAAATTGATTTTCTAGTAAGTATCAATCCAGGTCAAGGATTAGAGGCGATGAGCAAAGTTGCCTCAGGTGGAGAACTCTCAAGAATAAGTTTAGCCATGCAAGTTATTCTGGCTGATAAAGTAGTCACACCTGTACTTATTTTTGATGAAGTTGATGTGGGGATCAGCGGGCCTACAGCAGCAATGGTTGGCAGTAAACTGCAACAACTTGCTAGCAATACTCAAGTAATATGTGTTACTCATTTACCTCAAGTAGCTTGTAAAGGACATCAGCAATTTTTTGTCAGTAAATTAACTGATGGTGAATATACTGAAACAAAAATTACGGAACTTAGCCAACAAAGTCGAGTCAAAGAAATTGCTCGTTTACTCGCTGGAGATAAAATATCTGAGCACAGTCTAGCAAATGCACAAGAATTGTTAGCAAGTTAGACGTTTATTTTTCAGTTTGAAAACAAAAATTTTGAAAAATAGCTTTGTATCTAACCTCGTGCTTGGTTATTATCCCTGCTCGCGCTTTATGCGCTAATATAAAGCTGTGTCTTTTGGTCTTGATACTTAAGTTAACCCTTAATACTTCAGCTGAACTTATTTGTTACTCATTTGTATTTAAGGAAAGTAAATTTTCATGTTACTCCGCACCTCTATTATTGCTCTAACTTTATCACTTTCTGCTTGTTCAAGTTGGATATATCGCATTGATATTCCTCAAGGAAATTACCTCGAACAGAAAACCATAAATAAAATACAAGTAGGTATGACTAAAGAACAAGTTAAGTTTGTATTAGGGAGCCCTGTTGTTATTGATGCGTTTGATTCTGATAGTTGGAACTATGTATATCGCTTTAAGTCAGGACGAAGTGAAAAACTTAACACACAGAAAAATTTCACTATAAAATTTGAAGATAACAAGTTAGTTTCAGCCGAAGGTGACTTTGAATTGTCGGAAAATTTTAACATCCCTTTTAATGCGCCTTTATCACAGCAAGATACTAAAGAAGAAAAATAAATAACGGGCAATAACTTACCCCTACAAACTGCATCACCAATGTAGGGCGGACTTCAAGAGAATGTGCGTCCTGCATTCTCTAATTAGCTACATCCATGTAGCGCAGTCCGACAAAGAAAAGAGGAAATATCCCCCAACAGACGGCATCACCAATGTAGGGCGGACTTCAGTCCGACAAAGAAAAGAGGAAATATCCCCTTTTCTCGTTAAGTCGTATTAAAACTTAGTGGTATCAGTAAACAACCCTACCTTCAAATCTTTGGCTGTATATATTTCACGGCCATCAACACTAACAGAGCCGTCAGCTAAGCCCATATATAACTTACGTTTAATAACACGCTTGAAATCAATTCTAAACGAAACTTTTTTGGCGGTAGGTAATATTTGACCGGTAAACTTCACTTCACCCACACCTAAAGCACGTCCTCTACCCGGACCACCAGTCCAAGCCAAGAAGAAACCCACAAGCTGCCACATCGCATCCAAACCTAGACAACCCGGCATTACAGGGTCCCCTTTAAAGTGGCAATCAAAGAACCATAAATCCGGAGTAATATCTAACTCTGCTTCGATATAACCTTTGCCATGCTCACCACCTTCTTCTGTGATGGTTAGAATGCGATCCATCATCAGCATATTGTCTGAAGGAAGCTGCGAGTTTCCTTCGCCGAACATTTCACCTGTACCCGCTTTTATTAAGTCAGCTTTATCGTATGAACTTTGTTGTGCCATAGCCATAAGTGTTTTTACCTATAATTGTTGTGTACTCAAGGAATAAAGTCTATTTACAGCGATTACTTGAGTATGAAATAATTTGTGGCCGCTACTTTAGCGAACACTTGTACACTAAACAACTCCGAACAGTGAAATAAATAGGTTTTAATGATAAAAATCAATTTTTATCCTGTTATTTGTACTCGCTATGATATTGCAAAATTAACTTGTCGGAGTAACATAGTGCTTAAATAGAGTAGACCATAAAACGTATCGAGAAATAAATGGACGATTCGGTAAAAACTAAAAAAAAAGCAATGACCAATGCTGAAAAGCAAAAACGCTATCGCGAAAGGCAAAAAGAGCGCGGAAAACAAGAGATGCGTGGTTACCTATCTCCTGAAGCAAAGGTGTGCTATCAATTAATTTCTGAGCAAACGAATTGGTCAGATAGTATTATTTTAAGTAATGCAGTACGCTTAACCTATGCAGCATATAAAAATGGTCAAATTGGCCTACTCAATAGTTGGCTAAAAAATAACGACTTATAAAGGCAGTTTCCATTGATAAATATATTATTAGTTGATGATCACGAACTTGTACGAACAGGTGTTAGTAAAATACTGAATGAAGTGAAAGGCTTTAAGGTGTTAAAAGAATGTAAAACCGGTGAAGATGCAGTCAAGTTTTGTCGTCAAACTGAAGCTGATGTTATTTTAATGGATATGGACATGCCTGGCATGGGCGGCCTTGAAGCAACCAAGAAGATTTTACGTTTTGCTCCTGAAGCTAAAGTGATCATATTGACCGCGCATACCGAAGATCCATTTCCAACGAAAGTCATGCAAATTGGCGCTTCAGGGTATTTAACCAAAGGCACGGCTTCACAAGAGATGGTTAATGCTATCCGACAAGTTCACAGTGGGCAACGCTACTTGCCAGCAAACATCGCCCAACAAATGGCATTAAGCCAGTTTAAGTCCGCTGAAGAAAACCCTTTTAGCGAGTTATCCGATCGTGAACTACAAATTATGCTTATGGTTACCCGCGGTGAAAAAGTGCCCGTAATCTCCGAGCATTTGCACTTAAGTACCAAAACTATTAACAGCTATCGTTACCGCATGTTTGAAAAACTCGGCGTTGGTAACGATGTTGAATTAACGCACTTAGCAATTCGTTACGGCATGATCAACACCGAAAAGTTATAATTGTGTCTGCAAGTACCCCAATACCACCCAAGCTTAATTTTGATAGCGAAGCTTTTTTAAACTCTGTTACTGACCAAGCTGGCGTATACCGTATGTATAACGCAGAGCAAACAGTAATATATGTTGGAAAAGCCAAACATTTAAAAAATAGGTTAGCGAGTTATTTTCGCAAAGATGTCGGCTCAGTAAAAACCAAAGCCTTGGTAAAACAAATATGTGCAATTGATGTAACGGTTACCCATACTGAAGGGGAAGCCTTGATCCTTGAAAATAACTACATCAAAAAGTACCAGCCCAAATACAATATTTTATTACGTGATGATAAGTCTTACCCTTATTTACTAATTACCGCTCATAAACATCCGAAATTAGGGCTTCATCGTGGTGGTAAAAGGGTAAAAGGTGACTATTTCGGCCCTTTCCCTAGTGTAGGCGCAGTTTGGGAGAGTTTACGTTTAATTCAAAAAATATTTCCTATTCGACAATGTGAAGACAGTTATTATCGAGCACGTTCTCGCCCATGTTTACAGCACCAATTAGGGCGATGCCTAGCACCGTGCGTTGATAAAGTAACTAACGACGACTATCAACAGCAAGTAGCGCTAGCAAAACTATTCCTCAAAGGAAAAAGCTCAATGGTTATTGAGCAGCTTGTTGAAAAAATGGAATCAGCCAGTCATCGATTAGATTTTGAGCAGGCCGCAAAATTTCGTGACCAAATTACTACGTTAAGAAAAGTACAACAACAACAATATGTAAGTGGCGTTACAGCCGAAATGGATGTTATCGGCCTCTATCGGTTAAAATCACAAGTATGTATACATTTACTTTGCATTCGTGACCATAAAATATTGGGCAGTAAAAGTTACTTTCCAGTCGTCCCCAATGAAACAAGTGATTCAGAAATAATTCAGGCATTTATTGGTCAGCATTATCTAGGAAATGAATTAGGCGACGGTAATAATCATGGCACTATTCCCAAAGAAATAGTGGCTCCTTTTGATTTTGAGCTGGTGACTGAGTTAGCAAACCTACTTTCACAACAAGCTGAGCATGATGTAAAAATATCAACCAAAACCCGCTCCGAGCGCAGGCAATATATCAAACTTGCATCGACCAACGCACAAACCGCGCTATTAACTCGTAATAGCCACAAAGAATCAATGCAAGCAAGATTCGTCGCATTAAATGAAGTATTTGAGCTTGCTAATGGCATTCATCGCATTGAATGCTTTGATATTAGCCACACAATGGGGCAACAAACCATTGCATCTAATGTGGTGTTTAATCAAGATGGTCCGGTAAAATCAGATTATAGACGCTATAACGTGCATGGCATTACCCCTGGCGATGATTACGCTGCCATGTCTTTTGCTTTAAATAAGCGCTACGGCAAGCTAAAACCAAGTGATGCAGAAAGTAACTCGTCGGTGACAGATGGTGTAAAAAAAATGCCCGACATTGTGTTTATCGATGGTGGTAAAGGGCAATTAGCCAGAGCTGAACAGTTTTTTGCACAATTAAGCACTAAACAACAATTTGAAAGAATACCTTTATTAGTGGGTGTTGCTAAAGGAGAGTCACGTAAACCGGGGTTAGAAACCTTAATTTTAGCAGGGTCTCATCAACTAATATCATTACCAGCGACCTCCCCTGCACTGCATTTAGTTCAACATATTCGCGATGAATCACACCGCTTTGCCATTGCCGGACATCGCGCAAAAAGACAAAAAGCAAGTAAGAAATCTGTATTAGAAAATATTGAAGGAGTTGGAACTAAAAAACGGCAAGCGCTGCTGGCACATTTAGGTGGCATTCAAGAGGTTAATAAAGCTGATATTAACGAATTAGAAAAAGTGCCAGGGATCAGTAAAGTATTAGCAAAAAATATTTATGACGCATTACATAATAAGTGACTATATCTAATTGCCAATCCTGTGTAGAATGAAAGCGGAATTTTTACAGACAAGCCTCTAACTAAAATAAAAACTATGTGGACACTACCTAATCAAATAACACTCTTTCGGATCATTTTGATCCCTGTTTTTCTTATTGTATTCTATTTACCGCTATCATGGAGCCACTTTGGCGCTTTTGCGATATTCTGGACGGCATCAATTAGTGACGCCTTAGATGGCTATTTAGCAAGAAAACTCAACCAATCTTCTGCATTTGGTGCATTTATTGACCCCGTAGCCGATAAACTTATGGTGGTTGCGGCGCTCGTTATGATAGTACAAGATTATCAAACATGGCTAGTGGCTATTCCAGCCATCATCATGATAGCCCGTGAAATATTTATTAGTGGCTTAAGAGAGTTTATGTCTTCTCGTGGCAAAAGAGACCTTATTGCGGTTTCTGAAATGGGCAAATACAAAACAGCTGCTCAAATGTTAGGTATTATGGGCTTAATTTGGCGGCCAGATTATGACATCCCACTTATTTTATTTTATTTACCTCATGAAGTAATCAATTACGCGTCTTATTTGTTTTACGCTATTGCAACAGTTTTAACGGTTTCAACTTTAGTGAGTTATTTCAAAGCTGCATGGCCTGAGCTAAAAAAATAACAGATAAAATAACATCAAATCAGCTGCTTTTTGAGCAGTCGATATAAAAAAAGAATTTAATAGTTGACTGTAACTCAATTCGATGTAGAATGCGTTTCCGTTGACAAGGAGTCAACAAATGAAGCGGCTGTAGCTCAGCTGGTAGAGCATCACGTTACCAACGTGAATGTCACGACTTATGTTGATGAGAGTAGTCTCGTTAGCCGCTCCAAGATAGTTTAAAAAAGAACAAGCTCTAATGAAGCGGCTGTAGCTCAGCTGGTAGAGCATCACGTTGCCAACGTGAATGTCACGAGTTCGAGTCTCGTTAGCCGCTCCAATATTTAACTTGTTTTAAGCTGAAATTCCAAAGGAATGCACCTCAACTCGTGTTGATAAAATGGCGGGTTGGCAGAATGGCTATGCAGCGGATTGCAAATCCGTGGACCTCGGTTCGACTCCGGGACCCGCCTCCATGATGCCCGGGTGGTGGAATTGGTAGACACAAGGGATTTAAAATCCCTCGCCGAAAAGCGTGCCGGTTCAAGTCCGGCTCCGGGTACCATTTCATCAACAAAGGTTGAGAAAAAAGTGTGTTTTTGCTGTTGTCAAAACAGTTTAGGTACGCTAGAATGCGCGCTCATTTTTAACGAAATGAACGTTATAAAGTACAAGCTCTAATGAAGCGGCTGTAGCTCAGCTGGTAGAGCATCACGTTGCCAACGTGAATGTCACGAGTTCGAGTCTCGTTAGCCGCTCCAACATTGTTTTAAAAGTACAAGCTCTATGAAGCGGCTGTAGCTCAGCTGGTAGAGCATCACGTTGCCAACGTGAATGTCACGAGTTCGAGTCTCGTTAGCCGCTCCAAATTTAAAGAACAAGTAGGTTTCCAATCTCCTACTATAAAAAACTCCCTTTATCATTAAGATAACTATGCCCGGGTGGTGGAATTGGTAGACACAAGGGATTTAAAATCCCTCGCCGAAAAGCGTGCCGGTTCAAGTCCGGCTCCGGGTACCATCTTTATACTATAAAACCTCTTCAGTATACTTAAAACACTACTCTTATATATCAATCTTGATAGCCCCAGCACTCTTTATACATTACTTATAATTTATAGCTGTTTATTACCTAAAACTTATTATCGAAAACGTCATTAATTTCTAAATAAACACCTCATTCTGTGAAAAAACAGTAAGCAAGCACAAACGTTAATGTAATCAATCTTGAGTTGCTTTAAACTTAAACACTTAAACACTTAAACACTTAAACACTTGAACATCAGCCGACCGCATAAGATTATAACAATGACTATAAATACTTTTTTCAAAACAATATCCACTTTTCTTTTGTTAATTGCCCTAACAGCTTGTTGCGGCAAAGATCCAGCAATACAAAAAATAGAACGTTTTATTAGTAAGCAAGCTATTGATAAATCTGATCCTAATTGGAAAACTCAATTAAACACCCCTCCCTTACTTACTTTTACACAAGGTAAAACCTATTTCTGGGAGCTACAAACAAACCAAGGTAAGGTGACGCTTGAGTTATTCTCTGAATCTGCACCCATGCATGTATCCAGTACAATATATTTAACCAAGTTGGGCTTTTATGATGATGTTACCTTTCATCGTGTCATTCCTGGCTTTATGGCCCAAGGAGGAGACCCTACAGGCACGGGTGCAGGATACCCAGGCTATAAATATGAAGGAGAGTTTTCAGGCAAACCAAACCATAGCAAGGCAGGCGTATTGAGTATGGCAAACGCAGGACCTGGTACTGATGGTAGTCAGTTCTTTATCACCTTCTCAGCAACCCCGTTTTTAGATGGAAAGCATACTGTCTTTGGTAAAGTTATTGAAGATAACGAGGGCGCTTTGGCAAAAATTGAAGCGTTAGGTACTAGAACAGGAAAAACTAAGGACTCAATTAAGATAACTAAAGCATCAATTCGTATAGCAAACAGTCAATAAGCTGCTAAACTCAATACTAATAACAGTACGTCAATGATTAGGCCAATAATTGAATGAAATCCTTAACAGAAGTAGGAAGTTTTCTTGAATTTTTAGCGCAGCCAATTTTAATATCAAATAATGCTTCTGAAATAGTATTTGCAAATACTGCCTGTTTACATTTATTTGGCTATTCGAAAGCACAAATGCTGCAATGTCACATTGAAGACTTGACCACGCCTATTAAGCACTTGAATCATGCTAAACTTACTGAAAAATACATCTGCTCTCATGCACCAGCCAAAGAGATGACAGAGCGTAATTTAATACCCTGTGTAGATGCACAAGGCAATAAATTCGCCAGCAGAATATCTATTGCCAGCGCCCATATTGGTGAAGAACTCTATGGCGTTGCCATACTACAAGACTTCACCTCAGTTCAAAATAGAATATCAGAACTTGAAACCCAATCAAATATTGACATACTCACTGGGCTATTCAATCGCCGCTATTTACATGAAATATTAAAAGCTGACAGTAGAGTTCATACCACATGGCTAGCAACAGGGGTTTTATATCTAGATCTCAACAAGTTCAAGCCTATTAACGATAATTTGGGTCATAGAATGGGTGATCAAATTTTAAAAATTGTTGCTAATCGGTTAAGAGAAACTGTGCGGTTCGATGATATTGCTTTTAGAGAAGGTGGAGATGAGTTTCTTATTTTACTCAATCTAACTGACGTTTCAAATAGACAAAAGGTGCTCGAAAAAATTTGCTCGAAAATAAACAAAATTATTGCCGAGCCAATTGTAACTCAAGGACACTCGGTTAATATTAGTGCCAGCATTGGTGCAGGAATATATACCGATCAACAAGATGATTTAGCAGTGTTTATTCATGCTACAGATCAAGCCATGTATGTCGCAAAAAAACATGGTACATCAGTATCTTTTGTTAAGTAGTTCAACGTATTTATAATTTATTGCATTCATATCAGTTGTCAGTGCATAATCTTACACATTAGGTGTTCTTCGATGGTAGTGATCTTTATAAGGATGTTGTTATTACTCAATTAATTCTTAAAATTAGTATCTTATTGCTATTCGGGTTAATGTGTTTAAAATCACATAGCTTGCAAGTAATTGCTCATCAGTCCGTTAAGCTAAAATCTCTTTCGTCATCACAGCTTCGTAGAATTTATTCTGTACGGCAGATACGTTGGCCAAATAATGAAGCAATTATGGTATTTGTTTTACCTAGTCAGCATCCTGTGCATAAAACCTTCTCAAAAGATATGCTACACATCTTCCCATATCAATTAGATAGCATATGGAATAAGCTAACCTTTTCAGGGTTAGGCGTTGCACCAAAAATAGTTAATTCTCAAGCCGAACTTATACACGCGGTAAGTACTACACGTGGCTCAATCGGTTATGTTGAGATATTGAATAAGGAAAATCAGCATGTCAATGTTATTAACATTACAAAATAATAAGGTAAGGAAAGTGAATAAAGGATTAATAACAATACTCTTGGCTAGTTATTTACTTATTGCTGGGTTTGCTTTTGGCAACAATATTGGTAGTAGTGACGATGTTCAAATTCATGGCTTTATCGCACAAGGTGTTATTGACGTAAGCGGCAGTGATTTTGTGAGTGATGATCAAGGTGTATCATTCAAATTGACTGAAATGGGACTGAATGCATCTTATCAATTCACAGACGATCTTCGTTTTGCCGGGCAAGGAGTGTATCTCAATGGTGGTAATCGATACGACAAAGGTTTAAGACTCGATTATTTATTACTTGAATGGGCATTACATAATACAGAAAATTGGCAAACTAAATTATATTTAGGACGTATTAAAAACTATCATTGGCTGTATTCAAGTACACGCGATGTTCCTATGACAAGGCCGAGTATAGTACTACCTCAATCCGTATATTTTGATGGTACACGTGATATGTCTATTGGAGGTGACGGCGGCGCAATTGCTGCACGTTACTCACATGAAAGATTGGGTGATATTGATATTACAGCAAGCATTGGTATTTCCCCTGTTTCTAAAGAGCAAACAACGCTTTTAATGGGCAGCACATCAACAGGAAGATTGACGCAAGAGAATGACTTTCAAGGGAGTATATATTGGCGACCTAGTTTATCTCAATGGAAGTTTGGTTTGGCCACAACTAATGCTGACTTTACTTATAAAAATGGACAAAATGATGGCTTTATCAATGGAGGATTAGACTTAGAAAGGTTTTATGCTAATGCTGAATATCAGGCTGAACACTGGACATTTAGTGCAGAAATCTTGCAAGAAAACATAAAGCTTTATGGCTTAGTCGTCCCTGAATTTATCAGTGATTCAAAGGGACAAGGCGGTTATGTTCAAGCACAATATAGTATTACACCTAAGTTACAATTTTTAGGTCGATATGAACATTATTATGCCAATAAAAACGATAAGCATGGTCGTCAACTAGCGTTGAATTCTGGTGGCGGAGTACCTCATTACTTTGGTTATCAATACGATACTACCCTTGGGCTTAAATATAGAATTGCGTCAAAGATTGAACTACAATTCGAGCATCATTGGATCCAAGGCACTGCAAGGTTAACTCCTGTGTTAATACCTGAACCACGTGTAAATAAAGAAGAATACTGGCAACTATGGGCTCTTCAATTGATGTATTGGTTTTAAAAACTTGTTAACAAAATAGTTTCTAATTGAATTTGAAGACCGTTTGAAAGACGATGTTTAAAACGTGGCTGAGACATATAATACGTTTGGGATGCGAATCTATTTCGTGCTTTGTAATTTTGGCTGAATCTTCAAACCGTTCAACACCAAATTATTGCGCACGTAGTGATATCATCACTTTAGGTATTCAATACCAAGAGAAAATAGCAACGAGCATGGCAGGTAATACATGTGAAAGATGGTTGCGGGAGCCACTTATATTGTAACTTCGGGTTATGAGTCCGACGAG